>JBBRYP010000063.1:0-27346 GCA_038237515.1 Gaiellales bacterium
AGCACAACCTGCCGAGCGCCGGGCAGGTGGCGGTCGCGCCGGGTAGCAGCCCGACCAGCTGGTACACCACCCCCGAGAACCTGCAGCACATCGCCTACGTCGGCACCGACGGGCAGATCCACGAATGCTTCTTCCGCATCGCGTAGCGCCCCGGGTTGCTAGGCAGGGGCAGGCGGCGACGTTGCAGGTGGAGATGGTCTGTCTGGACGAGCTTGTTGCCGAGGACGACCGTTTCGCAAGCTCGACCGCCTTGTTGATTGGTCGTTCGTTCGCGAGCTCGCGGCGCCGTACTACGCCGACGATCTCGGGCGGCCGTCGATCGACCCGATCGTGCTCGTCAAGTTGATGGTCGCGGGTGCCCTGGAGGGGCTCGGCTCGACGCGGGAGTTGTTGCGGCAAGCGAGCGTGCGTCTTGATCTGCGCCGCTTCCTCGGCTACGGCCTGAGCGAGCGGCTGCCCGTCCATCAGACGCTCTCGCCCGCCCACACCCGCCGCTTCGTCGACGCGGCTCTCTTCGAGCGGCTCTTCCGGCGCTCGCTCGAGCTGTGCAAGCAGCACGGCCTTGTCAAGGGCACGCACCTCTCGATCGACGGTTTCCACGCCGAGGCGGACGCGGCGCTGGCGAGCCTGCGTGCGAGCCTCGCTCTTGTCGCCCTGCCCGAGGCGGGGGCGGGCGCCGAGGCCGAGCCGAGCGCGGGTGGCGCGCGGGTGTCCGTCGGCCAGTTGGCCCTCGACGAGCAGCCGCTCGCCGCCCGGCCGAGCGGGGAGCGTCCTGCGCTGAGGCTGGCCGAGCTGCGCTCGGGCGACACCGAAGCGGCGAAGCGCGAACGACCTCGATCTCGCGCACCGACCCGGAGGCGAAGCTACGCGGGAAGCCCGGTCAGCGGCCGCACCTCGTCTACCTCGGCTAGGTGGCGGTCGACCGCGAGCAGCGCGTGATCGTCGCCTGCCGCGGCGAGCAGGCGGACGGCTTCGAGGGCGACGGCGGTCGAGCCGCTTTTGGATCGTGCTCGTTTCGCTTGTCCCGAGCTTGAATCGATTGCCGCCGATTCGGGCTTCGCGGCCGAGCGCATCTGGCGGGCGACGCTGGCGGCACCCGCGCGCTGCAAGAGCCCGGCCGGGATCGAGGCGCACCGCCGCCGGATGGCCGACGCCGACGGCGTGATCGGCGAGCTGAAAAACCAAGGGACGGTCGACCGCGCCCAGCGGCGCGGCAGACCGCACTTCCACGTCCAGCTCCTGCTCAACTGCGCAGCTGTCAACTGCAAGCGGCTCGTCGATCACGACCCGCGGGCACAGGCCGGGATCGCCGCTGCGCCGCAAGAGCGTACACTCGCAGCCGGCCACCACCACAACCGCCGCGCCGCAACCGAGAGCCGTCGCCGACCGCACCCGCTGGCTCGCCCCACTCCTCGCCGCTGGCCCCACCGGCTGGGACTACCCGACTTCGCTCAACTGAGCCGCGACCGCGCTCAGGACTCCTTCTTGACAGGCCCCTAACGCCGCAGGATCCGCAGAACGTTGCGGCCGGAGCCGGACTTGCCCGGCGGGACTGGACGAGCGGGAGCGCAGAAGGAGGGGTCCGTGGGAAACCCCTCGGTTCCCCCACGTTATCCGGCGACCTCGAGCACGGGAAAGCCTTCTCGCTGGGCGGCGTCGACCAGCCTCTCGTCGAGCGACACGATCTCGAGGCTCGCAGGTTGCCCTTCGGACGCCACCAGGGCGGCGGCGAGCTGAAGCGCGTCGGCTGCCCGCAGGTTGTGCACCCGCAGCAGACGCTTGGCCGCGCGCCGGACGCCCTCGACGGGCTGAACCTCGTGCCAGCCTCCCGCCAGCGACTCCAGCCGCTCGAGCGCCTCCAGCGTCGCTCGACGCGTCAAGTCGCCCTGCCGTTCCAGCCGAGCGATCGCCGAGAAGCACTCGACGTCGCTCGCCCACCACACGAGAAGCACTGGATCCAGCTCGAAGACGGCCCGAACCGCGCCCGTCGTCGGTTCGGCGACGAGGAGCGGCACGACGGCGGAGCTGTCCCAGAATCTCAGCGGCCGCCGCGCCTCTCGTCGAGCAGCGCCCTCACCGCGCTTGCACCCCGGCGCGGGCGCGGCGGTCGCCTCGAGACGAGTTCGGCTGGAGGCTCCTTCATCCCGGTACGAACGGCTCCGATTCGTTGGAGGCGCGCCAGGCGGCCGCCGACGTCGTCGCTCGAACCTGCTGCCGACTCGAGCCGCGCGACCGGGATGCCCCGGTCGACGATCAGCACCGTGTCTCCCGACTTGACGTAATCGAGCAGGGCGCTCAGCCCGTTCTTCGCTTCCGTGATCGTGGCCACACGCATAGAGCTAGATTAGCTCTTCATAGAGAGCTAAACAAGCACAGACCATCCTCACCTCCATGGAGAACCATTGGTATGCAACGGGCCGGTAGGCGAGTGCATGTGCCCGGAGGGGGCGAAGGAGGGAACCCCGTTCCCGCTCTTGGAGAGGAGGCGAAGCCGCGGATAACTCCAACATCCGCAACGGGCCAAGGGTCTCGGGGGCGTGAGCCCCCGGAAAGCGAAGCGACTCATCCGCACCCCTCGCGTGTCCTCGCCCCTCGCCGCGCCCCGGTCGGACCCGCCGCTCAGTGCGCCGGCGGCTCCCATCCCTCGAGCACGGGCGGCCCCCAGTCGATGCCTACCGTCGGCGAGCCCTCCACCCACGAGCCGAGGAGCGGCTGGGGGAACTTGCAGTGCTTCTCCTTGAGCTGGATGCCGTAGGAGTTGCCCGACTGCAGGTGCGTGATCAGCACCTTGCGCGCGAGCTCGTCCTCGCGGCCCTCGGGGATCGGAAAGTAGATCTTCAGGAACGAGTTCGAGTAGCGGTCGAACACCGCCGGGGACCCCTCCTCGGTGAGGAGCGCGACGTCCTCGAGCCAGTTGATGTCCTCGCCGGGGGTGGCGACGAGGAGGTCGACGCCCTCGACGAGCGAGATGTCCTCCTGGTAGGGGAAGCGCCGCCCCGAGAGGTACTCGGCGTCGATCCCGGTCGTCTTCTCCGGCTCGTGGACGCTCACCGCTGGATCGCCTCCTGGTCCGGCAGGAAATCAACCGGGTATTCCAGGTGCCTCTCGAGCATCCGCTTGATCTCCTTCAGCGCCCGGTCCTCGCTGACGCCGGGGATGTAATCGGTGCCGGCGAGCGGCACCTTCGCCATGGCGGCCGCCTCCACCGTCAGCGCGCACAGGTCCTCGGGCTCTAGCGAGTGGACGTTCGTCTTCCCGCACGCGCGCGCGAGCATCTGCACCTCGAGCGTCAGCGTGTGCAGGAAGTTGTAGACGCGCTCGGCGGCTTCCTCGACGACGAGCCGCTTGCGCAGCTCGGGATCCTGCGTCGTGATCCCGACCGGGCAGCGACCCGTGTGGCAGTGGTAGCACCGGCCGGCCGGCACGCCGATCGTGCCCTCGTAGTCGGTGACGCCGGGGATCTCCTTGTTGCAGTTCAGCGCGATCAGGGCCGAGTGGCCGATCGCAACCGCCTTCGCGCCGAGGGCCAGGCACTTTGCGACGTCGCCGCCGTTCCTGATGCCGCCGGCGACGACGAGGTCGACCTCGTCCGCGAGACCGACGTCCTCCAGCGCTCGCCTCGCTTCCGGGATCGCCGCCATCAGCGGGATGCCGGTCTCCTCGGCCGCGACGTGGGGACCGGCACCGGTGCCGCCCTCGGCGCCGTCCAGGTAGATGATGTCCGGCCCGCACTTGGCCGCCATGCGGACGTCGTCGTAGACGCGCGCGGCGCCGAGCTTGAGCTGGATCGGGATCTGGTAGTTCGTCGCCTCGCGGATCTCCTGGATCTTGAGTGAGAGGTCGTCCGGTCCGAGCCAGTCCGGGTGACGCGCCGGCGAGCGCTGGTCGATCCCGGCCGGCAGCGAGCGCATCTCCGCGACCTGCTCGGTGACCTTCTGGCCCATCAGGTGGCCGCCGAGCCCGACCTTGCAACCCTGCCCGATGAAGAACTCGCACGCATCCGCCAGCATCAGGTGGTGCGGGTTGAAGCCGTAGCGGCTCTGGATGCATTGGTAGTACCACTTGGTCGAGAGGTCGCGCTCGGGCGGGATCATCCCTCCCTCGCCGGAGCAGGTCGCGGTACCGGCCATCGAGGCACCCTTCGCGAGCGCCATCTTCGCCTCGAGCGAGAGCGCGCCGAAGCTCATCCCTGTGATGTAGACGGGTATGTCGAGCTCGATCGGATGCTTCGCGAAGCGGGCGCCGAGCACGGTTTTCGTCACGCACCTCTCGCGATAGCCCTCGATCACGAAGCGCGTCAGCGTGCCGGGGAGGAACATCAGCTCGTCCCAGTGCGGGATCTTCTTGAACATAGAGAAGCCGCGCATCCGGTAGCGGCCGAGCTCCGCCTTCATGTGGATGTCGTCGATCACCTCGGGCGTGAAGATCCGGCTGCGCCCGAGCACGGTGCGCTGCGAAGGTGCGGTTTCGTCCACTGGTGGCCGATCCACTAAAGGACGAGCTTCCGCTCTGACGGCTCGAGGTTGTCGTAGTTGTAGAGCTTCTTGCCGCAGACGAACTTCTGGAGCTCGGGCGGCGAGCCGAGACCGTAGATCCGGAACTTGCGCTCGACGAACTCCGTGTCGGCGTCCGTCCAGTCGCCCGGGACGCAGTCGATGCCGAGCGAGGCGACCTTCCCGGCGACGTAGATCGTGCCGTCGTACATCGAGTCGCCGAGCCCGTGGCCGACGTCGCCGCAGAGGATCATCCGCCCGCGCTGGAGCATGAACCCGGTCATCGAGCCGGCGCTCCCGAGCACGATGATCGTGCCGCCCTTCTGGTCGATGCCCGTGCGCCCGCCGACCCGGCCCTTCACGAGCAGGTCGCCGCCGCGCATCGCGGCGCCCGTCAGCGAGCCCGCGTTGGAGTCGATGACAACGACGCCCGACATCATGTTCTCGCACGCGGACCAGCCGACACGGCCCTTGACGTGGATCTCGGGGCCGTCGATCACGCCGCAGCCGAAGTAGCCGAGGCTGCCGTCGAACGTGATCCTGCAGCGCGTCAGGATGCCGACTCCGAGCGAGTGCTTCGAGCCCGGATTGAGCACGGTCACGTCCTTGACGCCCTGCTCGTACAGGAGCCAGCGCAGCTCGAGGTTGATCTTGCGCGTGGAAAGCTCCCTCGCGTCGAAGACGGCCCGTTCGCCGTCGATCTCCGCGATCTGCGGGACGGTGTCGTCGACCTCGACGAGGCCGCGCGCGTCGTAGGAGACCATCCGCTCCCCTACCGTGTCCAGACCATCACCTCGCCCTCGTAGGGGTCCCAAGTTTCGATCTCGCGGTCGACGACGGCGCGGATCGCGATCTCCTCGGAAGCGAGCGCCACCATGTCGTCCGCCTCGTAGAGGACGAGCGGCTTCGCACCCATCTCGTCCTTCGCAACGCCGAGTGCCTCGGCCGTGACGCAGATGTAGGTGAAGACGCCGTCGAGCTCCGCGAGGCTCTCGCGCATCGCGTCCTCGAGCGAGTAGCCGTCGCTCATCTTCTCGGCGAGGTAGACGGCGATCACCTCGGAGTCGCACTCGGACTGGAAGCGGCAGCCGTTCCGCTCGAGCCTGTGCTTCCAGTGGAAGTAGTTCGTGAGCTGGCCGTTGTGGACGACGGCGACGTCGCCGAACGGATAGGCCCAGTACGGGTGCGCTCCCGAGATGTCCACGTCCGATTCCGTCGCCATCCGCACGTGCCCGATCGCATGCGTGCCGACAAAGCCGTCGAGGCGGTACTGGGTCGCGACCTGCTCCGCGTCCCCGAGGTCCTTGACGATCTCGAGCGAGTGGCCAAGCGACAGCACCTCGGCGTGCGGGACGTCCTCGACGACGTCCGTGATCGCCTTCAAGTCGCCGTCGTAGTCGAACGAGACGCGATAGGCGTAGGCCGTCTCTCGCTCCAGCTCGAGGTTCCTCGCGCCGAGCGCGCGCAGCCTCGCCTCGACCTCCGCCCGGCGATGCTCGAGCCGCCGATCGAAGTCGAAGTCGCGCGGGTCATTGGAGTCCGCGAGCTTGTAGCGCATGACGTTCTGCTGCTGTGGGGGGCCGAAGAGCGCATAGCCCGTCGAGTCCGGGCCGCGGTGCTTCATCGACTGCAGCATCCGCGTCATGTCCTGGCCGACGGCGTGCTCGCCGCCGTTGTCCTTGTAGATGATCCCGGCGATCCCGCACATCAGCCGTCTCCGCGCTCGCGGGATGCCTGCGGGGTGACGGGAATCAAGGTAGGACGTCCAGGTACTTCTCCCGCTCCCAGTCGGTGACGGCGGCGAGGAACTGCTCCCACTCGTCCCGCTTGTAGTGCATGTAGACATCGTAGAGGCGGCCGGGCAAGGCGCTGCGGACGACCTCGTCCGCCTCCAGCGCGTCGAGCGCCTCGCCGAGGTGCGCCGGCACGCGAGGAATCTCGCCGCCCTCGGCCAGGACGTCGTAGACGTTGCGCTGCTGGGGCGGCCCCGGGTCGAGCTTGCGCTTGACGCCGTCGAGGCCGGCCTTGAGCAGCGCCGCCTGGGTCAGGTACGGGTTGCAGGCGGAGTCGACTGCGCGGAACTCGAAGCGGCCGCCGCTCGCGACGCGGACGAGCGTCGTGCGGTTCTGCCAGCCGTAGTCCTTGTAGATCGGGGCCCAGAACCCGAAGTCCCAGAAGCGCTTGTACGAGTTCACCGTCGAGGCCGTGATCCCGCAGAGCCCGCGATAGTGGTCGAGGATCCCGCCCATGAACTGGAGCCCGAGCTCGGACAGCTTCGCCGGACCCTTCGCGTCGTAGAAGACGTTGACGCCGGCCTCGTCGACGAGCGTGAAGTGATGGTGCGCGCCGTTCGCGGAGACACCTGTGAACGGCTTCGGCATGAAGCTCGCGATCACGCCGTGCTTGCGCGCGACGGCGGCGCAGATCTGGCGATAGGTCGAGAGGTTGTCGGCCGTCCGCACGGCGCGGTCGTAGAGGAAGTTGAGCTCGAGCTGCCCGGGCGAGTCCTCGTGGTCGCCGTAGGTCGGGTTGATCCCGAGCCGCTCCCCGTAGTCGACGACGTCGAGGATGATCTCGCGCAGCTCCTCGAACTGGTTGATGTGGTAGCACCACGGCTTCGTCAGCCCGACGGCGTCGTTCGGGTCCTCCGTCTTGCGCATCCACATCATCTCGGGCTCGATCCCGCAGAGGAACGTGTAGCCGAGCTCCTGCTCGACCTCGTTCACGATCCGCTTCAGGTTCTGGCGCGGGTCGGCCGCGAGCGGCTCGCCCGTCTCGGTGTCGTAGCAGTCGCAGAAGACGCGCGCGACCCGTCCATCCCACGGGAGCTGCTCGAACGTGTCGAGGTCGGCGATGGCGGCGAGCTCGGACTCCTCGGGGCCGAAGCCGATGTAGTTGTTGCTCCGGTCGACGAAGAGATCCGCGGTCGCGCCGTAGACGAGCTGGTAGCCCTCCTGCGCGACCTTCTCCCACTGGGTCGCGACGACGCCCTTGCCGTTCACGTGGCCGGAGACCGAGACCTGCTGGAAGAAGACGTACTTGATCCCGCGCTCGTCGATCAGCTTGCGGATCTGGCGGATCCCCTCGAGCCGAGCAGGATCGCTACGCGCCTGCTCCAGCGTGGGGAACGGGTCGGCGATCGGCCCTCTCGCAAGCACGTGCTGAACCTCGGTCGGACCTGATTCGACGACAGCCATGGGCCGGACTCCTTTTCTGCCGTGAACGCTGTCGGAGCATTATCGGCCAACCGGCAATGGCGTGGCGAAGCGCAGATCGGTCCGTGCGCCCCCAGGTTCAGGGCACCAGTTTCGAGAACCCCGATCGAGCATGGTGGCGGATCAGGTCAGCTGGCCTGAAACCGCGCTGCCTCGTCCGAGCCGCCCGTGGCGTCGCCGGCGCTGTAGGAGTGGGCGCCGGCGCCCGCCAGCTTGCCGCCGTCGACGATCAGATACTCGTCGCGGATAGGCCGGCCGTCGAACCAGCACTCGAGGATCTCGCGGGTACCGGCGGCGTAGCGGGCCTGGGCCGAGAGGCTCGTGCCGGAGGTATGAGGCGTCATGCCGTGGTGAGGCATCGTCCGCCAGGGATGATCCTTCGGGGCCGGCTGCGGGAACCAGACGTCGCCGGCATAGCCTGCGATCTGTCCGGATTCGCAGGCCCGTGCGACCGCATCGCGATCGCAGATCTTGCCGCGTGCCGTGTTGACGAGATACGCACCGCGCTTCATCTGGCCGATCAGCTCGGCGTCGAAGAGGTGCTCGGTCTCGGGATGGAGCGGCGCGTTGATCGTCACCACGTCGCAAACGCGCACGAGGGACTCGACGGTCGGGTGGTAGGTGACGCCGAGTGCCTCCTCGGCGTCCGACGGAAGGCGGTGCCGGTCGGTGTAGTGGAGCCCGACCTCGAACGGTTTCAGCCGCCGCAGCACCGCCGAGCCGATCCGGCCCGCTCCGACGGTTCCGACCTGCATGCCCTCCAGGTCGTACGACCGCGAGGCGCAGTCGGCGATGTTCCAGCCACCCTCGACGACCCGCTGGTAGGAGGGGATGTAGTTCCGCACGAGCGAGAGGATCAACATCATCACGTGCTCGGCCACGCTGATGCTGTTGGAGTAGGTCACCTCGGTGACCGTGATCCCGCGCTCGATCGCAGCCTGGAGATCGACGTGGTCGGAGCCGATCCCCGCCGTCAACGCCAGCTTCAGGTTCGGCGCCTTGGCGATCCGCTCGGCTGTCAGGTATGCG
This sequence comes from Gaiellales bacterium, assembly GCA_038237515.1. Classification (GTDB taxonomy): domain Bacteria; phylum Actinomycetota; class Thermoleophilia; order Gaiellales; family Gaiellaceae; genus JBBQDZ01. Next base: position 8,738 of record JBBRYP010000063.1, read on the forward strand.
GGCCAGAACGGCTGCGAGATCACGATCTCAGCATTCTGGAGCTCGCGCTCGAAGACCGAGTCGGGGCCGTCCTTGTCGGAGGTCACAACCAGCTGGTGACCCCGCTCCTCGAGGAACCTCCGCAGCCCGAGCTCGCCCGAGACGCTGCCGAGCAGCTCCCCCGGCTTGAAGTCGACCCGCTCGGGAGTCGGCGCCGTCTGTCCCCCGTGGTAGCTCTCGATCTCGGGAATGTCGTCGCGCGCGTATGTCGGTGGGTACCCGTTCACGGGATCGTCGTAGAGCACGCAGAGGATCTTCGCCATGGTCTTCAACCCTTCTCTCGATGTTTCCGTGTCCGACATCTTCGCTGCTCGGTTGTCCCGCTTCAGAAAGGAAGGGAAGCCGTCTCACTGGGCCCTCCCTCGGCGCTCGAGCAGGCTGGCTTCCCGGCGGGAGCGGAATCGGCCATTCGGTCTCCCGACGCTCGGTTGCAGCGCCGCACACGTTCCTGCTCACGATCGAGCAGCTCCATTCGGAGCAGCTTACGACCTGTAAATACTGGCCGGCGCTCTACCGGGATTGTCGGCGGCGAGAGCGACGCCGAACCGCTGCTCCCGGGCGAGAAGCCGACGAGGGCCAGTTTCTTGTCGGTCTTGTCGGCGCGAGCTAGACTGCAGTGATGGGATCGACCGTCACGGTGACGAGCAGCGAGCGCGCAGCCAGTGCCTACAAGCGGGAGCTCGACGCGATCGGCGTCGAGCTGGAGGACGCGGAGGAGGCGGGACGGCGCGCGGCCTTGATCACGGCCTCCGACCAGGTCTGGCGCGATCAACTCGGCCCGCTCTACAGCACGCGCCAGGTCAGCGTCCTAATGGGGAACTCGAAGCAGGCGGTCAGCGAGCTCGCCCGCCGCAAGCGGATCCTCGCCCTCTCTTCCCGGCGGGGCCCGCCGCTCTTTCCGGCCTTCCAGTTCGGCCGCGACGGGCGCCCGCTGCCGGGAATCCCCCAGGTGATCGCGATCCTCGCGCCCGTCGTCGCGACGCCGTTCACGATCGCCTCCTTCCTGTCGACGGCGCAGGCGGCGCTCGAGGGGCAGACGCCGGCGCGCTGGCTGAAGCGGCGGCGGCCGCTCGAGCCGGTACTCGCCAGCGCGCGCCGGCAGGCGGCCCGTCTCTCCCGCTGAGTATCTGAGTGGCGGAGCTGCGGGCGCCCCTCGGCCCGGAGGCGCTGCAACGCTTCCCCGCGCGGACGCTCCGCCGGTCTCAGGCCCTCTTCCGGATCCACCGGGCGGGCGTCGGACCCTGGTGGTTCGGCTCATCCGGCGATCTTCGCTTCGACCTGCCCTCGCCACAGGGAACGTGCTATCTGGCCGTGCACCCGATCGGGGCGTTCGTCGAGGTGTTCGAGGCGACCCGGACGATCCCGCTCGCCGAGCTCGATGCCCGCCGGCTCGCCCGCACCGCCGCGCCGGGCGAGCGCCGCCTCGCGAACACGACTGTCCGGCGCGCCCTTGCCTACGGCTGCCCGCTGACGATCGGAGCGAGCGAGCGCTACGAGCGAACGCAGCAGTGGGCGAGCGCCCTCGCCGCGGCTGGCTTCGACGGCATCCTCTACCGGCTGAGCCACGATCCCCGCGCACAGGAGTTCGGGGTCGCGTTGTTCGGGCCCGAGGGTGAGCCCCCTGACCCGCCCGCCTCGACGAGCGAGCCGATCGGCCCCGACCTGATCGACAAGGCGCGACGCGAGTTCGGCTTCCGCTTCGCCGAGCACGTGCTCGAGCTGGCCGATGGCTCTGCTTAGCGGGCTCGCGAGGCTCGCCGAACGCTGGCCAGGGCCTCGGGAAGCCCGTATCGTCCCGCAAAGGGAGGAGCATGGCGAGAAGCGATGATCTCGGGGAGCTGGGTGGCTCGGCAGCCGTGCCGCAGCCCGCCCCCGGTACAGAGCTCGCGGGCTATCGCCTCGAGACGCTCATCGGTCGGGGCGGCATGGGCGTCGTCTATCGCGCCCACGACCTGGCACTCGATCGCAAGGTGGCGCTCAAGCTGCTCGCTCCCGAGCTCGCCGAGGACGTCCGCTTCCGGGAGCGCTTCCTGCGCGAGTCGAGACTGGCGGCGTCGCTCGACCATCCCGCGATCGTCCCGATCTACGACGCAGGCGAGGTTGCGGGGCAGCTCTACATCGCGATGCGCCTCGTCGAGGGCACCGACCTGAAGCGGCTGCTCGCGGCGGAGGGCCCCCTGGAGCCGGAGCGCGCGCTGGCGCTGCTCGAGCAGGTCGCGGACGCGCTCGACGCCGCACACGAACGCGGCCTCGTGCACCGCGACGTCAAGCCCTCGAATGTCCTGGTCGACGGGCGCGGCCACGTGTATCTGGCGGACTTCGGGCTTTCCCGGCGGCTGGCGGAGCAACCGACCGGTCTCGGAGCTGGGCGCTCGCTCGGCACCGTCGACTACGTCGCGCCCGAGCAGATCCGCGGCGACGAGCTGGACGGGCGAGCCGATCTCTACTCCCTCGGGTGCCTGCTGTATGAGTGCCTCGCCGGCCGGCCGCCGTTTGCCGGTGGCTCGGACACAGCCGTCGTGTTCGCGCACCTCGAGAACGAGCCGCCGGCGCTGCCCGGCCTCGAATCGGTGATCGGGAAGGCGCTCGCAAAGGATCCGGAGGACCGCTACCAGGCCGGGCGCGAGCTCGTCGCAGCGGCTCGGGACGCGCTACGGGGCGACGTACGACCCCGGCGGCGACGGCTTCTGGTTGCCGCTGTGGTGCTCGCCGTGGCAGGCGCGGCGATCGGCGGCTTCCTGGCGTCGCGAGGCACACACAGTCCGACCCGCTCGGTCACGAACGCGCAGCGGATCTCGCTGAGGCCCAACGCGCTGAACCTGATCGACGCGAGAACGCGCCGCGTCAGCGGCAACGTCGGTCTCGGAAGAGGCATCGATGTCGCCGACACGGGAACGGACGTGGCGTTCGCGGGAGGTTCGGCCTGGCTCCTGCTCGGGAGCGAGCAGCGCGTCCTCCGCGTCGATCTCGTGACGCACAAGGTGACCCGCGCCGTGAAGCTGCCGTGGCCTCCCGGAGACCGTCTGGCGAGCGGGGGCGGCTTCGTCTGGGTGACCGAGGCCGTGCACGACGGGCCGGGGATCGTCGGCATCGACGCTCGAACGGGCCGGATTGCCCGGCGCTTCGTGCTCGGCACCGGATCGGTCGGGCCTGGAATCGCCTACGGAGCCGGCTCGCTCTGGGTCTCGCGCGATGTGGTGGTCGTCCGGGTCGATCCACGGACCGGAGGCGTCGTGCACCGGTTCACGAGCCAATCGTGGTGGGTCGCGTTCGCGGATGGCGCGGTCTGGGCCGCGAGCTCGGGCGGCTTCGTCTGGAAGATCGACCCGCTCGAGAACAGGATCACGGCGCGGGCGAGGCTGCACGGCTTCGTCAGCGACTTGACGGTCGGCGGCGGCTTCGCCTGGGTCACCGTCGTCGGCGACGATGCCGTCTACAAGCTCAGCGAGGACGACCTCAGCGTCCAGCGCGTCGTGCCCGGCGGGCCCGACCCCGAGCGGATCTCGTTCGGCGGAGGGCGCCTCTGGATTGCGAACACGACAGCGAAGACCGTCTCGCTGCTCGAGCCGGACGCCGGTGCGCGGCAGGCGCTCGGCGCTCGAGCGGAGCCGACGACGGCCGTATACCACGGCGGGCTCGTCTGGACCGGCGCGGCGCCTGCGCTCCCGCCGCTCCCACCGATCGCAGGCCAGGAGCTCCGGATCTCGACGCCGTACACCCTGTTCCACGCCGATCCGGTGCAGAGATGGTCTCCGCAGGACGAGCAGCTCTCGTATGCGACGTGCGTCAACCTGCTCAACTACCCGGACTCCGCCGGGGCGAACGGGACCCGGCTCCGGCCGGAGGTCGCGGCCGGCATGCCGACGCTCTCGCCCGACGCGCGCACCTACGCCTTCCACATCCGGCCTGGTTTCCGCTTCTCGCCGCCGTCGAACGAGCCGGTGACCGCCCGGACGTTCCGACGCATGATCGAACGAGCGCTCTCGCCGGGCGTCCAGGGCCGGCCCTACGCGCTGGACATCGTCGGCGCATCCGCCTACCGCGCCGGCAAGGCCGCGCACGTCTCAGGGATCGCCGTCAGCGGCGCCACTCTGCGCATCACCCTGGTCAGGCCCGCCGGCGACTTCCTCACCAGGCTCTCGATGCTGGCGTTCTGCCCCGTGCCGGATGGCGTCCCGGTCGATCCGAGCAAGGCGTCCGGGCCGATCCCCTCCGCTGGCCCGTACTCCGTCGCCTCGGTCGAAGGCCACCGCATGGTCCTGGTGCGAAATCCCAACTACGGGGGGAACCGCCCGGCGCGCGCCGAGCGGATCGTGTTCTGGGACAACATCCCGACACCGAAGGCGATCGCGCTGGTCGAAGGCGGACAGCTCGACTATCTCCCGCCCGATTACGACAGACAGGGCCTCGGCCCCGGCCAGGCGCTCGACCGGCGCTACGGCCCTGCGAGCGCTGCCGCGCGCTCCGGACGGCAACGGTTCTTCCTCCACGTGCGGCCGCTGCTCGACACCATCGTCTTCAACACCCGGCGCCCGCTATTCCGAGACATCCACCTGCGCCGCGCCGTCAGCTACGCCCTCGACCGTCCCGCGCTGGCGAAGGCGTACTTCGACGTTCCCGCCACGCAGATCATCCCGCTGGCCATTCCCGGGTACCGGGCCGGGCACGTCTACCCGATCGACGGGCCAGACCTCCGAACGGCTCGGCGTCTGGCTGGAGCGCAGAGGCGGCGAGCGGTGCTCCTGGCGCCGTGCTATCCAGACGTGTCGCCAGCGGCCGCGATCGTCCGATCCGACCTGGCGAGGATCGGGATCGCGGTGTCGATCGTCAGGTCGGACACCTGCGACCCCCGGGTGGTGGCCGCGCAGTTCAAGCGCGCCGACCTGCTGATCGGCACGAGCCTGGGGCGAACTCCAGGCGAGCGCGACCCCGCGCCGTTTCTCGACGATGCGCTGGGAGCAAGCGTCTGGGGCTCGCCTCTCGGCCCCGGGCCGTGGAACGACCGGCCCTTCCGGAAGCGCGTCGAAAGGGCCCGTCGGTTGCGGGGGCAGGCGCGCGTCGCCGCGTACGCCCGTCTCGACGACGAGCTGATGCGGGCTGCGCCGCTCGTCGTGTATGGAAGCTACCTCTACGACGAGTACTTCTCGCCGCGGGTCGGCTGCCGGCTCTTCCAGGGCTTCTACCTCGAGGTCGACCTCGGGGCGCTCTGCCTGCGGAAGGCGTAGCGGCCTCAGCTGTCGATCGACCACGTGAAGCGGGTGCGGCTCTCCCGTGGGGCGAGTCCCCCTGGCCGCAGGCCTCGCCTGACCAGAACGACCGGAGTGCGACCGGCCGCTGCCAGACTCTCGCGGACCTGGCCGAGGCCCTGTTTCCGCCAGCGATCGGTCAACCCGACGACGACCAGCGCCGCCTCCTCCGCGGCTGCGAGGAGCGCCGGCGCCCCCGGGTGGAGGAGCAGCGGCTCGGCCGCCACGCCGAGCGTGCGTTGAACGGCGAGCGAGGCGTTCGCGAGCAGGCGGCTCGCATCCCGGCCGCCCGGGCTCTCGCGCGGGCCCGCGATCAGCAGCGCGACGTCGAGCGCGCCTGCAAGCCAGGCCGCCAGCTCGACTGCCGCCCAGTCGTGCTCCGCCCCGACGAAAGGCACGAGCACCGGTCCCGGACGGGTCTCGCCGCCGACGACGACCGCGACGTCGCAGGGAGCACTCTCCAGCAGGCCGGCGAGCAGTGGGTCTCGTAACAGATCGGCCGAGCCGTCGACGAGCAGGAGGTCGACGTCCTGCTCCACGGCGATGCGGACGATGTCGCGTGCCGGCGTGGGCGAGACGAACGCCGCGACCCGCGTCGAGACGCCGTTGGCAAGCAGGTCGGCGCGGCGCTCCTTGAGCGCGGCAGCCGCCGTCCCGAGGTCGGCGGCGCCGTCGACCAGCCGGATCAGGATCAGCTCCTTCGGCGGCCTGCGGCCGAGCGGCTCGGCCAGCTCGAGGAGCCGGTCGAGCCGGTCGTTCCTACTCGGCGTGACGAGAATTGACCGTTTCAGGGTCGCCAGGGTCAGCTCCGGGTCCTGGCGCAGGATCGCCAACTCGAGGTCCCGCAGCGCGGGGCTTGGCTCGATCCCGAGGCTGCCGACGAGGGCGCGTCGGGTCGCCTGGTAGGCCTCGAGCGCCTCCGCCTGCCGCCCCGAGCGGTAGAGGGCCAGCATCAGCTGGCCTCGCAACCGCTCACGCAGCGGATGCTCGACGACGAGCGCCTCCAGCTCGCCGACCAGATCGGCATGCCGCCCGAGGGCGAGGTCGGCCTCGATGCGCCGCTCGAGGGCCGCGAGCCGGAGCTCCTCGATGCGCACGATCGGCGCCTGCGCAAACGACTCGTAGGCGACGTCCGCGAGGGCAGGGCCGCGCCACAGCGCGAGCGCCTCGCGAAGCGTCCGGGCGGCGACAGGCGGCTCGGCCTCGTCCGCCTCCGACAGCAGGCGCGAGAAGCGATCGAGATCGAGCTCGTCAGGACCGAGGCGGAAGAGGTAGCCCGGCGCTTTCGTCTCGAGCCGCTCGGCGGCGGAGCCCAGAGTCTTCCGTAGCTGCGACACGCGAACCTGCAGCGCCGTGGCGCCCGACTCGGGCGGCTGCTCTCCCCAGAGCTCGTCGATCAGCCGGTCGGTCGAGACGACCTCGTTTGCGTGCAGGAGCAGGAGCGCCAGCAGCGCACGCTGGCTCGCGCCGCCGAGCGGCACCCGTCGACCCTCGCCGGTGACCTCCAGCGAGCCGAGGATCCGGAACTCCATCTCGAAGCGCTCCTTAGCGATCGCTTAGCGGCCAGGCGCATTCTGGCGCGCCTGCCACTACCAAGGAGGAGGAGCGATGAGAACGCTCGCACGCATCGGCGTCCTCGCAGCCCTCGTCGCCGGGCCGTGCACGCTGGCGGCGGCCGCCGCGACGACGTCCAAGCCGCAGGAGCTGCCAGAGAGCTATCTCCTCGGGCTGTCGGGAAAGCTGGCGCCGCTCCGGGCCGCGGTTACCTACCAGGCGAGCCAGGTTCCGCTCGCGCTGCGCGTGACGCCTCCAGACGCGAGCTGGACGGGCGCACAGTGGAAGTCGGCCCAGACGGATGGCGGCGGGCCTCCGAACTTCGGCTGGGCCGCCGTCGGCCAGGGGGGTGTCGCCCACGGGAAGGGTGTCTCCGCTCCTCCCTACTGCCTGCCCGCTGGCATCTACTGTCTACCTGCCGCCGTCCGGCCGCGCGGCCTGATCGTGATCGTGACCGGGTATGCCCGGACGCCGTCGGTTGCGGCGACGGTGACCAGCCTTCGCACGCGCGGAAACGGGGCAACCTACGAGGCCGCGTCGCCGGTGAAGCTCGCCGGGTTCTCCGGCATCCAGCTCGACGGGCAGGTCGTCGGCCAGAAGCACGTCTTCACCCCGTTCAGCCCGCCGTCCAACACAGCGAAGGGCTACCCGGACGCCTATCTGGTCGGGCCAGGGGTCTTCCGGATCATCGTCCTCGACGTGCGGGGGAAGACCGTCGTCGTCTTCATCGACAACGTCGCACTTCCGGCCGACCGGTTCCCGGCCTTTCTCACCCGGGCGCGCCAGATCCTCAAGTCACTCCGGTTCCCGGGATAGGGCGTCGGTCGCTTAGTGACTGCTTAGGGGCGCGGCGCATTCTCGCGCGAGACCTATCGGAGAAACGAAGGGAGGATGAGATGAAACGGCTGGTTCTCGTGATCTGCGCGGCGGGCTTCGCCCTCGTCGGCGCCGGCTCGGCCGCATCCGCAGCGAAGGCGGCTGTTCTCTGCGTCGGGAGTACGCCCGGCTGCTTCTCGACGATCCAGGCCGCGGTCGACGCGGCCAAAGACGGCGACACGATCTTGATCGGTCACGGCACCTTCGTGGGCGGGGTGACGATCGACGTCAGCGTGGACATCCGGGGGGCGGGTGCGGGCGCGACCAGGATCGAGGGTGGAGGGCCGGTGCTGACGATCGGGAAGGAGTTCGCGCCGACGGAGCCGACGGTCTCGATCAGCGGCGTGACGATCACGGGAGGCGTCAACAGCTCGGTTCCAGATCAGGCTGTCACACAGGGCGGCGGCATCAGGATTCCGCAGGCCGGGTCGTTCCCGTTCACGACCGGGGCCACGGTGACGATCGTGAACAGCGTGATCACGGGGAACAAGGTCTTCTCGCGGCAGCTGCTGCCCGCCGGCTTCTGCGGCCCGGACGACTGCTCGTTCGCCACCGGCGGGGGCATCGAGAACAACGGCGATCTCACCCTCGTCAACACGCGCGTGACGGAGAACCAGGCCGGCGAGCCGGGGTCGGTCACCGTCGTGGCGAGCGCGGGCGGGATCGCGAACACCCTGCGAGGAAAGCTGACGCTGAGGCACAGCTTCGTGACGGGCAACCGGGCGGTCGGGACACCGCACTACGGGGCCGCCGCCGACGGGGGCGGCGTCGTCACCAGCGGCCCGCTGACGATCGAGGACAGCAGCATCAGCGGCAACAGCGCCGAGCTCTCGAGCACGATCGCGCCCAACGGTTTTGGGCCGGTCGCAATCGCGGGCGGCCTCCACGTCAACGACAACGGCTCGGCGACCGTCGCGCGCTCGATCATCAGCGGCAACCGGGTCAGCGTAAGCAGCGTCGGCGGCGACGCCGTCGGCGTGGCAGGCGGCATCGACGACGACGGTTCGCTCGTCCTCAGCGACACGACCGTGGCCCACAACCAGACGAGCGCGAGCGTTCCCGCCTCCTCCCCCGCCACCGCACTGGTCGGTGGCGCAATGGACATCGACGGGGTCGCGACCATCCGCGACAGCCGCTTCGCTGCCAACAGCGGAACGGCGAGCGCCCCGGCCGGGACCGCGATCGCGGGCGGCGGCGCGATCGCGAGCTTCGGTCAGACGACGCTGGAGCGGACGGTCGTGACGGCCAACAGCCTGCGCGCGACCGGCCTCGCCGGCTCCGCGCAGGGCGGCGGCATCGGCGTCTTCAGCTTCGGCGGCCCACCGCCGACCCTTGCGGTCACCGACAGCGCCATCACGGGCAACTCCCTCGACGCGAGCGCCGGACTCACCGTGCAGGGCGGCGGCCTGTTCACGACCTTCCCGGTGACGTTGACGAGAACTGTGATCGCGGGCAACAGACCGGACCAGTGCTTCGGCTGCTGAGGCGTGGCAGGCTCGAGTCGGGTGGTGCGGGGAGGTCAGAGAAACGTCAAGCGACCACGAAGGAGGCCATCCGATGACGATGGTTTGGGGCACGGACACGAGGGCCAGACAGCTGGCGATCGGAGTGATCGTCGTTGCTGCCGTCACTCTCGGCACCGGAGCCGCAGACGCAACCAGGGCCGCCGCGACGACTGGGCCGCGGGCGATTCGCACGGTCGCTGACCGGAGCGCGGTGAACGGGACGTACCGGGTCACGATCAGCGACGCCGATCTGAGGGCAAACGGTGTCACTGACCCCGGCGCCATTCGCGAGAACCACGGGATCTTCACCTGGTTTCTTCACGACGGCAGCTGGCGGCTCCACCAGCGGACGAGCAACCCCGTGAATCCCCCTGGCCCGCCCGCGCCGTACACGGTGAAGGGCGACCGGATCACGTTCGTCTTCGCTGCGCCGGGCGCACCTCCGGGCGCCCCGCCGCCGCTGACGATGCGCTGGAAGCTCGCGAGTCGTGAGCTCCACTTCACGGTGATCCGTGGAGGCGACCCCATCGTGCGGACACTGTTCACCGCCCACCCCTGGAAGAAGATCGGCTGATGCCGAGCCGACTGACCAACCAGAAAGGAGGATCGAAATGAAGCGGTCGGTCGAGCGGACGAGAATCAGATTGTGGGTAACGATGGCGACTGGGGCGGGCGTTGCCGTGCTCGTCTGTGGAGTCGCCGTAGCAGCCGAAGGTGGGAGCCCGTCAGCCCGTGCGGAGGCGGTGACGCTCACATTCGCGAACAGCGACGGCGACTTCGGCGGCATCCCGGAGGTAGGCCGGTTCGTCGACCGGGTGAAGACGCTGTCGGGCGGCCAACTCAAGCTCAACGTCATCGACGCCTGGGGCCAGGGAAAGCCGAGCTACGAGCGCACCGTCATCAAGGACGTCCAGCGCGGCAAGGCCGACCTCGCCTGGGTCGGGGTGCGCGTGCTCGATACCTTCGGCGTCAAGAGCTTCCAGGCCCTGCAGGCACCGATGCTGATCGACAGCTACCCGCTCCAGCGCGCGGTGCTCCGAAGTGACATGCCTGCGAGCATGCTCGCCGATCTGGGCCCGATCGGCCTCACCGGGCTGTCCCTCGTCGCCAATGAGCTCCGTCACCCCTTCGCCACCAAGACACGGCTCGCTAATCCCGCCGATTTCAGAGGTAAGAGAGTCCGTGTGTACGCGTCGGAAGTGCAAACGCTGACAATGCGGGCGCTTGGCGCCAGGCCGAGCTACGAAGGGTGGGCCGATGTCCGCGACGCGCTCGTCCGAGGCAAGCTCCAGGGCATGGAGTCCGACCTCTCCACCTACGTCAACAACGACTACCCATCCGTCGCGCCGCTCGCCACCGTGAACGTCACGTTGTGGCCCCGTACGATCGCGCTTGTCGCGAACGCCAAATCCTTCGCGGCCCTTACCCCAGAGCAGCAAGGATGGCTGCGCCAAGCGGCGGCCGACGCGACCGCCTACTCGCTGAAACTGCCGAACACCGACCAGCAAAAACTCAACGTCGCTTGCAAAGCCGGGGCGCACGCCGTCATCGCCACCCCCGCCGACCTCGCAGCGCTCACGAAGGCACTGGCCCCCGTCTACACCGCCATCGAACGCAACACCAAGACGAAGAACTTCGTGCATGCGATCCGCGCACTGAAGCAAAGGACAACCGCGCGGTCGCTCACCGTCCCAATGGGCTGCGCCGCCGCAAAGGCTCTCCGGACTCCTGCGAGCAGAACGACGTTCGGCTCATGACGCTGGAAGCTGAGTGCGAGCCAAGCGATCCCGCAGCAGGGCGGAGGGCTGTTCACGACCTTTCCGGTCACGCTGACGAGAACGGCGATCGCGGGCAACAAGCCCGAACAGTGCTTCGGCTGCTGACCGGAGTCGAGCCGGGTGGTGCAGGGAGAAGGCCTCGGCCTTCTCCCTGACGGCCATTCGGCCAGAGTGCGGCCCGACGCTTGGTCGATTCCCTCCAGACGACGACCTCAGAGCAGGTCGAGAACGAGCTGGAGAGCGTCGTCCACGCTTCGCATCTCGTCTAGCGCCAGGTGTCCTACCTGCTCGCCAAGGGCGCGCGCATCTACGGCGCTCGTCAGCTCGCACATCACGCGGGTCGACTCGCTGCCGATCACGATCTCCGGATGGAAGCTTGCGACCTGCGTGGAACTCGACGTGGGACACACGAGGACCGTCGAGAGCGCGAGGAGGTCGACGGCCTGAACGACGACGGCAAAAGCGCCGTCCCTGCTGCACATGTCTCCGGCTTATCCTCGCCGGGAGACGCCTCCTTCCTGCCGGTCCGCGTGAGACAGCGGCCGCGACTGCGAGGTTCTCTGCAGGTCGCAACCCGCGGATCGGAACGGAGCCGCCATGGCTACGCCCTACGCAGTACCAGCGGGTCGCAGAGCCGGTCACCGGCCGCAAGCACTCGAGGGCACCGTGAGCTACTTCGTCGGCCCCGACCTCGTACCGTACAACTGGTAGACCGCCGCGAACGCTGGCTTACATCATCGCCGGGAGTGGCAGACGGCGATCGCACGTACGGCGCCAAGGATCCAGAGCGGATGAGCTGGTACTTCGCGCAGCACGTCCGGGACGTGAGCGCGGAGAAAAATGAGCGCAGCGATGTCCGAGACCTCAGCGATGAGCCGCGGACGGCCGTCGGGGCCGCGGAGGCCGGTTCGGGCTCGCACGCACCTCGCCCCCCACCTGACGTCCCGTTGCCGACCCGCGGGTGCAGCTTGCCAGGCCGCCTCTCCCACGGGGTCTTGCCTAAAAGTCTCAGGGTTTCCGTTATTTCGCGGGAGCCGGCGCAGCCGTAGCGTCGGAGGCGTGAATCAGTTCCTCGTCGAGCTGGATCACGTCCGCGATCCCTGCCCCTACTCCCACCTCTAGGAGGAGTCGATGCGCAAAGTCATTCTGTTCGCCGCCTCGCTCGCCGTCTTGACGTCATGCGCGGCCGTTTGGGCCTCCGCCGGCACCGGCCGGTCTGACGCCGCGACAGCGCCGGCGGCGGTCTCGCAGCCGCTTGCGGCCACACTCGCACAGGCGCGTCTCGCGACCGCCAAGTACGTGACCAGCCTCGCCGCCGCAAAGGCGGACGGCTACCAGATCATCACGCGGATGATCCCCGATATGGGCTACCACTTCCTCAACCCGAAGATCACCGGCTTCCACGCGACGAAGCCGGCGATCCTCGTCTACCTCAAGCACGGGGCGACGTGGCAGCTCGGTGCGCTCGAGTGGGTGTTCACCGAGATGCCGAAGACGCCGCCGCTTCCGGGGGCGCGCTATGGCGCCTTCGGCGCGGCCTGCCACTACGCGGACGGAACCTTCGTCCCGGCCCAGTCTCAGGACGCGTGTCCGAAGACTGCGCCGAGAACGGGAGCGGCCTTCGGCTTCTGGCACCCGAACCTGATCACGCTGCACGTCTGGTTGTGGTACCCGAACCCGTCCGGGCTCTACTCGGGCGTGAACCGGCTCGTCCACCCGTTCAACGCGGGCTAGCTGACAGCACCGGAAGGGGCTCCGGACACGGGGCCCCTTCTATCTCCCAGGTACGACGTGCCGCCGTCGTCCGATTCACGCGCGAGGTCGCTGGATGTTGCATTTTGTTTGGCTTCACCTGCCCGTCGCTCGAGTGAGATACGCCTCGCTGCTCTTGGAGGTGTCGAAGCACTGGCCGCGCCCGAACCGCTGCGACCGTCGATGCCGTGCCGTGCCGTGAACAGCGGCAGCACACACAACTCGCCGCCGGTGCGGTATTAGCGCGCTCGTCTTCGACACGTCCTCTGTCACCATCCGCTGCGAGGAGGATGGTGTTCGAGATCGTCAGCAGGGAGGAAGAACTCGCCTCCCTCCACGCTTTCATCGGCCAAGCCGAGGGAGGGCCCGCTGCAATCGTGATCGAGGGCGAGGCGGGCATCGGAAAGTCGACGCTGTGGCTTGCGGGTGTCGAGCATGCGCGTGCGCAGGGGTTGCGCGTTCTCTCGTCGCGACCGGCCGAGGCCGAGCGCGGCATCGCTCACGTGGGGCTGGGCGATCTATTCGACGACGTCCTCGACGACGTCCTGCCTGCGCTGTCGATGCCGAGGCGGCGCGCGCTCGAGGTAGCGCTGCTCCTGGAGGAGGCGGCAGGTGACCCCATCGATCACCGCGCGCTTGCCGTGGCGGTGCGGGGCGTCCTGCAGCTTCTCAGCGAACGGGAGCCGATCGTGATTGCTGTCGACGACGTCCAGTGGCTCGACCCCTCCTCGTCGATCGCACTTGCGTTCGCACTGCGAAGGCTCACTGCGAACCACGTACGGCTGCTGCTCGCCCGGCGACTCGTCGAAGGAGCGCAGCCCCCGGGACTCGAGCAAGCGCTCGAGGCGGAGCGCGTCCAGCGGCTCCCGCTGGGACCCCTCAGCATCGGCGCTCTCCATCGATTCCTGCGCGACCGGCTCGGAAGAACCTTCGCGCGCCAGACACTGCTCCGCATCCACGAGAGGTCGGGTGGGAATCCATTCTTCGCGCTCGAGGTGGCCCGCGTTCTTGACGCGGACATCGACCCACTCAAGCCGCTCCCGGTTCCCGAGACGCTCGAAGAGCTCGTGCGTGCGAGGATCTCCGGGCTCCCGGCGCCCACTCGCGAGGCGCTCACGTTCGCCTCGGCGTTGGGCACAACGTCAGAGTCTCTCCTGGAGCGGGCGGGCGTTGACGCAGACGCACTCGAGCCGGCATTCGTCGCGCACGTCGTCGAGCGCGAGAACGGGACGATTCGCTTCACGCACCCGCTGCTGTCGTCGGTCCTCTACCGGGACCTCGGCGAGGGGCGGCTGAGCGTTCACGAGCGTATCGCCGGTATTGTCGAAGAGCCGCTCCTCCGCGCCCGTCACCTGGCGCTGTCGAGGGATGCGCCGGACGCCGAGGTCGCCGCTGCGCTCGACGACGCCGCGAGACTGGCGGCGGATCGAGGCGCGTCGGCCGTCGTGGCCGAGCTCGCCGAGCATGCGCTCCGGCTGACGCCACTGGCCGCGACCGAGGAGCGGCGGCGTCGAGCGCTGGCTGCAGCTCGTGCGCATCATTCTTCCGGGGAGTGGACGCGGGCGCGAACGCTCGCGACCGACCTGCTGGCCGAGGTGGGAATCGGCTCGTTGCGCGCCGAGTGCCTCGTGCTCCTCGCCGAGCTCGAAAGCGTCGATCGTTCCGTCGGGCTGCTCGAGGAAGCCCTCCGCGACGCGGCTTCTCGGCCGGCGCTTCAGTCGTCCATCCACCGTCGACTCGCGTGGGCGGCGCGCTTCAGAAAGGGGTTCGTGGCAGCGCTCGAGCACGCACAGACCGCACTCGAGCTCGCCGACGATCTCGACGACGACGCGCTTCGAGTCGGTGCGCTCACCATGCTCACCGCGATCGGTTCCATTGTGGGCGACGCCGAGGCGCCGGCACATGCGGCGCGAGCCCGCCATCTCGTAACCGCCGTCGACGATCCGGAGATGCAGAAGGAGGCAATCGCCGCGGAGATAGACGTGCTCACAACGTGCGTCAGCATCGACGCGGCCCGTGTGCTGCTGGAGCGCGCGCACCGAGAATGGTGCGAGCGCGACGAGCCGTGGAGCGCTTGGGCGCTCTGGAAGCTCGCGTGGGTCGAGCTGTGGGGCGGGCGTTGGGAGCTCGCGGCGAACTACGCCGCGAGTGCACGCGACATACGCGTCCAGTACGGACTCGAGTTGCCGCAGGACCACCTCCCCAGCGCGTGGATTGCCCTCCATCGCGGCGAGCTCGAGCTCGCCCGCGAGCAGTCGGAGCGAGCCCTGGGGCTCGCAGCGGAGCAGCTCGGGCTCCACCCGCCCCTCCATCTGGCGGTTTTGGGTCTCGTCGCTCTCTGGAGCGGTGACGCGCCGGCTGCCGCGGCGTGGCTCGGCAAGACCGAGCGGCAGGCCGCGGCTCTCGGATGGGGTGAGCCCGCCCACCGCCCGTGGAGCGCCGACTACGCCGAGGCGCTGCTCGAGCTCGGCCGGATCGACGAGGCCGTGCAGGTGCTCGACGTCTGGGAGGCAGACGCGGCACGGCTCGGGCGCGACTGGGTGCTCGCGCAGGTGACGCGGGGTCGCGGGCTCGTGGCCGCCGCCCTTGGGAACGTCGATCAGGCCGCTTCCCTCCTGCAGCGGGCGGTCGCGCAGCACGAGGACGTCGGAGATCACTTCGGGCGGGCCCGCGCGCTGCTCGCCCTCGGCATCGTCCGCAGGCGCGCACGCCAGAAGCGCGCGTCCCGCGACGCGATCCGCGCAGCGCTCGGCGGCTTCGAGGAACTCGGAGCGGCCATTTGGATCGAGAAGGCGCGCAACGAGCTCGGAAGCATCGGCGGGCGCAGACGTGAGGAGGGGCTGACCGCGGCGGAGCTGCGTGTCGCGGCCCTGGTTGCCGAGGGTCGAACCAACCGGGAAGTCGCCGCCGCGCTCTTCCTCGGCGAGCGGACGGTGGCCAGCCACCTCACCCACATCTACGCCAAGCTCGGAGTGCGCTCGCGTACGGAGCTCGCCCGACGGCAGCACTGACGAAGGCACCCTGGCGGGCAAAGTTCAGACGTTCTGACGTTTCCACGCCGGCGCCCCGGCCGTAGCGTCGAGGGCGTGCCGAGCTACCTCGTCGAGACCTATCTGGCTCGCGGTCGGGCGGGAGAGCGCGCTGCCCGCGAGCGGCGGGCGCACTCGGCGGCCGAGGAGCTGACGCAGGAGCAGACACCCGTCCACTTCGAGCGCTCGATCCACGTCCCCGAGGACGAGATCTGCTTCTTCGTCTTCGACGCTCCCTCGGGCCGAGACGCGGCGATCGTGGCACAGCGCGCTGGACTCGATCCGTTTCGCGTCGTCGAAGCCGTCTCGGCCGCAAAGGAGGAGGAATGAGATCCGCGGTGGTCACAGCCGGTTGGCAATCGCATGGCGCGACCCCGTCTCTACCGATAGGAGGTATTCGATGAAGCGGTTGATCGTCTCTCTCGTTCTGTCCGGTGCGGTTGTGTGGGCGGCGGTCGCACTCGCGACCCCGGGATCGGGGCAGTCAAACAGCATCCAGGCGCTCGGCGCCCTGCATGCCGATCTGGCGTTCAATACCGGTCTCGTCGCGGAGGCGAACGGTCTCACCTGGAAGGGCAAGCAGTATTCCGCCGACCAGCTGCCGGAGCTCCTGATGCGACTCCGGAGCGATGGCATCACGAGCCTCGGCGAGTGGTTGAACCTGCATCCTGCGGTCTCCGCGAGGTTCGGGATGGTCCCGGTGGGAGTGTTGCACTCGCCGGAGATCGTCACCCAGCAGGCCAAATTCGCTCCGGGAGGGTTCTCGGGCTGGCACAGCCATTCTGGATACCTAACCGCGACGGTCGTCTCCGGCCAGGTCGTCCGCTACGGCCCCGACTGCTCGTCCGAGACGTTCACTGCCGGCCAGTCCTTCTACGAGACCGCTGCGAACACGTTCATCGTCAAGAACGAGAGCAACGCGGACGCGGTCGTGTCGGTGACCTTCGTCGTCCCGGGAGGCACGCCGACCACCGGGCTTAGGGTCGACAAGCCGCAGCCTGCGACCTGCAGCAAGTGATCCGACTCGATCCGGGTGGCCGGCCGCGGGCGCGGGGAGGGCGGAGGCGCCCTCCCCGCGGCGGCCGCGCCCGGTGGGCGCTCGCAGCCGCCGTGACGGCTGCGCTCGCGACGGGGATCACAGCGCCGGCCTCGCGGGCCGACGGCGACCCCGCGAGCGACTTTCTGCTCATGCAGAACGTGTACTACCCGCACCAGTCGCCCTCGCAGGCCGTGAGCGGTGCGCTCGAGCGCGCCGCGGACGGCATCTACGCCCACGGAGACCGTGTCAAGGTCGCGCTGATCTACGCCTTGGACGACCTCGGAGCGATTCCGTCCCTTTTCGGGAGACCCGCGGAGTACGCGCACTTCCTCGGAGTCGAGCTCGGGCTCTGGTATGTCGGCCCGCTGCTCGTCGTGATGCCGGCAGGCTTCGGCGTCTACGACGGCGGACGCTCGACCGTGGTGGAGGAGCAGGTGCTGCGCTCGGTTCCCGTCTCCGCGGGAAGCCCGGACGACCTCGCCCGCAGCGCAACGGAGGCGCTGCAGCGTCTCGCGTCCGCAGACGCTCTCAGCTCCCCCGACGTCAGGGCTCCCCTTGTTACCGCGTACCCGGCATCGGCGTGGCGGGGGAAGCTGGCCACCCTCCGCTTCGACGTCTTCGACGACAGCGGCCGCAGCAAGGCGCTCGTACGCGTTTACGAGAACTGCGTCCTCCTCGCCACCCTCACCTCTCCAGCAGTCTTCAAGATCGGCACCCGCAATGTCAGGGTGCGCTGGCTGGTGCCGGCCAAGCTCCGAAGCCGGCGGCTCCGCTTTTGCGTCGTCGCTTCCGACCCAGCCGGAAACCGGAGCACATCGGCGTGTGCGCCATTTCTCCAGGTGAGGTAGCCCGCCTCCGGCTCACATGTCCGAGGCCCGCATGCACCGATCGAGTTGCACTCCATCGGGCTCCGGCTCGAGATCGCAAGGAACCAGCCGACGAAAGGGATGACCCCACGACTTGCAGATCATTCCAGAGCGGACCTAACCGGACAGGCAGAAGGCGTCGCGATTCTTCCGCTCGATTCTGAGCTTCTTGCGGGAGGACGCTCGCACAGCCAGTGTCACGGCTCGTGCAAGGATGCGCCGGTGCGTGGAGTCCTTTCGGCGGCGATCTTTGACACCCGGGCTCAAGTCGTCGATCGCCATGGCCGGATCGACCCGTCATCCCGCGTCGCTTGCCCACGACGGCGTTGACGCGACGCAGGAACCCGTAGCGATGCGGCTCTGGCGGCTCACCCGGACGGGCCAGACTGCACTCGACGGCGCAGGGACATTGAAACATGGCGGCCGCTACTCACCGCCAGGCGCGCCGGTTGTCAACTTCGCTTCGGAGGCGGGGCTCGCCGTGCTGGTGGCCCTGCGATACCTGCGGGGCAATCCAGCAGACGCGCCAGATGACTACGTCCTCGGTTGGACCGAGATCGATGCGATTCCCGAGAGGGTCCCCGACGCTGACGGCAACGATTCGATCCGCGCCTGGGTGACCGACTGGCTCCAGGAGCGCCGCAGCTTGCTGGCCGCAGTGCGCTCGCAGGTTCTCCCGGAGGCAGACGTTGTGTTGATGAACCCGCTCCATTCCGGTGCCGCGCAGGTACGGCCGCTCATCACACGGCCGTTCAGCTTCGCAGAGTGCCTCCACACTCCGCCGGAGGATGTCCGGATCGTCGTGGAACTTGGGCGGCGGTCCCTGCTTGACGATCAGACGGTAACGAGTTCGGCGACCTCCTGGTGGTCGAGGGTCTCGGGAGTGGTGTGCAGTGCGTGACGCTCGATCGCGATGACGAGGCTG
>JBBRYP010000064.1:0-26682 GCA_038237515.1 Gaiellales bacterium
CAGACCGCGCTCATCGAGCTGACCCGCCAGCAGCTGGAACTTCGACCCGATCGCCTCCTCGTCGACCACCAGCCCATATTCGCCGCGCCACCCAAGGACCCTTCACAGACACCTCGATTATTTATGCGCGGCCCCTTAGTCCACCTAGCCCCGCCCTAGAAGTCCTGTCCGCTCCCAAGTGGTCGCGTCGCAGGGAGTGGGATAGCAACCCTTCAACGCGCGAGTCTCGGCACGCCACTGGATCGCGCCCGGCGCCGGCTTCCAACGCCCGGTGAACATGCTCAGCGGCACCGTGTAGGCGACGCTCTTCCTGCCGGAGATGACGATGGTGGCCGGTCCGGCGCAGCCTCCCCCCGCCCGGTACGGCTTGGACGACGAGACGTCCGTGTAGCACGGCGGCGCGGCGCCCGACGAGAGCCGGCAGATACCCCACTTCAGCCCTGCTGGATGGAGGCTCCGGGCCGCGACGCATGGAGCCGTGTACTTCGTGAATGAGTTGTAGGTCGTCACCGTCCAGGTGATCTTCCCCGCCGCGACGACCGCCGTGATCGACGCGATGTCCGCACGCCCAGGAGTGCTGTCTCCCTTGGGGTCGTCAATTCTGGTCGAGTGCGAAGCGCGCACTTTCGCACCGGCGTCGAGCGCACCCGCACCGATGACGACGAGCAGTCCGGCGATGATGAGTGACCTCTTCATATCCCACCTCCCGCGCGGGATCGTATCCCACCTCCCGCGCGGGATCGGCGTCAATCGGACGGCGATTCGATGTACGGGCGCCCCGAGGGGTCGGCAGGGTGACAGCGAGACGCGCCGAGACTGCCGGAGACAGCAGGGCGGTAGGGAGCCGGGAAGTCACGATAGGAGCCCACTTCAACGGGTACGCCGAGACCCGACGAGATGGGTGGCGCGACTCAAGATCAGGTGTCCCCGCGTGGGGCGTGAGGGTTCGAATCCACAAGCGTCTGGCAGACCACGCAGTAGCGCTCCGTCAGTCGGACCAGCGTCGCCAGCTCGTCGTCGCTTGCCGCGTGGCCGAACTCGAAGCGTAGGCGGATTGCACGAAAGCCGACCGGGACAATCATCCTTCCCCAGGCCCGGCGTGCCGCGAAAGTCGAGGTCGCCTTCGGGCGGATGGTTCCGCGGAGCTGGCAACGTAGCTCGCCGGACCCCACGGCCTCACCGCCCTCGCCTCGAAGGTGCTTTCGAAACGGGGGGTCGACCAGCACGCCCCGGCGCTGCCCCCGCCTCCGCCTGGCGCAGGGACCTTTGCCGGCAACGCAGCCGTATCCACGTTGATGGATCGTCGCTCCTTTCTGATTGGGGCCGCGGCTGCGCCGCTCGCGCTGCGGGTGCCGGGGCTGCGCGCAGGCGTGCTCGGCGGGACGCCGCTGGCGCTCGTGACCGCCGACCTCGAGTCGCAGATCGTGGCGGTCGACTTGCCGAGCGGGCGTGTGCTGCGCCGGCTGTCGACCGAGCCCGGGCCGCGCAGCATCGAGAGTGTGACCGGGACGACGGCGGTGGTCGCGCACACGGTGCGCGGCGTGCTCAGCCTGCTCGACGGGCCGTCTTTGCGGGTACGTGCGCTCGTGCACGGTTTCGAGGAGCCGCGGTACACGGCCGCCCATCCGGCCGGCCGCTATGCCTACGTCACCGACTCCGCCCGCGGTGACGTCGCGGTCCTGGATGTCGTTCGCGGCGAGGTCGTCGAGCGGGTCGCGCTCGGGGGGCCGGCGCGGCACGTGTCGCTGAGCCCGTCCGATGGGCGGCTGTGGATCGCGCTCGGGCCGAAAGCGCAGGAGCTCGCGGTTGTCGACGTGCGCGCGCCGGCGCGCCCGCGCCTGGTTGCGCGGCTGCGGCCGCCGTTCCTCGCCCACGACGTCGGCTTCGCTCCCGGCGGGCGGAGCGTCTGGGTTACCTCGGGCGACCGCGGGACGATTGCCGTCTACGACGCACGCCGCCGGCTGATCCGGTTTCGCCTCCGCGCCGATGCGCCTCCGCAGCACGTCACCTTCATCGGCGAGCACGCGTACGTGGCGAGCGGCGACGACGGCACCGTGCGAGTTCACGGCATCGGGGACGGCCGCCTGCTGCGGACGACGCGCGTGTCGGCCGGCTCCTACAACATCCAGCAGGGTTGGGGAGTGGTGATGACGCCCTCGCTGGAGCGGGGGACGCTGTGCGTGCTCACCTCGAGGGGCCGCCTGCAGCACGAGCTCCGCGTCGCACGCTCCTCCCACGACGCGTGCTTCGTCATCGGCCGGTAGCGCAGCACCAACCCGCGACCGCCGGAAACGCACCGCCGAGCTGCTCGGCGATGTTCGAGACGGCCGTGATCCGCCGCCGGCCCGCGATCCGGACGAACACCCACTGATCGGCGGTCGGCCAGCTGAGTAGCAGCCAGCGCCCGTTCGGCGAGGCGACCACTTGGCGGAGCTCGCCGGTGGTGCGGAAGAGCAGGCGCCCCGAGCCGAGCAGGAAGACGTCGGTCTGGCTCCCGTGCACCCTCACGACGGCAACCCGACCGGTGTCGGGCAAGAAGGTCGCGTCGACGTCGCGGCTGCCGTCGGTGGGATCGTCGCGAGTCGCGATCCGGCCTGCGAGGTCGTACACGCGGAGCACTCGTGGGGCGAGCACGAGCAGGAAGCGGCCGTCGCGCGACCATTCGAGCTTCGTCGGGATCGGCCCCGGCTTCGTTCGGAAGAGCACGCTGCCGCGCTCGGGCGCGTAGGCGTAGACGCGGCCGCGCGTATCGGCGTACGCGAGCAGGAGCTCGCGGGCAGACCTCGCTGCACGCCAGGCGGGTGCGACGGGTGCGGCTGCCGGGAGACCGCCCGCGTCGACGTCGCGGGTGCCGTCGCCGGCGACGACGTGCAACCGCGACCCGGTCAGGTATGCGATCCGCGTGTCCGTCGGGCTGCCGGCCCAGCGCGGAAAGCGCACGCGCGGACGGGCGAGCTTCCAGCGAACGGTTCCGTCCGGCTCGAGCGCGGCCACCTCGTTGCCGCGGGCGGCGGCAACGAAACGGCCGAACGGCGACCAGGACGCTTCGCCGTAGTCGCCGAGGCGACGCTTCGCCCCGTCCACATCGACGACCCAGGCCCCTCCGGCCGGCGACGCCACGAGCAGACGCCCCGGTGCCGGCAGGGAGAAGAGCGCCGGTTGGGCCCGCGCGATCCCGATCGCCTTGCGAACCGAGTCGAGCACCGCCATTCCCGGCGAGCTGAAGGCGGCCGCGACGAGTGCGGCCAGCGCGGTCACGGCGATCGCCGCCCGCACCGGCAGCGGGCGGCGCGGCAACGCATCCCGGGCGGCGTAGGCGCTCCGGACGACCAGCCACGTCCGCTGCTGCGCCCGATCCTCGTCCGGCCCGCGAACCTCTTCGAGCGCTTGGCGGAGCCGCCGGTCGTTCACCGCTCCTCCCCCAGGAGGCTGGCGAGCTGATCCAGGCCGCGGCGAAGCCGCGAGTTGACCGTGCCCCGAGGCAGGTCCAGCAGCTTCGCGATCTCGCCCGGCGTGTACTCGAGCAGGTGGCGGAGCACGATCACCGCCCGCTGCTCGGGCGGCAGCCCTCCGAGCGCGCGCACGAGAGTCGGTAGCTCGGCCGGCGGCGTCGGATCCGAGCCGGCCGACTCGGCGATCTCCACCTCGGCACGCAGGGAACGGGCTCGCGACCAGTCGATCGCGCGGTTGACGACGATCCGGTGCAGCCAGGGGCCGAACGGACGTCGCCGGTCGAAGCGGTCGAGAGCCCGAAGGGCGGCGAGAAACGCCTCCTGCGCGATGTCCTCGGCGCCGGCTGCGTCGTGAACGACGAGATAGGCGGCCCGGTAGGCGCGTGGCCAGTGAGCGCGGTAGAGCGCCTCGACGGCGGGAGCCGACCCCGCCTGAGCCCCGCGCACCCAGAGACGCTCTTGGCGGACGGAGGCAACCATCCCGGAAGCGATATACGAGCAGGTCGGCGCCAGAAGTCCACAACCCGCGATACGAACGAGCGGCCGCGGAAGGTCCAACGCGTGGGCGGACAATGCCGAAGGCCTCCAGGCGGCTCCCGGCCAGGGGTCACGCTGCGTGATCCGGCCGGCGGCGGGATGCCGGCGGAAGACGTCGTGGAAGCCGCGGTCTACCGTCCAGGAGCCCGTCGGCGGCCTCGAAGAAGTCGAAGCACACCCGAGGCCGCCGCTGCTGCGATCAGCGTCCCGCCGCTGGCCAAGCCGAGCGTCGGCCACGCCGCGCGGCTCGCCTTCGCGTCCCCCGGCGAACCCTCGGGCGCCGCCGCAGGACTCACGTGGAACGTGCGGGTGCCGATGACGACCAGCGGCCGCCGCCTCCGACTCACGACCAACGTGCCGCCGGAGCGATCGACGCTGAGACGCAACCGGGACAGGTTGTCGAGGGCGAGCGTGGGGAGGTCGATGCAGCGCGCGCTGTGGGTGCTGGTATCGAGCGCGTGCACGAACGGCGTCTTACCGGCGCCGTCGTAGAGCGTGTACGCCCAGCGGCCGTCCGGGCTGCTTACCCGCGTCAGCGGCGAACCGTGCATCTCCGCGCCCCGCTCCGCAGGATCGGCCACAGGCCTTGCCAGCAGCCGGCCTCGAGCGAGGTCGTACACGCGCACGACGTACCGCGTGGGATCCTGCGGCGACACGTACTGGATCAGATACAGCAGCGATCCGCGCGGCGAGATCGCGTCGAAGCTGAAGTCGCCGGGCAACCTGATGACGCGGCTCTGGCGGAGGCTCCTGGTGTCGAGGGCCACCAGCTTCGTCCGTGCGCGCGGGAACCCAACGCGCGGCTCGATGAGCACCAGCGTCCGTCCGTCGGCCGACAGCCCGCTCGCCGACCCGTCGTAGGCGACCGCGGGGATCGTGAGAGTCCCCGGCAGCAGCCGCGAGGCCACGACTCGACCACCCGCCGGACGCACGCGCGCCAGGACGGTGGCGTGCTTCGCGGGAAGGGTCACGTAGCGGGCGTCGCCGGACGACGTGATCACGCCGACGCCGCCGACGTCGACGCCGAGCACCGGCAGCCCGTCGGCCTGCGCATTGCCGGGGACGAACGCCGCAGCCAAGAGCGGTAGGAACACGATCCAGAGAGCGGGTGATCTCATCTTCGACTCCTCCTGCCCGAATTGCGGTCCCTAGAAGTACGCGCACGTCGGCCAGGGAGGTCCCGCATTCCAGAAGTGAGACAGACCCTCATCAGGGCGGCCGCCGAGCGGCCGCCCTGGGCTATCCCGAGTCAGACTGTTACCACCAGGCCCGCCGAGACCGGCCGCCGGCCCCGCCGGCGAAGAAGCTGATCAGCCAGACGAGTGCGAGCACTATCGCAACGATGAACAGCCAGTGGACGGTGAATCCCACGCCGAACGCGACGATCGCCAGCAACGCAAGCAGTACGAGAAGTAGCATTTGAGGTTCACCTCCTTTCTGTTCCGCGGGTGAAACGGAGCGAATGATCCGCTGGATACGCGCCCGAGGTGTCGCTTCCGATCACCGGGCCGCAGCGGTGAAGTGCGCCTCCTGGCGCGGCTCGGCCAGACCGGCCGTCACGGGAGCGGGGTGTAGACGACGTTGTTCTTCTCCCCGTACTCCCGCAGCGTCTTCGTGGAGTCGAGGCCGACACGCAGATACCGGTACCCGGCCCCGAGGGCGCGCCCCGGAACCTGGACGGTCGCGGCCACCATCGTCCGGCGCCCAGACCCGACCTTCGGGACCGGAATGGTGCCGAGCGGCATCCCGAGGCCCGCGTGCGGCCCATTCGTCCGGGTCAGCGACAGACGGGCCCGCGTCTTCCCAGCCGCGCCGTCACCGAGGTTCGCGATCCCGACCGAAACGCGGTACTTGCCGCTCTTCGCCGAGCCGGTCAAGCCCTTCAGAACAACCCCTGGCTCGAGGTCGGCAAATGTCTTCCCCAGGACCTTGCCGATGGCGTACGCCCATCTCCCGTTCTTCGCGTAGCCGTTGATCATCCAGATCCCTGTGTTGTCGAAGCCGTCGACGGACGTCCCGACGTAGTGGTGCCATTTTCCAGCCGCGATCGGAGAGTTGCCCGCCCGGAGCACGCGGCTCGGGCGGATGTCCTTCTCCTTCAGGAAGTAGACGCTGTACCGGGCCTCCGGATACAGCCATGCGGCCGACCGGTGGTAGACGAGAGCCGCGTCGCCCTTCTTGTTGACCTCGACGGACGGAAATCCGTACCACGCCTTCTTTCCCTGCGGATCGAGGATGTTGCGGCCGCCGAAGGTGCGGTCGACGGCGACGTCGAGGTTCCACGTGAGCGTGCCCTTGGACTTCACGCTGCCGTTGAGGTGGATGCGAAGGAAGCGCAGCGCCGAGAGGATCTCCCCTTTGTCCACTGTCCGCTCGTCGAATACCAGATAGAGGTTTCCCTTCCGGTACACGAGCGCGTTGACCCAGTTCTGAGCGACAAAGAGGTTCGTGGTGCTGGAGCCCTGCTGAGGAGCTCCTTCGTCGCCCTTGATGCCGCCGAACGGCCGCACAGGTATCGGCTGCCGGTACAGGGTCGGGGTGCTGGTGTCCAGCGAGAGCGTCCATAGCAGGACGGTGTACTTGGCAGGGTCCGAGTCCTCTCGACCGGGATCCACCCACTGCGTCGTGAAGAGGAGCTTCTGTCCCAGGAGATCCGGGCGATGTTGGACGGCGGCGGGGATCTTGGCATTTACCCAGATGTCGCTGCCGTCGGGATTCTTCAGTGGCTGCTCGGTCTGGTAGTAGAAGAGAAGCTTCGTCCCGCTCGCCTGTAAGGAATCCGTCGAGATCACGGTGATGACCTGCGTCGACTCGTTGAAGCCGGTCAGCGCGTCGGAAAAGCCCGCACCGCCGACGACCACGAGGTCCTTGCCGGAGATGCCCATTTGGAGGTAATCCGAGCCGCCGCCGACGACCTTCCCCTTGAGGCGGCACTCGTTCGGGCATTTCTTGGCCTGCGCGGGAAAGCCCTCCGTCCAGTACAGGTACCAGCCGTCCCTGGGGTCCTCGGTTTTCGACGCCGCGATCGCGAGGAACGCACGGCGGGCGTGAGCGACGTCCGCGCTCAGTGAGGAGGGCCGAGGCTTACCGTCGTTCGCGTACTCGGTGTTGGTGTTTATCATCAGCGCAGCGATCCAGAAGCGCTTGTGGTACTCGTCCCAGAGCACGCGGGCATCGTAGATCGAGTCGCTGGGCCAGTAGAACGGCCAGTTGAAGGGTCTTGCCGTGTACTTCCAGTTCGCCGGTTGCGTGCCTCCGGTCTTCTTGTCGCAGTTGACCCCGTACCCGTTCTCCGGAGTGATCAAGTTCCCGTACCCGTCCTTCTTGTCCCTCGGCAGGGGAAAGCTCGCGTTCACGGCCGGAATCATCGGCGCGAAGAGATCGCAGAGCTGCACCGCCCCGATCTGTTTGAGGCTATCGCACGTCGTGTCGAGGATGTTGAAAGAGCACTTTTCCGTGAGCCCCTGGCCGGCCTTGTCGTAGAACTGCAGGAAGTTGCGGAAGCCGGCGACGAGGTAGCTCCCGCTGCTCGCAGCGATCTGCGGGTCGATCGCCTTCCTGCAGCAGGTGAACGCCGGCGTCGTCAAGGGAGGTGACAGCCGCGTGAGCCTCTTCGCCTCGCTCAGGTCGAGAGTGCCGCAGAGCGGCCGGGCGCATGGCGCAGGGGGCGCGTCGAGCTCCTGATCCACGTCGCCCTCAGGCACTCGTGTTCGTCGCGGGATTCGCCGGACAGCGTCGGCGGTCAAGACGAACGGCCCGTGAAGCCGGCCTCTGTGAAAACTCATCGGGACACGCTGTGGCCCCTTCGGCGCCGGTGGTATCGCCACGGTCACCGTCTGCGCGGCGACGGCCTGGGCGCCGGCGTTGTCGGTTACCCGCAGGCGAACGGTGTACGACCCGGCGTCGGCGAAAGACCTCGATGCCGTCGTTGCGGTCGGGCCGGCCGGTTCCCCCGCCTCGCCGAAGGTGTTGTCCCCGTCCAGGTCCCATTCGTTGTTCGAGATCACTCCGTCAGGGTCGGAGGAGGTCGACGTGAACACCACCTGCTCGCCGGCCTTCGGCGCCGGAGGCGAGTAGGTGAACGACGCCGACGGCGGCCGGTTGGCTGGGGGCGGCGGAGGCGGCGGCGCCACGTTCCAGCTTCGTCGCGCCTGCGCGACGTCCCGCGAAGAGACCGTCGCCGTAACGAGGAACGTGTGACCGCCGGTAGCGAGACCCGAGTAGCTCGTGCTGCCGGCAAAGCCCGTGCCGCACGAGCTCGGCCCATCACCGTCGATGGCGCAGGTGAAGGTCGCGCGCGCCGACGAGCTGTACGAGAAGCCGGCGTCCGTCGAGGCGACCGTGCCCTGCGGCCCGCTCGTGATCGTGACGGTGTGAGTCCTCTTGCCGGCCGCGCTCTGACCGGCAATCACGATCGAGACGACTCCAAGCGCCAGTGCCAGGCTCAAACCGCGGTGGCGATTCATCAGATCCTCCTTTGCGGCCGTGCGATCACGACCGTGACGAGTGCGCTTCTTCCGCCTGAGGCCAGCCGAAGCCGCAGCCGCAGGGCTGCCTTCCCGGGCCGGACCGGCAAGGTGATCCGCCGCAGTTTGCGATCAACCCGGAAGTGCTTCCGCGCCACAATCAGCCTTGCCGGCGCCGTCACCGCCAGCCGCAGGGTGAGCCGCGTTGCCGTCCGGCTGAGACGGGCTGGAGCGCGGATGGCGAGCAGGTGCGGCGTGGCGCCGATCAGCCGCACGCGCACGGACGCGCTCGCCCGCCGCCCGTGCGCGTCCGTCGCGACGAGCCGGATCGTCCGCCGGCCGGCCTCGAGGCCGGAGACGCTCAGCGGTGAGCCGTAGCCGAGCCGGCGCGGACCCACGAACCACTGGAGGCGCTTGCCGCGGAGCAACCGGCCGGTGTCGTCGTAGGCGTGGCCGTCGAGATACAGCTGGGCGTCGGCCATCGTGGCCTGGCCCGGCGCCGGGCTCATGATCCGCACTGCGGGCGGGCGCCCGGCCGCGGTGAAGATCTTCGAGAGCGCGACCCCCTGATTGAAGCCGTCGCTGACGCGGATCCGGACGCGCGCGCGGCGCGAACCGGCGAAGAGCGTGCTCGGCAGAACCGCTCTCCCGCGATTGGGACCGACGAAGATCGCGCGCCACCGGCGGCCCCCGTCCAGCGAGTAGTCGATCTTCGCCTTCAGCTTGCCGCCGTCGGCGTCGGAGGCGCGCCACCGTACGACCACGGCGCGGCCGCGCCCGACGCGTGCTCGCGCACGGGGCGCGAGGACGGTGATCTTCGGAGCGTGCCCGCTCCGTGTCCGCCGGGCCACGACAGCCCCGTCCCGGACGATCTCGAGGCTCGCGGCGCCCGCGGGAACCTCACCGTCGAGCAGCAGCGGGCGCCCCCCGCCGTGCACGTGCACCGGTGCGGCCAGCATCGCCGTCTCGGACAGGACCTGACCCGCGCCGCCACGCGCGACCAGGCGATAGGACGTCCTGGTACCGCCAATCCGCCTCCGGCTCGAGGGTTTGACGGTCAGAATGCGGACGCCGAGGCCCGACACGAGGGCCCTCACTCGCAGGCCCTCGCCGGCCCGCAAAGCCCGAGCGGCCGCCGGCAGCCGGCCAACGTCCTTCTGAAAGCGCCGTAGCCCGTCGAGCGTGGCGTTCCAGCCCCCATCGGAGATCCAGGAGTTCCCCTCGTTCGCGCAGTACGACATGAAATCGTCCCACTCCCCCGGCTGCTTATAGGGATTGCTCTTTACGAGCGGAGCCGGGACGAGGACGGGGTAGGGTCCTTTGGCGGCCCGCGTGTCGAGGCCGACGCCGTGGATCTGACCCCGCTGATCCGGCGGCCAGTCCTCGCCGACCTGGTCTTTGCTGTTCCCACCGCAGACCAGGTCCGCGTGCACGCGCCCCATCCCGTGGAACATCTCGTGCGCGACCGAGGTCAGCGGCCGGTTCGCGGCCACGACGGAGTAGGCCTCGTGGTCTCCCCTCAGGTTGGAGCCTCCATCGGATACGCCGGGGCAGACGTCCGCGTCGGAGCTGAAGACGCCCACGGTCTCGTCACCGTGCGGGTTGTCGTCGGCCCAGTCCTCGAGCTCCCCGAGGATCTCGATGCACTGGTCGGAGTCGTTCTCCTTCTTGCTCAGGTCCTCGTCGAAGATCTCCTCGTCGATGTCCACCACGCCCGAGTAACCGAAGTCGCTGGCGCTGTCGTCCAGGTACACCGTGCCGGGCGTGAGGTAGAAGGCATCCGCGAAGACCTTCCCGGGCAGCGGTGGGTCGACCTGGCTATTCGACTGGAAGTCGCTGAACGACATCTGGACAGGCGTGACCGTGATGTAGGACAGCCTTGTGAAGCTGACCTCTGTCAGCCTGAGAGAGTTGTTCGCGGCGCAGGTCGGGCTACCGCACTCCGCCCCCGGCCCGAAGATCGTGTCCTGAGGAGTGACGGACGCCTTGAGCTCGATCTTGCCGTGCGTCCACGACTCGGGAAGCGTGAACGTGTACGCCCCTTGCGGGTTCGCGCGCTGAGCGCAGGTGGTCCATGGCAGCTCGCTGTACTTGATCGTCTTCGCGCCGTCGTCCGGCGAGAGCGGGCTCTCCGGAAGCGCCTTGCCGTTCACCGATCCATAGAGCGCCGCGGTAACGCCCTCGACCGAGCCGCCGAAGGGACTGCGGACGATCGCGAAGACCCGGGCCACGGTCTTGCGGCCGGCGACGAGCTCGACGCCGCCGTACCGGCGCAAGTAGGTCAGCTCACTCGAGTAACCCGTGCCGAAGGCCTTGGAGATCGGCGACTCGGGGAAGACGGGTTCCTCCTTGAAAGTCTCGTACGGCACCGGCTTGCCCAGGTCGGTCCAGTCACGAACCGGAAGCGAGGGAAGCAGCTTGCACCGCGTCGGAGAGAGGTTTCCGGTGGAGATGACCTGTGTGATCGGACCGACGTTGACGGTTGTCACCGAGTCGTCGTAGTACGACTCGAGCTGGGTCTGGATCCCCTGGCTCACCTCGATGCCGGTGACGCCGAGGTCGTAGTTGGAGAGGCGAACGTCGAGCGGAATCTTGACCGTCCGGTCTGCGGGCGCGACGGACGGCGACGTCGGATGCCCGATCACGGTGAGCTTGGCGTTCGGCGCGACGGTCGCCGCGTTGGCCGACGCAGTCACGGTCAGGATCGTCTGCGACGTCGTGTTGTCGTAGACGGTCTTCGGCGCGAACTTGACGCTGAGCCCGGCCGGCAGGCTTGCAGGAGCGACGCTGAAGACGATGTTCCCCGACGACCCGTTGAACCGGGTCAGGTGCATCGGGGTCGAGGCCGACTGACCCTTCGCGATGCCGAGCGGCAGGCCCGGGGCGACGGGGAGCCAGTTGAGCGCGAAGTCCGGTTTCGCAGCCGGGTCGGGAGGGTCGAACCTGAGGTCGTCGAGTGAGACGAAGCCGAACTGGGAGCCCGGCGGCGCGTCCTCGCCGATCTGGAGGTAGACGATCTGCGGGACGAGGGTGGTGATCGAAAGCAGGGTCTGAGGGCCCTTCCCCGTGGTCTTGCTCGCCTGCGCGACCTCGACCCCTGCCGCGTTCAGGCCGACGAGGGCGACCTTCGAGCCGCCGCCCGCCCAGACCTCGACGTGGTGGACGGCATGGTCGAGCTTCGCGTAGATCGTGCTCGAGCAGAACTCCTTCCCGCATCCCGGTACCTGCGCGATCTGCCCGCCGGAGTGTGCCCCGGCGTCCGCGACAATGGTCGGCAGAACGCCGGCCTTCCCGGACGGATCGCTCTGGCTCAGGCCGAGCTCGATCCCCTTCGCCTTGTACTGCGCCTTGACGTCCACACCCGGCTTCAGGTCGTCGAAGCAGATCGTGTCGGCCGGGCAGGGTGCCGGAGGCGGCGGGGGTGGCGGCGGCGGCGGGGGTGGTGGCGGGGGCGGCCCGTCGTCGACGACCGTCCAGGCCCAGGAGTCGCTCGCCCGCTCGGTGCGCGTGATCCCGGTGACGGTGAAGACGTGCCGGCTGGCGGCGAGGCCCCGGTAGCTCACGGGCGAGGTGCACGAGGAGGATGAACCGCGGTCGAGCGAGCAGCTGAACGCGACACCGACCGAGTTCGCCCCGAACGAGAACGTCGCGGAGGTCTCCTTCGTCGGATCGGGAGGGCCGGTCCTGATCATCACCGCCAGCGCAGTCCCGCGCGCCGTCCCGGAGCCGGCGGCCAGCAAGGCTCCTGGTAGGAGCACGAACATCGCCGTGAGCACTCGTCGCCTCATGTCTCCCTCCTCGACTCTGGATGGTTCCCGGGCTCGCGGGCGCTCTCGAAACCGGCTCGGAGCAGACCCAGCAGCTCGTTGTCGTCCTTGAAGGGCGCCGCCGCCGTTCTCCGGACGTGTTCCACCGTCCCGTGGAGCACCGGCGTGCCATGAGCCTCGACCTCGAACTCCTCGGCCGGTACCCAGAGGCGGACGACGAACGTCTCCATCCCTAGACCCTCGGGGCGAGCACAGGGCCGTACCAGCTCGCGGTCCCTTGTGCGTCGACGGCCCGGATCCAGTAGCGGACTGCCGGGCGTGCCGGCGCCCTCCGGTCGAGGAACGAGTACCTCTGCCCGGTGACCGCGATCCCGGCCGGGATCAGGTGAGCGTTGAGGCGGACGCGCCTCTCGCCGGCCTGCCGGTAGACGTCGAAGCCGAGGACGTTCGCCTCCGAGGCCGTGTTCCAGCCCAGCACGACACCTCCGGCAGTCCGCCTGGCCGTTGCGCTCCCGAACGCGACCGCAGTCGTCGCCGGCTGCATGTCGAGATCGTCGAAGTTCCCGGTCGCCCCCACGGGGCAGCCGGGGTCGGCGCACCCGAAAGCAAGGATGAGCCGGGCCGACTGCGTACCGCTCGGCGACGTAGCGGAGCCGGAAATCTGGTGCCACATCCCGTCCCTCGTGATCCCGTTCTGGCTGGCTCCTCCGGTATTGACGTTGCTTCCGGTGCAGTCGGCCGTCGAGAAGTAGGTGGCACTGAGGCCGGCTTGGCCGACGTCGGCGTCAGCCGTTCGGTACCAGAGGGAGAAGGCGTACACCGTCCCGGGGGTCGCCGCCACGCAGTCCGAGAGCGAGACGAAATTCAGGTTCTGCGCCTTGGTCAGCTGCATGCTCGCGGTACCCGAGTGCGGATTGACGGTGCTCCAGCTGCCCAGGAGCCAGCCGCAGGGCGTGCCTGCGCAGTTCAGCTCGAACCCGGGGTTCGGCACGAGGTTCGTCGCAGCCTGGGCTCCTCCCGCCACACACAGGCAGGCCACACTGGCGAGGAGGATCAGCGATCGAATGCTTGCTCGGTGGGCGGTCATGTCAACCCTTCCGGCCGACAATGCAATCGGCCTTGTTCGACGGCTTCTTGGCACGGGCCATCATCCGCAGGAGGGTTTGAACTTCCTTAAACAGCGCTCGGCCGGTGCTCACGCCGGGGCGCGGAGGGGAACGAGGTCAGCCGCTGAGGGATGCCACGGCGGCCGGGAACGGAGCGGGCTCGACACCGATCTGCTCCATCCGGCCCGCGTAGACGCGGTACGCGCGCCTCGCTTCTCCGTGACGGCCCGCCGCCGCGAACGCGCACACGAGTCCGAGCTGCGCTTCCTCGTCGTAGGCATCCCGCTCGACGATGCGCAAGCGGTAGCGGATCGCCTCGTCGTGCCTGCCGCTCTGCGTCCCGAGGTCCGCCAGCGCCCCCGCCACTGCCCGGTAGGCAGCGCGGGCCTCCTCGCGGAGAGCCATCGACCAGTCCTCGTAGACGTCCTCTTCCAGGAAGTCTCCCGTATAGGCGATCTCGGCGGCCTCGAGGCGCTCGAGCGCTTCCTCCTCGTGGGCGTCGCGCCACTGCCTCAATCCCTCGGCGGCATCCGCGAGGAAGTCGTCGACGTCCACCGCGACATGCGCGGTGTCGAGCGCGACCGACCGCTCTCCCGCGACCAGGAAGTGGTTCGGCGGCAGCCGATGGCCCGGATCGAGGACGGCTCTGACAGTGCTGAGCGCCACAGACAGGCGGTTGCCGGTCTTCGCGGGATCCTCCTCGGGCCAGAGGGCCTCGACGAGGTAGTCGCGGGTGACGGAGTGGCCTCGGTGGCAAACGAGGATCTTGAGCACGTCGCGGGCCTTCCTCGACCGCCATTCGGAGGGTGCGACGGGGTCGCCCGCACGAAGCACACGGAACCTTCCGAGCGCGTTCACAGTCACGGGAGCCGGGTCGTGGGCCGGAAGCGCCGCGATCAATCCGGCGGACGCGCCGCCGGTCCGGACCCCGAGCCTCTGCAGGCGCCGCATCGCATCGGCGCCGGCTTGCTCGTCCCCGCCGATTCGGGCCCGGGCCAGCGCGGCCCGGGCCTCTCCGAGGCGGCTGCGGAGCTCGCGCCAGATCGCGATCGCTTCGTCCAGGAGCGACAGCCGGGCCTGCGCCGTCGAGCTGGACATCGCCCCC
Organism: Gaiellales bacterium; assembly: GCA_038237515.1. GTDB lineage: Bacteria > Actinomycetota > Thermoleophilia > Gaiellales > Gaiellaceae > JBBQDZ01. The sequence goes on from JBBRYP010000064.1 coordinate 14,434, forward strand.
AACTCGAGCGCCTCGGCGAGCCCGCCCCGATCGGTCCGCTCGCGCGCGAGCGCCGCGCTCTCCGCCGCCCTGGCCGCAGCGGCTTCGCGGTCTCCCGCAGCGAGAGCGACCCAGCCCGACGAGAGGACGGCGAAGACGAGCCCGTGCCCCGACTCCCGGCCGAGGCGGCAAGCCCTGTCGGCCACGATGGCGGCTCGCGCTGGATCCTCGGCGGCGAGCACGCGGGCCAGGTTGGCGAGCCCGTAGCTCACGACCTGGACGTCCCCTGCATCCTCCGCACCGCGCAGGGCCTCCTCGAGCACCACCCGCGCCAGCGAGGCCTCGCCTCGCTCTCGATAGAGCTCCCCGATCTCCATCATCGCCCCGAAGACGCGGCTCGAGCCGTTCCGCTCGTAGAGCCTCCTCGCAGCCACGAAGTCGGCCATGGCAAGCTCGAACTCGCCCAGAACGGAGCGGATCTCTCCGCGCTTCAGCAGCGCGAACGCGGTCGTGAGCGGCGCCCCGGCCACGTCGCCGAGCGAGACCGCGATCTCGAGCTCGGCCAGCGCCTCCTCGAGCGAGCCCTGCTGGATCAGATGGGCGACGTGGTTGCAGCGAATCCGGATCGTCTGGATGACGTCGTTCGCGCGCTCGGAGGCGTCGAGCCCGCTTCGATAGTGCTCCGCCGTCCTCGCCGGGTCGAGGCGGAGCGCGAGCACCATCGAGACGTTGTGTGCCGCGGCCAGCGCGCGGTGATTCCCCGACTCCTCCGCGCGCGTGAGCGCATCGGCCGCGGCCCGCGCGGCCGCGTCTAGGTCGCCGACGCTCAGGTGCGCCGAGGCCGCTCCGGCGAGAAGAAGCGCCTCCGCTGCGGCGTCGCCGGTTGCGGGGCGGCCCCGCGCGTAGGCATCGAGTGCGCGTTCCGGCGCGCCGCGATCGAAGTGGATGCGGCCGATCCGCCAGGCCAGGCCGGGGGGAAGCGAGGCCTCCTCCCCTGCCGCTCTCCGGTAGCAGGCGAGAGCCTCGTCCCACTCGCCTTTGAGCGCGTGCGCCTCGCCGAAGATCTCCTCGAGCTGTTCGCTGCGGGCCTCGGGTGGCAGGAACGCTGCGGCGTCCTGAATGCCGTCGAGAGCTCCGCCCGTGAGCAGCTCGTCCCCGTGGCCCATGAGCAGCCGCCCGAGCTCCTCTCCATCCGCGCTCGCCGTCGCTGCGCGGAGCGCGGAATGCAGATCCCCTCGTGCCTCGAACCAGCGCGCAGCCTTGCGTTGCTGGGCGCTGAGCTCCACCGCGGAGAGCGGCCAGCGCTCGGTCGCGAAGTCGCGAACCAGGCCGTGGAGGGCGAACCAGGGCTCGTCCCCGCTTTCGGCCTGGACGAGCAGCCCCCGCCCGGCCAGGAGCGGCAGCGTCTCGGCGGCTGCGCGCATGCCCAGCTCGGAACAGAGCTCGGAGGTGAAGCGGTCGAGGTGCGCCACTGCCCGGAGGAGGTCGCGCACGTCCGGCTCCTCGCCGGCAAGCGCCTCCTCGGCGAGGTAGTTGAAGATCAGGCCGCCCGGGCGGGACAGGCCGCGCAGAACGCTTTGACGCCTCGCGGGTTGCGTTCCCCGCAGTGCCTCCACGGCGAGCCGCACCGCGGCGGGCCAGCCCGCGGTGAGCTCATAGACCGCCGCTGCGATCGAGCCGGAGCCGGAGCCGGAGCCGAGCTCAGATTCGAGGAGCTCCCCGACCTCTGGCCCCGAGAAGGCGAGATTCGCTGCGTCGATCGCGAGCACCTCACCACGGCCGCGCAGACGCTCGACCGGAAACGGCAGCTCCGTGCGCGAGGCGATCACGTGATGGAGCTCGGGCGGGCCCTGACGGCACAGCGTCTCGATCAGCCGGGCCGAGGGCGTGCCCCCCACGAGCTCCTGAAGGTCGTCGAGCACCAGCACGAAGCCGCTGCCGAGGCTTCCGTCGATCCATTCGCAGACCCGCGCAGCGAGCGCCTCCGCACGGGCGTGCTCATCGCTTGCGGCGGCCGGGGAGCGACCGAGGCGGGTCGCCAGCTCGGAAAGGTCGGGTAGGCGTTCGCGGAAGGCATCGACCAGCCCGCGAACGAGAACGGCGAGCGATGCGTCAGAGCCGTCGAGCGTGTACCAGGCACATGCCCGTCCACGCGCCCACCCCGCGAGCAGCGTCGACTTTCCGAAACCCGGTCCTGCGACGACCGTCGTCAGGCGCCGCGTCAGAGCTGCGTCGAGGCGTAACACCAGCCCCGGGCGCTGCAGGTGGACGCTGGGCGGCGCGGGCGGCTGGAGCTTCGCGCTCGGGGTGCGCACGACGCCGGCGTGCCGTCGAGGCGCCGCTGGCCGTCCAGCCGCAGACTCGCTAGCTCGACTCACGATCAACCCCCCGGTCGCTCTGCCCCAGCATTCTCACCTTTTGGACGGCATCCGTCGAGAGCGCCCGGTGCCACTCGACGGGGCGGATCTCGTTCTCGACGGGGATGTGAAGCGCTCCGAACGCCGGCCCCCGCACGAGGACGCCTCAGCGGCCGAGCAGGACTGCGAGCAGCTGCGCGAGCTCGAAGACGTCGAGGCCGCCCTTCGCGGCCTTCGCCAGGTCGAAGCCCTTCCTGGCGAGCCCGAGCACGAGCTCCTCGCGGCTCTGGTGCGACTTGCAGGCTGCATAGTCGAGCGCGCGCATCACGGTGCGCTGCACGGCGCGGTCGGCGGTATCGCCTGCGAGCACGTGCCTCGCGCGGCAGGGATCGTGGAGCCGCCCCGACCCGTAGCCTCTCCCACTCGCGGCGAGCTCCGAGCCCAGGAGCGCTGCCACCGCGAGCAGCGTCGCGAGGACGACGGCGACCGAACGCGACCTCATGCCGGCTCCTTGCGGAGGAGCAGCAGGGGGAGCAGCGCGACGAGACCCATGAGCGCTGCGAGGAGGAACGCCCGGCGAAACCCTCTGGTGACGACGGCGCGGATCACCCCGTCGAGGCGATGCCGTAGGCGCTCGAGGCGCGGACGCTCATCGCTCCCGCTCTCCGCCTGACGGAACTGAGGCCGGAAGTCAGGCAGCGAGCCGTGGGGTGTGCGCCCGATCTGCCGGGCGAGGTCGATCGCGAGCGGGAGCTTCGTCTCGAGGCGTAGGGGGGCGTCGAGGACGACTGCGGTGCCGGCGCGCTCCGCGCGGTCGGTGCCGGTCTTCAGATCCCGCGCAAGGAGCGGCGTCAGGGCCACGAGCCCGATCAGAAGCCCGGCGTGCCGGGCGGCGACCGACCACGTCGCGCTGCCGCCAGGGCGCGCGCTGCCCGCCAGGGAGGCGTTCGTCAGCCACGGCACCGTTAGCCCCAGGCCTGCACCGCAGAGCATGAGCGACGCGACGACCCAGGCGACGTGGCTCGCCGGGAGCAGCGCCATCCCGACGAGGCCTCCAGCGAGTGCGACGGCCCCGGCGGCGACGGGGCCGGCGCCGAGCCGTCCCGCTGCCGCCTTCGCGGCGAGCGTCGCCGCGGGCATCGCGGTGACGACGGCGGCGGCCTCGAGCGGGGCAAGCTTCCACACGTCGACGAGGAGGACGACGACGAGGAACAGTGCACCCACGAGCGCTGCCGAGACGGCGGCCAAGGCAGCGTTCGCCGCGAGTCGGCGAAGACGCCCCGACGCCGGCGCGTCCGAAGAGGGCGGCCCCGGCAGTCGCCCGACCGACGCCGCCAGTGCCAGCGCGGCAATGGGAGCCTGCGCGAGGAAGATCGCGCGCCAATCGAAAGCCTGCGTCAGAGCGCCGCCGGCTGCCGGGCCGATCGCAGTGCCGATCGCGCCGGCAAGCGCCCAGAGTCGCTCCCCGCTTTGCGGCGTCCGCGCGAGAGCGCGTGCCAGCGGAAGCGATCCGGCGAGCAGCGCGGCGGCCCCCAGTCCCTGGACGCAGCGAAAGGCGACGAGGAGCGAGAGCCCGCTCGAGACGCCGCAGGCGATCGAGGCGGCGACGAAGGTCGCGAGGCCGGCTCGGATCAGGAGCGTGGGGGAGAGACGCCTGGCCCCGACGACGAGCGCCGTTGCGGCGAGCGCGACGACGAGGTTGTACGAGGAGATGACCCAGGAGACGCCTGTAACCGAGGTGTCGAAGGTGCGGAGTAGCTCGGGGAGGGCGAGGACGACGATCGAAGCGTCTGCGAATGCGAGCGCGACCGCCGTGACGAGCGCGGCGAGTCGGAGCCCTCGGGTGGCGCCGGCCACGGTCGTAGCGTGCCACGCGGTGCCTCAAGGAGCCGCGCTCGACCGCCGATGCCTCCGAGTGGAGTGAGACGCCTTCCAATCGTCCTCGCCTGCCTCGCCACCGCCGCGGCGCTCCTAGCCGGGAACGCGCGCGCGGGGATCCAGTTCGGCGTCACCGAGGACGCCTCGAAGTTCTCGACCGACGGCGGCGCCGCCGTCCTCGCGGACCTCGTCGACCTCGGCATGTCCGAGAACGCAGTCTCGGTTGCCTGGGATCCCGCCCATCCGCAGCGGCTCGCCGACAAGGCGCTGCTCGACCGGCTTGTTGCCACCGCGGCTGCTCGCCGGGTGCGGGTTGTCTTCGTCGTCTATGGAGCAGCACCGGACGCCTTCGCGACCACGCCCGCGGTCGGCACCCAGTTCGGCGCGTTCCTCCAGCTGCTCGCGCGGTCATACCCGTCCGTCCGGGACTTCGTCATCGGGAACGAGCCCAACTACGGTGCGTTCTGGGTGCCCCAGACGGGTGCAGGCGCCGCCTACGAGTCGCTGCTCGCCCACGGCTACGACGCGCTCAAGGCGGTCGACCCGCGGATCGACGTCGTGGGGATGGGCCTCGCGGCACGCGGCAATGGCGTGACCTCGACGTCGCCCGTCGTGTTCCTCCACGACGCGGGTGAGGCCTACCGGCAGAGCGGCCGCACGCGCCCGCTGATGGACGCCCTCGCCTATCACCCGTACCCCGCTTCCTCGGTCGCGCCGGTCGACAGCCGGCAGGGCTGGCCCGACGCCGGCCTCGCCGACCTCGACCGGATCAAGCAGGCGGTCTACGACGCCTTCCACGGCACCGCCCAGCCGACCTTCGAGGACGGACTGTCGCTGCGAATCACGGAGATCGGCTGGCAGGCCGCGGTGTCGGCGCCGGAGCTCGGCGCCTATCGCGGCACCGAGAACGTCCGGACGACCGACGAGGCGACGCAGGCGGAGATCTACTCCCAGGTCGTCCGCCGGCTCGAGTGCGACCCGTCGGTAACCGACGTCCTCTTCTTCCACCTGATCGACGAGCCGGATCTCCGGGGGTTCCAGAGCGGCCTGATCCGGGCCGACGGCTCGCTGCGCCCCTCCTACGCAGCAGTCAAGTCGACGATCGCGGAGACGGGCGGCCGTTGCACGGGCTCCCTCCTCCGCTGGCACCACGACGAGGGAGTGGTCGGGGCGAACGTCGAGTTCGCGGCCGCCGACGGGCCTCCCCGCTTCACGGCGACGGCCGCCGAAGGCGTGGTCTACCGCGCAGCGATCGTGCCCGTCGAGGGCTCGGTCGACCGCGAGGCGATCGCCGCCGCCCTCGAGGCAGCCGGAATCGCAGATGCAGCCCTCCGTGCGCGTGTGCCCGCAAGGGAACGCCTCGAGACTCCTTCGGCTGACGGGCGCTATGTCCAGGCGGTGCTCCTCCAAGCGAGCCTCGCCTCCGAGAGAAGCTCGCTCTTCGTCTCCGCGCCCTTCTCCGTCTCGGCTCCGCCGGGCGCGACCGCTGCGCCCGCTGCGGCCGCGCCCACTGCGACCGCGCCCGCAGCGACATCGCCCGCCCCGCCAACGCCGGATCCCGTCCGGACCTCGACGAGCCCTGCGGCTGAGCCGGTTGCGCCTCAGGCACCCGTAGCGCTCGAACCGCTCCAGGCCACGGCGCCGCCACCGCCGCCGGCCCCGCCGCCATCGCCGACGCCGCTCGTCTTCCGAAGTGCCGGCCGGAGCGCACCTGCGCCGGCGGCGAAGCCGAAGCCCGCGTCGCTGCGCTTCCGCCAACGCGCGCGGAGCGCGGCCGTACCGCCGGAGAAGACGACCGCCGCCTTCTCGCCGCGGATCACCGTCGAACAGTCCCGTCTCCCCGCGAAGCCGGGCCCGGCCGGCGAGGCGACCTCGCGCGCGCGGCCGCCGGCGCTCCAGCGCCTGCAGCTCGGCGGGGGAGCGCGCCTCCTCTCGCCCGCCGTCATCCTCCTGCTGCTGGGCGCCGCTGCCGCGGTGCTGACGACCGTGCGCCTTCTGCACAGGCGCTCATGACCCGCTGTCGAGCCGCGGGAACGCGAACCGGGGCTGAGTAGACTCAGGCGTCGTGGTGCAGGTCGAGCACTCCCCGCTCGAGCAGGGCGAGCTCGAGTGGGACACGCCGCTCTACCGCACGGCGCTCGCCCAGTTCCGCCAGGCAATCCCGCACGCGGACGTCGACCCGGTCGTGGCGCTGCGGCTCTCCTCGCCCGAGCGTGCGCTCCTCGTCAGCTTTCCCGTGCGGCTCGACAGCGGCGAGGCGGTGATCTTTCCGGGCTACCGCGTCCAGCACTCGACGGTACTCGGCCCGACGAAGGGCGGCATCCGCTACGCGCCGGACGTCTCGCTCGGGGAGTGCTCGGCGCTCGCGATGTGGATGACCTGGAAGTGCGCGCTCCTGCGACTTCCGTACGGCGGTGCCAAGGGGGGTGTGCGCTGCACGCCCCGCGACCTCTCTGCGAGCGAGCTCCAGCGGATCACCCGCCGCTACACCTCCGAGCTCGTCGGCTTCATCGGGCCGAAGGAGGACATCCCGGCGCCGGACATGGCGACGAACGAGCAGACGATGGCCTGGATGATGGATACCTACTCGATGCAGGTCGGCCACGCGGTGCCGGAGATCGTCACCGGAAAGCCCATCTCGATCGGCGGCTCTGTCTTCCGGCACGAGGCGACCGGCGCCGGCGTCGTGATGGTGACCGAGCGCGCCTGCGAGCGGCTCGGGCGCCGCCTCGCCGACCAGCGTTGCGTCGTCCAGGGCTTCGGGAACGTCGGTGGGATCGCGGCCCGCGAGCTCGTCGAGAGGGGGGCCGCAGTCACCGCCGTCTCGGACTTCTCCGGCGGGGTCGTGGCGGAGCGGGGTCTCGACCTCGAGCACGTGCGCCGGTGGGTCGAGGCCAACCGGACGCTCGACGGCTACCCCGAGGCGGACCACGTTTCGAACGCGGAGCTGCTCGAGCTTCCGTGCGACCTGCTCGTCCTCGCGGCGCTCGAGGATCAGCTCACCGCGGGCAACGCCGGCCGGGTGCAGGCCTCGCTCGTCGCCGAGGGTGCGAACGGGCCGACGTCGATCGAGGCGGACGCGATCCTCGCGGACCGCGGGATCAAGGTGCTTCCCGACGTGCTCACGAACGCCGGCGGCGTCACGGTCTCCTACTTCGAGTGGGTGCAGGACTTGGGGCGGCTCTTCTGGGGCCGCGAGGAGATCAGGTCACGGCTCGCCGACAAGCTCAGCGGAGCCTTCGACCGCGTGTGGTCACTCTCCGAGTCCCGCGGCCTCTCGCTGCGCGGCGCCGCGCTCGTCGCCGGCATCCGCGAGGTGGCGGCCGCCCTGCAGGCGCGGGGCATCTACCCGTGACCGCGAGCCGCGCGCGCGACGCCATGGTCTCCGAGCCGGCGACGCTGCAGGCGTCCGCGAGCGCCATGGACGCCGGTGCCCGCCTCGCGCATCCGGAGGTTCGCGCCGTGCTCGTCTGCCGCGACGGCGCGCTCGTGGGCGTCGTGACGCGGAAGACGCTCGTGCGCGAGGTGGTCGCCGCGGGGCTCGACCCGCGCACGACGCTGCTCGGGAGCATTGCGGAGCCGCCGATCTTCACGCTCGAGGCCGATCTGCCGCTCGACGAGGCGTTTCAGCAACTCGAGGAGCGCGATCTCGAGCGCGTGCCCGTCGTCGAGTCCGGCAGGCTCGTTGGCGTCCTCTCGCGCAGCGTCGTCGGACGGCGCCTCGCCGAGGACGAGGCTCCGGCGGCCGGGGAAGACCTGTAGCTCGCCGCCGGTGGTTGCGCGGGCCCATCATCTGGATCTCGCAAGCAGTCCCGCCCGGTACGTGCTCCTGCCGGGTGATCCCGGGCGCGTGCCGCTCCTCGCCGAGCGATTCGACGAAGCTCGGGAGGTTGCGCACAACCGCGAGTTCCTGACCTACGCGGGCGAGCTCGACAAGGAACCTGTCGCCGCGACCTCCACGGGAATCGGCTGCCCCTCCGCCGCGATCGCGGTGGAGGAGCTAGCGGCGCTCGGTGCCGACACGTTCGTGCGGGTCGGCAGTGCCGGCGGCATGCAGCCCGCCTGCCGCGTCGGCGACCTCGTGATCGCGGAGGGGGCCGTCCGAGACGAGGGGACGACCGGCCAGTACGTGCCCGACGGCTTCCCGGCGCTCGCCGACCTCGACGTGACGGCGGCGCTGCGCGAAGGCGTACGAGGTCTCGGCGTCCGCCACCACGTCGGGATCGTCCACTCGAAGGACTCGTTCTACGGGCAGCGGGAGGCAGCGCGGATGCCGGTGGCCGGCCAGCTCGAGGCCCGCTGGCGAGCGTGGATCCGCGCCGGCGTCCTCTGCTCCGAGATGGAGGCCGCCGCCATCTTCGTCGTCGCGCGGATCCTCGGCTGCCGCGCCGGCGGGGTGATGCTGATCGCCGGGAACCAGGAGCTCGACCCGGAGAAGCAGGATCGCGGCACGGCGAGGATGGAGACGCTCCTCGACGGCGCGATCGCCGGCCTGCGGGCGCTGATCCGGGCCGACCGCGTCGCGGCTCAGCAGCAGGTGTAGGCGCCGGGCGGCGCCTCGCCCTTCTGCTCCTCCGGGAGGAGCGCCGCCTCGATCGCCGCGCCGTGCAGGATGTCGCGCTCGCTCACCTCCAGGCCGTCGAGACCGAAGAACGCCAGCACCTCGCCCAGGATCACGACGCCCGCGACGATCACCGGCGCACGCCCGGGCTCGAGCCCGGGGAGCGCCCGCCGCTCATCGAGTAGGAGCGAGGCGAGCCGGTCGAGCTCCCGGGTGATCGCCGCGGCCGTGAGCCGGTGGCGGTGGATGCGCTCCGGGTCGTAGCTCTCGAGGCCGAGGTCGAGCGCCGCGAGCGTCGTCACCGTGCCGGCGACGCCGATCGCGGCCGTGGTCCCGCCTCGCGCCCTTTCCGGCACCTGCTCGGCGAGCAGCGCGCGTACGGCCTCTCCGCAGGCGCGGAGTTCGTCGGGCGCGGGCGGGTCGCCGTGCAGGAACCGCTCCGTGAGGCGGACGCAGCCGATGTCGAGGCTCGTGCGGAAGTCGATCCCGTCCATTCCGAGCACGAGCTCCGTCGATCCGCCCCCGATGTCGATCACGAGGATCGGCGCCTCCGGCTCCTGCCCGCCCGTGACTCCCGCGTACGTGAGGCGCGCCTCGTCCTCGCCCGTGAGCAGCCGCGTCCGGAAGCCGTAGCTCCACTCGATCTCACCCAGGAACGCCTCGCCGTTCTCGGCGTCCCGGACCGCGCTGGTGGCGAAAGCGAGCGTCCGCTCCGCGCCGAGTGCCTCCAACTCCCGCCGGTAGTCCGACAGGGCGTTCCGCACGCGCGCGATCGGCAGGGGGAGCAGCCGCCGGCGCCGGTCGACCCCCTCGCCGAGCCGCGTGATTCGCAGGCGCCTGACGACCTCCTCGACCGTTCCGTCGGCGACGTCTGCGACGAGGAGGCGCGTCGAGTTCGTCCCCAGATCGATGGCCGCAACTCGCATTACAGGGCGGCCGGCAGTCGATTTGGCCCCATCCGCCGACTGTACCGACGGTCGCGGCAGCGGCCGTCGCGGCGCGTATCGGTCGTCCCGCGACGAGCCGAAATCGGTCTGCAGGCTTGCTATGCTTCCCGCCGCGACGCGGGGTGGAGCAGTCAGGTAGCTCGCCGGGCTCATAACCCGGAGGTCGCAGGTTCAAATCCTGCCCCCGCTATAACTCTATTTTCGTTACCAGTCCTGAGCGGCGAGCGTGCTGCTGAGTTTGGGGCAGCCGGAATGCTCGCTGCGAATGCGCAAGAGCTCGGCCTCGAACTCTGAGCTCCGGCCTGCGTTCACCAGCGATTCTCGGATCGCGCGGAAATCGATTGTCTCGTCGTGAGCTCCCGCCGTTGTGTTCGAGCAGCCGCCGGTAGACGGCGAGCGCGTCGTCGGGATGGCCGGCGAGTCGGCGCCAGAGATCCAGTGAGCAGTCCCCGGTTGGGCGTCGCACCACGCTCCTTCGACGTCAAAGTCCTCGTTGAACGCGAACGGCGTTGCTCCAGCCACCGACGTCGGTCGCATCACGGAGGCGATCGAGCGCTGCGTTCCGGTTCGTCTTGGCGGCGCTGCAGCTCGAGGTTGCCGCCCGCAGCTCGCCATAGGTTCGTGCGGTCGGCTCGGCTTCGAGGCGCGGCGGGCGAGCGCGACCGCGTCGTCGATCTGTCCGTCGCGCAGGTAGGCCTCGGACGGCACGGGAGCGAAGCTGTGAATCGCCTGCGGGCGGGAACGCGCTGATCCCACGCTCGAGCCAGACGAGCGCTTCCCGCTCCCGGTCGGCCTTCTCCACCTCGTCGCGCGGACCGTCGAACGAGCGCGATAAGTGCCGTTCCTGCTCGGGAGGGAGTTGCAGCGGCCTACACTGATGTCTATGATGCTAAAATTTCGGCATCATGCGCACCACAATCACTCTGGACGACGACGTCGCGGCATTGATCGAGGGCGAACGAGCACGGACGGGCGAATCGTTCCGTATCGCGGTCAACCGGCTTCTCCGCCGGAGTGCGCGTGTCGCCCCGCCAAAGGTTTCGCCGACTCTCCCGAAGCTTCCCGGGCGTCCGATCCTCGACGTCTCCGACGTGTCGGCGTTGCTCGCGGCCCTCGATGACGAGCGGCGCGCGCAGCGTGACGTCACATGACCCTCGTCGACACGAACCTGCTCGTCTACGCGACGTTTGCGGACGCGCCGGAGCACGACCGCGCTCGCGGATGGCTCGAAGCACGCTTCGCCGAGGGTGAGGGAACCGTGGCCCTCTGCTGGCCGGTCGTCTATGCGTTCCTTCGCCTCATCACGAGCGCGAGGGTCTTCGGGCAGCATGCTGTCACGGTCAGAGAGGGATGGGCGGTTGCGGCGGCCTACCTCACGCAGCCGGCCGTCCGGGTCGTCACGGCCGGCGCCGGGCACATGGCGATCGCGGCGGAACTCGCCGAGACGCCGGGCCTCCGCAGCGACGACGTCCCGGACGTCGAGATCGCGGCGCTCGCAATCGAGCACGGGCTCATCCTCGCCTCGCACGATCACGGCTTCCGCCGCTTTTCGCGTCTGCGCGTTTCCGACCCCCTGACCGGCAGCTCGGCATAGCCCTCAGCGCTGGAGAGAAGACAGGAAATCCTGCCCCCGTCACGACCCCTCGAAGTCCGCCGCGGCTCCGCTACGCCATGATGACTTCAAGGGGATTTGCTTTTGCGGCTAGCCGCAGCTGGCCGCGCCCGTCAGGCCCGGCGCGGCGGCGCTTTCACGCGAGTACGTTGCGCCCTGCAAGGGTATGAGACCTCGCGTGATCAGAGGTCTGGTCGCAGCCTCGCTCGCTGTTGTCGTCGCTGCCGCTTCAGCGGCCGCCGAATCGCCGCAGCCGACTGCCGGACCCGAATTCAGCAGCATCCACAGCGACCAGCCGTCGTGGTCGCCGGACGGGACTCGGCTCGCGGTCACGCGGACGATCGGCTTGGGGAACACGTTCCGCATCGTCGTGATGAACGCGGACCGGTCGAGCCCACATCCGGTGGCCACGGGCTTTTCGCCCGCTTGGTCTCCGGACGGTCGCCGAATCGCGTTCGTCGCGACGAGCGCGAACTACAAGCATTACCTCGCCGTCGTCGGCGCCGACGGCTCCGGCTTTCAGCGCCTCTTCCGAATCGAGGGCGACTACTACGAGCGCCCTGCGTGGTCGCCCGACGGCCGCGTGATCGCGTTTCGGAGAGGCCTCGACGTCGCGGTCGTCCGGCCGGACGGAACGGGGCTGCGGGTCGCTATCGCTCACGCGGCGGAGCCCGACTGGTCGCCGGACGGCAGCCGGCTCGTGTTCGTCGGGCTCGACGGTGCCGAGCGCGACCAGATCGTGATCGCAAACGCCGACGGCAGCGGCCGGACTCGGCTCGATCTCCCGGTGGAGTCCCCGCGGGAGCCGCGCTGGTCGCCCGACGGCCGCATGATCGCGTTCACGGCGGGCCCAGCCGTGAACGACGCCGCGCTCTACGTCGTGAACGCCGACGGCTCGCGTCTCCGGACCCTGAC
>JBBRYP010000065.1:0-25396 GCA_038237515.1 Gaiellales bacterium
GAAGCTGAACGCTGCCCTGATCCCGACCAGGCGCTCAAGCAGCGGCAACCGCTACCGCTACCTCGACCGGACCGCGACCGCTCGCCTCGGCTACCGCTACCGGCTCCAACTCGTCCGCCTGGACGGGACGCGGGTGTGGGCGGGCGACTCTGTCACCGCCACCGCCTCGCCAGCGCAGGCGCAACCTGCGTCGAGGCGCGGCGCAGCTTGAGTTCCAGCGAAGCCGAGAGGAAACAGTCGAAGGCTAGCGCGACTCGAATCAGCGGAGATCCTTGTTCGACTCCATGTCGAACCACATGGCGAAGAGGGTGAACTGCGAGCCGAAGATGAGCAGCAATGCGACAAGCACCACGGTCGCCGCCGTGATCTGGTTGCCCAGCGCGCGGAGCACGATTTCCGCGATTCCGAGCCCGAGCCCGAGGACTGACATCAGCAGGCCGAGCCCGTAGAAGAAGACGAGCGGGTGGAAGTCCCGGATCACGTACTTCTCGCGCATCCGCCAGAAGAAGCCCTTCACGAGCAGCCACGAGATCGACGGCACCACCCTGCGCAGCCGGATCCCGCTCCGCTCGCCGACGCCGTAGATCGGGCGGGAGGGGAAGTCGCGCACCCGCGCGTTCGTCACGTTCAGGTGCACGAGAATGTCGTTCGGGAAGCCGTAGCGCGTGTAGATGCGGTCGAGGTCGAGGAGGCGGAGGGTGCCGAGGCCGATCGCGGTGTACCCGGCCTGGGAGTCGGCGACGTGCCAGTAGCCGGACGCGATCTTCGTCAGCAGCGAGAGGACGGCGTTGCCGAGATAGCGCGTGCGCGGGATCAGCTCCCAGGCCTGGCCGGAGAAGAGGCGGTTGGCCTTCGCGTAGTCGACCTCCCCGCGCGCTACCGGCCCGGCGAGGACTGCCAGCTCCGCCGGGTCCATCTGGTTGTCCGCGGCCATCACGCACGTCACGTCCGCGTCCTCCTCGAGTGCACGGCGGTAGCCGGTGACGATCGCCGCGCCCACGCCCTGGTTGCGCTCGTGCCGGAGCAGCACGACCCTCGGGTCGTTTGCGGCCCTCTCCTGTGCGCGCTGCGCGGTCGCGTCCCTGGAGGCGTCGTCGACGACGTAGACGCGGTCGACGAAGTCGGGGATGCCGGCGAGCGTCTCGCTGACGAGGGCCTCCTCGTCGAACGCGGGGACGACGACCGCGACTCGCTTGCCTTCGAGCACGTTGCCCGGGGAGGTTACTGCGCGGGTCGGCTCGGAAGCCTCGCGGCGATCGGCTCCCAGAGCAGCGCCGCCAGAGCTGCGAGGAAGAGCCCGATGACCCCGCCGACAAGAGCGGACGAGCGCCGGCCGGGCGGCGTGCCCCGGTGCGCCCGCGCCGGCTCGACGATGCGCGCCCGCTCGATCTGCCGGCCGAGTGTCTGGAGGTCGCGGAGCGTCAGCTGCGCCTGCTCGAGGTTCGCCCGGCGCTGCTCGTTGAACTGGATCACGTTGTTCAGGTTGGCGAGGACGATCAGCTTCTCGGCGGGCGAGATCGAGTGGTTGGCGAGCAGCTCCTTCTGCTGCTGCTCGGCGAACGCAAGCCGGGCGAGGACCTTCACGCGCTCGCGGACGCTCCGTGCGAAGCGTGCGTCGTAGGTCCTGAGCTTCTGGTCGACGTAGGTCGAGGAGCGCACGACGACGATCGCGCCGAGCCGGTTCGCCGCGATCACCTCCTTGCGCGCCGGAAGCCCCGTCACGGTGATCTCGAACAACGGCGTGCCGAGGTTTCCCGCCTTGGTCTTGATCCCGGGAGCGAACCGGGCGGAGACCGCCCCGGTGAGCTTCGCGGGCTTGACCCCGATCTGCCCTGCGAGCTCGCGGAGCGTCGATCGTGCGGTGATGACCTCGTTCGCGAGCGCGACTGCGGTACTCAGATTCTGGATCGGGCTGGTGCCTCCGGGCGGGAACGGTTGTCCGAGATAGACGACGGCGGCCGCGTCGAACTGCGTGCTCTTGCTCAGGGAGAGAAGGATGCCGACGAGGATGCCCGCCGCGAGCCCGGCCGCGAGCAGCCACCAGCGCGCGCCGATCGCGCGGGCGTAGCGCCCGAAGTCGACCTCCTGCTCGTCCTCGAACTCGGGATCCGGGCGTCGCCTCCGCTCGCTGTCGACGCTCATCGGGCGAGCACTCTAGCCAGCGCCCACTGCCACTGAGCCGTCAACCCCTCCTCGAGCGCGACCCGCGGTTCCCACCCGAGCTCGGCGCGGATGCGCGTGGTGTCGGCTGCGGTCCGTCGTACGTCGCCTGCCGCCTCGCGCCCGCCACGGACCTCGAGCCGCCGCCCGGAGATGCGCTGCGCAAGCTCGATCGCCTCGCTCATCGTCGCCTCGCCGCCGCCGCCGACGTTGTAGGTCGTGCCGGACGGCGCACCCTCCATCGCAGCGATCGTGGCCGCGACGGCGTCGGCGACGTAGGTGAAGCCACGCGAGCGCGAGCCGTCGCCGTAGAGCTCGAACGGACGCTCTTGGACGAGCGCTGTCACGATCCGCGTGAACGCCATGTCCGGGCGCTGGCGGGGCCCGTAGACCGTGAAGTAGCGCAGCGCGACGACGTCCAGGTCGAAGCTGCCGGCATAGGCGCAAGCGAGGTGCTCGCAGGCGAGCTTCGTGATCCCGTACGGCGAGATCGGCTGCGGGACGAGCTCCTCCGGCGTGGGGTAGCGCTCGGCGTTCCCGTACACCGACGAGGAGGAGGCGAAGACGACGCGCACCGCGGCCGCCGCGGCCGCCTCGAAGACGCGCTGCGTCGCGAGGATGTTGCGCCGCACGTACTGCTCGAAAACATCGCCGAAGCTCCGCACGCCCGGTTGCCCGGCGAGGTGGAAGACCCCGTCGACGCCGTCGAGCTCGAGCGGCTCGAGCGCGAGGTCGATGCGCACGACCTCCCGGCCGGAAGCGTTCTCCTCCTTCAGGGCTTCGTCGTAGTAGTCGGTGAAGGCGTCGACGCCCACCACCGTGTGACCCGCCGCCTCGAGTGCCTCGACGAGGTGCGAGCCGATGAACCCGGCCGAGCCGGTCACGACATATCTCACAGCGGCACCACGGAAGGCACCCTAGTGCCCGGCTGGAGCGCCGGCAGCTTGACGGCGCTCGAGCCTCAGCTCCTCGTACAGGCGCTCGTGCGCCCCGGCCGCCGCGTCCCAGCCGAGCGCGCGCCGGGCCGCCAGAGCGCCGCGAAAGGACTCCTCCGGACTCGCGAAGAGCAAGCGCACCGCCTCCGCGAGCGCGACCGGGTCGCCGGCGGGAACGACGGCCCCGGCCCCGTAGCGGCGCACCGTGTCACCGAGGCCTCCGACGTCGGAGACGATCGCGGGGCGGGCGTGACCGAGACCGAGCGCGAGAACGCCGGAGGCATCCGCCGAGCGGTAGGGCAGGACGACGGCGGCGGCCGAGGCAAGCAGAGGCGGCACGTCCTCGTCCGGGACGAAGCCGAGCCGCCACTCGACGCGATCCTCGACGCCGAGCTCGGCCGCGAGCCTCTGCAGCGGCTCGACCGGCTCGACCGGATCGCCCGCGACCAGCAGGCGCGCCGCCGGCACGAGGGCGAGCGCGCGCAGCAGGACGTCGAGGCCCTTGTAGGCACGAATGAGCCCGAAGAAGAGCAATGTCGTACCGTTGGGCGGTGAGGGCTCGTGGTCGGACGACTCGAACACCGGATGCGGGACGAGCGCGATGCGTGCGCGCTCGACCCCTGCCATGGCGAGCTCCTCCACGCCTCGCTGCGAGTGCACGACGACGCGATCGGCGGCGCGGCAGATTGCGATCCAGTCCTCGCGGTGCCGACCCGAGCGACGTCCCAGGAGGTCATGGGCGGTGAAGACCGTCGGGCGCGCCCGGGCGCATGCACGCAACCAGCCGACGTCGCGCTGCGGCAGCGCAAGCCACTGGACGTGCACGACGTCGGGCGCGAGCGACCCGAGCCGGCGTCGCAGCCGCGCGACGCTAGGCAGGTACTCCGCCGCCTTCGCGACTCTGTGCAGGCGGGAGCGCGGCGAGAAGCGTCGCAATCGCGCGCCGAGCGGGAAGAAGAGCTCGTCGCGCGTGTAGCCGTCCGGGGCAGGGGCCTCTCCGTAGGCGTAACGCGAGGTGAGGAGCGTGACGTCGTGCCGCCGGCGCGCGAGGGCGCTCGCCAGGCTGTGGTCGTACGGCGGCGTGTAGCTCGGGAGGTCGAGGAGCGCGACGCGCACCGGTGGCAGTCTAGGGGGAGGTCTTCTCTCTCCAGAAGGGCCTTGCGACCGTGAGCCGCACGCTCAAGCACGCCGCCGACCGCGCCTTGGCGGCGCTCCTGCTCGCGGGATCCTCCCCCGTTCTCCTCGGGATCTCGGCGTGGATCGTCGCCGCCGACGGGCGCCCTGTCTTCCTGCGCCAGCGCCGGGCCGGCAAGGACGGCGTGCCGTTTCGCATGTTCAAGTTCCGGACGATGGTGCGAGACGCGCTGGAGCAGGGCGAGAAGATGGGGCTCGAAGACCCATTCGGTGTCGTCAAGGACGATCCCCGCATCACGCGCAGCGGGCGCTTCCTGCGGCGCACCGGGCTCGACGAGCTGCCGCAGCTCCTGAACGTCCTCCGCGGCGAGATGAGCCTCGTCGGCCCTCGCCCCGATCTCGTGGAGCAGGCCAGCCGCTACACGGAGTCCGACCGTCGCCGGCTCGAGGTGCTCCCCGGCATCACCGGGTGGGCGCAGGTACAGGGGCGGGAGGAGATCCCGTGGCCGCAGCGGATCGAGCTCGACATCTGGTACTTCGAGCACTGGTCGCTCGCTCTCGACCTCAAGATCCTGTGGCTCACCTTCGCTCAGTTCTCGCGGGACGAGCCCGAGCCGATCGAGGACTCGATGAACATCGAGCGCGCCCGGCAGGGGGCGAAGCCGTGACGGCGACCGCGGCCGCGCAGCTCGAGGAGGTGGCGCCGGACGCCTGGGACGATCTGCTGGCCGCGCGCGGCGTCCCCGATGTCTACTTCCGGCGCGACTACCTGGAGGCTGCCGCCGTGCTGGAGCCCGGGCGGCCCCGCTACCTCCGCGTCGCAGCCGAAGCCGGCGAAGTTTTCTTCCCCTGCGTCCTGCGGCCGCACAAAGGAGGTGTCGACGCGACGAGCCCGATGGGGTACGGCGGCCCGGTGGGCGCAGGCTCCTCGCCGCCGCTCGAGGCCTTCCACGCACTCTACGAGCACTGGTCTACCGAGAACGACGTGCTGACGACGTTCGTCCGCTTCCACCCGCTCCTGCGGAACGACCGCTCGTCGAAGTTCCATCGCGAGCCCGTTGCCGGGTCGGTGTCGTGGCGCCTCGCCGGCGAGCTCCTGACCGGGATGCACGCACACCATCGCCGGGCCGTGCGCAAGGCCGAGCGAGCTCCCGTGCAGGTGGCGGTCGAGGCCGCACCTGCGGCGCTCGACGCGTTCGTGGCGCTCTACGAGGAGACGATGAGGCGGCAGGGGGCGGGGGGCTACTACTTCTTTCCCGCGGAGTACTGGCAGCGTCTGCTCGCGCTCGGCGAGCGGCTCGTGCTAGTGGAGGGCCGGCTCGGCGGCGAGCTTGCCGCCGCCGTGCTTTGCCTTGCCTCGCCGCCGTGGCTCCACTACCACCTCGGCGCGAGCGCAGACGCCGGACGTGCGACCGGCGCCAGCCACCTACTGATGCTCGCAGCGGCGCGCTGGGCGCAGGAGCGCGGCTACGAGCAGTTCCACCTGGGCGCCGGCGTCGGCGGCGGCGGGGGGCCGCTTCTCGACTGGAAGCGGCGGTTCGCCCCCGGCGAGCTGCGCGAGCAGTGGATCGGCAAGGCGATCCACAACCCCGGGCGCTATCGCAGGCTGACCGGGACGCTCTCCTACGACGGGTTCTTCCCGGCCTACCGGCGGCCTTGAGGCCGGCGGTCGCCTTCGGACTGCTCCACGCGGGGCTCGCGCTGACGCGGGCGCTCGGACGCCGGCGCATCGCCGGTCTCGCCGGGGTGGTGCTGACGGCGTCCGACTTCGGGCTTTCCTCTCGCTATCTCGACCGGCGCTTTCGCTGCGCGTCCGACGAGGAGGCGCTGCAGGCGCTCCGCGAGCTCGCGGCCGGGGGGCGCCTCGTGCTCTTCCCCGAGCGCGACGAGCACGTCGAGCTGATCCTGCGCCGCTGGGACGAGGTTCGCACGCTCGCCGAGGTCCCTCTCCCGGACGACCCCGGGATCGTCCGCCGCCTGCGCCGCAAGGAGCTGCTGCCGGCGGTCGCGGCGGTCGCAGGCGTCCCTTCGCCCCGGACGCTCGCAGCCTCCTCCGAGGAGGCGATCCGCGCCGCCGGTCTTCACCCCCCCTTCCTCGTCAAGCCCTCCGAAGGCCAGGGCTTCGCGCTTCAATTCGGCCAAAAGGTCGTCGTCGCCGAGACGGTGGACGAGGCCGTCGCGGCCTGGCGGCGGGCGCACGACCACGGCTTCGAGACAATCGTCCAGGAGCTCATCCCCGGCTCGCACGAGCGCGTCCACTCGCTCTTCACCTACCTGGGGCGGGACGGGGAGCCGCTCGGCGGCGTCGTCGGCCGCAAGGTGCGCCAGGGACCCCTGCGCTTCGGGACGAGCGCCGTCTTCGAGTCGCACTACGACCCGCTCGTCGAGGAGCTCGGCCTTCGGCTCCTGCTATCGGTCGGCTACCGGGGCTTCGCCCACGTCGAGTTCGCCTGGGACGAACGGGACGGGACGTACAAGCTGCTCGAGGTGAACACCCGCCTGCCCGTCTGGGCAGGCCTCGGGATGACGCCGGGCTTCGACCTCGCGACGCTCGCCTACCGCGACCTCTGCGGCCAGCAGGTCGAGGGCATCGGCCATCTCCCGGATGGGCCGACCTGGATCTATCTGGGGAAGGACGTGTACGTCGCAGCGCAGATGGCCCGCCGCCGTGAGCTGGACGCCCGAGGCTTCCTCGAGCCGTACGCACGCCGCCGGAAGGTGCGCGCGACGTGGGCGCTCGACGACCCCGGGCCCGCGGTCTCGTCGCTGCGGTACCTCGCCTCGCGCGCGGGGTGACTGCACGGCGAGGGGCGCCTGTCCGGCGGGGGAGGCGGGCGCCTTACCGCGTCCCCTCCGCCTTCTCCCAGACTCCCGGAACCCCCGAGCGCGCGTAGCGCAGCAGCGAGACGACCGTCGCCCACGTGACGAGCGCGTAGTAGTAGGCGAGGGCGGCGCCGGGCACGCGCAGCCGGAGCCGGCCGAGCGCCGCCATTGCCAGGAACGCCGCCTGCCCGCCGAGGACGACGTCGTAGACGAGACCGCCGCGGAGCGCCACGAGCGCGACGTTCGTTCCCAGCAGGACGAGGTGCAGGATCCCGCTTGCGTAGCGCAGGAGGCGGTGCGAGACGATCTCGACGAGGTAGCCGGCCGGCAGGCGCCGGAACATCCCCCCCTCGAAGACGGTGAGCCAGCACCACTCGAACATCCGCACCTTGCGGCGGTACTCGTCCTCCTGCTCCGCGGAGGGCTTCTCGAAGGCGAGCGCCTCGGGCTCGTAGACCGCGCGCTTGCGCTGCTGGACGAGCTTGTACGGAAAGCCGAGATCGTGGCCGAACCGGTGCTCGATGTACTCCGAGGCGCGCACCGCGCAGATGGAGCCGTTGCCGCCGGTGACTGAGTTCGCACGCGATTCCTGCTCGCGCACCCACAGCTCGTAGCGCCAGTAGGCGCCTTCGCGATTCGAGCCGTCCGCCCGCTGGAGGGACAGCCGCCCGCAGACGTAGGCGACCTCTGGATCGGCGAAGTTCCGGACGAGCTTGCGAAGGGCGCTCGGCGCCCAGGTTGCGTTCGCGTCCGAGAACGCCAGGATCTCGCCCTTCGCCTCGCGGTAGGCGCGGTTCTGGGCGGCGAGCTTGCCGCCGCGCGGGTAGCGCAGGAGCCGGACGCGCGGCTCGCGCGCAGCGACCGACTCGACGATCGCGTCGGTGCCGTCGGTCGACGCGTCGGAGGCGATCAGGATCTCGAGCTGCTCGCGTGGATAGTCGAGCGCGAGGAAGTTCTCGAGCCGCCGCTCGATCACGGTCTCCTCGTCGTGAGCGGCCACGACGATGCTGACGCTCGGCGTGAGGTCACCCTTGCGAACCCGTCGCGGGCGCAGGCGCGCCGCGAGACCGACGGCCGGCGGGTAGAGCACGTGCGTCCACGCCAGCAGGCCCAGGGAGATCCAGAACGCCAGGACGAGCGCGATCACGCGGGCTCGTCCTCGAGCTCGCCGGAGAACTCGACGAAGTCGCCCCGCAACCTCCCGATCCATTCCGCGAAGAGCGGGTCGACGATCGTGTACCGACCCTCCGCGGTCTCGAGCTCGGCCGTCGACACGAGACGCTGGAGCGCCTTCCGCGCCGTGCCCTTCTCGAGGTCGAGACGCTCCAGCACCCGCGTGCGCAGCGCCGAGCCGCCACCGGCGATCACAGCCCGCAGCGCCTTCTGCTCGGAGGTGCCGAGTCGTCGCCAGCGCCCGTCGAACTCGGGCTGCAGCTCGCGGAGAGCGCCCTCGTGGGCTACGCCCCAGTCGCGTAAGGTTCCGGCTGTCCCCTGGTCTACCTCGTTCCAGAGCCGGTGCGCGAGGAGCATCGCGCGTTGTGGATGGCCCTGCGCGGAGGCGAGCAGCGGATTCAGGGCCTCACCCACGTTCCGCCCGGAGTCGCGGAAGCGCCGTACGACGTAGGCGGCGATGTCGCCGTCCTCGAGCCGCTCGAGGCGCATCGGCACGGCCGACCCGTACAGGGGGCGCTCCTTCTCCTCGAAGAGCTGCCTCATGAGGCCCGGCTCGGACCCCGCGAAGACGTACGAGGCGACGTCCCCCTGGAGCTGTATGTGACTCCTGAGGATCGCGTCGAGCTCGTTGACCTTGACGACGTCCTGGAACTCGTCGAGCACGATCAGCGCGCGGAAGCCGCCGCGCTCGTCCAGGCGCAGCGGCAGGTCGAGAAGTGCGTGCAGCGCGGGCAGCGGCTCGACTGCCGGGTCGAGCTGGAGCTTTGCGCTGACGCCGAACGCGCCGAGCGAGAGGCCGAGACCGGTGCTCTGGAGGAACTCCTCGATGCGCGCGCGCAGCTTCCCCTTCAGCTGCCGTGCGTATGCGCGCTCGAGGCGGACGGTGACGTCGGAGAGAGACAGGACGCCGTAGAGGTCGACGAGGACGGGGATCAGCCCCTGCTCCCGCTCGCCGTCGCGCAGGACGCGCCGCAGAAGGCTCGTCTTGCCGTACTTGCGCGGCGCATAGAGACGGACGAAGTGGCCGCCGACCGCGGCCTGCAGGAGCTTCGTCGTCTCCTCGTCGCGGTCGACGATCTCCTCCGGCGCGACCGGATGGGAGTAGACGAAGGGATTGACGTCGGTGATCACGCAGGAAGGGTCGGTGCTACGGCAGGCTACCATTCGGTGCCCTTGTGGGACACCAGATCGTGTCCCGGAGGGAACCTCTTTCCGGCCTCAGATCCCGGAGGGTCTGGCCGTAGCTCGCGCATTGCGCTGGACCCGACGGCCGAACACGACGGGCGCCGCCAGGAGGAGCGCCGCGAACGCGTAGAAGTAGTAGAAGGTCATCGTCAGGTAGAAGACGTTCGCAGCCATGGTGGCCACGAGCGCCGCCGTCAACCCCCAGGCAAGCGGCCGCACGCGCAGGGCGGTCGCATCCCTCTGAAGCGCGAGAACGCGCCCCACCCGTCGAGCCACCGACAGCCGGCGGAAGAACCACAGCAGGAAGAGCGCGAAGGCGGCCACGCCGACGATCCCGGTGTCGACGAACAGCGCCACGTAGAAGGAGTGAGGCCCCCAGTTCGTCTTGCCCGTGACCAGCTCGTAGTAGACCGAGAAGTTGTTCAGGCCGAGTCCGAAGAGCGGGTGCAGGCGAAAGATCTGCGGGATGAAGTCGTAGACGCCGAGGTGGGTCGCGGTGGAGCGGTCGCCGGTCGAGATCCGGGCGCGGAGCACTGTCACGACGTAGTGGGCCTTCGCTCCGGCGACGATCGCGAGCACTCCGACCACCCCCGCCAGCGGCAGCAGCACGTCTCGGGTTCCAAGCCTGCGCCTGTACGGGAGCAGGAGCACGAGGAAGCCGACGCCGAGGCCGAGCAGGCCGCTGCGCGAGAGCGTGACGATCTCCATCAGCAGCAGGAACGCGAGGAGGACGCCGAGCCGCACCCGGTAGCGGTGCGTTCGCTCGAGGCGCAGGTAGATCGGGGTCAGGACGAGCAGCGGCAGGAGGAGCACGATGCCGAGGTGGTTCGGGTCCCCTGTGAGGGCGTTCGGTCGGTAGACGCTCGTGCCGTTCACCGCCCCGAAGAGGTTGATCTTGCTCCCGCCGCCCGTAATCGGGTTGACAAACAGGTCGTCGAGATTGTGCCCGGTCTGGGCGACACCGAGCTGGAGCAGGCCGTACACCGCGTTGAAGGCGATTCCGCCCATGAGAGCGCCGAGCGCGCGCCAGTAGAAGGCCTCGCCGCGGCGGCTCAGGTAAGCGACCGCCGCCAGCAGGAACCCGAAATGGATCAGGAACTTGACGAAGCCCTTGGCGAACTGGTGGATCGCTTCCGTCGTGTCCAGGTTGAAGTACCCGAAGAGGTAGACGAGGACGAAGAGGCAGAGGAAGAGGAGGAGCACCGCCTGCGTCCGCGTCGGCCGGCGACCGGGCAGGCCGAGGCGGCCGAGCAGGTAGAGGAAGGCGAAGCCACTCGCAAGCACGTCGACGAGCGTGACGGAGCCGGCGACCTCCCAGTGCACCTTCTCGAACGTGGCGCAGAAGAGGCTTGCGAGGAGGAGCCGGTCGGTGAGCTTCC
This sequence comes from Gaiellales bacterium, assembly GCA_038237515.1. Lineage (GTDB taxonomy): Bacteria > Actinomycetota > Thermoleophilia > Gaiellales > Gaiellaceae > JBBQDZ01. The sequence goes on from JBBRYP010000065.1 coordinate 10,790, forward strand.
TCGCTCTCACGCGACCCTCCAGAGGAGCTCGGCGAGCTCCTGCGCCCGTGCCCGGCGCGAGAGACGGTCGCGCAGCTCGGGTGCGAGCCCGGTTCCGTTCAGCGTGCCTTCCCGCCAGCGCCGCTCGAGCCCGTCGAGCGCCGCGCGGAGCGCGGGCACGTCGTCGGGCGCCGCGACGATGCCCGCGTCAGCCTCGCGAATGAGCCGCGCAGCAGCTCCGTCGGGGGGCACCGCCGCGAGGATCGGCCGCTCCGCCGCGAGATACTCGAACACCTTGCCGGAGAGCACGCCCCGTCCGCGCCCGTCCGCTTCGGGGATCAGGAGCAGGAGGGCGTCCGAATCGCGCTGCAGCTCGAGCGAGCGGCGATGGGGCGCGTACGGGATCACGTCGAGGCGCTCGCGAAGGCCGAGCTTCTCTGCCCATTCGCGATCGGCGGACCGCATGCCGCCGACGAACCGCGCGACCCCCTCGGAGCCGGAATCGTGGAGCGCCTGGAGGAAGGGCCGCGGGTCGCGCCGGCCGAAGAAGCTCCCGGTATGGGTGATCCGGAACCGTTCGGCGCGGCGGTAGTCGAGGCCGGCGAAGTCGTCGAAGTCGCAGCCGTTCGCGATCATCGCGACCTCACCCTTCGGGCGAAGAGCGCGCGCCTCGGCCGCGATCGCCTCCGAAACGGCGACGATCGCGTCGGCCGAGCGCGCAACGACCCGCGCCACGCCCTCGGTCCCCTTCTCCTTCAGGCGCACGGCCGCGCTCTCGTAGCGGCGGTGCGGGTGCGCGGTGAGCGAGTCGCGCAGGTCGGCGACCCAGCGAACCCCGGTCGTCGCTCGGACCGCCGCTCCGATCAGGTGGATCGAGTTCGGCGGTGAGGTGGTGATCACGGCGTCGATCCCATGGCGGCGCACGAGCCGGATCGCCGCCGGGATCGCCGTCAGGTTCCAGCTGACGTTCTCGTCGGGCACGAGCAGCCGGCGCCCGAAGAGGCGGGCGTGCGTCCTGGCGAGCTCCAGACCGTGCTTTCCGTGGAGCTCCTCCGCGGGGCGGCGCCCGGCCGGCCCGAAGTAGCGGATGCGGTGAACCCACGCTTGGGTCGGCGCTCGCACCTCGTCGTCGGTGTGGATCCACCGAGGATCGTCCGGAGCGAGTACGTGTGTCTCCACCCCGAGAGCGGGCAGGTGGGTGGCGAACTTGAGCGGCCGCTGAACGCCGCCGCCGCCCGCCGGCGGGAAGTAGAACGAGACGAGGAGGACCTTCAAGGGCGACCGGCGGCCGATCTTACCCGGGCGCTCTTGGCGTTCCCGGGGGAGCCCGGTAGGCTGATCGCATGCTGCGGCGTTTCCTTCTCACCGCCCTCGTCGCCGTCGCGTTCCTGGCGCTTTCGGCCACTGCGGGCGCCACGATCGTCCCTCAGAAGAGCATCGCGGGCATTGCGCCGGGGATGAGCCAGGCTCGAGTGAAGCTGATCCTGGGAACGCCTTCGCGCGTGAGGCACGGGAGCAACGACTTCGGGGCCTATACCCAGTTCCTCTACGCGTCGCCGGCCCTCCACATCGTCTTCCAGGGAAACGACGCGGTCACTTCGATCTCGACGGCTAGCCCGAAGGAGCGCACCGCGTCGGGCATCGGCGTCGGCTCGACCGAGGCTCAGGTGAAGGCGAAGGTCGCGCACGTGGTCTGCAAGACCGAGTCCGGCTTCCACCACTGCTTCGAAGGAAGCTTCCTCCCCGGCAAGCGCGTGACCGACTTCCGCTTCCGCGCAGGCCGCGTGAGCGAGGTCAGCGTCGGCATCGTCATCGACTGAGCGCGGGGAACCCGGCTAGGGGAGCGGGGCCTCGAGGACGGCCTCGATCACCCGCGCCTGATCGCCCTCGTCGAGCGAGTTGTAGAACGGGAGCCGCACCAGGCGGTCGCTCAAGTCCTCCGTCACGGGGCACTGGCCGGGCCGACCGCCGAAGCGCCGGCCCATCTCGGAAAGGTGGAGCGGCAGGTAGTGGAAGACCGCCAGGATCCGGCGCGAGCGCAGATGGTCGATCAGCGCCGCGCGAGCGGCTGCGGTCGGAAGCAGGACGTAGAACATGTGGAAGCTCTGCTCGCAGTGCTCGGGGACGAGCGGAAGCCTCGCGCCGGCCTCCTTCGCCCACCCGGCCAGGCCCTCCGCATAGCGATTCCAGATGCGCCCGCGCGCCGTCTGCACCTGCGCGCGCCCCTCGAACTGGGCGGCCAGGAAGGCGGCCAGCAGGTCGGAGGGAACATAGCTCGAGCCGAGGTCGACCCAGGTGTACTTGTCGATCTCGCCGCGGAAGAAGCGCTTCCGGTCGGTTCCCTTCTCGCGCAGGATCTCGGCCCGCTCGACGTGGCGCGCGTCGTTCAGGATCAGCGCGCCGCCCTCGCCGCAGGTGAAGTTCTTCGTCTCGTGGAAGCTCTGTGTGGCGAACGTGCCGAAGGAGCCGAGGAGCTTGCCGCGGTAGCGCCCGAAGAGCCCATGGGCGTTGTCCTCGACGACCGCGAACCCTCGCTCCGCCGCCAGCGCGCAGATCGGGGCCAGCTCGCAGGCGACCCCCGCGTAGTGGACCGGGACGACAGCTCGCGTTCGCCCGGTGACGAGCGGCTCGAGCTGTGCCTCGTCGAGGTTGAGCGTGTCGGGCCTGATGTCGGCGAAGACAATGCGCGCCCCGCGCAGGACGAAGGCCGTGGCCGTCGTCACGAACGTGAACGCAGGCACGACGACCTCGTCGCCCGCCTCGATCTCGAGGAGCAGCGCCGCGAGCTCGAGCGCGTGCGTGCACGAGGTGGTGAGGATCGCGCGCGGGACGTCCAGCTCCTGCTCGAGGTAGGCCTCGCAACGGCGGGTGAAGGGGCCGTCGCCCGAGATCTGGCCGTTCGCGAGCGCCTGCTGGATGTAGGCGGCCTCGTTGCCGACGAGGCTCGCCCGGTTGAACGGGATCTCCCAGTCGCTCGCCCTCATGCGTACCACTTGTGCAAGTAGAGGCGGAAGTCGCTCGTCCGGAAGCCGTGGCGCTGCACGTAGCGCTGCGTGCGGACGTTGCGGGCCGCGACCTCGACGGAGACCGTCCGCATCCCGCGCGCCTGCAACCAGCGCACGCCGCCCATGAGCAGAGCGCCGGCGGCCTCCCCGCCGCGCAGCGCCTCCTCGACGGCGATGATTCCGAAGCGGGCGGCGACGCCGGCCTCCGGCAGGTGGCAGGTGATGTAGCCGGCGGGCCGGCCTTCCTCCTCGGCGACGAGGACCGCGTCGGCCCACCCCTCGCAGCTACGGACCGCCCAGGCCTCGTAGTAGTCGACGACGCGCGCATCGGGGAAGCCCGGGTCGAAGCCGAACCGCGAGACGTACCGCGTCCGACGGGCGAGGTCGCTGATCCACGCGAGATCCTCCGCGCGGTGCGGGCGCACGTCCGCCGTCTGCTGCGGCTCGCCCTCGTGGGTCAGCGTTAGCCGCGACTCGACGAGCCGGTAACCGGCGTCCTGCGCCGCGGCCAGCGCCTCGGGCTCGTCGTGGGTGTGGAGGTACATGCACTCGACGCCCTCGGCCGCCGCCCACCGATCAACCGCGGCCGCGGCCCGTGCGTCCAGGCGCTCGGAAAGGACGCGGCCGATCCGGAGGCCCCAGAACTCCGTGTCCCACGGAAGGAGCTCAGCCGGCGCGGACACGCCCGTCCGTCCCGACCGCGGAGCCGACCTCCTCGCGCACAGCGTAGGCGGGGCGGTCCATCAGGCGCACGTGCATCCGTGCGAGGTACTCGCCGATGACGCCGAGCGCCAGCAGCTGCGCCCCCGAGAAGATGGCGATCGCCGAGGCCAGGAACGGGAAGCCGGGCACCGACGCGAAGCCCTCGGCGATGTAGCGGACGACGACGTAGGCGAGGACGCCGACGCCGAAGAGGATCGTGGCGAGGCCGATCAGGCTCGCGATGCGCAGCGGCCGCGTCGAGAAGCCGGTCAGCATCGTCATCGCCTGGCCCGCGAGCCGGCGGAACGTGTAGTTCGACTGTCCCTCGGTACGCTCGTCGTGCTCGACCTTGATCGCGGCGAAGCGCGTCGTCGCCCAGGAGAGGAGGACGTCGATCGTCACGTACGGCCCCTGGAAGAAGGCGAACGAGTCCCGCAGGTGGGTGCGGAAGGCGCGGAAGGCGCTGACCTTGTCGGCGAGGTCGATGCCGACGGCGCCACGGAGGGCGGTGCGCGTCATGCGGGTGCCGACGTTCCGCCATAAACCATGCTGGCGGGCGCGCGGCTGCCCGTAGACGACGTCGAAGCCGGCGCGGAGGCCGTCGAGGAGCTTCGGTATCTCCTCGGGTGGGTTCTGAAGGTCGTCGTCGAGCGTGACGACGACGGGGAAGCGGGCGGCGCGGATGCCCGCGAGGAGGGCGTTGTGCTGGCCGTAGTTCCGCGCCAGGTCGAGGCCGCGGATGCGAGGGTCGGCCTGCGCGAGCTCGACGATGCGGAGCCAGCTCCCGTCGGCGCTGCCGTCGTTGACGAAGACGATCTCGAACTCGTCGAGCACCGCGTCGAGCCGGCGGGCGAGCTGCTCGAGCGTCGCCGCGCCGTTGTAGACCGGGACGACGACCGACACCGCTTCCATCAGCGGCTCATCGCCTCGTAGAGAGCTGCGTCGCCGACCCCGGCGATCATGCGGTAGCCCGACCTTCGGATCAGGCTCTCCCAGTGCGGCCGCGGCTGGATCCCGCCGCCCCAGAGCCGGAAGACGATCAGCCTCGTCCGACGCGACCGGATCCAGCCGTCGACGTCTGAGATCGTCGCCAGCCGGTAGCGGCGGGCCTTCGCCGCCGAGATGTTCGTCGAGTTGTGCGGCGAGAAGTCGTTCTCCAGGCCCGGGACGGGCTCCGCGTGCGTCCCGTAGAGGTATCCCGGCCAGGATGCCAGCACCTCCTCGCCCGGCTTCGTCCGGGCCTCGATCTGCGCCGCGACCCGCTCGACCGTCGAGATCCGGGCGTCGAAGGGGCGCTGCCCGAGGTAGCGGTGGAGGTCGATCCCCGCGAGCAGGACGTAGAGCCCCGCCGCAGCTCCGAGCACCGTTCCGAGGATCAGGCGGAGGGATCGGTCGGCGGCGAGCGCCGGCCGACGCGCGACGCGGTCGACGAGCTCGAGCGCAGCAATGACGAGGAACGGGATCGTGACGGCGAAGTACTGGGGATAGGTGGGGGTCGGCAGGAAGCTCGCGACCGCCAGGAGCGCCGCGACGACGAGCGCGAGCGGCAGGCGCGCCCGCAGCGCGTAGCCCGCGGCGACCGCGGCGGCGACCGCCACGAGCAGGAGCAGGAACTGCGAGCCGACGACGCCCTCTGTCGTCCCGAAGCCGAGCAGGTTGGAGGCGAGGCGCGCCTTCTGCGGGAAGTCCCCGATCAGGCCGCTCGAGCTCCGCGTCCCCTGAGCCTGGAGGTTGTCGAAGAGGAAGCTCGACGGGTGCCACGCGAGGAAGAAGAAGCTCGGCAGCAACCCGGCCGCGAGGCCCGCCGCGAGCGGGAGCGCCGGCAGACGGGCACGCCGCCGCTTGCGCCAGGCCGCGAGCGCGAAGGCGGGCACGGCTGCGACGAAGAGCAGCCTGGTGTCGATCGCGATGCCGAGCGCCATCCCCGCCAGGAGCCACGACCGGGGCGCAGGCGTCTCCTCCCGCTCGACGAGGGCATAGGCGACGAAGAGCGCAAGCGTCGAGAGGGCGTACGTCTTCACGACCGTCAGCCAGCCGAAGACGAGCGACGACGAGAGGAAGAGCGTCAGCCCGAGCAGCGCGAGCCGCCTGCCGAACCGCCGCGCCGCGAAGGCGTAGAGCACCGCCGCCAGGGCGATCGCGAGCAGCGCCGAGAGAAGCCGCGCTGCGTACCACGACTCGCCCGCGAGCAGTGACCAGGCGCCGTAGACGTAGGGCAGGAGCGGCATCTGCGGGTAGATGAAGTCGCGGTAGGGCACGTCGCCGTGCGCCGCCAGCTTCGCGGCCAGGAGGTAGCTTCCCTCGTCGCCGTCGATCGAGCGCAGGAGCGCTACCGGGAGGAAGACTGCCGCAGCGGCGGCGAGCGCCGCCGTGTCCGGCCACAGCGCCGGCAGCGACTTCGGCCGAACCGAGACGGCGGGGCCGGCATCGCTCGCTCCCGCTGCCACGGGAACATTGAATACGAAGGCCCGGTCTCCCCCTCGCGCCCCTTAACGAGATACTAACCTGAGCCGGCCGCGCCACGGCCTAATCTGTGCTGTCCGCCGCGGCGGTGTCGTCGCCGTACCGGCTCCGTCCATGCAAAACCGACTTCAAGCTTTCTTCCCGCTTCTCTGTGCGGTTGCTGCCGCCGCCGTGCTCGCGCCCGCCGGCACCGCGAAGTCCACCGCGGGCCTGACGCTCGCCCCGCTCGCCGCGACGAGCACGCCACAGGGCGCGCGCTTCCTGTTCCGCGCGCACATCACGAGCGAACAGTCCCTGACCCAGGCCGTGTACTTCGACCTGAAGGCGCCGAACGGGCAGTCGGTCATCTTCCTGCGCAAGCTGATCGTCGTGCCCGGCGGGCTCGCGACGGACGTGGACGCGGCGGTCGCGCCGGCGCATTGGTTCCCGCAGCTCGGCACCTACACGATCACCGCCTCCTTCGACAACCAGCAGATCGGCTCGCCGCTGAGCTTCCAGGTGACGAAGCCGCTCGTGACGGTTCCGGCCTTCCGCGACGTCTCGGCCGCGGCCGGCGTGGCCACGACGACGCCGAGCCCGGTGTGCGGCCATTGGACGAACGGCGCCGCGTGGGCCGACGTCAACGGAGACGGGCTGCTCGACCTCTACGCGACGCGCTCGGAGTACCCCGCGCAGCTCTTCATCCAGCGCGCGAACCACACCTTCACCGAGGAGGCGGCGAGCCGCGGCGTCGCGGGCGGCGGCTTCATCGCGCTCGGCGCCGCCTTCGCCGACTACGACAACGACGGGCACCCCGACCTCGTGGTCGTCGGCGACGGTCCCGCGCAGCTCTTCCACAACGACGGCACCGGCCACTTCTCCGACAGGTCCGGCTCGTCGGGCATCGCCTTCGGCTCCGACTACAGCGGCGTCAGCGCCTCCTGGGCCGACTACGACAACGACGGCAAGCTCGACCTCTACGTCACCGACCACAGCCGCTGCGCAGGCGACGTCACGCTCTACCACCTCGTCTACCAGCCGGACGTGCTCTGGCACAACAACGGCGACGGCACCTTCACGAACGTCACGGCGCTGCTCGGGACGAACCCGGACGGCACGCCCGCCACGATCGGCGCCGGCTTCCAGGCCGCCTGGTTCGATGCGAACGGCGACGGGCGCCAGGATCTCTACCTCGCGAACGACTACCTCGGCGTCAAGCCCGACAAGAACCATTTCTGGCTCAACCAGGGGGCCGGGCCTACCGGCTGGCAATTCGTGGACTCGTCCGTCAACTCCGGCACGGCCTTCTCGATGAACTCGATGGGCGTGGGGATCGGGGACTACGACCGCGACGGGCGCCTCGACCTCGCGATCTCGAACTGGGGCTCGAACCGGCTCCTGCACAACAACGGCGACGGAACCTTCACCGACACCGCCGCGCAGGCGAACGTCCAGCGCGAGTTCCAGCGCGAGTCGCGCCGCACCGTTGCGTGGGGCGTCGAGTTCGGCGACCTGAACGACGACGGCTGGGAGGATCTCTACGTCGCCGCCGGCTTCCTCGTCGGCTATATGACCAACGACGACACGCCTCAGGCGAACGAGATCTTCGTCAACGACCGGCACGGCGCCTTCTACGACCTCTCCTCGACGACCGGCGCCGACGACAGCGGCCAGTCTCGAGGCGTGGCGGAGGCCGACTACGACAAGGACGGCAAGCTCGACCTCTACGTCGTGAACCAGGCGGGCGCGCCGAGGCTGTTCCACAACGAGACGAAGCTTCCGAAGTACACACACTGGCTCGAGGTCAACACGATCGGCACCGTCTCGAACCGCGACGGCTGCGGGACGAAGATCAGCGTCGTCGTGACCGGGCCTGCGCTCATGCGCCAGGTCTACTGCGGCGGGACGAGCGTCGGCTCCGGCAGCTCCAAGAGCGCCCACTTCGGCCTCGGCAGCGACCATCGCCTGAAGACCGTGACGCTGCAGGTGACGTGGCCGTCGGGGATCAAGCAGAAGCTCGCCCGGGTCAAGGTCGACCGCCTCGTGACGCTGACGGAGCCCAAAGCTTGACGCGAAGGATGGCGCTCGCCGCCGCCCTCGCCCTCCTGGTCGCCGCGGCCGGCCAGGCCGCCGCGGCGCGCAACGACCGGCTCGGCCTGACGCTCGCCCCGGCTGCCGCGGCGACTGCAGCCCAGGGTCAGCCGTTCGCCTTCACCGCGCACGTCACGAGCGACACACCCCTGACCGACGCGATCGTCTTCACGTTGATCTCGCCCGGCAACGCGTCGGTCGCGTTCGCCGACCGGTTCGCCGTCGTCGCTCCGGGCATCCCTGGAGACCTTGCGGTCAGCGTCACGCCCGCACAGTGGTTCGGGGAGCTCGGCCGCTACGCGATCACGGCCTCGCTCGACGGCCAGCAGCTCGGGCAGCCGATGTCGTTCGAGGTGACGAAGCCTCTGACGACGGTGCCGAAGTTCCAGAACGTGACGGGCCCGGTGGGGCTGACGACATCGCTGCCGCCGACGGACTGCGGCCGCTGGTCGAACGGTGCGGCTTGGGGGGATGTGAACGGCGACGGCCTGCTCGACCTCTACGTGACGCGAAGCAGTTACCCGGCACAGCTCTTCGTGCAGCACAGGGGCGGGACCTTCACCGAGGAAGCGGCCGTGCGCGGAGTCGCGCTCGCAGGTTTCCCGGCTCTCGGCGCCTCGTTTGCCGACTACGACAACGACGGCCATCCCGATCTCGCCGTCGTCGGCGACGGAACCGCTCACCTCCTTCGCAACGATGGCACCGGTCACTTCACCGACGTCTCGACCCACGCGCGCATCGGCGCCAACGCCGACTACATGGGCATGAGCGCGTCGTGGGCCGACTACGACAACGACGGCAAGCTCGACGTCTACATCGCGAACCACAGCCGCTGCGCACCGATTCCGACCAACCGCGGCAATGTGGTCTACAACCCGGATCAGCTCTACCACAACAACGGCGACGGGACGTTCACCGAGGTCAGCTCGATCCTCGGCACGAACGCCGACGGCACGGCCGCGACGATGGGAGCAGGTTTCCTCGGCGCGTGGTTCGACGCGAACGGTGACGGCCGCCAGGACCTGTATCTCGCGAACGACTACCTCGGCGTCAGCCCGGACCGCAATCGGATCTGGATCAACCAGGGCGGCGGGCAGTTCCTCGACGCCTCCGTCGCCTCCGGCACCGCGTTCGCGATGAACACGATGGGCGTGGGGATCGGCGACTACGACCGCGACGGCCGGCTCGACTTCGCACTGACGAAGTGGGGGAAGAACCGACTTCTCCACAACAACGGAGACGGCACCTTCACGGACGTCGCCGCGCAGGCGCGGATCGAGCGCCAGCTCCAACGCGCCGATGGCCCGACGGTGGGCTGGGGGATGGAGTTCGGCGACTTGAACGACGACGGCTGGCAGGATCTCTACGTCGACGCCGGCACGCTGGACACCTACCTGACGCCACCATCGATACCGCAGCCGAACGAGCTCCTCGTGAACGACAAGCACGGCAGCTTCTACGACCTCAGCTCGCCGAGCAGTGCCGACGACGTCGGTGAGTCCCGCGGAGTAGCCATGGCCGACTACAACAGGGACGGAAGGCTCGACCTGTACGTCGTCAATCAGGGCGGCGAGCCGCACCTCTTCCGAAACGCTACGAAGCTGCCGAGGTACACGCACTGGCTCGAGGTCGATACGGTCGGCACCGTCTCGAACCGCGACGGCTGCGGGACGACCATCTCCATCCTCAACCAGGGCCGCCCTCTGCTGCGCGAGGTTCTCTGCGGCTCGACGAGCGTCAGCTCCGGCAGCTCGAAGATCGTCCACTTCGGCTTGGGCGCGAACCGCAAGCTCAAAACCGTCTCCCTCCGGGTCGCCTGGCCGTCCGGGATCAAGCAGACGCTGAGCAAGGTCAAGGTCGACCGGCTCGTGACGCTGACCGAGCCGAAGGCCTGACAGCCCGCGCCGCTTTCACAGGTGCGGGTCGCCCCTCCTGACCGCGCAAGAGCTGACCTGACGTCGCGCGAGGAGCGAGCGCCCGCCCCGGCCGGAGCTCGGTCAGCACCGCACGGCAACGAGCAGCGAGATCTCGGCCGCGACTGCGGGGTGCAAACAGGGTCCGTCCGCGATGCGGCCGGCGGTCGTTGCGGTGCGCCGGGCTCGCCCGGCCTTGGCGCGGGGTCGACGGCCCTCGCCTCGGGATAAGTTGCGGCAAGCTCTTCGAGGTCTACCCGTCGTGCTCGCACCTCCCTCGAGTCGCTCCGCTTCATGTCGCAGCTGTCGGAGTCCGGCGGGGAGCCGCGGCACCTCCTTCTGCTGAGCCGCGTAGCCCAACTTTCCCCTCGAGCGGCGTATCGGAGCTTGTGCTGGGTATAGTCATGCGAGCTGTAGCGCGATGAGGCTCGCGCCCAACCGCGGGAACGTTCCGCTGATGGCCTCTACCCGAGTGCGTTCGCAACGGAGGTAGAGATGAGCGATATCGCGATAGCAGCAGTTCTCGCCGCGACGATCCTGATCGCGTCGACGGTCTCCGTCGAGATCGGCCTCTCGGTGGCGCTGATCGAGCTGTTCGCCGGCGTCCTCGTGGGCAACGCGCTTTCGATCGATGTCCCGAGCTGGCTGTCTTTCATCGGCACCTTCGCCGGGATCGTCTTGACCTTCCTCGCAGGCGCCGAGGTGGACGTGTCGCAGTTCAAACGCGAGTGGCGGGCCTCCCTCTCGATCGGCCTCGTCTCCTTCTTCGCGCCGTTCGCGACCGTGGGGCTCCTCGCCTACTACGGGCTCGGCTGGAACCATCGGCAGGCCGAGATCGCCGGAATTGCGCTGTCGACGACCAGCCTCGCCGTCGTCTACGCCGTCCTGGTCGAGACCGGTCTGAACCAGACCATCATCGGCAAGCGCCTCATGTCGGCGACGTTCGTGACCGATTTCGGGACCGCGGCCGCGCTCTCGATCCTCTTCGTCAAGCCGACGATCTGGATCGTCCCTTTCGTCGCCACGTCGGTGTTCCTGATCTTCGTCGTCCCGAAGATCTCGCCGTGGTTCTTTGGCCGATACGGCGACCGGGTGATCGAGCCGGAGATCAAGCTCGTCTTCGCCTTCCTCTTCCTGCTCATGTGGCTCGGCCAGCGCGCCAACTCGCACGCCGTGCTGCCCGCCTTCATCCTCGGCCTGGTCATGAGCTCCCACTACGCCCGCCACCGCCAAGAGCAGGAGAGGATGCGCGTCGTCGCCTTCGCCTTCCTGACCCCGTTCTTCTTCCTGAAGGGCGGGATGAACGTCTCCGCCGGGGCGCTCTGGGCGAACCTCGGCATCCTCGCGCTGCTTTTCACCGGCAAGATGGTGCCGAAGCTGGTCGGCGTCTACCCGCTCGCCCGCCGCTTCACCGCCCCGCACGCGGTGTTCACGACGCTGCTGATGTCCACCGGCCTCACCTTCGGAACGATCTCCTCGCTCTACGGCCTGAACGCCGGCATCATCGACCGCACCCAGTTCTCGCTGCTGATCGCAGTCGTCGTCCTCTCGGCGATCGTGCCGACCGCGATCGCCCAACGCTTCTTCCAGCCGCACGCGAGCCGGGAGCTCGCCCGCGACCGCGAGACGCCGGTCGCACCGATCCCACCGATCCCTGCCCCGGCCGGCGGCGGGGTGACGAGCTGAGACCGTTCGAGCGGATCCTGGCCCGATCGACGGCTCCGCTCCAATTAGGGGCCTAGCCTAGGGGACCTATCCGGAGACTCGGCCTCAGCTCTCGAAGTCGGCAGCTACGGCCGCGGCTGGACGAGGTAGCGCTGGATGGCCGTCTTCAGCTCGCCGAGGCTGTAGGCCCCCTCGAAGCGAGCCTTGATCCTGCCGTCCCGCCCGACCAGAAACGTCCACGGCTCACTGGGCAGACGCCACTCCTTTACCCACCGGTTCGAGCCTTTCGAGGGATTGTTGTCCTTGTAGATCTCGACGTGGATGAACCTGACCGGGGTGCTGCGGAACTCCCGCGCGGCCTTCTCGACGATGCCGACGACTGGGCCGCAGGTGCGGCTCTTGCAGAACTTCGGGGTCGCGAATACGACGACGAAAGCCGCATGCGCGCGAAGCGACCCGCCCACCGAGTAGCGAAGCAGGCTCCGGTCGGGCGGCGAGGCGGTCGTGAGCTTGCGCAGATCGCCGTGGACACTCCCGATCGTTGGCGTGTTCGAGACGATCGCGCGGTCACGAACATTTGGCGCCTCCGAGCGGCTCCCGACGAGCAGGTTGCCGAGCCCTTGGATCGGCCGTCCGCCCTCGGGCTCGGCCACGATCACGTAGTTGCCGGGCGAGCGGATCCGCAGGTGTGCGACATAAAGATGCGAGACGTCCTCTGGGTCGCCCCCCGCGCCCCTCGGATTGACGTCGACGAGGGTCGCGGTCGTCTGCGCGATCACTCTCGTGCTCAGCCGCTGGGCCAGCCAGACGTGCGCGTGCGGCCGCTCGATCGAGCGCTGCTGATCGTCGAGAATCAGAAACGAGATCCGGACGTCGCCGGTCGCATAGTCGCTCGTTCCCATCACGAGGTTCACATCCGGCCCTGGGCGGGCCAAGATCGTGCCCGGTGTCGGGGCGGTAGCGGCGTCAGCTCCCATGATGCCGCTGGTCGTGACGGCAGCGAGGAAGAAGAGGCCGCCGAATAGGCGCCACCGCATACGGCGCGATCGTAGCCGCTTCGCTAGCCGGATCGCCTTTGTCGCCGCCACGCCGGTGTTCCTTCAGCGGTCCGGAGCGCGGGGAAGCGCCTGGGGCGTCGACTTGTCATCATCTCGGGGTGTCGCGGCATCTGGCGGGGCCATCGCGACGTCCACGTCTTCGTCTCCGGTAAGCGCGTCACGATCCCGCCTGGCGTTGGCGACGGCAGCAACGGTCGCTTCATCGCTCCCGGGCAGACGCGGGACGAGCGGGGTTGTCCACTTCCCGGCGGTTCGGGGCGCTGAAGCAGCTGCCGCGACCGATTCCCTCCGGCTATCGGTTCCGAGGCGGCTGAATCTAGGACGCCTCCTTCGGAGACGGTGCTGGCCGGATCGCGAGGAGTTGGTCTTCGCGCTGGTGGTCGACTTGTAGGGTCGTGTGGTCGATCTCGAAGCGCTCCGCGAGCAAACGCTCGAGCGTGCGTCGCACCCCGTGACAGTCGTCGCCATCGCGGACCAGCACGTGCGCCGACAGGGCTGGAAAGCCTGAAGAGACCTGCCAGACGTGTGGGTCGTGCAGGCTTTCGACGTTCGGGTGGGCGGCGATCGTCTCGCCGATCTCCTTGACGCTCATCCCCGGCGGCGCCGCTTCGAGCAGGACTCGCCCCGAGTCTCGCAAGAGGCCGTAGGCGGCGTGGAACATGATCACGGCGATCAGGAGTGACGCGATCCCGTCCGCGCGGTCGAAGCCGGTCGCGAGAATGACGACACCGGCGATCGCGGTGGCGATGAAGGCGAAAAGGTCGGTGAGGAGATGCAGGTAGGAGCCGCGGATGTTCATCGACTCGCGGTTCGCTCTCGCGAGCTGCTGGGTCGCGGCGAGGTTGACTCCGATCCCGATCAGGGCGACGACGAGGACAGCCAACCCGCCCGGCTTCGGCGGGGTCACGAGGCGGTGGATCCCCCTCGTAGACGATCAGGGCTGCGAGAATCAACAGCGTTGCCCCGTTGGCTTGAGCCGAGAGGATCTCGGAGCGCTTCAAACCGAAGGTGAGGTTGCCGCCCGCCGGGCGCCGGACGAGGCGGATAACGACGAGCGACATCACGAGCGCGCCCGCGTCGGTCAGCATGTGAGCCGCGTCGGAGAGTAGAGCCAGGGAATGGGCGAGAATGCCGACGACCACCTCACCGGTCATGAAGACGACGATCAGCGCGAGGGCGACCGCGAGCCGGCGGCTGTCGGTGTCGGCGCCGACCCGGACGTGCGAGTGGCCGCCGCCGGCGTGCGAGTGGGCTTCGTGCCCGCCGGCTTCGTGCCCCTGGGCGGCGTCCGCCCCGGCGCGCGCGTAACTCACAGGTGCTTGCCTTCTCCCGGGCGAGCGCCGTCCGCGCGGGGGCGATCGGGCGAGCTCATCTAGTGCGGCGTCTCCCAAGGTCTCACCGGAAACCGACGGCACCCGACGCCGCACTTATTCCGGCCGCTCTGCGGCCGGCGGCCGCGAAGCGGCCGAGTAGTGCGGCCTCCACGTGACCTTCGTTTCCGTTCGAACGTTATGAGAGGCCGCACTAGCAGCATCCCTCGCAGCCCTTGCCCTGCCAGCTCTCGACGCCTTCCTTCGCGGCGACTGCGGCGATCACGAGGGCGGCGGCTGGATCAGCCCACGACCAGCGCAGCAGCGCGTTCGCGAGCAACCCGACCAGAAGAGCGACCGACAGATTGGCGCAGAGCTGGGTTTGAGACGCTTCCCTCACGGTCGCCGCCGACCGCAACGCCCGCCCGACGCGTCGCTTGAC
>JBBRYP010000066.1:0-25086 GCA_038237515.1 Gaiellales bacterium
AGGTGCCGACGGCTTCGCCCCCACGAAGCCGGTCCCTTCCTACTTGAAAGTCATAAACATGGCTTCTTCTGCGGGCGCTGCACGACCCCTCCACCCACCCCCGCAATCAGCAGCCGACCTCTTTCTGAAAGCAGCTCTAAGGGGCCTGTCCAAAAAGTGAACCAGGGCGCCTGACAGGCGTCACGCGCCTCGATGCCGCCTGTCATCCACAGTGGCCACTTTCGGACCGGCCCCCTAGCCCCAAACCTCGGATCCCGCCGTCGCGGCCACTCACCGAGTGCCCACTCACTGATGTCGGCCGTCGAGATATTCGGCGACGATCCTCTCCAGGCTCGCGTCCTGCGCAAGACCGAGAGCCAGAGCTCGGTCTGCAGACGCGTACCGCGGCCACGTGCTGACGATCTCGACGATCGCAGGTTCCTCTAGTATCTCGATTCCGCCGAGGGGCAGGTTCCGTTCCTCGGCGACGGCGCGCACGCTCTCGACCATCTCGCCGACCGTCACGGACAAACTCGGCAGGTTGAGGACGCAGTCGTCTCCGAGGTCTTCCGCGCAGGCAAGCCTGACGAGGCACTCCACGACAGTCGCGACGCCGATGATCGGGATGCGCGTATCGAGCGGCACCGGTAGGTCGTACTCCCTGCCGGCCAGCGGGTCTCGGAAGACGGCGCTGGCGAAGCTCGACGCCGCGGCGTTCGGCGCGCCGGGACGGATGATCACTGTCGGAAGACGAGCCACACGCCCGTCCACGAACCCCTTCCGTGTGGAGTCGTTCACGAGAAGCTCGCACGCCGCCTTGGTCGCGCCGTAGGTGGTCTGCGGCACCGGCCGCGTCGTGTCGGACACCGTCTCGGGCATCGTCCGGCCGCCGAACACGGCGAACGTGCTCGCGAAGACCAACCGCGGGCGGTCTCCCTGTGCTCGGCAAGCCTCGAGCACGTTTCTCGCGCCGTCCAGGTTGACGCGCATCGCGAGGTCGAAGTCCCGCTCCCCTGCGCCGCTGACGATCGAGGCCAGATGGAACACGACGAGGTCGTCACGGGCGAGCAGCTTCCGGACCCCTGCCGAATCGCAGACGTCGCCGATCACGACCTGCGCGCCCGCCGGAGGTGACGCCCCGGCCAGCGGCGCCGCCGAATCGAAGAGGGTTAGCGTCTCGACGTCGTCGCGCAAGACGAGCCTGCGCGCGAGCGCCAGCCCGATGAAGCCGAGCCCCCCGGTGATGATGGCGTTCACGTCGACCGACTGTTGCATCTCCGCCTTCCGTTGGGCAAGGTTCGCTGCCGTGAGCCTGCATCCGCGTGTGGTCGACGTCCGCGCGCTCACCGTCGCGGGAGCCGGTGCCGACTACCACGACCAGCCTGCCGGCCACTGGATCGACGGCCAGATCGCGACGCCGATGAGCGGCTACCCCGAATACCGCAGCACCCGCTCCTCGTTCGGGCTGAACGTCCTCGGGACGTTCGTCGTCGAGGTCGAGGCGGACTCGGGGGAGGTGGGCGTCGGGGTCTCGACGGGCGGGCCTCCCGCCTGCTGGCTCGTGGAGCAGCATCTAGCCCAATTCGTCCTTGGTAGGGATCCGCGCCGGATCGAGCTGATCTGGGATCAGCTGTGGCGCTCGACGCTCTTCTACGGGCGCAAGGGGCTCGCCGTGAACGCCATCTCAGCGGTCGACCTGGCGCTCTGGGATCTGCTCGGCAAGCTCCGCGGCGAACCCGTGTGCGAGCTGATCGGCGGCGCCGTCCGGGACGAGATCGAGTTCTACGCGACCGGCCCGAGACCCGAGCGGGCGCAGGAGCTCGGCTTCGTCGGCGGGAAGCTCCCTCTCGTCCATGGCCCGGCCGAGGGCGAGGAGGGGCTGCGCCGGAACCTCGAGCGGGCCGAGGCGGCCCGTGCGGCCGTGGGCGACGACTTCTTCCTCGCCTACGACTGCTGGATGGCGCTCGACCTGCCGTACGCCCTCCGCCTCGCGGAGGGGCTTCGCGCGTCCGGGTTCAAGTGGCTCGAGGAGGCGCTGCCGCCCGACGACTACTGGGGATATGCGGAGCTTCGTCGGCGCTCGCCGCCGGGCCTGCTGATCGCCACCGGCGAACACGAGGCGGGACGGCACGGGTTCCGGATGCTGATCGACATGGAGTGCTGCGACATCGTCCAGCCCGATGTCGGCTGGTGCGGTGGGTTGACGGAGCTCCTGAAGATCGCCGCCTACGCCGACGCACACGGCGTCGCCGTGGTTCCACACGGTTCCAGCGTCTACAGCTACCACTTCGTCGTCACGCGACCGTCGACTCAGTTCGCCGAATTCCTGATGATGTCTCCCGACGCCGCCGAGGTTGTGCCGATGTTCAGGCCGCTCTTTCGCGACGAGCCCGTGCCGAGCAGCGGCCGACTCCGGCTGCCCGACCGCCCGGGCTTCGGAGTCGAGCTCGACCGGTCGCTCTCCTTCGAGCGGCCGTTCAGACGCTCGGATGGTCTGGCGTAAGATCGGTCGCGGGACCTCCGTGACCCCGAGAGCAAGGACTATCCGTGGCGGGCAGCAAATCGTCGACCAAGGCCATGTTCGCGCAGATCGTGCGCGAGCCGAGGCTCTCGGACAAGGTCGCCGACCTGCTCCTGGAGACGATCGTCGCGCAGGAGCTCGAGCCGGGAGTGCGGCTTCCGTCCGAGCGTGAGCTCGGCGAGCAGTTCGGCGTTTCCCGCACCGTCGTCCGAGAGGCCATCCGCGCTCTCGCCGCAAAGGGCGTCATCGACGTTCGCACCGGCAGCGGGCTTCGTGTCGCCGCCGTCCACGCTTCTGCTGTCAGCGAATCGATCGGCCTGTACCTTCGCGGCGGCTCGCTCGAGTACCCGATGGTGCACGAGGTGCGCAAGCTCCTCGAGGTCGAGATCGCCGGGCTCGCCGCCACGCGCGCCGGCGAGGAGCAGGTGATCACCATGCGGCAGATCTGCGCGCGGATGGAGGCGAACGTCGCCGCCCGTGACCTCGAGGCCGCCTCGCGCCTCGACCTCGAGTTCCACCGCGAGCTCGCGGGCTCGACCGACAACGACCTCTACCTGCTCCTGCTCGATTCGATCGGCGAGGCGCTGCTCGTCGTCAGGAGAGACAACCTCCGGAAGCCGAGCGCCGCACGCGACGCGTTGCGATCGCACCGCGAGATCCTCGAACGGGTGGAGGCGCGCGATCCGAACGGCGCCCGCCAGGCCATGGAGCACCATCTCGACGACGTCGAGCAGCATTGGCTCGGGGCACGCGACGGAGCTGGTCCGGTTCCATGACCCCCGTTCGGCGACTCGACCACGTGGCGGTGGCTGTGCAGAGCACGGAGGAGGCGTTGCGGTACTTCGGCGAGCAGCTCGGGCTCGAGGTCGTTCACTCGGAAGAGCTCGAAACGCCGCGCGTGCGTCTCACGTATCTCGACGCGGGCAACGCGTTCGTCCAGCTCGTCGAGCCGCTCGATCCGAACGGCGAGATCGGGCGATGGTTGGCCGCGCACGGAGAGGGCGTGCACCACGTGTGCTTCGGGGTCGACGATCCCGTGGCAGGTGCCGCCGCACTCGCGCTCGGCGGAGCGGGAGAGCCGTCACGTGGCAGCGGTCGCGGCCGGGTCTCGTCGTTCGTGCCGGCGCCTGCGCCGCACGGGGTCAGGATCGAGTGCACGGAGTTCAGGCGCGAGGAGGACGTCGACCGGAATGCGGGTTGGCTCGGCTGAGAGGTATGAGCGCGGTCTGAGCGCCTGATGGAAATCCGGTACGCCGTCGTATAGCTTGGACGGCGATGCGCCAGCTCGTTTTCCACGGGCCCTGGAAGCTTGCGGTGGAGGAGGCCGAGCCGCCGCCGCTCGCCCGCGGCGAGGTTCGCATCTCGGTCCACTCGGTGGGCGTCTGCGGCTCGGACGTCCACGGATACGCCGGCGTGAACACTCGCCGGCAGCCCGGCATGGTCATGGGTCACGAGGCAGTCGGAACTGTCGCGGAGGTGGGAGCCGGCGTCGAGAAGCTCGCACCGGGCCGCCGGGTGGTGGTCGACCCGATCCTCTCCTGCGGCCGCTGCGGACTCTGCCTCGAGGGCAGCGACAACCTCTGCGAGGATCGGCGGATCTACGGCTGCGTCCCAGGGCTGGCGGGCGCATACGCCGAAACCTTCGACGCCCCGGCTGCGAATGCGCTTCCCTTCGACGGTCCGGCCCCGACCGAGTGGGGCGCTCTCGTCGAGCCGCTCTCGGTCGGAGCGCGCGCCGCGCGGGTGGGCTCGATCGGCGTGGGAGAAGAGGTCTTCGTCGTGGGCGGAGGCCCCATCGGAGTGGCGGCAGCGCTCGCCGCTCGCCGGCGCGGGGCTGCCCGCGTGGTGATCTCCGAGCCGCTGGCGCACCGCCGGGAGGTCGCGGAGCGCCTGGGACTGGAGACGGCCGACCCCCGGTCCAAGGAGCTGCCGCGGTCGGCTTTCCCGGTGGCGGTGGACTGCGTGGGCCACTCCGAGACGCTCGCGGCTGCTCTTCGCAGCATCCGTCCCCGCGGGCGGGTCGTGTTCGTAGGGCTCGCGGAGGAGACGATCGGCCTCCCGACCGCGCCGCTGATGGTCGGTGAGCGCTCGATCACGGGATCGTCGGCCTACGCGGCCGAAGACTTCCGGCTCACGGCGGAATGGGTCGCGTCCGGGCAGGACGACCTCGCGCCCCTGATCGAGAGCCGAGTCGACCTCGACGGCCTGCCGTCGGTCTTCGAAGGCTATGCCCGCGGCACCCTCGACGCGATGAAGACGCTTCTACAACTTCCGACCTGAGCGAGGAGGGGTTTCGGTTGGCACAGGTCACGCTCGACCAGGTCGGCAAGGTGTACCCGGACGGAACGATGGCCGTGAAGGAGTTCTCGCTCGAGATCGCCGACGGCGAGCTGATGGTCTTCGTCGGGCCCTCCGGCTGCGGAAAGACCACGGCTCTGCGCATGGTCGCGGGGCTGGAGGAGATCACGCACGGCGAGGTCAGGATCGGCGAGCGCGTCGTGAACGCGATGCCGCCTCGCGACCGAGACGTGGCGATGGTGTTCCAGACGTACGCGCTCTACCCGCACAAGAGCGTCTACGACAACCTGGCGTTCCCGCTCCGTCTGCGCGGCATGTCGAAGGCGGAGGTGGACCAGCGGGTGACGCGAATCGCCCGGCTGCTCGAGCTCGAAGAGCAGCTGAAGCGGCGCCCGCGCCAGCTCTCCGGCGGTCAGCGGCAGCGGGTAGCGATGGGTCGCGCGATCGTCCGCGAGCCTCAGGCGTTCCTGATGGACGAGCCGCTCTCGAACCTGGACGCGAAGCTGCGCACCCAGATGCGCGCGGAGATCGGGCTCCTGCACAAGGAGCTCGGGATCACGACGATCTACGTGACTCACGACCAGATCGAGGCGATGACGCTCGGGCAGCGTGTGGCCGTTCTGCGGCGCGGCGAGCTGCAGCAGGTGGCGCCGCCGCAGGAGCTCTACGACCTGCCCGTGAATCTCTTCGTCGCCGGCTTCATCGGCAGCCCCGCGATGAACTTCTTCCAGGGGCAGGTCGTCCACGCGAACGGAAGCGTCGAGGTGGCGGTCGGGGACCAGCGCCTGCCGGTCGACCAGAAGGAGCTCGCCCTCCACCCCGCGCTCGCCGGACGCGGTGGGGGCAACATCATCGTCGGCATCCGGCCGGAGCACCTCGAGGATGCGGCGCTCGCAGCCGGCGAGGCGCGGCGCCTGCGCGGGCAGGTCCAGCTGAAGGAGCTCCTGGGCTCGGAGGTGATCGTGCACTTCCAGGTCGAGGCCGCGCCCGCGGTGACCGAGGAGCTGCGGGAGATCGCGCAGGACACCGACGCGGCCGCCGTGGACGAGCTCGACCACCAGCGCCGGCTCCGCCGGACGGCCTTCGTCGGCCGCTTCGCGCTTGGAACGACAGTCGAGGAGGATCAGCCAGCGGAGATCGCCGTCTCCCCGGGCGCGCTCCGATTCTTCGACGCGGAGTCCGGGCAGGCGATTCGCGGCTAGATACTTCCCCTGGATAAGACGTTGTCGGCAGCTCGTAGCCGCTGTTCGGGGGAAGTAGCTAGCTAGATGCTGTCTTGACGGCGCACCCCCCGCGGCGGGATGATTGACCGGTCATCCGGTGGGCCAGTTC
Organism: Gaiellales bacterium; assembly: GCA_038237515.1. GTDB lineage: Bacteria > Actinomycetota > Thermoleophilia > Gaiellales > Gaiellaceae > JBBQDZ01. The sequence continues at coordinate 6,131 of JBBRYP010000066.1, forward strand.
GAGGAGGTGCGAGCACGTGAGCGACGACAACTCCGGAGATCTCGACGGGATCTTCGACAAACCGCTTGGCCGCAGAGACTTTCTCTTCGACTCGGCCAAGCTCATGGCGGCCGCGACCGCGGCCGGACCGTTCTTCATGGCGGCGAAGCAGGCGGCGGCGGCCGAACGGGCCTCGCTCGGCGGCGATCCGATCGCCAGCGGGGCGGCTGCTGCCGCAAAGAAGAACTTCAACGGCGTCGGGATCACGAAGATCGCGGAGTCCGGCCCCCAGGCGCTCGAGCCGAAGAACTTCTCGGGGCCGCTCTGGAAGAAGCTCACGGGCGGGAGCGTGAGCGTCGTCGAGGCGCCGTTCGCCAACATCCACTCGAAGGCCCTCGCCGAGCATCTCGCGAAGTCCGGCGCACTCGACGTGATCGACACGTCGCCTGCGTGGATCCCCGAGTTCGCCGACCGCGGCGTGATCATCCCGATCGATCAGCTGGTGGCGAAGTACAAGGCGAAGGCGACCTTCAACGACCTGCACCCGCTGTACCGCCTGCTCTCGAAATACAAGGGGAAGACGTGGGGCTTCTTCGACGACGGCGACGTGTGGAATCTCTACTACCGCAAGGACATCTTCGGCAACCCGAAGCTGAAGAAGGCCTACAAGGCCAAGTTCAAGCGAGACCTCCGCGTCCCGACGTCGTGGCACGAGTTCGACGAGACGGCGCAGTTCATCACCGACCAGATGGCGCCAAACGTCTACGGCGCGAACGAGGGTCGGGCGCTCGGCAACCCCGGCAACCAGTTCTACTTCTTCCAGCAGTTCCGCAACCGCGGCGGGCGGTTCTTCGATTCGAAGACGATGAAATCGCAGATCAACAACGCCCTTGGCGTGGGGGCGATGACCGACATCATGAAGGAGCTGAAGGCGTCCTCCCCGGGGATCGAGAAGCTCGACTTCGTCTCCTCCTGGGGCCTCTGGCTGAACGGCAAGACGGCGATGATCTACGCCTGGCCGCCGACCGGGCGCATCTCCGAGAACTACGCGCAGCGCGACAAGGCGTTCGCCTTCCTGCCGAAGTCGAAGATCGTCGGCAAGACCGGCTACGCCCTGATGCCCGGTAAGAACGGCGAGCACGCCGGCAGCTTCATCCAGTGCGTGGCCGCCGACTCGAAGAACAAGGAGGCCGCGTTCCTCTACGCGCTCTGGGCCACGAGCCCGTCGATCTCGCTCCAGCGCGTGATGCTGCCCTACACGCTGCGCGATCCGTACCGGATCTCGCACTACAAGTCCAAGGCGTACCGCGCCCTGTGGCCGAGCGCGAAGGAGTACCTGATCACGCTCGCGGAGGCCGCCAACAATGCCGTCATCGACATGCAGATGACGGGAGCGGCCGACTACGCGAACGCCCTCGACCGCGAGATGACGGCGATCTACGCCGGCAAGGACGTCAAGAAGGGCCTCGACGACGCCGCCAAGGAGTGGGACTCCGTCACCAAGAAGCTCGGGGTCGACAACCAGCGGAAGGCGTACGCCGAGTACCTCAAACTGCCCGGCGCGACTGCGGCCAACACGGTCAGCAAGCTCGGGCTGGCGGTGCACATCACGTAGCGCACCGCTGGATTGGGGGTCCACGCGAAATCACTCGGGAGGAGGCGGACACGGGCCGCCTCCTCCTGGATGGACCGGAACATCCGCTGGCTGCTCGTCTCGCCGGCGATCCTGATCATCGTCGCGCTGACGATCTTCCCGCTCGCGTTCTCGCTGTGGGTCAGCTTCGTCCAGTTCGACTTCTCGATCTCGAACGCGCATCCCTGGGTCGGGCTCCGCAACTTCAAGGAGACGTGGCAGGACCCGGTGTGGGTGCACTCGCTGCTCGTGACCGCGATCCTCGCGACGCTCGCGGTCGTGATCGAGCTCGCGCTCGGCTTCGTGCTCGCCCTCGCGATGCTGCGCCCGTTCCGGGGCCGCCGCGGACTGATGGTGCTGTTCGTGATTCCGCTCTTCATCAGCCCAGTCATCGCCGGCGGCTTCTTCGACCTCTTCCTGCGCCGCCCGTTCGGACCGATGAACTGGCTGTTGAGCGGGCTGCTGCGTCACCCCGTCTCGATCGACTTCACCGTCGACGGCCGGTGGCCGTACTTCTCGCTCCTGCTCGCAGACGCGTGGCAGTGGACACCATTCGTCTTCGTGATCCTGCTCGCGGGGCTCTCCGCGATACCGGACGAGCTGTACGAGGCGACCGAGATCGACGGGGCGACGCCGCGCCGCGCCTTCTTCTTCGTCACCCTGCCCCTCCTGACGCCGATCATCCTGATCGCAGTCACATTCCGGTTCATCGACGCGACGAAGCTGTTCGACATCATCTACTCGCTGACGCGCGGCGGGCCCGGAACGGAGACCTACACGTCGTCGTACTACCTCTACCAGCAAGGGTTCGAGTTCTTCCACCTCGGCCAGGGGACCGCGGGCGCCTGGATGTTCACGATCATGCTTACATTCGTGTCGTTCTGGCTCGTCCGGCGACTGCTGGATCCGGTGGAGGAGTAGTAGTGCACCGTCCGGCGAATACGGCGCGCCCTGGCGGTTGCAAAGCGGCGCTGGATCTGCGTCCTCGGTCGCGCCGATATGCCCGCATATCGACGCTTCCTGCGTCCTTGCCCAGCTTGCTTTTCGCTCGCCAGGATCATCACCGCACTCACCGGACGGCGCACTAGTGGCCGTAGATTCCCTGCGCCTGCGGCGCCGCTCGGCAACCCGCCACGGCAGGGTGCGTGTCGTCCGCGGAAGACGGGTCCGGCCCGGGTCGATCCTCCGCTGGATCTTCATCGCGCTCTACCTCGGCTTCCTCCTGCTCCCGCTCTACTGGGTCGCGATCACCTCGATCAAGCCCCAGGAGGACCTGCTCGTGGATCCGCCCGTCTGGTGGCCTGCCCACCCGTCGGGGCTGCACTACACGACCGCCTTGAACGCCTTCCGCGGATGGACGGGCCTCGAGAACTCGCTGATCATCGCGTTCGCGACGACGGCCCTGGCGCTCGTCATCGGCACGCCGGCCGCGTACTCGATGGCTCGATACCGGACCGGCGGCAAGCACCTGGCCTTCTGGTTCCTCTCGCAGCGGATCATGCCGCCGGTAGCGATCATCATCCCCGTCTTCCTGCTCTACGCCCGCTACACGCAGGAGTGGTTCGGCTTCTCGCTCGTCGACACGCGGCTCGGCCTGATCCTGCTCTACACCGTGTTCGCGCTGCCGTTCACCGTCTGGATGATGTTCGCCTACTTCCGTCAGATGCCGCCGGAGCTCGAGGAGGCCGCGCTCGTCGACGGCTGCTCCCGGATCGGCGCGCTCTGGCGGATCGCGGCGCCGCTGGCCGCTCCGGGGCTCGTCTCGGCGGGTGCGTTCGCGTTCATCCTCTCGTGGACGGAGTTCCTGTTCGCGCAGGTGCTGTCACGCACGCACGCGATCACGCTGCCGGTCGCGCTTGCCGGCATCATCACCGGCTTCCAGGGCAACCAGTACGGGGAGGCGAGCGCACTGACGATGGTGTCGCTCGTCCCGGCTCTCATGCTCGGGATCCTGATCCAGCGCCACCTCGTGCGCGGGCTCACACTCGGTGCAGTAAAGGGGTAGGCCGTGGTGGTGCAGCGGCTCGCCGTGGCGGCAGGAGCGCTGGTACTGACCGCCTGCGGCGGCACGAGCACCCCACCGGTGCGCCAGAGCGGTTCGACCGTCGCGACCGACGCCGGCATCGCACGGCCGTACGGACGGGGCTCGAGCCGGGTGTGGGTGCTGACGCCGAAGGCAGGTGAGCCGCAGAGCGTCGTCGTCTTCATCCACGGCTGGACCGCGACATTGCCCTTCGAGTGGCACCAGGCCTGGCTGGACCACCTGCTCGAGCGCGGCAGCACGGTCGTCTTCCCCGTCTACCAGACGACGGGTGACGAGGGAGAGCTCGTGACGGCGCGACTCGACCTCCGAGCGGGCCTCTACACGGCCTTCCGGGTGCTTCGGCAACACGACCTGCCGGTCGTCGTCGCCGGCTACTCCGTCGGCGGCGCGCTTGCCTTCTTCTACGCCGCGGACGCCCCAGGGTGGGGTGTCCCGCGCCCGGCCGGCGTCTACAGCATCTTTCCGGCCGACCCGCTCGGCATGGATCCCGGGCTGACCCACCTCGGCCCGCCGCCGAGGGTGCAGACGCTGATCCTGGTCGGCGACAGGGACGACACCGTCGGCCGGTACGGCGCCGACACCTTCTGGACATGGCTGCGGCCCGTCTCATCGGGGCTGAAGACGTACCGGCTGCTGCACAGCAACCCGAAGGGACTCTTCTTCGACCACGAAGCGCCGACCAGCACGCCCTTCGACGCCGCGATGCGGAGAGTTTTCTGGCAGCCGCTGGACGAGCTCGTCGCGCGCGCGCGACGGCTGACCGGAGCCCGTCCCAGGCGTCGATACTGCGCTCGGATGCTGCCAACCTTCGTTGATGTGCTGCTGGCGCGGCGGCAGATCGCCCCGTACCTGCGGCCGATGCCGGTCTACCGCTACGAGAGCCTCAGCCGTCTCGTCGGCACCGGGTGTGGGTCAAGCACGAGAACCATCAGCCGGTGGGGGCGTTCAAGGTGCGCGGCGGCGTCAACCTCATCTCGCAGCTCTCCGAGGCCGAACGCCGGTGCGGCGTGATCGCAGCGTCCACCGGCAACCACGGCCAGTCGGTCGCCTACGCGGCCCGCCTGTTCGGCGTGCGCGCGACGATCTGCGTGCCTGAGGGCGCGAACCCGGTCAAGGTCGCCTCGATACGCGAACTCGGCGCCGAGTTGATCTTCGCAGGCCGCGACTTCGATGCCGCACGCGAGCATTGCGAATGCCTCGCAGCCGCGCACGGGCAGCGCTACATCCACTCCGGCGGCGAGCCGCTCCTCGTCGCAGGAGTCGCCACCGCCACCCTCGAGGTTCTCGAGACGGAGCCGCGAATCGACGTGATCGTCGTCCCCGTCGGAGGCGGCAGCGGCGCGGCCGACGCGGCTCTACCGCTACGAGAGCCTCAGCCGGCTCGTCGGTACTGACGTGTGGGTCAAGCACGAGAACCATCAGCCGGTAGCGAAGACGATCCGCCCGGAGATCGCAGTCGTCGGAGTGCAGTCGGAGGCCGCGCCTGCCGCCTACCGGTCCTGGCGGGAGGGCCGGCTCGTCGAGGACAGGATGGAGACGTTCGCCGAGGGGCTCGCGACGCGGGTCGGATTCGAGCTGCCGCAGCGGATCCTCCGCGAGCCGCTCGACGACTTCGTCCTCGTCCGCGACGACGAGATCCGGCAGGCGATCGCGACGATGATCGAATCGACCCGCAACCTCGTCGAGGCCGCCGGCGCCGCGCCGCTCGCGGCCGCGCTCCGCCTGCACGACCGCCTCGCCGGCAAGCGGGTCGCGCTCATCTGCAGCGGCGGGAACACCAGGCCTGCACAGCTCAGAGGTGTGCTGGGCCGGCGCGTCTGAGTGATCCCTGGCGGAGCGCGATCCGGGGCGGGTAGCGTCGAATCGTGCGCGCGAACGCTGCGATCACCCGGCGCGGCTGGCTCCTCTTCGCCGCCATGTGCGTGATCTGGGGGATCCCGTACCTGCTGATCAGGGTGGCGGTCCGCGATCTCAGCCCCGCGATGCTCGTGTTCACCCGTGCGGGCATCGCCGCCTTGCTGCTGCTCCCGGTTGCGGCCGTTCGCGGCCACCTGCGCGAGGTGCTCGGCCGCTGGCAATGGGTGCTCTTGTTCGGGATCGTCGAGATGGCCGTCCCCTGGCTGCTCCTCTCGAGTGCCGAGCAGCGCCTCTCGAGCTCGCTCACCGGACTCCTGATCGCGGCTGTGCCGCTCGTCGGTGCGCTGATCGTACGGACGACCGGCGCCCGCGACCGCCTCGGCTTCACGAGCGCGACCGGCCTGCTGCTCGGCCTCGCCGGGGTCGGTGCGATCGTCGGCCTCAACCTGGGCGGAGCGAGTGTCGGCTCGCTGTCGGAGATCGCCGGCGTGGTCGTCTGCTACGCCGTCGGCCCGATCATCCTGACCCGCTTGCTCGCCGGCCTGCCAGCGCTCGGGGTGATCGCCGTCGCGCTCGGCGCCACCGCCGTCTGCTACGCGCCGGTCGCGGCGTTCAGCGCTCCTTCCACGCTACCGTCCGGGCGGGCGATCGGCTCCGTGCTTGCGCTGGCGGCGGTCTGCACGGCCCTTGCCTTTCTGCTCTTCTTCGCGCTGATCGAGCAGGTCGGCCCCGTGAGGGCGACGGTGATCACGTACGTGAATCCCGCCGTCGCCGCGCTCCTCGGCGTCGCCGTCCTCGGCGAGTCGTTCACTGCCGGAATGGGCATCGGCTTCGTGCTGGTGCTCGCCGGGTCGGTGCTCGCCACCCGGCCGGGCATGAGCGCGGTGCCCTCGCCGGCTCCAATCGACCCCGAGCTCTCCGCCTAGGCGCCGCTTGGGCGCCGACCCTCAGGACGTGCGGGCTCCGCCCGTACGTCCGTCTGCGTCGCCGGCCGTGAGCGCATGTGTTTACCGACCCACGCTCCTAGCTCCGCCACCCGGCGCGTCAGATCCGGTCCGGCGATCCGAGCACGCGTCCGCCGTCGACAGGGATGATCGCGCCCGTCACCCAGTCCGCCTCCTCGTCGATCAGATGCCAGATCCAGCGGGCGATCTCGTCCGGCAGGCCGACACGGCCGAGCGGTGTCAGCTCGCCGAGCTGACGCAGGCGTTCCTCCGGGTTCTCGACGGCTCGGTGGATCGGCGTGTCAGTCGGCCCCGGCCGGACCGCGTTCACCCTGATCCCGTCCGCTGCCAGCTCGAATGCGAGCTGCCCGGTCAGATGCTCGAGCGCGGCCTTCGTCAGCGCGTACACCGACTGGCCGGTCCGGTACATGACGGCAGCCGCGGAACTGACGTTGACCACCGCCGCGGCGTGCGAGAGTCGAAGCGCCGGCAGAGCCGCCTGGACGAGGAAGAATGGCGCTCTGATGTTGACGGCCACGTGACGGTCGAACTCGTCCCCGGCTGCCTCGTCGAACGGCGCGAGCGCGAAGGCGGCCGCGTTGTTCACGATCACGTCGAGACGGCTCGTGCGCTCGAGCACGCGGCGGACGACCGCGGCGGGTGCGTCCGGCTGCTCGAGATCCGCCGGAAGGACGAACGCCGTCCCGCCGCCGGCCCTGATCTCCGCGGCGACCTGCTCGAGCGCGTTGTCGGTACGGGCGACGAGGGCGACCTTGAGCCCCCGGCTCGCAAGGAGCCTGGCCGTCGCCGCGCCGATCCCGGAACCCGCTCCGGTGACGATAGCGACGCGCTCGTCCAAACCGGTCCGACAATACTATGATCGTCCGATGCGGGTGCTCGTCCTCGGCGCGGGGCTGATGGGCGCGCAGATCGGCTGCGAGTACGCGTTCGGCGGGCACGAGGCCACGCTCGTCGCGCGCGATCTCGAACGGGTCCGGAGCCGGGTCGACGCCGCGCTCGCAACGGCGGAGGAACGCGGGCTCGTCTCCCGGGACGACGCTGCCGCAGCGCGGGCCCGGTTGAGCGCCGCCGTGGACTACGACGACGAAGGCTGGGACCTCGTCGTCGAGTCGCTGCCCGAGGACCTCGAGCTGAAGGCGCGCCTCCTGCAGCCGCTCGCGGAGGGCTCGCCCGGGGCCGTCCTCGCCTCGAACGCGTCGTCCCTTTCGATCACAGCCCTCGGTGAGAAGGCCGGCGCACCCGACCGGACGGTCGGGACGCACTACTGGAACCCGCCGCTCCTGATGCCGCTCGTCGAGGTCGTCCCGGGCGGCGCCGCTCGCGAGGTCGTCGAGCGCGTCGTCGCGCTTCTGCGGCAACTCGGCAAGCGCCCGGTGCTCGTCCGACGGGACGTCCCGGGCTTCATCTGGAACCGGCTCCAGTTCGCGCTCCTGCGCGAGTGCGTCTGGCTCGTCGAGAACGGCGTCGCCTCGCCGGGGACGGTCGACGACGTCGTCCGCCAGGGTCTCGCGCGCCGCTGGCGCCACGTCGGCCCGTTCCAGGCGATCGCGCTCGGCGGCGTGGAGACGTGGAACCGCTCCGCGGCAAACCTCGTAGCCGAGCTTTCGACCGCGCCCAGCCTGCCGGATCTCAGCGCGCTTGCGACGAGCAACGGCGACCTGGAGGAGGTCGCGGCGCGCAGGGACCGCGCGCTGGCGCGCGAGCTGCTGGAGGAGCGGGCATGACCGGGAGCAGCCGCCCCGTCCTCGTCACGGGCGGCACCGGATTCATCGGGGCCTACGTCGTGAAGGCGCTGCTCGAATCCGGGCGCGAGGTCGTCGCCTTCGACCTTCGCGGCCTGACGGCCGAAGGCCGCTTCGTCCTCGGCGACCTCGCCGACCGGTTCACGATCGAGGAGGGCTCCATCGACGACTGGTCGAGGCTCCTCCACGTCGTCAAGACCCGCGATCCGGTCGACGTCGTCCACCTCGCGACGATCACGCATCCCGTCTTTCTCTTCACCAACCCGATGCCCGGCGTGCGCGTCAACTTCGAAGGAACGCTCCATGTTCTGGAGGCCACGCGCCTCTTCGACATCCGCCGCATCGTCAACTTCTCGTCGATCGGTGTCCTGCCAGCCATGCAGTACGAGCCGATCGACGCGGCCCATCCGATCTTCCTGCCGCGGGAAGCGGTGCCGACCGGCGTCTACGGTGCGTCGAAGATCGCGGCCGAAGCGTTCTGCTTCGCCTACAACCAGGCCTTCGGAACGGACTTCCGGACGATCAGGCCCTCGGCCGTCTACGGCTTCGGTATGCAGTGGCCGATCTTCGTCAAGCCGATGGTGGAGGGTGCGGTGCGCGGCGAGACCGTGAGCTTCGAGTCGGGCGGACCGTTTCCCCGCGACTACACGCACGCCGCCGACCTCGCCAGCCTCGCGGTCGCCTGTCTCGACGCTCCGGACGACGCAGACCGCATCTTCTACGGGTGCACCGGCGAGCCTCTCGTCACCGCTGCGGAGGTTGCGCAGATCGTGATGGAGCTCGTGCCTGGCTCACGGATCGACATCCCCGACACGCTCACCGAAGCCGACCAGATGGAGCTGCCCTACCGAGGCGTGCTCTCGATCGAAACCAACAGGACGCAGCTTGGCTGGGAACCCCGGTACCGCCGGATCAGGGACGGCCTCGCCGACTACGTGGAGCGCTACGGCGCGTTTCTCGCCGGCTGAGCAGCCTTCTCCCGGTAGTCCTCGCGCACGGGCTGGAAGACGTCCAGGACGCGGCAGCCGCCGCCCTCCGTCCAGGCACCGTGCGGGACCCCGCCGGGGATCTGGTACGCGCTCCCGGGCTGCAGTCGGTGCGCAACGCCGTCGATCCGCAGGACGAGCTCGCCCTCGACGACCATGCCGAGCTGCTCGTGCGGGTGGCTGTGCTCGGCGACGCGCGCCCCGGGCTCGAAGTCGAGCAGGTTGAGCATCGCGCCCTCGCCGAACAGCGGCTGCATGCGGACGCCCGGCGCGAGGTCGAGCCAGCTGCCCGACGCGAAGTCGACGACCGGGCTCACCAGCCGGCCGCGACCGGGTTCGTCAGCTCGCCGATCCGGTCGACGGCGACGGTGACCGTGTCGCCGGGCCGGAGGTACACCGGCGGGTCCCGGAAGGTTCCCACTCCGGCCGGCGAGCCCGTCGAGACGACGTCGCCCGGCTCGAGCGTGATCAGCGCCGTCAGGAACTCGATCAGCCGGGCGGGCGAGAACAGCATCTCCGACGTCTGGGAGGACTGCATCGTCTCGCCGTTCAGCGTCGTCGAGACCCGGAGCGTCGACCAGTCCCCGAGCTCGTCGACCGTGACGACCTCCGGCCCGAGCGGCGCGTAGGTGTCGGGGTTCTTGCCGAGCGTGATCTGCAGGTCCTTGAACTGGATGTCGCGGGCAGAGACGTCGTTCAGGATCGTCCAGCCGAAGACATGATCGAGCGCATCGGGCTCGCCGACGCGCTTCGCCCTGCGGCCGATCACGAGCGCGAGCTCGACCTCGTAGTCCGTCTTCGTCTGCTCGGCCGGGATCACGATCGGCTCGCCCGGGCCGACGACGGCGCTCGGAAGCTTCGAGAAGAAGAACGGCTCCTCCGGCATCGTCGCGTCCGGGTTCTCCTCCTTGTGGCTCGCGTAGTTGATGCCGCTGCAGAGGATCTTCCCCGGCCGGAGCGGCGCGAGGAGCCGCTCCGGCGAAACGCGGTCGCCGGACGCGGCAGCGGTGCGGGCGCGCTCGAGGCCCTCGTCCCCGTCACGGATCAGGTCGGCGAGGTCGCGGTAGGCCGTCGGGGCGATGCCGCCCTCGACGCGTACGCCCACCCGCGCGTCACCGCCGCTCTCGTAGCACAGCAGCCTCACGAGGCCGGCTCGATCGTGTAGCTGTCGCCGTCGACGACGAGCGTCTCGCCGACCTTCGGCGCCACGACCTTCCGCCGGCCCGTCGTGTCGTAGTGCGGCACGAGCTCGAGGAAGCGCGCCACCTCCGCGTCGGGCTCCAGGTAGTGGCAGGCGACGGCGATCTCGAGCCCGAGCATCTCGGCGACCCGCGCGGCCTCGTCGGCATCCATCTCGCCGGTCAGGAACTTGCCGGGCCCCGGTACGCGGTCGAGCAGCTCGTGCGGGACAGTGCACCCGAGCAGGCCGAGCGTCGGCTTGTAGAGCTCGCCGATCAGCCGCATGTCGAAGACGGACGTGTCGCCGTAGTGGTAGACGCGGAGGCCGGGCTCCGGCTCGACGATGAAGGCGATCGGGTTCCCCATCGCCCAGACGCCGCTCGAGAGCTGCCCGGCCGACCAGTGATGGCACTCGACCGGCCGGATGACGAGCCCCGCGACCTCCGTCACGATCCCCCACGTCGTCGCCTGCACGCGGTCGCCGTCGACACCCTGGTCGATCAGGATCTGGCGGACTCCTCCGTCGCAGACGACGGGCGCGCCGGTGCGCCTCGCAACCGCGGCGGTGTCGCCGAGATGATCGAAGGCCGCGTGGCTGACGAGGATCACGTCGGGCGTCTCGAGCTCGTCCGGCTGGAGGGGGGCGCTCGGGTTCTCGGTCAGGAACGGGTCGATGAGGATCCTGTGGGTCGGCGAGACGATCTCGTAGCCGGCGGCGCCGAAGAACGTGATCCGGGTGCTCAAGCGCCCAGTCCGCGCATCGACTCCCAACCCTTGACGAGCGAGACGAAGGCGCGATTCAGCGGCGTCGGCGTTCCCGTCGCCGCGCCTGCGCGCACGACGGCACCGTTGATCACCTCGACCTCGGTCTGGCGTTCCGCTTCGAAGTCCTGCAGCATGGAGGCTTTCGAGGGCCCCGCTCGCTCGAGCAACCCGTGCGTGTAGTCGATGCGCTCCTGCTCGTCGATGTCGAACCCCTGTGCTCTCGCGACGGCGACCGCCTCCCGCGCAACCTCCGAGACGAGCTCCTTCATCGGCGCGTGCGCCGTCAGGGCACCCGCGTTCATCCCGGTGAGGGAGGCCGTCGGGAGCGTCGCCGCGTTCAGGATCAGCTTCTTCCAGATCTCCTCCCGGATCCGCGGAGAGGCGTGGACCTCGAAGCCCGACGACGAGAGCGCCTCCGCGACGACGACGCCGGCGGCACCGTCCGCGTAGGAGCCGACGTACGTAGGGCCGACGCCGGGGTGGGCGATCCTGCCGGGCCCGAGCACGGTGCCGCTGTGGTAGGTGACGCCGATCGCCACCTGCGCCGGGTCGTATGCTCGCGCGAGAACGTCGCCGTTCCCCCAGCCGTTCTGAAGAGAGGCGACGACGGTCTCGCCGTCGACAAGGGCCCGCGCGGTCTCGGCCGCCGAGGCGGTGTGGTAGCACTTGACGAAGAAGACGACGAGATCGCAGCGGCCGACGGAGGCCGGATCGTCCGTCGCCGGGACTTTCACCGTCCGCTCGCTGCCGTCCTTCGCGACGATCGTCAGGCCGCCGGCGTTGACCCCGTCGACGACCGCGCGTGCGACGTCCACCAGCACCGTCTCGTGCCCGCCCTCGAGGAAGCCCGCGCCGAAGATGCTGCCCATGGCGCCCGCGCCCATGACCGCCACCTTCACAGCGCGCCCCTCACTGGTCGGCCATCGTACAACCCCCGCTCATGCATCCGGTGTGAACCAGCGACCGCCGGCGAGGAAGCCCCCGTCGACCAGGATCGTCTGTCCGGTCAGGAACGACCCGGCATCGGAGGCGAGCAGCTGACACGTGGCCACGAGCTCGTCGGGCCTGCCGGGCCGCTGGAGCGGCACCCTGTTGAGCAGCCAGCGGCTGCGGTCGGCGTGCTGCCAGATCGGGGCCGCGAGGGGAGTGTCCATGAAGCCCGGGGCGATCGCGTTCACGCGGATGCCCGCGGATGCCCATTCCAGCGCCATCACGCGGGTGAGGTTCGAGAGAGCCGCCTTCGAGGGCGCGTAGACCGAGATCTGCTCGAGCGCGTACAGGGCGCTCAGCGAGCTCACGTTGACGATCGCTCCCCCGCTGCGCTCGCTCATCGCGCGGGCGGCGGCCCGGGAGAGGAAGTAGGGGACGCGCAGGTTGACGTCGGTGATGAGCTCCCACGTCTCCCGGTCCATCTCGAGGATCGGCATGCGGCGGTTGACGGCGGCGTTGTTCACGAGCACGTCGAGCGATCCGAAGCGGCGAACCGCCTCGGCGACGATCAGATCCGGCGTGTCGTCGGCCCGCAGGTCGGCGACGAGCGTGTGAACCTCGATGCCCGCGCTCGCGAGCCCCGAGCGCACCTCCTCGACTCCGCCCGCGTCCAGGTCGGTGAGGAGCACCCTGGCGCCGGCGACGCCGAGACCGGCCGCGAGCCAGCGTCCGATGCCCCCGCCGGCGCCGGTGACGACGGCGCAGCGCCCCTCGAGCGAGAAGAGCTCGGCAGGCCTGAGCGCGCCGATGCCGGCCGCGTCGAAGGTCATGCGTCGACCCGGACGACCGCGTACGGCAACAGGACGAGTTCGAGCTCCCCGCCCGTGACGGCGGCCGGCTCCCTCCGACCGCGGAACGCCTCCGCGTCGTCACCCGCCTGCGCGAAACTGCGCTCGTCGAGACGCCGCACCAGGACTTCGCCCCTCGGTAGAGGCGCGACGACGGCGCGCTGAGTCGCCGGTGTGAGATTCGCGACGAGAACCCGGAGCGAGGCACCCAGGCGCAGCGCCAGCGATTCGACGGCCAGAGGTTTGCTCGACAGGCTTCGAACGACCTCCGCTCCTCTCGCCTCGCCGAGGTCGGCGAGCACGTGGTAAAGCGGGAACGCCGCGCCCGGGCGCGAGTGGAAGCGCTCTGGCGCCGGGCAGCCCGCCTCCGTCTCGATCACGCCTCGCCAGCCGATGGTCTCGAAGTACGTGGCCGAGGTCGCGCCCGCCTCCGCGAGCGACTTGGCGCTGGCGAGGGTCCAGGCCGCGCCGAGGAGCGAGCACTGCCGCGGGTCGACCTGCGGCGGGAGCTCCCCCGGGGCAGGCTCGGGCTCCGGCCCGGTCGCGACCGGGTTGGAGCGCTGTTTGAAGGTGATCGGCCCGACGTTGACCGGTAGGCCGCCTGAGAACGCCTCTGCCGAGCGAACCGTCTCGCCGTGCACGGAGGCCGTCTCCATCACGGACGTGTCGTCGTCGGCGTGGACGGTCGCGTTGAGAGCATACGCGATCGCGTCCACGGCGGCGGGGTCCGGACGAGTCCTGTTCACCTCGGTGAAGAGGGCGTTCGAGCCGCCGCCGAAAGGTGCCCCGCCCACGGCCGACGCCAGGCGATCGCGGGCGAGCCGGACCGACGCGCTGCTCGTCGAATGCTCCCCCTCGCGGAAGACGAGCACCCGCGCGACGGGGACGTCGACTCCGCTGAGATCGCTCGCGAGCTGCGCCAGCTCCTCCTCCGGCTCGTCGCCGAGCACGACGGCAAGCTCCAGCGCGCAGCGAAGCGCCCCCGCGGTCTCGACCCCGCGCCCGAGTTCCGCCCGCCAGTCCCCCGGCAGGTTCAGCTCGACCCTCAGATGATCCGGGCCGAGCGCCCGCAGCAGCGCCCCCTCGCGTTCGGAGAGGCGCGTGCCCAGGCTCGACTGGCCCAGGCCGAACGCCGGCAGGACACCCTTGGTCTCGCCGAGCTCGATGCGCACGGCAGCCTCGGCCTCCTCCGCAGCACGATCGCCGGTCTCGCCCTCGAGCATCAGCCGCACGCGCTGGTCGATCCGCTGCCCCGGCTTCGCGCGATGGGGATAGCCGAGCTGAAGCGGGGTCGAGTACGTCTTGAACGAGGCGTCAGTCCAGTTGCGCTGATCCTCCATCTCGAAGAGGTCGCCCTCGAGCACGAAGCGCGCCGTCAGGCCGTCCGCGACCTCGATCTCCAGCTCCTGGAAGGACGGGAAGATCGGCTTCGGGAACCCGCCCTCCCACAGCTGCGGGCCGATCGTCTCCGGAAGCCGGCCGGCGAGCGGCCCATCCGGGGTGCGTGCGCGGAAGGGGCGCCCGGCGTTCTCGGCCGGGTGGAGGATGCAGAAGCCGATGCGGTTGAAGAGGAACTCGCTCTCGGCGACCCCGTTCAGGGAGTAGTCGATCGAGCCGTCCGCCCCACCGCTGAGCTCTCCGCGCCAGCGGAAGTCGACCTCGCGCTGCCGGTGACGCGCCTCGAAGGTCAGCCGGAACGAGTCGGCCCGGTCGTCGAGCTCGAATGCGGCGATCTCGATCGGCAGCGTCCCCCAGTTGCGGTCGCGGACGGCGACGTAGAGACGCCGGACGAGCTCCGTGTCGCCGGCCCGCACGTAGCGCAGATCGACTCCGTCGAGCTCGACCTCGACCGGCCCGGCGCGGAGCTTCCGCCGTTCCACCGCGGCCTCCTCCCGCCCGTGGCGGAGCTTGTTCAGGCTGGATGTCGTCGCCGCGGCATCCGTCATACAGTCCACCTTATGCCACCCCGGAGCGACGGCCAAGGGCCCCTGATCGTCCTCGACGACGACCCCACGGGAACGCAGGCGGTCGCCTGTACGCCCGTGCTCCTCGAGTGGGATGCGGCGAGTCTCGCGGCGGCAGCGGCGTGGGCCCCGGCCGTTCATCTGCTCACGAACTCGCGGGCCCTGTCTCCCTCCCGGGCGCGGCGTGTCGTGCGCGGCGCGGCCGAGACCGCGATCGAGGTGCTCGGGTCGCCGCGCCTGCTTCTACGCGGCGACAGCACCCTGCGCGCGCATCTCGTCGAGGAGTACGTCGCCCTTGCCGAGGCCCGCTTCGGAGGGCGTCACGTGCCCCTGCTGCTGGTTCCGGCTCTGCCGGCGGCGGGGCGCGTCACCATCGGCGGCGTCCACATGCTCGAGCGGGACGGCCTGCGGGTCCCACTTCACGAGACCGAGTACGCCCGCGACGGGGGATTCGCGTACGGAGATGCGTCCTTGCTCGCGTGGGCGCACGAGCGATCGCGGGGTCTGCTGCGACGGGTAGAGGGCCGAGAGATCCATCTCCACGAGCTTCGGGCAGGCGGCGCAGATGCAGTGTGCGACTCGATCCTCCAGCTGCAGAACCGGGCTGCCGCCATCGCCCCGGATGCGGAGACAGTGGAGGATCTCGAGGTGATCGCGAGTGGTCTGCGTGCGGCGGAGGCGCAGGGCGCGGAGGTCGTCGTCCGCTCCGCGCCGACCTTCGCGGGCGTCCTCGGCGGGAACCTGGCGCGCGTGCGCGCCCCGGCGCCGCACGGCAGGCGTGTTCTCGTCGTCTGCGGCTCGTACGTCCCGACGACGACACGGCAACTGGCCGCCCTCGTCGACCGTCACCCCGGCAGCCTCGTCGAGGTGGACGTCCTCGAACTCGCCTCCTCCGCCCCGGCGGCCGAGGTCGAGCGGGCCGCGCGCGAAGCCGACTCGCGGCTGGACAGCCGCGGCCTGGCTGTCGTCGCGACGCCGCGCGAGCGCCCTGCGCGCGCGTCCAGCCGGGCGGCGGGCGAGCGGATCGCGGAGAACCTGGCGAGGGTCGCGAGCGCGGTCCACGACCCGGACGTCGTCATCGGCAAGGGCGGGATCACCTCCGCCGTGACAGCCCGTGTGGGGCTCGGTGCACCGAGCGGGTGCTGCCTCGGACCGCTCGTCGACGGTGTCGCGCTCTGGTCGCTCGAGCGCCCGGCCGGGCGATCGCTGCCCTTTGTCGTCTTTCCCGGCAACGTCGGAGCGGACTCCACCCTGCTCGACGTCGTCGAGCTCATCCGGGCGGCGTAGGGCCCTGAGGGCCTAGTGCACGCAGCGCTGTCCGACCTGCTCGCGGAAGCGGACGCGCGCGGCGGCGCCGTCGGCGCATTCACCTCCTACAACTTCGAGACGGCGGTCGGGATCCTGCGCGCGGCCGAGCGTCGCGGCCGCGGCGCGATCCTGCTCGTCTCGCAGCAGAGCCTCTCGGCACCGGGAGGGGACCTGCTGCTGAGAGCGCTCGTCGCGGCGGCGGACGCGGCGCCCGTTGCGGCCTGCGTCGAAGTCGATCACGTAGCCGACCCGGTTCTGATCGAGCGTGCTTTCGCCCTCGGCGCGGGAGCGGTCTTGGCCGACGGATCGAGGCTTCCGCTCGACGAGAACATCCGCTTCGTGCAGGCAGCCGCAGCGCGAGGGCAAGTCGAGGCCGAGCTCGGCGGTATCGAGGGAGACGAGGACGTGGCCGCCGCGGTCGCCGCAGGCGCCTTGACCGAGCCCGCGCAGGCGGCCCGGTTCGTGGAGGAGACGGGCGCGGCCTGCCTCGCGGTGTCGATCGGGAACGTGCACGGCCGCTACCGCTCGCCGCCGTCGCTCGACTGGCCGCGCCTCGAGGCCATCGCAAACATCAGCGCGATCCCCCTCTCGCTCCACGGGGCCTCCGGCCTCCCCGACGCCGACATCCGCCGCGCGATCTCGCTCGGGGTCCGCAAGGTCAACGTCAACACCGAGCTCCGCGAGGAGTACCTGGCGGCGACGGAGAAGCGAATTGGCGCCTTGCGCGCGGGCGCGCGCGTGCTCGAGCTCAATCAGGCACAGAGCGCGGCGGTCGCCGCCGCCGCGGAGCGCAAGCTCGACGTGTTTGGATAGGGACGATGACGACCGTTCCCTACGACGCTCCCTCCAATCCGGCCAAGCGTCGCAGTGCAGCCCTGACCGACGGCTACGAGCGCGCCGGAGCGCGCGCGATGCTGAAGGCGACCGGTCTGCACGACGACGATCTCGCGCGGCCGCTGATCGGCGTCGTCACCGAGTGGATCGAGACGATGCCCTGCAACCTCAATCAGCGCGACCTGGCCCAGCACGTGAAGCGCGGCGTACGGGCTGCGGGTGGGACGCCGCTCGAGATCAACACGATCGCGGTCTCCGACGGCGTGTCGATGGGCACCGAGGGCATGCGGGCGGTGCTCGTCTCGCGCGAGGTGATCGCCGACTCGATCGAGCTGGTCGTGCGGGGGCACCTGCTCGACGGGCTCGTCTGCATCGTCGGCTGCGACAAGACGATCCCGGCCGCGGCGATGGCGCTCGCTCGCCTTGACGTGCCCGGGCTCGCCCTCTACAACGGCTCGATCGCGCCCGGCCGCGTCGCCGGACGCGAGGTCACGATCGGCGATGTCTACGAGGGCATCGGCGCCTTCGCCGCCGGGAGGATCGAGGCCCGCGAGCTCTACGCGCTCGAGAGCCGCGCCTGTCCCGGCGCCGGCGCTTGCGGCGGCCAGTTCACCGCGAACACGATGGCGACCGCGCTCGAGTTCCTCGGGATCAGCCCCGCCGGGTTGAACAGCATCCCTGCCGTCGACCCGCGCAAGGCTGAGGCCGCCGAGCAGACCGGCCGCCTCGTCATGCGGCTCGTCGCCGAGGACGTCCGGCCCTCGCAGATCATCACGCGCGCCTCCCTGGAGAACGCGGCCGCCGCGATCTCCGCCACCGGCGGCTCGACGAACGGCGCCCTCCACCTCCTCGCCATCGCCCGTGAGCTGGACCTGCCGTTCTCGCTCGACGACTTCCACGACGTCGTCGCGCGGACGCCGGTGATCGCGAGCCTGAAGCCGGGTGGCCGCTTCTTCGCCGTCGATCTCCACGAGGCGGGTGGCAATCCCCTCGTCGCGCGGGAGCTCCTGAAGGGCGGCCTGCTCGACGGTGACGCACGCAACGTCGACGGCAGGACGGTCTCGGAGATCGCGGCCTCCGCGCAGGAACGACCCGGGCAGGAGGTCGTCGCGCCGATCGAGGCCCCGTTGAAGCCGACCGGCGGCCTCGCCGTCCTCCGGGGCAACCTCGCCCCGGAAGGCTGCATCGTCAAGCTCTCCGGCGGCGAGCGGCGGCTGCACCGCGGGCCGGCGCGCGTCTTCGAGTCCGAGGAGGAATGCTTCGCGGCACTGAAGGAGCAGCTGATCGAGGCTGGTGACGTCGTCGTCCTACGCTACGAGGGGCCGGCCGGCGGGCCGGGCATGCGCGAGATGTTCCAGATCACGGCGGCGATCGTCGGCGAAGGGCTGGGCGAGAGCGTCGCGCTCGTGACGGATGGACGGTTCTCGGGGGCGACGCGCGGCCTGATGGTCGGACACGTGAGTCCCGAGGCCGTCCGCGGCGGCCCGATCGCCGCCGTCCGCGAAGGCGACACGGTCGTCATCGACATCGACGGCCGGGAGCTCTCCCTGGAGGTGTCCGAGGACGAGATCGCCGAGCGCCTCCGAGCCTGGTCTCCGCCCCCACCGCGGTACCGCTCCGGCGCGCTGGCGAAGTACGCCTCGCTCGTCTCCTCGGCCTCCGACGGCGCGGTGACGCGGCCGGTCTAGGCGCCGCTTGCCGGCGCCGCTCAGGACGTGCCGGCTCCGCCCCGTGCGTCCGTCTGCGTCGCCGGCCGGGAGCGATGTTGACTGACGACACTCCTAGC
Source organism: Gaiellales bacterium (assembly GCA_038237515.1). Taxonomy (GTDB): domain Bacteria; phylum Actinomycetota; class Thermoleophilia; order Gaiellales; family Gaiellaceae; genus JBBQDZ01. The sequence goes on from JBBRYP010000066.1 coordinate 24,951, forward strand.
CCGGATCGTGCAGTAACAGGCTCAGCTCGGCGCTCGCGTGATCGGTGATGTCCGCCTGAGCAGGGAGGATTGGGTTATCGAAGCCTTGTCCCCCTGCTCAGGAGGATCACCGTGCGGGTGAAGCGTTCGGAGCTGG
>JBBRYP010000067.1:0-23308 GCA_038237515.1 Gaiellales bacterium
GAGGCGGCGGCGGCGGCCCTCACCGACAAGACCTCCGACGCGCCGAGCTCTCCGGGTGCAGGTGCGGTCAGCTCATGCGCCATCCGAGCCTCGCCCCGAACGCGCGTTCCTTCTCCATGCCGGTGATCTTACTCCGGCCCGTGGACGACCCCGAGAAGCGACGAGGCCCGCTCCGGGAGGGACGCGGGCCGCGGCGCAGGAGATGGAACAAGGGCTCGATGGAGCGAGCGCTTGCGACCACTCTAGCGCCCCCGCGCGACGGCCGCCGGGCACTGTCTGGGCACTGGACCCCTCTCGCGTTTGCCTAGCGGGAAACACAAAGACCCTGTTTCCAGGGCCTTTGAGGTGGGCGGTACTGGGCTCGAACCAGTGACCCCCAGCTTGTCGAGCTGGTGCTCTCCCAACTGAGCTAACCGCCCCGGGCGGCCATTGTAGCCCGCGGGCGAGGTGGACGCTCTAGCCGGAGTCGGTCTCGGTCGAGCGCGTGGACTCGCTCGGTGTCGCCGGCGTTGAGATTCCCGTCCCGGTTGGCTGCGGGGCCGGATTGGAGCGGTTTCCCGGCGGCCCGGGGTTCTTGGCGCCGCCGCCGCACGCGGCAAGGGCGAGGCCTGCGCAAAGGGTCGCCGCCAGACCTGCGCCTCTCAGGAAGGCTCGCCCCACGGGAGTCGTCTCCCGCGCTGGCCGTGGGCTAAACAGCCGGACTCAGAAGATCTCGGGGCACCAGGGCGCGACGTCGGTGCGGAACAGCGCGTCCGCGCGGGCGATCGCCCCCTCCCGCAGCTCCTCGACCCACCCGGAGCGCTCGAGTGCGCGGAAGGTGATGCCTCCGAGGTAGGCGGAGCCGAGCGCCTGCACGTCCAGGCGCAGGTCGGGCTCGCCATCCGTTCGCTCCGCGCGGCCGTCCTCGAGGCGCCAGCGGCCTTCGTTCCATCCGCAGAACGCGTCCGAGACCTCGAAGACGACGGGCTCGGCCGCCGTGTACGACCGCGCCGACAGAGCGGCGCCGACCTCGACGAGCCGCACCCACAGCGCGTCCGAGAGGCGGAAGCCGATGCGGCGCGGCTCGCCGAGGAGCAGGAGGAGCGGGTGGTCGACGGGCAGCAGGCTTGCGCTGATGCTCGCCGCCCAGTCGATGTCGAGCAGGTAGCGCCAGACCGACTTCACCGCCGCCGGCGTCGTACCCAGCGCCTCGACGACGCGGACGACGCCCACCGAGCTTCCCTGCTCGAACTTCGGGAAGTGCCGGTAGATCGCGTAGGCGGCCGGCTCGCCATCGAGGTCGATCAGGACGCGACGGTGCGGGCCGCCCCCCTCGCGCCGGCCCTCCGGGTCGAGCAGGACCCGGGTCTCCCACCAGTCGCGCGAGCGGGAGGTCAGCCCCGGGGTCTCTTCCCGGACGGCGTCGTAGATCGGCGGGAAGAGGTCGAGCGCCTCCTCAACCTCGAGAAACCGCGCCTCCCCCTCCCTCGCGTACGGCAGCGCGAAGGCGGAACGATCGCGCGGAATCTCGACTTCGCCGCCGAACGAGGCGAGTCCGAAGCCGAAGCGTCCGTAGATCGGTCCCTCCGAGGCCCAGAGCGCGGCGATCGGCTCGCGCCGCTCCCGGAAGTCGTCGAGCTGCGTGCGCATCAGCTGCGTGAGGATCCCGCGGCGCCGGTGGGTCGGGCTGACGCCCACAACGGTCACGGCCGCGCAGGCAACCGAGCCGCCCGGGACGCTGAGCTCGAGCGGGAAGGCGCCCGCGGCTCCCGCGGCGGTCGTGCCGTCATACGCCGCATGGATCCGGTCGAGCGGCAGGACGCGGCGGAAGCGCTCGACGTGCTCGCCCGTCGGCTCGCCGCCGAAGTACTGCCAGATCTGTGCGAGTGCGACCTGCATCTCGGCACCGTCGCGGCAAGGCCTGATCTCGACCACGGCCGGAGCCTAGATGCTCGCTCGGTGACTCACGCGAGCCGGCTGGTGCCCCGGACACGGCGCAGGATCAGCACGCCCGCCCACCGTCCGTAGCGCTGCTACGCACGGCGGACGGTCGCACTGCCCTGCTTGGTCTGGGCCATACCCGACAGTGCGAGAATCACCGATCAAGCATCTCGATGCTGCGATGCGTGGCTCTGCCCGGCGCCGCCACACCGCCCCGCGTGAAGAGCGGCACGAAGACGTGGGCCAGCGGGCCGATCGCGAGCGCGTACACGACAGTACCGACGCCGACGCTGCCCCCGAGTACCCAGCCTGCGGCCAGCACGCTCACCTCCAGCGCCGTTCGGACGACCCGGATCGAGTGACCCCTTCTCGCGAGACCGGTCATGAGGCCGTCGCGCGGGCCCGGGCCGAGGCCGGCGCCGATGTAGGCGCCCGTGGCGACGCCGTTCAGCAGCACGCCTGAGACGAGGCAGCTCCAGCGCGCGGCCGCCGAGTGAGGCACCGGGCTCAGCCAGAGCACGAGGTCGATGACCCCGCCGACCACGACCACGTTGCTGAGCGTGCCGAGCCCCGGCCGCTGACGCAGCGGGACCCAGAGCAGCAGCACGGCCGCACCTACGATGATCGCCCACGTGCCGATCGCGATGCCGGTGTTCCGAGCGAGCCCCTGGTGGAGGACGTCCCAGGGGTCGAGCCCGAGCCCCGCGAGGACGAGCAGCGAGCTGCTGACGCCGTAGAGGATGAGCCCGAGGTAGAGCTGGGCGAGCCGACCGCGAAGCCGACCGTGAGGAAGCGGCGCGACGATGCGCCGCGCGGTAGCGAGCGTCAGATCCTCTCGAGGGGTGCGTAGTCGAGCATCAGGCGCCGCTCGGCGCCCTCGCCGGCGAACTGGACGGTGACGACGCCGCCGGGCTCGATCCTCGTCACGACGCCCTCGCCGAGTGTCCCGTGACGCACCGAATCGCCGGTCGAGAGGCTCGGCAGCTCCGAACGAGGCTCCACGCCGCGCGGCGCGTTGTAGTTCGCCCACGAGGACGCGCGTAGGCGCTCTCGCTCCACCTCCGCCTCCGGCAGCTCGTCGAGGAAGCGCGAGGGGAGGTTGTAGTTGCGCGCGCCGTAGAGCGAGCGCGCCGAGGCGTGGGTCAGGCAGAGCCGCTCCTGCGCCCGCGTCATGCCGACGTACGCGAGGCGGCGCTCCTCGTCGAGCGACTGCTCCTCGATCGACCGGGAGTGCGGGAAGATCCCCTCCTCCATCCCGATCATGAACACGGCGCGGAACTCGAGGCCCTTCGCGTTGTGCAGGGTCATCAGCGTCACGAGGCTCTGCTCCTCCTCCATCGTGTCCTGGTCTGAGACGAGCGAGATCTCCTGCAGGAAGTGCGAGAGGCTCGGCTCCTCCGCACGCTGCTGGTACTCCTGCCCCACGCCGACGAGCTCCTGGAGGTTCTCGATTCGCCCCTGCGCCTCGATCGTCCGCTCCGCCTCGAGCGCCTCGACGTAGCCACTGCGCTCGAGCACCCGCTCGATCAGCTCGGCGACGGGAAGCTCGAGCGCCCCCGCCTGGAGCGACTGGAGCAGCGTCCGCAAGCTCTGCACCGCCTTGAGCGGCGCGCCGCCGATGCCCGCGTCGTCGGCGTGCTCGAGCGCCTCCCACAGCGAGAGCCCCTGCGCGTTGGCGTAGGTCCCGAGGCGCGCCAGCGACGCGTCGCCGATGCCGCGCCGCGGGCGGTTCGCGATCCGCTGCAGCGAGACGGCGTCGAAGGGGTTGTCGACGACCTGCAGGTACGCGATCAGGTCCTTCACCTCGGCGCGCTCGTAGAAGCGCGGGCCGCCGATCACCTGGTAGGCGATGTCCTGGCGGACGAGGACGTCCTCGAGCACCCGCGACTGCGCGTTCGTCCGGTAGAAGATCGCGATCTCCCGGCCGCTGTAGTCCTCCGCAACGAGCCCCGCGATCTCGGCGGCCACGAAGCGGGCCTCCGAATGCTCGTCCTCGACCTCGATCACGCGCACCGGCTGGCCGTCGCCGAGCTCCGACCAGAGGTTCTTCTCCTTGCGCTCGCGGTTGTGGGAGATGACCCCGTTCGCCGCGCGAAGGATCGTGTTCGTCGACCGGTAGTTCTGCTCGAGGGCAATCGTCCTCGTGTCCGGGAAGTCGCGCTCGAACTCGAGGATGTTGCGGATGTCGGCCCCGCGAAACGCGTACACGGACTGGTCCGGGTCGCCGACGGCGCAGAGATTCCGGTGCTTCGCGGCCAGGAGCTGGAGCAGCCGGTACTGCGCATGGTTCGTGTCCTGATACTCGTCGACGAGGACGTAGCGGAACGCTTTCTGCCAGCGCTCCAGCGCCTCGGGAAAGCGCTCGAGCACCTGCACGGTCAGGTAGAGGAGGTCGTCGAAGTCGACGGCGTTCGAGGTGAAGAGGCGCCGCTGGTACAGCTCGTACGCCTCTGCGACGGTCTGGTCGTAGAAGGAGGCGACGCGGCTGCGGTACTCCTCCGGCCCGACGAGCTGGTTCTTCGCGTTCGAGATCTGCGCGTGAATGCCGCGCGGGACGAAGCGCTTCGGGTCGCGCTCGAGCTCCTCGAGGCACGCCTTGGTCAGCCGCACCTGGTCGGCCTGGTCGTAGATCGTGAAGTTCGTCCGGTAGCCGAGGCGCGGCGCCTCCCGGCGCAGGATCCGGCCGCAGGAGGCGTGGAAGGTGAGGATCCAGAGGCCGCGCCCCGTCGAGCCGAGCAGGCCCTCGAGCCGCGAGCGCATCTCCCCCGCCGCCTTGTTCGTGAAGGTGATCGCGAGCACCTCGTTCGGCTTCACGCCGCACGCGTTCAGCAGGTGAGCGACCCGATGGGTGAGCACGCGCGTCTTGCCCGAACCCGCTCCGGCGACGACCAGGAGCGGGCCTTCCGTCGCGAGGACGGCTTCGCGCTGCGCCTCGTTCAGCGCCGCGAGGTAGGTCTCCGGGGACGCGACGGCCATCTTCTCCGATGCTAGCCGCCGCGACCGCCAGGATCACTGCGTGGACGAGTCGATGGGCACGGGCCGCATCGAGGCCTTCAGCGACGGCGTCTTCGCGATCGCCATCACCCTCCTGATCCTCGAGATCCGGGTGCCGGCACACTCGCGCGACCTCGGCAGGGCGCTCCTCCAGATCTGGCCCTCCTATCTCGCATACGCGACGAGCTTCTTCTCGATCGGCGTCATGTGGGTGAACCACCACGCGATCTTTCGGAAGGTCGCGCGCAGCGACCACACGCTCCTCTTCCTCAACAACCTGCTCCTGCTCGTCGTCGCGTTCATCCCGTTTCCGACGCGGCTCGTCGCGGAGTACCTGCGCGAGGGCGGCGGCAGCGAGCGCGCGGCTGCGATCTTCTACGGGTCGACCTCGATCGTCCTCGCCGTCTTCTTCAATGCCCTCTGGCGCTACGTGTCGAGCGGCCGCCGGCTCATCTCGGAGGACGTGCCCCAGGAGGAGATCGACGACATCACTCGCACGTTCAATCCCGGGATCCCGATCTACGCCGCAGCGACGGCGATCGCGTTCGTGAGCCCGCTGGCGAGCATCGCGGTCGTCCTCGCGATCGCGGTGTTCTTCGCGGTGCCGCCGAGCTGGCTGCGCCGGAAGCGGTAGCGCCGCTCTAGCCGCGTACGAACGCGGCGCGCGGGAGCTCCCCGAAGCGGCGGCCGTAGAAGGCCATCCCGGCGAGGGCCGCGACTGCCGTGACGACGCTCGCGAAGACCGGGGCGACGAGGCTGACCGCAACCGCGTTGGCGCCGGCGTGGCCGACGAGGGCGAGCGCACCGACGGCGGCCCCCTGATAGACGCCCGCATTGCCGGGTAGGAGTGGCGCCGTGTTGGCGAGTCCGGTCACGACCATGTAGAGCAGAGCTGCGCCGAGGTTCGCGCGTACTCCGACGGCGTTCAGGAGCAGGAGGATCGCGGCCCACCGCATCAGCCACGTTGCCAGCAGGATGCCGCCCGCGCGCGCGAGGACCCTCGGCGGTGCGGCGGCTCCGGCCAGGAACCGGTCGAGCGCGCGCGGCAATCGGTGGCCGACTCGGTGGTGCAGCGCAGCCGCGACGCTCATTCCCGCGGCGGCGAGGCCGAGCCCGCCCACGAGGCTGGCGCGCGCCCATTCCGGGAAGGGCAGGAAGAACGCCGACCCGGCGCCCACGAGCGCGAACGCGATCGCCTCCAGCAGATGCGCGCAAAGAAGGCTTCCCGCAGCGCGGGAGACGCCGGGCCAGCGCTTGCCGGCCGCGACCCGCAGGACGCCCACCTTCGAGGCCTCGCCTAGCCGGCCTGGCAGGATCGTGTCGAGGAAGGAGCCGATCGCGCTCGCGGCATAGAGCGCCCGGAACTCGACCGGCTCCCGCAGCGTCGCGCGCCAGGCGAGCGCGCGCAGCGGCTGGACGCTCCCCGCGATCGCGAAGGCCGCGGCGACGAGCGGCCAGCTCGGACGAGCCGCGGCCACGAGCGCGCCGTGGCTCGTCTTGAGGGCGACGAGCGCGAAAGCTCCCGCGGTCGCGAGAACGATGGCAAGGGAAACCAGAAGCCGCCGCCGCATGAGGTTGGCATCGGCGCGGCGGCGTTTCCGGCATCACCCTCGAACGGGGGTCTGGATTGCGTGGGGATCCGCTACGCGACGGCATCGGCGAGCGCAGCCTCCAGCCACGCCGCCGCGGCGGCGAGCTCCGCGGAGTCGCTCGACTTCGCGACGATCTCCACCTCGCTCCCTGTCGCGCCGAAGCTCGGGTATGAACCGAGCCGAATCGCCGGGTGGCGCTCCTCCGCAGCCTGGAGCACGGCCACGATCCTGCTCTCGCTCGTCCGGTAGCGCCTCCGCCAGCTCGCTATCGCAGGAGCTCCGGCGAGCTCCGGCTCGAGCGCCTCGAACATCGCCTCCATCTCGCGGGGGAGCCCTGGTAGGACGTAGACGTTCTCGAACGCGAACCCGGGGGCGCCGCCGAGAGGATTGTCGAGTGCTCGGCTGCCGGTCGGGAGCTGTGCCCAGCGCACGGCGTATTCCGGGTCGCGCGCGAACTGCTCGCGCAGGCGCTGCGCCTGCCCCGGCTCCTCCGTTTGCCCGACGCCGAAGGTGGCGGCGACAGCCTCGCGCGTCAGGTCGTCCGGGGTCCCGCCAAGACCCCCGGTGACGACGACGAGCCGCGCGGCCGCGGCGGCCGCCGTCAGGAACGGGGCGATCCGCTCGATCTCGTCCGGAAGGATCGCGATCAGGCCGACAGGGATGCCCAGGCCTTCGAGGCGGCGGGCGAGCCAGGACGCGTTCGTGTTGTCGATGTCGCCGGCAAGAAGCTCGTTGCCGATCGTCAGGATGGCGGCGGCGTCCCCGGCGACCATCGCGCGAGTATAAGAAGCCCATCGCGTCCCTCCAGAAGCTGCTCGAACGGCGGGCTCATGACTGCCGCCTGACACCCGATCGGGCGCTGGCCGATCTCGACGAGGCTGAAGAGTTCCTGCGCGACCGCGGCCCGCTGACGCGCACGGTGGACTGCTCGCTGCCGAGCCTCTACGAGGCTTGCCACGAGAAGCCGTACGCACCGTCGAAGCCGGGGTTCGGGCAGTGGCCGAGGACGAAGTACTGGTGGGCTTGGGCGCTCTCGGACCGGCCCGGGGTGTGGATCCTGAAGCTCCACCGCGGCAAGAACCTGCTGGTGGCCGGCGAGATCGCTGCGCTCGCGGATCCGGTGTGTCGTGCAGAGCTCGAGCACATGGAGGGCGAGGATCCTGCCTGGGCGCGGCTGCTGGCGCACCTCTGCGAGGCGGGGCCCTCGACGCTCGAGGATCTCCAGGTCGAGCTCGCTCTGAAGCCGCGGGAGCTGAGGTCGCTGCGCGTCCCACTCGAGCGTTGCGGGGCGGTAGTCTCGCGGCAGCTCCTGCAGGAGCGCGAAGGAGGCGTCGAGCTGCGGACGACGGAGCTCGCGCGGTGGGATCAGGCGTTCCCGGAGCCGTCGCCGCGGGGCGGCCTCGAGGATCTCGTCGTCGCGGGGGTTCGAGCGGGTGTGCTCGCCCGCGAGGACGAGCTCGGCAGATGGTTCAGCTGGCGCCGGCTCTGGCGCACGGAGCTCGTAGACGACCTGGTGCGGGCGGGACGGCTCTACCGCCCGGAGTCTGGTTGGGTCGCGGAGGCGTAGCTGGGTGCCACGGCCTCTCCACGGGTCTGACCCCTGGGCGAAGGTCGGCTCGGTGCTTCATTCGCTAGCGCGCGAGACGAAGCGGGAACGGCTTGCGAGCGATCGCCATCGCCACCTGGGCCGTCACCCAAACGGGTGTCGCGACGTAGCGTGCCGAGTAGCGGTAGCTGCCGTCGTCGCGCCGGAGGCGGGCCAGGTAGCGAAGGGCAGGCGCTCCCGCCGGTGCCCCGGCGGCGACGAGCGCCTGGATCGCCCACGCAGTCGACTGGGCATCCGAGCCCCGCCCCTCGCTCAGCTCGAAGCCGCCGTCCGGATTCTGGAGGCGGCGGAGGTAGGCGAGTCCCCGGCCGATGGGACGGCCGCTCACTCCGAGGGCCCGCAGGGCCTGAATTGCCGCCGCTGTGTCGTTGGAGTCGGGACCTCCCCCCACGCTCCACGACCAGCCCCCCGAGCGCGACTGGTGCGCGAGGAGGTAGCCGCGGGTTGCGGTGGGGACGGGCACGCCGGCCTGCTTCAACGCGAACACACCCCAGATCGTGGAGCTGAGCGTCGCTCCGATCGAACCGTTCGGGTGCTCGAGCGCCTCGACGCGAGCGCGGAGGCGGTCGGTTGACGCGCCCGCGACGACCTCTGCGGCGAGCGCCAGCTCGAGGTCGGTCGCGCTGGCGAGATCAGACTCGTGGCGGGCCAGGTAATCCCTGCTCTCCATGGGCACAGGAACGCCTTCGGCAGCAAGCGCCAGCACCGCCCACGCCGTCAGTCCCGGCGTAGCCGGCGATCCCGGCTCGGCAAATCCGCCGTCGGCGCATCGATGAGCCTGAAGGAAGCCGCTGGGACCTCCGAGCGCTACGGCCGCTGCGAGCACGGCGAGAGTCCTCATGTCCAGACGACCTCAGTGTGCAGGCGGCGCCCGTAGCGCTCGAGCAGCCGTCGCAGCTCCGGTCCGCCGACCAGTGCCAGCACGAGGTTGCCTCCAGCGTGCGCGGCATCGAACCAGAGGCCGCGGCCGAGCTGGAAGGTCAGGGCCGCCCCCGTGTGCGGGAAGAAGCTGTACCACTCCCACACGTCCATGACGATGCTGAACGCGAAGCCGAGAACGAGGCACGCCAGGGCGAACGGCACCCGGCGGCGCAGGACGGGAGCGGCGACGCCGCAGATCGCGCCGCAACCGCCCCAGGCGAGCATCTGCCACGGAGTCCACGGACCCTGCCCGAGGAAGAAGTTCGAGACGAGAGCCGCAACCGCGCCGACCGCGAAGCCCGCGCGGGCCCCGAGGGCGACTCCGGCCGCGGCCACCATCACGGTCACCGGCTGGACGCCGGGAACAGCGTCGAAGAGAACGCGGCCGGCGGCGGCGGCCGATCCGAGCGTCCCGACCAGGGCGATCTCGGCCGCGTGCCCCGGACCGGACTCGAGCCAGGCCACGCCGGCGAGCACGAGCGCCGAGGCGACCAGGAGCAGCGAGAGCGCGGAGTCGTGGGGCGAGAGCGCGGTCCACGCAGCCGCGGCGAGCGCGGTGGCGGCCGCGGCGGCCGCGACCACCCTCGAGCTCGTCCGTTCGCGCAGGCGCTGCCGGCCCCATCGTCTGGCGGCGAGAGAACTCCTAGGCATGAACGACGTCCGACTCGTTGTCTAGAGTGACAACGTGATCTGCAACCGAATCGGCGAAGATCCTGTCGTGCGTGATCACGAGCGTCGCCCGCTCGCCCGACTGACGGCGCAGAAGCTTCGCCAGCTCGTCCTTTCGCTCCGGATCCACGCCGCGCGTCGGTTCGTCCAGCACGAGCAGGTCGGGCTCCGTCACGAGCACGCACGCGAGCGCGAGGCGCTCCCGCTCGCCGCTCGAGAGGTCGCGCGGGTGTCGCTCTCCATGGCCGCCGAGCCCGACGCAGGCAAGGGCCCTCGCCGCCCGCTCGCGATCGCCGCCTACCCCGAGAGCAACCTCGTCGACGGCCCGCTCGCGGACGAGGTACCGCCCCGGGTCCTGCGAGAGGTACGCGGCCCTGCCGCGGCGCGCGACGGTCCCGGTTGAAGCCTCGAGCAGGCCAGCGGCGAGCTTTCCGAGCGTGGTCTTGCCGGCGCCGTTCGGGCCGCTCAAAACGACAATTTGCCCGCGCCTCAAGTGGAGCGAGAACTCTGAGAGGACGGGCGGGCCGCCCCGATAGGCGTACCACACGTCCTCGAGACGGCAGACGAGCTCGCCGGGCAGCGCGGGCGCGGGATGCTCGACGAAGATCCGCGGCACGTACGCCGGGCGGTTGCTCGCGAGCCAGGCGAGCCCGTCGGTGCGCGGCGCGTCCAGCACGATCTGGCCGCGCTCGAGAAAGACGATGCGGTCGACGTCGTCGAGCACCCGGTCGGGGCGCTGCTCCGAGAGAACGACGGCCCCACGCCAGCCGGACTCCCGCGCGAGCTCGAGCGGGCTGGGTGCCTCCGCGTCTAGCTGCGAGGTCGGTTCGTCGAGCAGGAGCAACCGCGGCTCGAGCGCGAGCGCCGAAGCGAGGCAGACGCGCTGGAGCTCCCCGCCGGAGAGCTCGGTCGTCTGCCGCTCGAAGAGGTGTTCCGCACCGACCGCGGCGAGCGCCTCGCGCGCGCGGCCGGCAATGCTCCCCGCCGCCGTGCCGAGATTCTCGAGGCCGAACGAGACCTCCCGCTCGACGCTCGCGAAGACGACCTGGTCCTCAGGGTCCTGGAAGAGGGTCGCGACGGTGCCGGCCAGCTCGGCAGGCCGCACGCGCCTGGTATCCCGCCCGGCGACCTCGACGCTCCCAGAGAACGTCCCGCCGTGGAAGTGCGGTACGAGCCCGGCAAGCGCTCGCAGGAGCGTCGACTTCCCACATCCGGATGCACCGAGCAGGGCGACCACCTCGTCGGGGCGGACGTCGAGGCTCACCCCGTCGAGCGCCGGCTCGTCCCTGCCGGGGTAGCTGAAGCGAAGGTCGCGGACGCTCGCTAGAGCCACAGCACCCCCGCCGCAACCAGCGCCGGCGCGAATGCGAGGCCGAGTCGATCCAGCGCGGTCCACCGCGGACCGGGCGCTCGCGTCGCACCGGGTCGTCCGAAGCCGCGTGCCTCCATGGCCTCCGCGAGATTCAGGCCCCGCTCGAGCGAGCCGGCCAGGAGGGGCGAGACGAGTCGTGCCCGCCCGCGCACTCCGGTCACCTTCACCCCGCGACCGCGCAGCGCCTCGAGGAGCCCGACGGCGTCGCGCTCGAGCGTCGGCAAGAGGCGGGTCGCGAGCGCGACGGCGAGTACCGAGCGGCGCGCGAACCAGGCCGCCTGGAGGAGCCGGTCGTGATCGAGCCGGAGGGCATAGGCGGCGAATGCCAGCGTCACCGCCCCGAGGCGAAGTGCCTGAACGCCGCCCGCGGCCAGCTCCTCCGTCGTCACGTCGAGGTGCCCGAGCACGGGGATCGTTGGCCCGCTCCAGAGCACGTGGAGTCCCCTCACCTCGACGAAGGGCGTGACGAGGAAGATCGTCACCGGCGTGATCAGGGCTGCGGTCAGGTAGGGCCAGCGGCGCCCTCGCGCGCCGAGGCAGACGGCGAGGGCCACCGCGGCGATCGTCGCGATCGCCCACCACTCGTGCGCGAGCAGGGCGGCGGCTGCGAGCGCGGCGAGCACCACCGCCGCCGGCACCGAGCTCAGGGTGCCACCTCGTATCGGAATCGAAACGGCGTGGGCCGGCGCACGAGGTCGTGCCAGTCGCCCCTGAAGAGGACGCGCACCGGCGAGCCCGGCGACGTATTGCCCGGTTCGAGCGCGGCCCGGAAGGTCGTGCTCTTGCCGTCGCCCATGAGGACGAGAACGCTGTTGACTCCTCTGGGAACGACCGCTCCGTAGGGCAGCACCTTGCGCGCGTGAAGAAGATTGCCGACGGCACGCCCCGCTTCAGGGAAGTCGCTGACGACGATCGTCGGATGGCTCCGTCCCGCGTAGCCGTGGAGGAATGGCTCGGGGAAGGCGCCGACGACGACAGGGACGTGGACGGCGGCACCGCGCCACGATCGAAAGTCCCACCACTCCACGTCCCCCGGGCGCAAGGTGTACTCACTCGCGCTGCGGTCCGCCTCGTAGCCGTTCACGAAGTAGAACCAGTCGCGCTGCCCGGAGGCGCTCCCCTGCAGACCCTGGATCGACTGCACGAAGCGCCCCCCGTAGCGGGTCTTCACCTTCGCTTCGCGCTCGAGCGCCTGGCTCGCGGTCAGGCCCGCCGGCACCTGGCGCACGAGGAGCACGCGCGCCCCGCGATCCCGCGTCACCCAGAGCGTCGCGCTGCCGTGCCCCCCTGCCTCCGAGCCGCAGCCGCTGAGCGCGGCGGCGGCCAGGAGTACGAGCAGGACCCCCCTCACGGAAGGGAGTTGGAGCGCACAAAGCCGAAGTGGACGGCCTTCACGAGCCCGCGATGCGGCCCCGGGCATGTCTTTGCGCCGGCGACCTTGACGACGCGGCCGTCGAGCTGGAGGAAGGCGCCAGCAGGCGAGACGGGCTTTCCCTGGTCGTCCTGGGCGGTGACGGCGTAGCAGCCGCGGCCGGCTAGCGCGATGCGCAGCGTGGCGGGACCGGCGCCGCTCGAGGAGAAGGTGGCCCAGTACCACAGAACGGTGTCGCCGTCCCTCAACGCCACCTTGTCCGCCCCGACGGGGGGGAGGGCGCCGTTGACCTTGAACACCCAGCCGTTGGAGGCATCGGCGGCGTAGCGGCCTATCTGATCGACGTACGACCCGAAAGAGCTCGTTGCCAGGTGGTAATAGAACTCGCCGGCGATGCTCGCAGACTCGAGGGTCTGCAGCGGAGTCGCGCCGCTCGCGCGTGGCTCCGTCGAGCCGAAGATGGTGGCGTTCCTGCCTTCCACGCGAACGTGGACGAGGGCGGCGGGAGCCGCCGCTACCAGAATCGCGGCAGCCGCGAGGGCTGCCGGGAGGCCGAAGAGTCGTCGAGACACGAATCCTCCTTCCGCGAGGGGTTCGGTGGCCTCGGCGGGCGGCAGGTCTTCTGACTCGGGGCTCCCCCTCCGCCGCCTTCCCGGCCTGCGGCCAGTGGCGTCGTGGCGAAGGGCTTCTCCCCTCACAGCGGCGGGACCGTCCCGGGATCTCACCGGGTTCCCTTTCCGCTCGCCGACTTTTCGGCCGCACCCTATCATCGAGCCGTGCCCGCCTCGCGGCTCGTGACGGTGTGGCTGCCGGTGGCGCTGTGGGCCGGGCTCATCTTCGGCCTTTCCTCCGTTCCAGATCTCGGCACCGGCCTCGGCACCTGGGACCTCGTGCTGCGCAAGCTCGCGCACGCCACCGAGTACGCCATTCTCAGCGCGCTCCTCACGCGGGCGTTTCGCCGGGAGCCGCTCGCCTTCGTCGTCGGGGTGGCGTACGCGGCGACCGACGAGCTCCACCAGCACTTCGTGCGCGGGCGCCACGCCTCTCCGATCGACGTCGCGATCGACGCGGTGGGCGTCCTCCTCGGGGTCCTCGCCTGGCAGCGGCTGCGCAGCTTCCGCTGGGCGCGTTGAGCGCGCTTCCGACCCCGCCCCGGATCGATCCGCAGCGCCGGCGACCAAATGGCAAAGGGGGACATGGGTGCGCCGCGAATCGACCCGTTCGGTCGCACGCTTCTACGCGAACTCGGCGCGCCGGCTCGTAAGATCCCACCCGTGGAGCACGGTGAGGTCGGAGACCGCCAGCTCGACGCGCTGCTCCAGCGGCTCGATCGCCTGACGGACGAGCTCCGAGGCCTGAACCGCCGCCTGGACCACGGCGACAACCTCGCTCCGATCGTGCACGAGCTGAGAAGCCTGAACGAGTCGCTCCAGTCGCTCGCCTACGCCGCACTCGGACAGCAGGGCCCGCAGGTGCGCCGCCGCCGCAGCGGCTGACGATCCACACCGCCGGCCCAGTCACCTCCGCCGGCCGGCCGCTCCACTCCAAGTAACAGCCATTCAGCTGGCTTCGACAACCAAGGGCGGTTCGCTCCTAGTAACACAGTGTTACTAGGCGTGCTCGGCGGCTCTACGGGAGCCGGTAGATGTCGAGCACCCCGGAGGTCTCGTGCGAGTTGGCATTTCCTTCCGGCAGCGCAATCCGCCCGTCGGTGACGATCGGGCTGTTCCAGTGGCCCGCGCCCGCGGAAAGGATCGTCACCAGCTTCCCGGTCGTCGGCCGGTAGGCGGCCAGGCCGCTGCCACCTGGGTCGTAGACGTAGAGGAGGCCGCCGGCGACGACAGGCGAGGTGCCGCCACGGCTGGACGACCATGCCTTGTGCAGACGCCCGGAGGTGAGCCGGTAGGCGGCTGTCGCGTCGAAGTCCGCGACGAAGAGCCAGGTCACGCCCGCGCTCCGCCAGGCGGCGGGAGCGCTGAAGAGACCGGAGCTGCTCGGCGTCGAGACGGTCTGCACCTCGCCTCCGGTGGTGGCCCCGGCGCCCGTCGAGTGGCCGTTCAGCCGCCGCAGGTCGAGCAGCCGCAAGCGGCCATCCTTTCCGGACTGGGTCGCGAGACCGGCGGAGAGGAGCGCCGGCCCAGTGCTGCCGAGGTCGACGTCCTGCGAATCGAGGTCCGACTGCGTCCGGGGCGTCCAGTTCTGGAGCAGGCGCGAGGCGTCGGGCGCGAGCATCAGCACGCTGTCGCCCCAGTAGCGCCGCCCGTCCCACTTGCCGTCGCCCGTCGCCACCAGCAGGTTCCCCGTCGCCGGATCGACGACGACGCCCGAGCGCGCCCAGATCGCCGACCCGCTCTCGGGGCACGAGCCCGGGTCGAGCAAGCCGCGCCGATCGCTGCAGAGGGAGTTCCACACGTTGACGAGCCTTCCCGAGCGGGCGTCGATCGCGGCCACGTGGCCCTGGTAGGGCGGCGCGTCGCCGACGTATCCGCCGGTGGCGACGAGCACGAGCCCGCGCGAGAAGTTGAGCGACGGCGCAATCTTCTCGCGCGTCGGGAGGCGGGTGACGGCGACGGGCCAGCCGCCGGCCTCGCGGCCGGTCGCGACCGAGAGCTTGTGGATGCGACCGTCCGGAGAGGCGGAGTAGAGAGAGCGGCGGGACGGGTCGGCGACGGGCGTCGAGTTGGTGATGCGGTCGGAGCCCGCCCAGCTCGCGTAGCCGCCGGGAGTGAAGCGCCAGAGGATCGCGCCCGTGTCGGCGTCGATCGCGAGCGTCTTGCCGTAGGTGGTCGTGACGAAGAAGGTGTCGTGGCGCCGGCCGTGCACCGGGACGCTCCGGAGGTAGATCGGCGAGGAGTCGACCGTCCCGTCGAGCCTCACCTGCCGCCGCTTCAGACGGCTGACGTTCGAGGCCGCGAGGCCGGTCGCCGCAGGGCCGCTCCCGCGGCGTGCCGCGTCGTAGCCGAAGCGGGTCCAGTCGCCTCCCTGCTGCCCGCCGCTCCCGGCGATGAGCAGCGCGGCGAGCGCCGTGACGAGCCCGGTCAGCGCTTCAGCAGCGCCCGGCGCAGCTCGTCCTCCTTGCCGGGCTGCAGGATCGCGAGCACCTGATCGCCGGGCCTGAGCTCCGTCGACCCCACCACGTTCTGCGCCTGGCCGCCGCGCATCACGGAGATGACCTTCACGTCTTCCGGGAGGCGCAGCCGGTCGATCGACTTGCCGGCACACGGAGCGTCCTTGTCGATCTGAACCTCGACGATCTCGAGGTTCTCCTTGCGCAGCTCGAGCAGGTGGATCAGATCGTGCTCGGGCACCTCGTGCTCGATCAGCGCCATGATGTTCGAGGTCGCACACACCGTGGGCGAGATCCCGAGCAGGTCGAAGTGGGCCTGGTTGCGCGGGTCGTTCACGCGCGCGATCACCTTGGCGACTCCGTACTTCTCGCGCGCGATCTGACAGATCACCATGTTGTCCTCGTCGTCGCCGGTCGCCGCCACGAGGATGTCGGGGGGCCGGGCGATCCCCGCGCGCTCGAGGATGTGGAGCTCGGTCGCGTCGCCGTGCTGGACCTGATGGTCGAACTCCGCCTCGAGCTTGTCGAAACGGTCGCGACGCTGCTCGATGAGCGTCACCTCGTGCCTGGAATGGCCCTGGCGGTCCTGGAGCAGGACGCGCGCAAGGTTCGCGCCGACCTTGCCGCCGCCTGCGATCAGGATGTACATGGGACTACCCCGCGACCTTCACGCGCTGGATGTTCTCCGGGGGCCGGAACTCGCACGCGCGAACCGCATCGGTGAGGACGGAGATGGCGTTCGAGGTTGGGCAGATCGTCCGCAGCCCCCGAGCGGCGTAGAATTCCGCCCGGGCCGGGTCGAGAATCCGGACGACGACGCAGTTCACGTCGAAGCGCTTCTGGGCGACCTGGCCGATGACGATGTTCGTGTTGTCGCCGTCCGTCGCGACGACGACCGCGGCGGCCGGATCGTCCTTGTCGTCGATCCCGGCCTCGCGCAGCACGTCGACGTCCATGCCGTGGCCGACGATGTAGCTGCCGGCCCAATGGTCGCCGAGGCGCGCGAGCGCCTCCTCCCGCTCGTCGATCACTGTCACGTCCCAGCCGGTCCGTTGGAGCTGCTTCGCGACGCTCGATCCCACGCGCCCGCACCCGATCACGATCGCCTTCACGGAAATCAGCGTAGCGGAGTGCGAGGCGCTCAAGTACGCGCCCCCTCCTCTTCCAAAACCCCCTGCGGATAGGCGATCACCATCACCTCGCAGGCGGCCTTCCGAAGCACGTAGTCGACGGTCGGGCTGAAGAAGCGCGACTGCCGGCGCCACCGGGGCGCCGAGCCGAGCACGATCAGATCGGCCCCTCCGCGCTCTGCCTCCGCGACGATCGCCGAACCGATGGCGCGAGATCTGACGATGCGTCGCTCGAGCTCCACGCCGTGCTCGCGCGCCAGCATCCGCGCCTCCACCAGCGAGGCGCCGGCGCGCTCCTCCTCCTCCAGCAGCTCCGCCTCGAGCGACTTGTCGAGCGGCACCCGGATCACGTGCAGCGCGCTGATCGTGCTCCCCTGCTCCTCCGCGAGGCGGATCGCCGTCGCGAGCACCTCCTCACCGATCGGGCCGAGCTTCATCGGCACGAGGATCCTCCCGTAGACGCCCTCCTCGGCCGGAACGAGGTCGGGGACGGCGGCCGGGACGCGCTCGAGCAGCGCCTCGCCGCCCGCGAGGCGAACCGAGACGAAGATGGCCGCTCCGAACGCGAGCCAGATCGGGCCTGCGACCCGAGCCGCCGGGTGGGTCAGGAGCGACGCGATCCAGATCGCGAACGTGAGCGGCGCGCCCACGAGGGCGGCGACGGGGACGTCGGTGCCCCGGATCCGCACGTTCCCGGGCGCGCGAAAGGGACGTGCGAGAGCGGGCTCGGTGAAGCGAAGGCGGATGACTGCAAGTTGGGCGGCAGTGAACGCGAGCAGCACGCCGAAGCTGTAGAGGCTCGCGAGGAAGCGGACCTCCCGGCCGAAGGCGTGCGCGAGGAGGAGCAGGCCCGAGGAGATGCCGACCGAGGCCGCGATCGAGACCGGCGCGATCAGCGTGCGGCGGTTGAGGACGCCGAAGGCGTGCGGCAGCATGTCGTGCCGTCCGAGCGAGTACGCCAGACGGCCCGCTCCCGACATCGACGTCGTCACGGCCAGTCCGAGCACGAGGACGCCGCTCAGGCCGACGAAGACCCGGATCGCGTCGACCACACCATTCGGGAGATGCCCGTGGAAGGCGGCGGCCACGCCAACGAGCGGCGCGCGCAGCCAGACGGTTCCGAGCGCCGTCGCCTGGCCGCTCGGCCCGCGGGAATCCGCGTAGTTCGGGTAGGCGGAGATCCCGATCGCGCCGATCGCGAACGACACGGCGACGGCCGCGCCAAGCCCGACGAAGAGGCTGCGCGGCAGCGTCTTGCCGGGCTCGCGCGTCTCGGCCGCGAGATTCGAGACCGTCTCGAGGCCCGTGTACGCGAGCATCGCGAGCGGGAGGGCGAAGACGAAGGAGTGCCAGGTGGGGGCGACGCCGAGGTGAACCCCGCGGCCGAGCGCCGAGGTCGAGAAGACGAGCACCAGGCCGAGCAGGATCAGCAGCAGGTGCACGGCCAGCGCACCCGCCGCGAGCACGATCGCGATCCTGTAGAGGCCTGGCCGCCGGAACAGCCGGACGAGGCCGATCCCGAAGATCACCCCGATCCCGAGCACGAGGTCCCAGGGGCTGTGGCGGATCCCGCTCCAGCCGAGGGCGTGGCTCAGGTAGTGCGGAACGAAGAGCGCGGCGAGCGCCATCACGATCAGGTAGTCGAGGAAGAGCACCCAACCCGTCACGAAGCCGGCGGGATCGTTGAACGCGCGGCGGACGAAGGTCGCCGCACCGCCCGTCTCGGGAATGGCGGCCGTTCCCTCGGCGTAGGAGAGCGCGACGAGGAGGAAGAGCGCGCCCACGCCCAGCAGGACCCACGGTGTGAAGCCGAGCGCGTACACCGCGACGATCCCGAGCGCGAAGTACAGCGAGGAGGCGATCTCGCCGTAGGCGACCGAGGCGATCGAGCTGACGCCGAGGCCGGGCCGGAGTCCCTGGAAGCGCCTGGGCATCAGAAGCTCATCGGAGCGAAAGGTACAAGCGGCCTGCGCCGGCGAGGGCGATTGCGGCGCCCAGGAGATACCCCGCGCGCCCGTGGACGATCGCGGTCTCGACGACGATCGTCAGGCCGAGGAATATCACCGCGGTCGAGACGACGGCGCTCGCGCGCGTCCGCGGCTTCACGCCGCTCGCTTGCCGGCGACGACCAGGACGCGGGAGGGGCTCGCCTTGAGGACGAAGTCGACGGTCTTGCCGAAGATCGGGACGCCGGCTCCCGAGTCACGGCGGCGCGAGGCGCCGATGACGACGAGCTCGGCGTTGCGGCGAGCCGCCTCGTCGATGAGCGCCTGCCCCGCGCGGCGCGCCCGGAGCAGGCGCGTGACCGCCCGGACGTCGTAGCTCTCGACGATCGCCTGGGCGTCGTCCAGGACCTTCGTGGCCTCTTCCTCCCCGGGCAGCTGCGCGTCGAGCGGCAGATCGAGCGGAATCTCGAGCACCGTGACGACGACGACGCGCGCGCCGCGATCGGTCGCGAGTCGGGCAGCCGCCACGAGCGCCTCCTCCGACTCCGCCGTGCGCAGCACGGGCACGAGGATCGTGCGGTACTCGGCGGTCAGCGAGGGGCCGAGGACGAGTGCGGGCGCGCGCACAGTCTCGCGGAGCGGCTCGTGAACGACGCGTCGACGGTAGACCGCGTAGGCGACGAAGCCGATGGCGAGCCACGCCAGCCCCGCCCAGCGCGGCCCGGGCTTCTGGATCACCACCGAGAGCCAGGCGAGGGCGGTGCCAAGCCCCCCGAGGATCGCGAAGAGGGGCCAGTCGACCCCGCGGAACCGGATGTTCGGACGGGCTCTGAAGACGAGCTCCTCGTCGCGATGGCGGTATCGCATCGCGATCACCGACGCGTGCGCGATCGTGAACGAGAGCATCGCGCCGAAGGCGTACATGTCGCCGAGGAAGGTCGTCTTGCCCGTCGAGATGACGATGATCGAGACGAGACCAGCAAAGACGACGAGCGACAGCCACGGCGTCTTGAAGCGCGGGTGCAGGCGGCGAAAGACCTCGGGCAGCTGCCGGTAGCTCGACATCGCGTACGTGATGCGCGAGGCTCCGATCACCCCGGCATTGGTCGCGATGAAGAGGATCGTCGCGGCGAGGACGCCGACATAGACCTTCGCAGCCGAGAGCAGGGTTCCGTGCAGCCCGAGGTTCTCGACCAGGCCGAGCACCGGGTCGTTTTGGAAGCCGCCCTTGTCCGGGCCCAGTCCGAGCCGGGTGACGTAATGGCCCGCCTTGTCGAGGTGGACGGGCAGCGCCGAGAGGGCGACCCAGGGCAGCGTGAAGTAGATCGCGAACACCGCGATCGCAACCCAGCTGATCGAGCGCGGGATCGCACGCGGCGGATCACGCGTTTCCTCGGCGAGGTTCGAGACCGTCTCGATCCCGGTGTAGGCGATCATCGCCACGGGGATCGCGAGCAGGAAGTTCGCCCACGACGGTGCGACCCCCAGGTGGATGTTCGCCTGGAGGGTGTGAGGGCTCAAGATCAGGACGAAGCCGAGTGCGACGAGCAGCAGCTGCGTCGCGAAGTCGACGACGGCGAGAAAGATGTTGAGGCTCGCCGCCTCCTTAATCCCGACGACGTTCAGGCCCACGAGCAGGACGATGACGCCGATGCCGCCGAAGATGTCCCAGGGATTGTCTCTGAGCGGCCCCCAGAAGATCGACAGGTAATGGGGGACGAAGAAGGCCGAGATGGCGATCGTGATCACGTAGTTCAGCATCTGGGCCCAGGCCGCCCCGAAGGAGACGAGCTCGTTGAACGCGTGGCGCGCGAAGCTCGACGAGCCGCCGGCCTCCGGGTAGCGGACGGTGCCCTCTGCGTACGTGGCGGCGGTGGCGGCGAAGATCAGGCCGCTGACGACGAAGACCACCGGCGTGAGGCCGAGCGCGAGCACGGCCGTGACGCCGAGGGCGTAGTAGATCGAGGAGCCGACGTTGCCGTAGGCGGTCGCAAAGAGCGCGGGAGTTCCGAGGACGCGCTCCAACCCCTGTTGACGTCGCCGGCGCGGCACGCGGGGACTCTATGCCCGGCGCCTACGCGCGCCGGCTCGAACGGGGGAAACCAGGAGAGAGGCGGCAGGAACGGGTCCGTCACCAGTTGTGCTCCCACCCACCGCCAACGCTGATTCAACGACAGAAGGGGCAGTTGCCGACGGTGGTTCCCCCGCCGCCCTTTTTCTCGGGCGAGCATGTCCGGGGACAGACCCTGGACGCGCGGGCTCCGCTAGAGCATCTTGGGCGACGACGATCCGCGAGCGGAGGCGGGCTTGCCCGCCGGGAGCCCCAGCTACGAGCTAGGCAACGGTGGGACGCCAGTGCGGACGACCGGCCCCAGCCACAGCGACCCTGTCAGAAGCGGTCGCAAGGAGGAGGCACGTGGGAGAACCAGGGGTTCACCCATGAATAGAGACGATCAGCGGGATGATCAGGATCGCGACGATGTTGGCGATCTTGATCATCGGGTTGATCGCCGGCCCCGCCGTGTCCTTGTAGGGGTCGCCGACCGTGTCTCCCGTGACGGAGGCGGCGTGGGCGTCGGAGCCTTTGCCGCCGTGGGCGCCATCCTCGATCAGCTTCTTCGCGTTGTCCCAGGCGCCACCGCCCGAGGTCATCGAGATCGCGAGGAAGAGGCCGGTCACGATCGTCCCGATCAGGAGGCCGCCGAGCATCCGCGGGTTGATGATCCCGACGATGATCGGGAAGCCGATCGGGATCAGCGCCGGGAGGAGCATGCTCTTGATCGCCGACCCCGTGACGATGTCGATCGCGCGGCCGTACTCCGGGCGTGCAGTCCCCTCCATGATCCCGGGGATCTCGCGGAACTGCCGCCGCACCTCGGTCACGACCTGGCCGCCGACCCGCCCGACCGCCTGCATCGCGAGCGAGGCGAAGAGGAAGGGCATGAGCCCGCCGATGAAGAGCCCGGCGATCACCCAGGCATTTGAGAGCGCGAAGTAGTCCTTGGCCGTCCCGATCCCTCGGTCGGAAAGCCCCGACGTGTACGAGTCGAAGAGGATGAGCGCCGCGAGCGCCGCCGAGCCGATCGCATACCCCTTCGTCACCGCCTTCGTCGTATTGCCCACGGCGTCGAGCGGATCGGTGATCGCGCGGACCGACTCAGGGAGGTCGGCCATCTCCGCGATGCCTCCCGCGTTGTCGGTGACGGGCCCGTACGCGTCGAGTGCGACGATCAGTCCGGTCATCGAGAGCTGCGCCATCACGGCGACGCCAATGCCGTAGAGCCCGGCGAAGTGGTGTGCGACGAGGATCCCGGCCGCGAGGACGATCACGGGCAAGGCCGTCGCCTGCATCCCCATCGCGAGCCCCTCGATGATGTTCGTCGCGTGGCCGGTCTCCGAGGCGCGGGAGATCGACTTGACCGGGCTCCAGCGCGTACCCGTGTAGAACTCGGTGATCGCCACCAGCAGGAAGGTCACCACCAGGCCGACGATCGCCGACACGTAGAGGTCGGTGAAGGTGAAGTGCGAGTTGTCGAAGGCCATCGTGATCGGAATGAAGCCGATCGCCGAGAGCACCGTGGCGACGAGGACTGCGCGGTAGAGCGCGTTCATGATCGACCCGCTCCCGCTCACGCGCGCGAAGAACGTGCCGATGATCGACGTCAGGATCGAGATGCCACCGATGGCGAGCGGGTAGAGTTCGATGTGGAGGGCGGGGAACGTCTTGATCGCGAGCAGCATCACCGCGACCGCCGTCACGGCGTAGGTCTCGAACAGGTCGGCGGCCATGCCAGCGCAGTCGCCGACGTTGTCTCCGACGTTGTCGGCGATCACCGCCGGGTTGCGCGGATCGTCCTCGGGGATGCCCGCCTCGATCTTCCCCACGAGATCGGCGCCGACGTCCGCCGCCTTGGTGTAGATCCCGCCGCCGAGGCGCGCGAAGACCGAGATCAGCGAGCCGCCGAACGCGAGCCCGACGAGGTCGTCGATTGCCGATTCCGGGGTGTGGTGGAGCCAGCCGGTGAGAGCCCAGTAGTAGCCGGCGACGCCGAGCAGCCCGAGACCGACCACGAGCAGGCCGGTGACCGAGCCGGCGCGGAAGGCGACGTTGAGCGCCGGGTTGAGGCCGTGCCTGGCCGCCTCCGCCGTGCGGACGTTCGAGCGGACCGCGACGTTCATGCCGATGAAGCCGGCTGCCGCCGAGAGCACGGCTCCGATCAGGAACCCGATGGCCGTTCCCCAGCCAAGCTTGTTGTAGAAGCCGAGCAGGAGGAAGGGGACGATCGCGACGATCGCGACAGTGGTGTACTGGCGCCGCAGGTAGGCGGCGGCGCCCTCCTGGATCGCCTGCGCGATCTCCTGCATCCGCTCGTTGCCGGCGGGTCGGGCAAGGAGCCAGACCGTCAGCCCGATGCCGTACGCAATGGCGACACCGGCGCAGACGAGCGCGAAGAGAACAGGATGGTCGCTAAAGAAATCCACGTTCGTTCCCCCTCACAAAGATGGCGCCGAAGTGGCTCGGCGCGCCGGATCTTCTATCACAAGGTCGGGAGTTTAAGGGCCTGTCCGGAAAGTGGTCACGGTGGATGACAGGCGGCACGCGTCTCGAGGCAAGGACGCAGGGAGCGTCGATATGCAGGCATATCTGCGCGACCGAGGACGCCGGATCGAGGCGCGTGACGCCTGTCAGGCGCCCTGGTTCACTTTTTGGACAGGCCC
>JBBRYP010000068.1:0-22677 GCA_038237515.1 Gaiellales bacterium
AGCTCAAGCGCCTGCTCGTCCGCTACGACCGCCGCGCCGACATCCACGAGGCACTACTCGCGCTCGGCTGCTGCATCGTCTGCTACCGACGACTCAAGAACTCATTCTGAAAGCAGCTCTTAACCCGGCGGCTGGCCGCCGGCGCAAGCTCGACGAGCTTGAGCACCTCCTCGACGCGACTGCGCGGCAGCTCGGCCGCGAGTGCAAGCGTGCGCAGGTGGTCACGGCCTGTGCGCGCCGGATGAAAGTCGTCGGACTCGAGCACTGCACCGACGAGCTGGATTGGCCGCTCGAGCTCACGGTAGCGGCGACCGAGAATCAACGCCTGACCAGCTGTTGGCTCGGCCAAGCCAAGGAGCAGGCGCAAAGTGGTCGTCTTACCGGCGCCGTTCGGGCCGAGGAAGCCAGTGATCGTGCCAGCCTCGAGCGAGAAGCTGATCTCGTCGACGGCGACGATTGAGCCGTAGCGCTTGGTCAGCGATCTGACGGCAACGACGGCCTCGCCACTCGATACGTCGGGCCGCCGAGGGGTCGTGCGGACTGAATCTTCCACGGGCTCGCTGCTTCTTGGCGACTTCATTGTCTGCATCGTTGTCGTCATCAGGAAGGGCGGCCTCGGCCGCGCGGAGTGTCTCGACTACTCCTCGCGGCGTACGCGGCTCCGGCGATGCCGCGCTAGATTCGTTGGATGAGACACGACCCCGCGCGTCTCCTCGACAGGCCGTCGAGACGACTGTCCCGCTGCTGGTGGGGACGTTCGTCGTTGTTGGTGTAGTCGTGCGCGCGGATCGGGATGCGCGCACGGCCGCGCTCGCGCTCGGGCTCGCGGCAGCGGCGACGCTGATCGCGCGGCGAAGACTGCCAGCAACGACGCTCATGGTCTCTGGCGGGCTCGTGCTTGCCCTGTTTGCTGTCGATCAGTCAGCCGGCGCCATCGCTGTCGTTGCCCCCGGAGCGGCTCTCTATTCGTTTGCTCTCATGCGCGGCCGAACGCACTTGGTTCTCGCGGCGATCGGCGCGGCGGCAGCGGTCTTCGTCGCAGACACCTTCCTCGTCGGTGGCCATCCGCATGCGGTCACCTTGCAGACGGTCGCGCATGTCACGCTGATCGCCGTCCCGCTGCTTGCTGCCGAGGCGCTGCGCAACCGTCGCGCGTACGTGAAGCTGCTCGTCGAGCGACTCGCGCTCGCCGAGCGCAGCCGCGACGAGGAGGCGAAACGGCGGGTCGAGCAAGAGCGCCTGCGCATTGCTCGAGATCTCCACGACGTGGTCGCGCACACGCTGACGACTATCAACGTGCAGGCCGGTGTTGCTGCCCATCTGCTCGACCGCGACCCAGGTAACGCCCGTGCGGCGCTGACGACGATCGCAGAGGCCAGCCATGAGGCGCTCGACGAACTGCGGACGATTCTCGGCGTCCTACGCGAGAGCAACGATGACGATGCGCCGCTGCAACCGGCTCCGAACCTCGAGGACGTCGACGATCTGATCGCGCAAGCTCGAAGCGTCGGGCTCAACGTCTGTTTGGACAGAGATGGCGAGCAGCCGGAGCATGTCCCCGATGCGGTGCAGCTCGCTGCTTTTCGGATCGTTCAGGAGGCGCTCACGAACATCCGGCGCCACGCCGCTGGCGCCTCTTCGCGCGTCAGCATCTCCTTTCGGGCCAGATCGGCTGCTGCTTGCGGTTGAGAACGCTGCGGGAACCGCCGTTCGCGCATGCCAAGGATGCCGACGCCCCGGCCGTCGACCTCAGTACGCGTCGTCGCGCTCGGCGGCACTCTTGATGCCGGCGTTTTCGCCAAAGGGATTTCGGGTGAGCGCGGACCTGCCCTATCGGCGCATTTGATCCCGCGTCCTCGTCGCCGACGATCAAGCCTCTGTTCGCGGGGGGTTCGGTGTCCCTGATCGCCTCCGAGGAAGAGATGGAGATCGTCGGCGAGGCCGCCAACGGGCGCGAAGCGATCGACCTCACCAGGCGTGCCTTCCCGCAGGTGGTCTTGATGGACATACGCATGCCGGTCCTCGACGGTCTCGAAGCGACCCGTCTGATCTGCGGCGACCCGACGTTGACCGCAACGCGGGTACTTGTTCTCACCACCTTCGACCTCGACGAATACGTCTACGCCGCACTCCGTGCCGGAGCCAGCGGCTTCCTGCTCAAAGACGCCGGCACCGCGGAGCTGCTGCACGCGATCCGCATCGTCGCCGCCGGCGACGTGATGCTCGCCCCGTCGATCACGAAACGCTTAATCAGCGAGTTCGCCGCGCGCCCCGATCCGCGTCACCCCCCAATCCCCGAGCTGACCGGGCGCGAGCGCGAGATCCTCCGCCTCGTCGCAGCCGGCCTCAGTAACGGCGAGATCGGCGAAAAGCTCGTGATCAGCCCACTGACAGCAAAAACGCACGTCAGCAGCATCCTCGGAAAACTCGGCTGCCGCGACCGCGCGCAACTGGTCGCTCTTGCCTACGAGGTCGGTCTCGTCAGACCAGGCGAGGGCTGATAACCGGGCATGACGCATCAACGAGGAGCGCGATCGGCCGTTGCTCCAAACAGGTTGCGCCGAAGCGATCCTCAACGACTACGCCGATGTCCCGTCGGTTCGTCTGCACCCTCTTGGCACGCCGCTCGCGTTCGGCTCGTGGCGTGATTCGAGTGAAGCTCAATTGTTGTCTGCGCGATCGTGTTAGTGCTCGTGGTCGTCGAGCATCTCGCCCGGGTCGCTGCTTGAGATTGCCTGCCGGCTCTCCCAGGTGATGCGGAGGATGACGATGGTGACCACGAGCCCGATGATCGGGTCGGCGAGCTTGAGTCCAAGGGCGACGACGGCGGCGCTGGCGAGCACACCGAGGCTGACGAACCCATCGACCCGCGCGTGCTTTCCGTCCCGCGACCAGCGCCGGGCTTTGGAGCCGGTGGCCGGCGCGTAGGCGTACCTGCGCGGCGATCTCGTTTCCGAGGAAGCCGATCACGCCTGCGGTGGCCAGGAGCCAGAGGTGCGAGAGGGTGCGTGGGTGGATGAAGCGCTCGATCGTCTGGCCGAGGGCGACGAAGGCGCTGATGAAGATCGTAAGCACGACTGCTAGGCCGGCCAGCCGTTCACCTTTCAGGCGTGGATACAGCTCTTGAGAGCGTTGCGCTCGCGATCCTCGACGACCACGTCAAATACGGCGGTCCTAACCGTTCCGTGGGTCGATAGGTAGGCGCACGCCGCTCTGCTCCTAGGGTTCCGGCTGTTGAGAGCTGGTTCTCTAGAGAGGCAGGTGACGGCGTGCGCGGAGCAAGGGTATTCGCTCGGCTGCTTGGGCTTGGCCGGGCGGTGGTCGAGGGCGTGGAGGTCAGTGAGGAAGGGTTGGTGGTGCGCGTGCGGCCGCGGCGGGGGGATGTCGCGCGTTGCGGTGTCTGCGGTCGACGCTCGCCCGGCTACGACCGCGGCGAGGGGCGGCGACGCTGGCGGGCGCTCGACTTCGGTGCGAGGAAGGCGTTCGTGAAGGCGCAGGCGCCGCGGGTCGCCTGCCGTGAGCACGGGGTGGTGGTCGCGCGGGTGCCCTGGGCGCGGCACGGTTCCTGGTTCACGCGTGAGTTCGAGGATCAGGTTGCCTGGTTAACGACGCAGTGCTCGAAGAGCGCTGTCTGCGAGCTGATGCGCGTCTCCTGGCTGACCGTCGGCCGGATCATCGAGCGGGTGGTCGCGGACGAGTCGGCTCACCGCGCTGACCCGCTGGCAGGGCTACGCAGGATCGGGATCGACGAGCTCTCGTATCGCAAGGGGCAACGCTACATCACCGGCGTCCTCTGCCAGGAGACGGGCCGGCTGGTCTGGGCCGCCGACGGACGCGACAAGCAGATGGTCGCCAGGTTCTTCGCGCAGCTCGGAGCGGCGCGGACGGCGCGGATCGAGCTCGTCTCCAGCGACATGGGAGAGTGGATCCTGAAGGCGCTCGCCGAGCACTGCCCGCAAGCGAGCGTCTGCCTCGACCCGCTTCACGTCGTCGCGCTCGCCAGCGACGCGCTCGACCAGGTGCGACGCGAGGTCTGGAACGAGGCCAGAGGAGCCGGCGACACGAGCGGTGGGGTGCTGGTATCGCCGAGGATCGCACCGAGCTCGTGCACAAGGAGAGCAACGTCAGGGTTTCGATAGTGCACCTGCCGGGGGTGAACACGACGCAGTTCACGTGGGGACGGACGAAGCTGCCGAGGCAGACGATGCCGGTGCCGCCGATCTACCAGCCGGAGGTCGCGGCCGAGTCGATCCACTGGATCGCCTACAGCAAGCGGCGGCAGATCTACGTCGGCATCTCCAACCGTCGTGAACGTACTGGGAGAGCGTATCGCGCCCTGGCTGCTCACGCTATATCTCGGCAAGGCGGGCTTCAGCTCGCAGCAGACCGACGAGCCGCTCGATCCGACGGGGCACGACAACCTCTTCGCGCCGATCGACCATGATCGCGGCGCGCACGGGCCGTTCGACGGCATGGCGCACGCGCACTCCCCGCAGGCCTGGCTGTCGCGGCATCGTGGTGCGATCGCGGGCGCACTCGGGGGCGCGGCCGCCGTCGGTCTCGCAGCGCGGCGCTCATGAACGCGGTGACGCGTGGCGCGCTCGCCGGGGTCGTCGGAGCCGCCGCCTGGGCTGGCACAGAGCCGGTGCTGGGGCGAATGCTGCGCACCCGCTACACCGACGTCGAGTACACCGGCCGGTTGGTGACGCACGGTCGCGCCTGGCACGCGTCGGGCGTTGCCGCGCACACTGCTGTCGGCGCCGCGCTCGGCGCAGCGATGGCGTCCGCGGGCGTCGCCGACGTGCGCAGGAGCATCGGCGTTATGCAGGCGGAGAACGCGCTCGCCTGGCCCTGCCTGGCACTGCTCGCCTCGCTGCGCGCCGGCAGCCCGTCGCGGCCGCGACTCGGGGACGCGCGCAGATTCGTGCAGTGCGCCGCCGTGCGCGCGGTCTACGCATCCGTTTACGCCCTCTCGCTGCAACGGCTTCCCGCGCGCACGGACTGAGGTGCCGTGCGCCTGGCTGACCGTCGTCGCGTGGAGGTCCGCGCTACCGTGACCGGTCGGGGCGGGACGCCGACTACGGCGAGCCGGTGTCGGTCGGCATCGGCGTCAGCCACTGCGGCGCAGGCTGCACGCTCGGCGACATTCTCGGGGCGTGGCTCGTCTTCGGGCTCGGCTGGGAGCTGCTCGGGCTTGCGCTGCCCGTCGAGTACGTCGTCGACTTCACCTTCGCCTTCCTGCTCGGGATCGCGTTCCAGTACTTCGCGATCGCGCCGATGCGCGACCTCGGCTTGCGCCAGGGGATCGTCGCGGCGCTGAAGGCCGACACGCTCTCTCTGACGGCCTTCGAGGTCGGCCTGTTCGGCTGGATGGCTGTGATGCAGCTCGTCTTCTACACCGAGCCGCACCTGAAGCCCGATCACGCCGCGTACTGGTTCCTGATGCAGGTCGGGATGCTGCTCGGCTTCGCGACCGCCTACCCCGTCAACGTCTGGCTGATCCGTCGGGGCGTTAAGGAAGCGATGTAGCGAGCCGCATGCATGATTCGCTCTCGCAACGAAGATCGACCGCGCGAGCTCGTCGTGCCTCGCGACGGCGGCCGTGAACAGGCGCGCGTAGTTCTCCGTCGAGTCGACTAGGCCCTCATCCCGAAGGGTATGCCGAAGCAGATGGGTCTCAATCTCCGCGCGCGCTGGCTGAGCCTGCTGAACACGCTCTGGTTCGTTCCGAGCCTGATCTCTGCCGCCTACGTCGTACTGGCGGAAGGGCTCGTGCGGTTCGACGACGCCGAGCACTTCGACAGCGACTGGGTCTTCAGGGGCAGCGGCCAAGCGGCGCGCACGGTCCTGTCCGTGATCGCCGGGTCGCTGATCACGGTGGCGGGGCTCACGTTCTCGGTCACGATGGTGGTGCTCCAGCTCACCTCGAGCCAGTTCAGCCCGCGCGTCGTTCGGAACTACCTCGGCGATCGCGTCGCGCAGCTGACAATCGGCTCGTTCGTCGGGATCTTCGCCTACTGCCTGGTGGCTCTCCGCTCGATTGGCGACGTCGCGAACGGTGCGGCGGCGGTGCCGCGGCTGACCATCACCGTCGCGAGCGCGCTTGCGCTGGTGGCGCTGGCGATGCTGATCGCGTTCATCCACCACATCGCGCAGCTCGTGCAGGCCTCGGAGTTGACGGCGCGGCTGTTCCGGGAGACGCTGACGGCCGTCGACCGACTCTATCCCGACCCCTTCGAAGGCACCAGGGCTGAGGACGCGGACGAGCTCCTGGCGGAGTGGCGCAGCGAGGGGACTCCGGGGGTCGTGCGGGCGGACGAGCCCGGCTTCGTCCGGACCGTCGACCTGCGCCGTTTCGCCGCGGGGCTGCCGGAGCCGCGCCCGCGCGTGCACGTGCGTCTCGCGCCGGGTGACTTCGTGCACGCCGACCAGCCCATCGCCGAGATCTGGCCGCCCGTGTGCGCAGAGGAGATCCGCGACCTCGTCCTTCGCCACGTCGCCGTCAGAGGCGAGCGGGACATCGACAAGGACGCGCACTTCGGCATCCGCCAGCTGACGGACATTGCGCTACGGGCGATCTCCCCGAGCGTGAACGACCCCACCACGGCGGCGACCTGCATCGCCTACATCCGCTCGACGCTCACGCGGCTCGCGGCCCGCTCCTTCCCCTCGGGCATCTGTGATGCCGGCGGCGGCGGCGAGCCGGTCGTCGCGCGGCGGCGCCCGTTCGCCGAGTACGTCGACGCGTTTGCGGAGATCGGTCGCTACGCGGCCGGCGACGCCCGGATCGCGTGCGATCTGCTCGCGGCTCTCGCCGCCGTCGCCGAGGCCGCACGCGGCGTGGGCGCCGAAGACCGGGTGCGCGAGGCTCTGTCCATTGCGGCGGCGGTCGGCGAGCAGGCGCTGGCTGAGGTGCGGTCGACCCGCGACCGAGGCCTCGTCGAGGCAGCCCTGAAAGGCGGCGGCGGTGGCATCTTGCTGCGCTAGCTGTCGTCACGGCTAACGCAATGCGATCAGCGCCAGGCCGGTCTCCGGGTCCTCCTCTTTTTGCAGCGTCGCCGGCGCATCGGTCAGGACGAGCTCGAGCGTCGGCCGCACGTGCGCCTGCAGCAGGTGCCCTCCGCGGTGGTCGCGTCCGAGCGTCCAACCACGAGGTGGGGCGTGGACGGCGGGCTCGCCGTCCCTGAGCGCAATGTCGCCGGCAAGCGTGAGCACCTCGACCTGGTCGTCCAGCGGGAGCTTCCGGTACTCCTTCCGCTCCCAGTCGTACTAGCCGAAGACGACGTCGCTGAGCGCGCCGATCGCGGTGAACTGCGCCGCGCTGACGTCCTTGTCGCGTGCGAACTTCTCGATTCCCTCCTTCACCTCGTCGCCCTTGTCGAACACCAAGACGTACGTTCGCAGACCGTCGGTCTCGTGCAGCAGCCGTGCGTCCATCGTTATCTCCTCTCTCGTTTCGCGGCGAACGCCCAGCAGGCGCCGAAGAGAGCGTGTGCCGTCGCCGTCGTCCCGCCGAAGCTGTCGCGGCCACGGTTCGACGTTCGCGTTTGCGAAACCCATCGTGATCATCGCGGGCGGTGCAGGCTCAGCTGCAGCGCCGTGCCGGTCAGGTAGAGGGCGGTTGCGAGAAACGCGGCGAGCGGCCAGGCGGCGGCGGCCGTGAGCAGGTGGGCGACGAGCGCCGCCACACGCCGATGGCGGCCGGCACCGAGACGAAGTGCGTCGCCTCCCAGAGTGAGAACGCACGCGGCCGTGAGGGAGTCGTCGCCCGAAGGTTGCGAAACGCCCCGAGCGCGACGCCCGCATAGGCTGTGATCGCTCCGAGCATGTACAGGATCGCGTTGCCGGTCGTCTGGGTGCCCCGGGCGTCGGCCAGTACCGCCCCGGAGGTCCAGACCGTGAGCGTGTAGCCGTATGGAAACGCGCTGGCGGCGACGACCGTCTGCAGGGCGCCGACGTAGCCGCCCTTCCGATCCTGCCTGCCGTCCGATTCCACGGCAGCCTCGCGCGCGCAGCATCAGGGCCCCGCCGCCGCGTCGCGGCTACGAGCCCCGCGCCGCCTGCGAGCCGCACGAGCGAGCGTCTGCGCGATGCCGGCCTGACCTCGTAGTACTCCCGCTCCGCAAGTGTGCCCGGCGGCCCGCCGGCTCCGTGCTCGCGCGCGAGCTTTATCACCTGCGCGAGGTGGAGGGCGCGCCGACCCGTTTGTCCCTGCTCGATCTGCGTCTTGCACGAGAACCCGTTCGCCACGATCAGGGTCGTGGGCTCGGCCTCACGCACCTTCGGCAGGAGCGCCTGCTCGCCCGCCTGCAGCGAGATGTCATGATGGCCCGCCTCGAACCCCCACGAGCCCGCGAGACCGCAGCAGCCGCCGGTGACGAGGTCGGAGTCGACGCCCATCTGCTCGAGCAATTCCTGCTCGGGGTCGATCCCCCCGGTCGCCTTGTCGACGCCGTCGGGTTTGCGGCACTTGCCGACGCCGACGCCGACGCCGACGCCGACGCAGCGCAGTGCTGCGTGCGCGAAGTCTCCGCCGTCCTTCTCGTACGCGAACTTCACGTCGGGGCGCCACGGGTTGTAGTCGGTGCCGAGCTTCAGGTTCTCGCCGAAGCGGTACGGGTCGACCACCTTGCCGGGGTTCATCTTCCAGTCGGGGTCCCAGATCGACTTGAACCGCCGAAAGGCGCCGACGATCTCCTCGTCGTACTGCTTCGGCAGAAGCTCTGCCCGCTGCTGGCCATCGCCGTGCTCGCCCGAGAGCGAGCCGCCGTATGAGACGACCAGGTCGGCGGCCTCCTCGAGGAAGCTGCGGTAGGTGCGGATTCCTTCGGCGCTGCGCAGATCGAAGTCGATCCGCGAGTGGATGCAGCCCTGGCCGATGTGACCGTAGATCGCGCCGCTGTAGTCGTACTCGCGGTAGAGTCGCTTGAGGTCGCGCAGGTAGTCGCCGGAGCGCTCCGGCGGCACGGCCGAGTCCTCCCAGCCGGGCCAGTGGTCGTGGCCGTCAGGCGGGAACGCCGTGGCGCCGAGGCCGCCCTCCCGCACGTGCCAGAGCGCCTGCTCCTGCTCCTTGTCGCAGGCGACAACAAATGCCGATCTGCAGGCATTTCATAGAAGCCTTCTGACGGACTCGAACCGTCGACCCCCTCCTTACCAGGTTCAGAGGCGGAAACCGAGTACACACGACGGGGCATCTGCGGCCACGTTTGCCTGCAAATCAGGCTTCGAGATGTTGCCTCTGATGCCCGTGAGTGTCCGCGCGTGCTCGACCTGATGTACCCGTCTCGTACCCGCGGGTTGTTGCCGAATTACAGAACGGGCAACGGCGCGGAGCGTCGTGGTCGTCAGCCGCTGATCGGAAGCTTGCGAACGGGTATTCGTCCCGGCTCGAGTACGACGACTGCGCCTTCGGCGAGGTCTTGCTCGAGGGCGGGAAGGTTGGCTAGGAGTGCGACCTGCTGTTTCGTCGTCTCCCCCGACACCGACTTCGCGACCTTGCTCGCGCTCGGCCAGATGCGCCAGCCGTCGTTCCTGCTCTTCCGCCGCGGCACCCGAGCCGCCCCCGGTTCTCGGCGCGTGCGCGCTCGACGATCTCTTCGTCGCTTGCGGCTTGGAGTTCGTAGTCGCGGGGGTGTGCTGCCTCGTGGCCGGCGGTGGTGAGCCGCTCGGCGACCAGCGGCGTGAGTGCGTTGTCGAGCAGGAATCTCAACCGGCGGCGGCGAGCGGAAGCTCGCGCTCGCGGACCGCTTCGGCGGCGTAGTGCAGTGCTTCCTCGATGTCGGCGGCTTCCAGGTCGGGATAGGCGGTGAGAATCTCGTCATTGGTCATGCCGTCGGCAACCATGTCGACGACCGTCGCCACTGGGATCCGCAGCCCGCGGATACAGGGGACGCCGCCCATCTGGTCTGGCCGCGCCGTGATCCGGGTGAAAGTCATCGAGTCTCCTCCGAGGTCGTCGCGCTCAGCGTACTCACGAATGTAAACTTAGAGGGCCTTCTCGACCATGTCATCCCTGACCTCGCGGGGCCCGCGAAGCTTGAGGTGTGCGGCTGCCGGTCGAGCAGGAGCGTCTTCGCAGGTCATCGACCGCCTCGCGGAGCGCGACCCTGCGGCCGGCGACGATGCTCGCGCGGCGGTCGAATGGGTGACGGCGGGAGAGGAGGGAGCCGCGCCGGCGGTGTTCACGCGGCGCCTGCTGCAGCTTTTCCTCTGGTATGAGCTGCCGCGGAAGTGGCTGATCGGACGGGAGGAGCACGTCTCCGTGGCGGACGCGCTGGGCTGTTCTTCGACGAGTTGGGCCCGCAGGCGGGCGAGCTGGTCGCGCCTTGGCGTTCGCCCGAGACGGTGCGGTTGCTGCGCGAGGGAGGGGAGGGCTTCATGGAGGCGATTGAGGCGTCGGGGCTGGAGCCGCCCGACACGCCGCTGCTCGAGTGGAGCGATCTGATGACGATCGAGGAGTCTCTTGAACGGGAAGCGGTCGGGGAGCTGCTTGAGCGGGCCATCGACGACGGACACCTCGTCCCGGGCGAGAAGGGCTGGAAGGAGCGGCAGGTCGAGCTTGACGGACTCGAACCGTCGACCCCCTCCTTACCATTGAAGTCGGGAGGGGGTCTCTTTATGCCTGTTTCCGCGTAGCCACACCGGTTTGCGCCCGTCGCTGGTAGCCGCGAATCGCTGCGTTTCGCGTTCTCGTGCACCCTCGGTGCACCCTTGAAATGAGCGAGTCAGGCCCCTTGCAATGCGCTTACAGAGTTTCGACGCGGAAGACCGGGTGCCGGTTGGCTTCGGCGGCAAATTCCTCAAGCGGAGAGTCTTGCGATACGTCGAAGAACGGCCGCACGACCCTGACCCGCCGAAGGTACTTCTGAAGGATCGGGGCGCTCTCCTGCGCCCCGACTTCGCTGAGCGTGATCGTCTCCTCGTGCCGCTTTCGGCTCAGTGTGACCCGGCCGGCCGCACGAGCGTTCCGAACCCAGCCGACGCCGCCGCAGGGCGCAACCAACCAGCGCTCGCCGTTCTCGACCAGAATGACCGGTGTCGTATAGATCTTGCCGCTTCTTCGGCCAGCCACGCTCAAGAGGTAGGTGTTCCCGCCGGAAAGACCCGCGCGAAGTGCGCTCTTCACCACGGCGTTGACCAGACGGCGGGCGCGGCCGAGCTGGTATGTCCGCGCCATGGGGTCACCGTAGCGCTGCGCATCCGCGTAGCGCGGGCTCGTTGCCGCCGACGTCCCGGGTGACGCAGACGCGTGTGCGTACGCGCCTAGTCGCCGTCGCCGCCGGCATGGCCGTGTCCTGGGTCTTCTTCGGTCGGGCCAAGCTCCTGGGCTGGGGCGCGAGCGACGAAGAGATCGCCCGCGTTCTACCCGGCGACGACCTGATCGCAGACTTCTTCATCTCATTGACGTTCTTGGTCGTTGTGTGCGGATGCCGTCGGGCCTACGCGGGATCGAGGAGATCGGGGGTGCGGCTCGTCGTTCGGGACCCGGCGGCGTCGCGCTCTGCCTCCTGGTAGGCGTGCTCGTCCCGGCCGTCGAGAATCGCCCCCCAGACGAGCAGCGAGAGCGAGGCGACGACGATGAGCGTGACGAGCGTGCCGAGGATGAACAGCCCGGCGTTGCTCATCGCCTCTCACCCCTCGGGATGACGATCGAGCCGAGTGCGAGGATCGACGGGACCCAGAGCCCGACGAAGATCCCCTGCAGCTCGTCTCCCGCGAACCAGAGCGAGACCGAGAGAACGAACGAGACGGTTGCCGCGAGGAGCAAGAGGGAGCGAGACGTGGTCTCGCGTGATCCGATCGCAACCCTCTTCACCTGCGGTGCCAGCGAGCGCTGGGCTTCCATACGCTCCTCCTTGTTGAGTGTTTGTACAGGCAAGGTACAGACCGCGCATCGGTCTGTCAAGCGTGCGTACAGGGTCTGTACAGTGGAGACATGCAGGAGGACGTCCAGACCGCCGGCCGCCTCCGCATCGGTGAGCTGAGCCGGCGGGTCGGCGTCAGCGTGGAGCTCCTGCGCGCGTGGGAGCGCCGCTACGGCCTGATCTCGCCCGCCCGCACCGCGGGTGGTTTCCGGCTGTACGGTGAGGAGCACGAACGGCGGGTGAAGCTCATGACCGAGCACGTCGCGGCGGGCCTCTCGGCCGCCGAGGCTGCGCGCCTCGCTCTCGCCGCACCCGTCTTCGAGGCCCGTGACGCCGTGGACGGCACCCGCTTCGACCGGCGTGCCGCTGCGCTCCGCCACGCGCTCGACACGTTCGACGAAGGCGCGGCCCATGCCGCCCTCGACCAGGCGGT
This sequence comes from Gaiellales bacterium, assembly GCA_038237515.1. Taxonomy (GTDB): domain Bacteria; phylum Actinomycetota; class Thermoleophilia; order Gaiellales; family Gaiellaceae; genus JBBQDZ01. Next base: position 12,298 of record JBBRYP010000068.1, read on the forward strand.
CGCCGAGTTCACGCTCGACGCCGTGCTCCGCGAGATCGTGCTTCCGTACCTGCACGAGCTCGGCGAGCGCTGGGCGCGAGGGGACGCGACCATCGCGCAGGAGCACTTCGCGACAAGTGTGCTCCGCGGCCGGCTGCTCGGGCTCGGCCGCGACTGGGGCGGCGGCAGCGGCCCGCGGGCGCTGCTCGCGTGCGTTCCGGGCGAGGCGCACGACCTGGGCCTGATCTGCTTCGGGCTCGCCCTGCGCTCCCGCGGCTGGCGGGTCACGTACCTCGGGATCGACACGCCGGTCTCGACGCTCGCGGATACGGCCGCACTCCTCCGGCCGGCGATCGTCGTCGTCAACGTCGTCGTCGCCGCCCCCGGGGCGGAGTCTCGCGCGGAGCTCGCAGCCCTCGCGCGGTCGTGTCGTCTGACGATCGCCGGTGCCGGCGCGGACGCGGAGCTCGCCGACTCGATCGGGGCGGAGCTCCTTCAGGGAGATCCTGTTGCGGCGGCCCAAGTTGTCATGCCGGCGACGGCGTGACGCGTGCTCCAATCGCCGGTTGGAGCTCGACCGAGGCGTACGGGCCCGGCGGAACCGTCCGGTTCGAGCAGCACGCCCGGCCGTCGGTTCCGGTCGTCGAGCTGTCGGAGGAGGGGGCGCTCACGCTCGGCCGGCGCTACTGGGACGAGGTGGCGGCGTTCACGCACCGGGTCGTCCGGGCCTGCGAGCGGGGAGATGCTCTCGATCTGCGCCTGTTCGGGCGCTGGACGCTGCTCCGCTTCGGGGCTTCCGAGGCGACGGTGGACGAGTCGGGTGCCCTCAGCCGCCGGCCGATCGCGGGTGGGCTCCTCGCCCGCCGGCCGGGCGGATCGATCACGTTCGCCCAGACCGTGCAGCCGGTGGTGGAGGTGCGCGTCACGGTCGACGGCTTCGTCCCGCGGCTCGGCAGCAGGCCGGGTGCCCCGGCGTGGACCGGGGCGCTGTATCGCCACGGACAGCGGCGCCTGCACTCGAGCGTCAGCCGCCGCTACCTCGGGCGCCTGATCCGCGAGGCCGCTCGGTGAGAGTCATCGTCTTCGGGGCGACGGGGACGATCGGCCGCGCATTGCTTCCGGCGCTCGCCCTAGAGCACGACATCGTCGCGGTCTCGCGCCGGGAGCGCTCGACCGCCGGTGACGGGATCGCGTGGGTGCCGGCCGATGCGACCGACGGCACGGCGGTGCGGGCCGCACTCGACGGCGCAGATGTCGCGTACTACCTCGTCCACTCGCTCGGCGCGTCCGACTTCGAGGAGCGGGATCGCATCGCCGCCGAGACCATGGCCCGCGAGGCGGCCGCCGCGGGGCTTCGGCAGATCGTCTACCTCGGCGGGCTCGGCGACGACTCGCCCGACCTCTCGCCGCACCTGCGCAGCCGGATCGAGACCGGGGCCGCCCTCGCGTCGGGCTCGGTGCCGGTGACGACGCTCCGTGCCGCGATGGTCGTCGGCGCCGACAGCGCGGCGTTCGAGACGATCCTCGCGCTCGTCGACCGCCTGCCCGCCATGGTGTGCCCGCGGTGGGTCTCGACGCCGACGCAGCCGATCGCGATCGACGACATCGTGCACTACCTCGCGGCCGTCTGCGGGTGCGAGGAGTGCTTCGGCGAGAGCTACGACGTCGGTGGGCCGGAGGTGATGACCTACCGGGAGATGATCGAGCGCATCGGGCGGATCCGGGGACGCCGCACGCTGATCGTCGAGGTGCCCGTGCTCACGCCTCGACTCTCGTCGTACTGGCTCCACCTTGTCACGCCGGTGGGGGCCAGCGTCGCCCGCCCGCTGATCGAGGGTCTCCGGAACGCGACGGTCGTCCGCGATGATCGCATCCGGCAGCTCGTCCCGTTCGAGCCCACGCCGTTCGAGGCGGCCGTTCGGGGAGCGCTGGCGGCGCGATGACACAGCTCGTCCTCTACGCGCACGGAAGCCGCGATCCACGCTGGCGTGCGGCCTTCGAGGAACTCGCCGCGGAGGCCGGTGCCGTGCTCGCCTACCTCGAGCTCTCGCGGCCGACGCTCGACGAGGTGATCGACCAGGCGGCCGGGGCAGGCGTCTCCCGGGTTCGCGTCCTGCCGCTCTTCCTCGCCGTCGGGAAGCACATGTCCGGGGACGTCGGCGCCCGCGTCGCCGCAGCCGGCACCCGGCATCCCGGGATCGAGATCGAGCTGCTGCCGGCCGTCGGCGAGGACCAGCGCGTGCGCGCGGCTCTCCTGCAGGTCGTGCGCGATGCCGCGGCGGACGGATGAGCACGGACGGCGTCGTCATCGTGGGAGGCGGGGTGGCCGGGCTCGCCTGTGCCGTGCAGCTCGCCGAGGAGGGAAGGACGGTGCGCGTCCTGGAGGCGTCCGATGCCGTCGGCGGTCGCGTGCGGACCGATCTGCTCGACGGATTCCGTCTCGACCGTGGCTTCCAGATCCTCAACACCGCGTATCCTGAGGCGCAGCGGCTGCTCGACTACCCGGCACTTGACCTCAACGCCTTCTATCCGGGTGCGCTCGTGCGCGTCGGCGGCCGCTTCGAGCGGGTTGCCGATCCGTTCCGCCGCCCGGCCGACGCTCTGCGGAACGTCGGGGCGCCGGTCGGAACGCTCGTCGACAAGCTCCGCCTGCTTCGCCTCCGCCGGCGTGCCCGCGCCGGCCCGCTGGGCGACCTCTTTCGGCGACCGCAGACGACCACGATCGCCTATTTGCGCGAGAACGGTCTCTCCGACACGGTCATCGAGCGCTTCCTGCGCCCGTTCCTCTCCGGCGTCTTCCTCGAGCGGGATCTCGACACCGCGAGCGGATCGTTCGAGTTCGTGTGGCGGATGTTCTCGGCCGGCGACGCGGCGCTTCCGGCGCTGGGCATTGGGGAGATCCCCGCCCAGCTCGCGGCGCGGCTTCCGGCCCGGAGCATCAGAACCGATGCGCGCGTCGTCGCCGTCGACGCCGGGTCGGCGACGCTCGCCTCCGGCGAGCGCATCGAAGGGCAAGCAGTCGTCATCGCCACCGACGGGGTCGCGGCCGCGTCGCTCACGCCGGAGGTCGAACGGCCGCGGACGCGCGAGGCGCACTGCCTCTACTTCGCCGCTGAGCGCTCGCCGCTCTCGGAGCCGATCCTCGTCCTCGACGGGGAGGGCGGCGGGCTGATCACCACCCTCTGCGTTCCCAGCGACGTCTCCACGGCCTACGCGCCCGCGGGATCGGCGCTCGTCTCCGTCAGCGTCGTCCAGCCGGGCGGCGCCGGTGCAGGCGATCTCGCCGAGGCGGTGCGCGGCCAGCTTGTCGACTGGTTCGGCGAGGCGGCGCGAACCTGGAAGCTCCTTCGCTCGTACCGGATCCCTGATGCGCTTCCCGTGCAGCTCCCGGAGTCACCGGCACCCTCGACGCAGCCCGCCCGGCTGCCGTCGAGGATCTTCGTCTGTGGCGATCACCGAGAGCACCCGTCGCTCAACGGCGCGCTCGCCTCGGCGCGGCGAGCCGCAGGGGAGATCGGATGAGAGAGACGCATCGCCGGCTCAGGGCCGCGAACCTCTCGCTGGCAGCGCTCGATCACGCGCTCGTCGCCACGCCCGGGATCGTCGGCTGGTACAAGCGGAACCTCGACCGGGGGATCAACGTCGCCCGCTGGCTGGAGTACTCGCTGTCGGCCTCGCTGATGATCGTCCTGATCGAGCGCCTGGGCTTTGCGCAGGAGTCCCAGGCGTCACCACCACCTCCGGCAGGCGCGGACTCGAGCTAGCGACTCGCCCGGTACCGGGCGGCCGCCTCTGCGTGATCGACGATTGGAACTGGGTAGCCGCCCGTGAGCAGCGGCCCGAACCGCCACGGCTCGTGGACGGCGGCGCCCGCCACACCACGCAGTTCCGGGATCCATCGCCTGACGTAGTCGCCCTCTGGGTCGTAGCGCCGGCCCTGGAGCGTGGGGTTGAAGATCCGCCCCGGCCGGGTGTCCACACCGGTTCCGGCCACCCACTGCCAGTTGCCCGTGTTCGAAGCGACATCGCCGTCGAGAAGCAGTCGCGCGAAGTGCGCGGCGCCCTCGCGCCAGTCGACGGCGAGGTCTTTCGTCAGGAACGAGGCAACGATCATCCGGGCGCGATTGTGCATGAAGCCCGTCGCGGCGAGCTCGCGCATGCCTGCGTCGACGATGGGGTAGCCCGTCAGCCCTTCCTTCCACGCCGCGAGGCCCTCCGGATCGCTGCTCCAGTCGCGTGCGCGCGGGTTAAGGTCGCGCGCCGAGCTCCATGGGTTTGCGGCCAGGAGCTGCGCGTAGAAGTCCCGCCAGGCGAGCTGGCGGATGAAGTCGGCGTTGCCCGAGCGGGTCGCGACCTCGAGTGGTGAGACGAGCCCGAGATGGAGCGCGACCGAAAGCTTCGAGGTCGCATCCGCAGCGAGGTCGTCGCGAACCTCCGTGTAGCGGGCGTCACCCGCGGTCAGCCAGCGCTCGAGCCGTGGACGCGCCTCCCGCTCGCCGCCCGCCGTCTCCGCCCGCGGGAGAGCGCCCGGCTCGATGCCGTCCGGGAGGGCGAGGCGCGCAGGTGGGCTCTCGAGCGCCCGCCACCGTGTCGCAGCCCAGGCACGGTGGTACGGCGTGAACACGCGATAGCAGTCGCGGCCCGAGGGCGTGACTGTGCCTGCCGGGAGGACGGTGACACCGGGGAAGAAGCGCACCTCGACCTGCTCGCCGAGGCGCTGCTCGCGCGTACCCGCGTACGTCGTGACATCCTCGGCCATGAAGACCGCCTGCGCACCGCTCTCCCTGACCACCCTGGCCGTTTCGGCGACGACGTCTCCGCGCCGCACGACCAGAGCGGCCCCCATGCCTCTGAGCGAGCAATCGAGGTCGTGCAGCGCGGCGGCGAGGAGCATCGACCTCCGCTCCGAGCTGGCGAGCAGCCGATCCTCGAGCACGAACAGCGGCAGGACACGATCCGCCTCGCGCGACGCGGCCGAGAGCGCAGGGTTGTCGTGCACGCGCAGGTCGCGAGTGAACAGGACGACGGCACAGCGCATTGCTCAGCGCCCGGGGGTGTCGAGGAAGGCGACGTCCGTCATGGTTCCGGCTCGAGCAGGGCGCCGACGCGCTTCGCGCCGTGCGTCGGCCTCACGCGTTCAGCGCAGCCTGCATCCCCGCCGTCGCTCGTTTCCCGACCCGGTTGAAGATGAGTTGCATGACCGGGTCGAGCAGCCGGCCGAGGCCGCCGAATGAGAGCAGGGCGTCGTAGTGGACGCTCGATCCGTGCTCCGCGGGCTCGACGGTGATCGTGTCCCGCGAGACGAAGCCGGGACGCTGAGCCTCGAGCACGACCCGGATCGGGTGCTCGTAGGCGGCGACCGTGTAGCGGAGCGGCATGTCACGCCCGGCGAAGCGCGCGACGAGGTCGAACGACGAGCCGTTGCCGATCGGGCCTTCGTCGACGCGTTTGGCGGCGCTCACGCTCGGATCCCAGAGGCGGGCGTTCGAGAAGTCGGCCATGTAGGCGAACGCCTCCTCCGGCGGGAGCCGCGACTCGATCGTTGTCACGTAGCGGGCCATTTCAGACTCCTTCCACTCTAGTCGTGCGCAAGGGCCGGCTCCCGGCCCGTGCCGTCGTGCACCGATTCGCTCGCTTCCCTTGCCCGACCGTCGCCAGCAGTCGTGCTGCGAGTGCCGGTCCCGGCTTCGCGCGCAGCGCACGTCCGAGCGCCGCGGCCCGGGCGGGCTCCGGGCCGCGGAGCATGGTGTCGGCACGCCGGGCGATCTCCTGGGGGCCCGCCGTGTTGGGATCGAATGCATCGCCCACGCCCGCGCGGCGCACGTCCTCGGCTCCGGCGAACTGGTCGCTCGCGAAGGGCCCCACCAGCAGCGGGACGCCGGCATGTAGCGCTTCGGTGACGGTGTTGTTCCCGCCGTGGCAGATGACGAGGTCGCAGAAGGGGAGAACCCCGACCTGCGGCAGGTAGGGGCGTACGAACAGCCGGTCGCCCTCGATGCCGTGGGCGCCGAGGTCGGCCACGCCGGACGCGAGAATCAGCGAGACCGGCCCTTCCTCGAAGGCGGTGACGATGCGTCTCAGGACGTCCTCACGGGTGGACATGAAGCTGCCGAGACTGGCATACACCCGCGGGCGAGGCAGACGCGCGATCTCGGCCGCGAGGGCAGGGTCGATCCGCTCGTGGTGCACGCAGGCTCCGATGAACCTCGCGCCCGCTGCCAGGGGACGGTGCCGGGCGAGCTCCGCCGGGTAGTTGATCAGGGTGAGCCAGGGCGAGCCCGCCGCAAACGGATCGGCCGCCGGCGCCGCATGCGGATTGAGCCGGTGAAGGGCGAGCCTGAACTCGACGGCGAACAGTTTCGAGACGTGGGCGCAGAGCGAGTGGAGCGCGGCGAGGTCGTTCGGTCGCACGCGGAGCGTGGCCGGGAAATACGGCGGCAGGCCGAAGAGCTCTCCCGGCACCGGCAGGGCGGAGGGGTGTCCCACGAGCAGCGAGGCGTACGGTCGCTCGAGTGCGCGGAGGGCGAGCGACGCCCCATAGGCGATCTGGTCGGAGAGGACGATCTCGGGCTGGAGCTCGTCGAGGATCGCTGCAAGCTGCTCCGTCACCGCGTCCGGTTGCCAGAGAAGATCGTTCAATCGCTGCTCGGCCTGGTGCCGCAGCGTTGCCACCGGCCCCTGCCGGGTCGCGGCGAAGAAGTCGGCGAGTTGCTCGGCTTCCGGCACCGGCTGGTCGTCGGATCGAATCAAGCCGGGGTTGCTGCCGGGCCCGAGGGTGAGCAGGCGGTGCTCGAAGCCGTCGGCAGCGACCCGTGCCTCAAGTCCCGCGCCCGTCGCGACGACAACGTTCGCCCCGCGGGCGCGCAGCGCCTGTCCGACCGCTGACAGCGGGAGGTAGTGCGACGCGTAGTCGGGACTGACGAGGAGGGCGATCATCGCGGATCGGCGGCCAGGCTGTAGATCTCCGCTAGCGCAGATGCCATCGGCTCGATCGCGAAGCGTTCCCGGACGAGCGCTGCGGCCCGGCCTGCCCGGTCCTCGTCGTCCGCGAGCAGCGCCGCCCGGTAGAGACCGGCCCGAAGCGTGTCGACGCGACCGGGCTCGACGAGCACTCCGGAGTCGGGCTCGAGATAGCTGTCCGGCCCGCCGCCAGCCGGTGCGACGACCGCGAGACCGCTCGCGAGTGCCTCGAGGATCGCGACACCGAACTCCTCCTTTGCGCTCGCGCACGCGTACACGCCGGCCGGAGCCACCGCGTCGCCCAGGCCGTGCCGCCCGATCGCGAGCAGATGGGCGATGTCTTCGTGGGGACGACTGCCCAGAAGCAGGAGGCCCGATCGAACCGCGGGATGACGCCCTGCGACGCGGTCGATCTCGGAGATCACGGCTCGCTCCTCCGCGCTCGGCCGATCGAGATCCCCCCCGACGAGCACGAGGTTGAAGCGCGCGACGAGCGTCGGGTCGTCGCCCCAGGCTTCGACCAGCCTCGGAAACCCCTTGACCGGATGGAAGCGGCCGACGGAGATGATCAGCGGCAGGCCGAAGCGGCTGTCGCCGAGAGCGGCGACAGAAGACACGAGGTCCGAAGCGATCGGGGGGAGATCTGTCTTGGGGCGAGAGACGGCGTCGAGCGCCCGCTCGAGCGGATCGAGCGAGATCCCCTCGGGGATGCTGGCCGTCCGGCGGGGGACGAGGCGGCGTCCGACGAGCCGCTCGAGCTCCGCGTGGCCGCCGGCGCGGGGAAGGGTCACGACCTGATCGGCGCGGGCGGTCAGCTCGTCCACGAGCCGGAGGCGGAAAAGATTGTGCTCACGCGACTCGGCTTCGGCGAATGACCCGCGCGTGAGACGGCGGGTCCGCTCGGCTTCTGCGATCAGCCCATGGGGGTCGGGCGCCAGGGTGAAGACGGTACGAACGCCCGCGCGCCGCAGCGCGCGCGCCGCCGCGAACGTTGACGCGTCGGCGTAGCGCAGGTGAGCGACGTCGATCGGCTCCGCCGCCAGGGTCGCTGCGAGCGCGCGCTCGATTTGGACGCGGTGCTCCCACATCTCGCTCACGGGCACCTGCTCGATCGGGCCGAATGGGAGGCGGGTGATCGATGCGCCGGGGCCGAGCGGCTCGTCGATCGTCCGGGCCGGGTCTCGAGGCCGCGCGATGATCAACGACTTCTCGACGTCCGGCCGGCGGCCGAGCTCTCGGGCGAGCTGGACGAGCACGGTGACGACACCACCGCCGTCTCCGGAGCCTGCGACCTCGAGCTCGGCGTCGACGCGCCCTCGGAGGAGGATCTGGGCGACACTGAGCCGATCGCCCGCTCGATGCGTCCGTGCCCGGTGCAACCCATCGAGTGTCCGCGCCGCCTCGGGATGGTTCACCAGTGAGAGCGTCTCGACGAGACGCGACCACCCGTCGCCGGTCGAGCACGCGGCGAGGGCACGACGGATCTCGAGCCCGACTCGCTCGCCGGCCCGAGCGCTCCACTGCTCCAGGGCCACCTGGGCGGGCATGGCGGGGAAGTCGCCCTCGGCGACGATCCGTGCGAGCGCAGGGATTGCCGCGTCGACGGGCGTGCGCCTCGCGAGCGCCCACAAGGCCTGCTCGCGGAGGTCGCACTCGTCGAGAGCTGAGACCAGCGTGTTCTCGACGGCGCGACCCGGCGCCGCCGAGAGCGCGTGCAGGCTGAGCATGGCTGCGAGGCGATCACCATCGTCGATCAGTCGAATCAGCGCTCCGGCGACGCGTTCGTCCGTCGCGACTGGACGCCGGAGAAGCTCCGCGGCGGCCACCGCCGACAGGATCTCGCCGGCGGCAACGGCGTCGAGGGCCTTCGCGACGGTGGCCGAGGGCGGCGCCACGTGCGGTGTAAAGGCGGCGACGGAGCTCATCGAGCAAGACTATACAGAAGCTGAATCTTCTCTGTACAATCTTGATACAGTGATCGCAAAGGATCTCTTCGTTTCACGATGATCTACCGCCGCGACCATCCAATACCGCACGACGCCGAGACGGCGTTCGACTGGCACGGGCGCGAGGGCGCGATCGAGCGGTTACTGCCGCCGTGGCAGAACGTCCGCGTCGTGGAGACGACCGGCGGGATCGCCGATCCCGGCTCGGAGGTCGAGCTCGAGACGGCATTCGGCCCGATCCGAACGCACGTGCGAGCGAGGCACGTCGACTACCGGGCGGGCCGGTCGTTCTCCGACGAGCTCGTGAAGGGGCCCTTCCCCCGCTGGGTTCACGTTCATGCGGTCGAGCCCGAAGGCGAGGCAGCGCGGCTTGTCGACACCGTCGACTTCCAGCTGCCGCTCGGGCCGATCGGCCGGCTCGCCTCGCCCCTGGCACTGCGCGAGCTCGAGCGGATGTTCGCCTTCCGCCAGGGTCGTGTGGCCGACGATCTCGGCCGGCATTCCCGGTACGCGGACCGGCCGAGGATGCGGGTCGGCGTCACGGGGCAGTCGGGGCTGATCGGCACGCGGCTCGCCTCCTACCTGCGCACCGGCGGCCACGAGGTCGTTCCGCTGGTCCGGCGGCCGGCGCAGCCGAACGAGATCACCTGGGATCCGGCCGGTGGAGTGCTCGAGCCGGCTGACCTGGAGGGGCTCGATGCGATCGTCCACCTCGCGGGCGAGAGCGTCTCCGGCCGCTGGACGGCGAAGCGCAGGCAGGCGATCCTCGAGTCGCGTGTGGACGGGCTACGGCTCCTGCGCGCGGCGATGGGCGCGAGCACGGACGGTCCGCGGATCCTGCTCGCCGCCTCGGCGATCGGCTGGTATGGGCCTGACCGCGGAGACGAGGAGCTGGACGAGAAGAGCGCCGAGGGGGGTGGGTTCCTGGCCGGCGTGTGCCGCGCCGCCGAGGACGAGCTCCGGAAGGCGTCCGCCGACGGCATCAGGACGATCCCGATGCGGCTCGGAATCGTCCTCCACCCGCGGGGAGGCGCCCTCCGGCGGATGCTCCTGCCGGCGCGCCTCGGCCTCAGCGGGCCGATCGGCACGGGCCGCGGCTGGTGGAGCTGGATCGATCTCGAGGACGTGCTCGGTGCAGTCGAGCACCTCCTCCACTCCGGCCTCGAGGGCCCGGTCAACGTCGTCGCGCCCGCGCCCGTGCAGCAGCGGGAGTTCGCCCGGACACTCGGCCGTGCCCTGCGGCGGCCGTCGTTCATGCCGCTACCCGCGGTCGCCGTGCGAATGATGTTCGGCGAGATGGGCCGCGAGGTGCTGCTCGCCTCCCAGCGGGTGAGGCCGACGAGGCTCGAAGAGGACGGCTTCGGCTTCCTCCAGCCCGAGCTCGAGAATTCCCTGCGAGCGATGCTCGGCCGCGGCTCCGAGAGCCGCTGACCGGCGCCCCGCAACTTCTCAAGCTGCAGCTCCTCAGGCGGACTCGAACCGTTTGGCCCCTCCT
>JBBRYP010000069.1:0-21771 GCA_038237515.1 Gaiellales bacterium
GGGAGGGTCACCCTCTGCGGAAGGACTACCCGATCGGCGGCGAGCCGGTCCGCTTCTCCGGGGAGAAGTGATGGCCGTCGCGCCCGAGAGATCGAGGATCTACGAGGGGTCGCGCATACCTCCGATTCCCACCATGCTCGAGGTCCCCGCGGCCCTTCGCGAATCGGACGACCTGCTCAGGGTCAACTTCGGCCCCAATCACCCTTCCACCCACGGTGTCCTGCGGCTCGTCGTCGATCTGGACGGCGAGCGCGTCGTCGGACTGAACGCGGTCGTCGGGTACCTGCACACGGGCTTCGAGAAGAACATGGAAGCGAAGACCTGGTGGAAGGGGATCACGTACCCCGAGCGGATCGACTACCTCGCCTTCCAGTACAACGAGCTCGTCTTCGTGCTCGCGATCGAGAAGCTCCTGGGTCTCGAGCCTCCGCCCAAGGCGACCTGGATGCGGATGCTGCTCTGCGAGCTGAACCGCATCCACTCGCATCTCGTCTGGCTCGCAACCGCCGCGCTCGAGCTGGGAGCGATCTCGATGTTCTGGTACTGCTTTCGCGAGCGCGACGCCGTTCTCGACCTCTTCGAGCTCGCCACCGGCGCCCGGATGCACACCCGGTACTTCCAGGCCGGCGGCCTGGCCGAGGACATCCCACCCGGTTTCTACGGGGAGTGCTGGAAGTTCCTCGAGACCATGCCGGGGGCGGTCGACGAGTACGAGTCGCTCGTGGACCAGAACCAGATCTGGCTCGAGCGGACGAAGGGGATCGGCCTCCTGTCGGCCGCCGACGCGATCGCACTCGGCCAGTCCGGCCCGGTGCTGCGCGGCTCGGGCGTCGACTGGGACCTCCGGCGCGACTCGCCGTACCTCTTCTACGACCGAGTCGACTTCCGCGTACCGGTCTACGAGAACGGGGACGTGTGGGATCGCTACAAGGTGCACACCGACGAGATGCGCGAGTCGACGCGGATCGTCGAGCAGTGCCTGCGCCGCCTGGAGCGGATGCAGGACGAGCCGTGGATCGCGGACGACCGCAAGGTCGTGCTGCCGCCCCGCGAGGAGCTCCACACCTCCATGGAGTCGCTGATCCACCACTTCAAGATCGTCACCGAGGGCTACCGGGTTCCCGAGGGCGAGATCTACGTCGCACTCGAGTCGCCGCGCGGCGAGCTCGGCTGCTACGTCGTCTCCGACGGCGGGCCGAAGCCGTGGCGCGTGAAGTTCCGCGCACCTTCGTTCGTCGCGCTCGAGGCCACCGCGACCTGCATGCAGGACGCGCTGATCGCGGACCTGATCGCGATCGTCGGCTCGCTCGACACCGTCATGGGCGAGGTTGACCGGTGAGCGCCCCGAGCTTCGCGGAGGAGGTGCGCGAGATCGCCGCGCAGTACCCGCAGTCGCGCTCGGCGGTGCTGCCGGCGCTCCGGCTCGCGCAGGAGCGCCATGGCGGTTGGCTCCCGCCCGCGGCGTTCGAGGAAGTCGGCGAGGCGCTGGGGTTGACGCCCGCCTACTGCCTCTCCGTCGCCTCCTTCTACGACATGTTCCACCTGGAGCCCGTGGGCCGCCACCTCGTCGAGGTCTGCACGAACATCTGCTGCGGCCTCGAGGGCGCCCAGGGCGTGCTGGAGGCGTTCGAGCGCGAGCTCGGCGTGGCGCCGGGCGAGACGACGGAGGATGGTTCAGTGACGCTGCGGGCGGTCGAGTGCCTCGGGGGCTGTGGTTGGGCGACGATCGTCGCGATCGACGACCGGCAGCGGAGAGCTGTGAAGGCGGCCGACGTCCCCGCCCTCGTCGAGGAGCTTCGCGGTGCCTGAGCTGCACCAGCTCGTCCTCGCCGGCGCCGACGAGCGCGACCTCACCCGGATCGACGAGTACCGTGCTGTCGGCGGGTACGCGCAGCTCGAGCGGGCGCGGGGGCTCGAGCCGCAGGCGATCCTCGACCAGCTCCAGGCCTCGAACCTCCGCGGCCGCGGCGGGGCCTTCTTCCCGACCGGCCGGAAGGCGAGCTTCCTCGCCAAGGGCACCGGCAAGCCCACCTACCTCGTCGTCAACGCGGACGAGTCCGAGCCCGGCACTTTCAAGGATCACGAGATTCTGCTCCGGGTCCCGCACCGGCTGATCGAAGGGTGCCTGGTGACCGCACATGCGATCGGCTCGCAGAACGTGTTCGTCTACCTCCGCGGCGAGTACCTCGACTGCTTCGAGGTTCTGCGCGCGGCGCTCGAGGAGGTGCACGCGGCCGCCCTCCTGCGCGGCGTCACGATCGTCGTCCACCGCGGCGCCGGCGCCTACATCTGCGGCGAGGAGCTCGCCCTGCTCGAGTCCCTCGAGGGCAAGCGCGGCCAGCCCCGCTCGAAGCCGCCCTTCCCCGCCGTAACGGGGCTCTACGCGGCGCCGACGCTGATCAACAACGTCGAGACGATCGCGACCGTCCCCAAGATCCTCGAGCTCGGCGCGGCGGAGTTTGCCGCACTCGGGACGCCGGACTCGACCGGCACCCGCGTCTTCTGCCTCTCCGGGAACGTGGTCGGCGGCGGCAACTACGAGCTGCCGATGGGGATCACGATCCGCGAGCTCATCTACGACGTCGGCGGCGGGATGGCAGAGGGGAGACCGCTGAAGGCGGTCATCCCGGGCGGCTCGTCCTTTCCGATCCTCACCGCGGACGAGATCGACACGCCGCTCAGCTACGACGCGCTCGCGAAGGTGGGCACGTTCCTCGGCTCGGGCGTCGTGATCGCGATCGACGACCGCTGCTGCATGGTGCAGCTGGGCCTGAGGGTCGCGCAGTTCTACATGCACGAGTCGTGCGGCAAGTGCACGCCGTGTCGCGAGGGGACGCGGTGGATGGTGCAGCTCCTGCGCAAGATCGAGGCGGGCGAGGCGTCCCAGGGCGAACTCGACCTGCTGCTGTCGGTGTGCGACCGGATCCTCGGCAAGTGCCTCTGCCCGCTCGGCGACGCCGCAGCGATGCCGATCGCGAGCTACGTCGATAAGTTCCGCGCCGAGTTTCAGGCCCACCTCGACGAGGGAGGCTGTCCCTTCGCCGGCGAGTCGAGCCTCGAGGATCTCTTCGCGCCGGTCGACCAGCACACACAGCAGCCGGTTGCGGTGGGAGTTTCCACGTGAGGAGCTCTCCATTCACGCTGCGGCGGACGAGCACGCTGATCGAGGGCGAGATCGCAACCACGGTGATGGAGAGCCGTTGGTATGCACGAGCCGGAAGGCGAGTGCACGTGCCCGGAGGGGGCGAAGGGGGGAACCCCGTTCCCCCCTTGGAGCGGAGGCGAAGCCGCAGCGATAACTCCCCGGCCGGTATGGCCGCCGGGGGGTCTCGGGGGGCGAGCGCCCCCCGGAAGAGCGGAGCGATCAACTCGGGCTGCCGTGCCGCTCAGTCGGCCCCCGGCGGCAGGCTGATTGAGTGGAGACCGGAGCGAGGCGAGCGTCGTGGCTAGTTCCGAGCTCGTCACCGTGGTGGTCGACGGTCGGTCGGTTCAGGTTCCGAAGGGGATTGGGCTCGTTGAGACCGCCCTGGCGGCTGGGGTCGAGATTCCCGTCTTCTGCTACGAGCCGCGGCTGGGTGCCGCGATCGGGGCCTGCCGGATGTGCCTCTGCGAAGTCGAGGGGATGCCGAAGCTCCAGGCAGCCTGCACGATGACCGCGCAGGACGGGATGGTCGTTCGGACCGCCCAGACCTCCGAGAAGGCCTCCGAGGGCCAGGAGGCGGTGCTCGAGTTCATCCTCGTCAACCACCCGCTCGACTGCCCGGTCTGCGACAAGGGCGGCGAGTGCCCGCTCCAGGACCTCACCTTCCGGTGGGGGCCCGGCAACACGCGGATGACCTTCCCCAAGCGGACCTTCGACAAGCCGATCCCCATCAGCCCGACGATCGCGCTCGACCGCGAGCGCTGCATCCTCTGCTACCGCTGCACCCGGTTCTCGGACGGCGTCGCCGAAGACGGGCAGCTGATCGCGCGCAACCGCGGCGCGCAGTCGATGATCGCGACCTTCGAGGACCTTCCCTACCGCGCACCCTTCTCGGGGAACGTGATCGAGCTCTGTCCGGTCGGGGCGCTCACCTCGACGCAGTACCGCTTCCTCGCCCGCCCGTGGGAGATCCAGAACACGCCGAGCGTCTGCGGCCTCTGCCCCGTCGGCTGCAACATCCACGCCACCACGCGCGAGGGCAAGGTCAAGCGGATCCTCTCGCGCAACCACCCGGAAGTCGACCAGGGTTGGCTCTGCGACAAGGGCCGCTTCGCCTTCCCGCACCTCTACGCCGACGACCGGATCGTCGACCCGCTCCGCCGTGCCGGCCGGCGTCGCTTCGAGGAGATCTCGTGGGAGGATGCACTCGACGAGGCGGAGCGGCTGATTCGCGGCGCCGAGGGCCGCGTGCTGCTCGCGCTCTCGGGCTCCGAGACCGTCGAGCAAGCGTACGCGCTCTCGAAGCTCGCGCGCCAGGGTCTCGGTTCGGATGCCGTCGTCATGCCGGAGCCGACGTTCGCGGAGCTCGACGCCTTCCGGGCGCCGCTCTCGGCGATCGGCGCCGCCGAGATCGTCGTGGTGGTCGGCGACCAGCCTGTCGCCGAGCGCGCGCCGGTCGTGGATCTGTGGATTCGGGGGGCGCGGCGCGCGGGCGCGGAGGTGCTCGAGGTTACACCATCCGGCGACATCCAGGCGCCGCCGGGAGGCGCACCGGAGGCGTGTCGAGCGCTCGCCCGGGATCACGACGAGGTCGGCACGCGACTCCGCGAGGCGCAGCGAGCGGTCGTCGTGTGGTCGGGCAGCCCACAAGGGATCGGGCAGCTCGCCGCGCTGGCGTCGACGCTCGGCTTCGGCGGGAAGCCCGGCTCGGGCGTCTTCTACCTCCCGGCCACGCCGAACGGCCGCGGCGTCGCCGAGGCGTGGGCCGCTGCCGGCGAGGGCGGGGCCACGCAGCCGACGCATGTCGGGGTCCTGCTGATCTCGGGCGACGAGGCGGCATCCGACCCGCAGGTCCGCGACCTGGCGAATCGCGCGGAGTCGGTGATCGCCACGACGATGTTCCGGCCGTCCGTGTCCGGCGGCTTCGTCGACCTCGTCCTCCCGGGCACGAGCTACCTCGAGCGCGACGGGACCTTCGTCAATCTCGAGGGGCGGCTCCAGCGCGCGCGGCGGGCGGTCATCCCGCCCGGGCCGGACGAGCTCGCCTGGACCGCGCAGCTGGCCGCCCGCTTCGGCGTCGAGGTTTCGCCGTACCCGGCGAAGGTCTTCGAGGAGGTATCGGCGATCGCTTACGGCGGCGTCTCCTACGGCGCGGTCGGAGAACGGGCGGAGCTGGTCGAGCGACCACCGGTGCCGGCAAGCGCCGGCGCCGGAACGGCTCCGCGCCGCAGCGCGGGTGGCGGCCCGCTCCAGCTCCTGCGCTACCGGCCCCTTTTCTCCGGACCGGCCGTCGAGCGCGTCCCCGAGCTCCAGTTTCAGCGCCCGGAGGCCGAGGTCGAGCTCGCCGCGCAGGACGCACAGGTACGGGGGATCTCGAGCGGCGACCCGGTCCGGGTGAGCTCGAACGGCACAAGCGTCGAGCTTCGCGCGCGCGTGAACCCGCGGCTCGTCGCAGGTGCGGTGAGAGCCGCGATCGAGCACGTCGGCGCCCTTGCAGGCGGAGTCGAGGTGTCGCGCGTCTCCGGAGGTCGCAAGGTTTCGGGCGATGCCGAGCCAGAGGCTTCGCAGTGACCGATCCCTGGTGGATCGACATCATCAAGGCGGCGATCGTCGTCAACCTCGTCCTCGGCGTCTTCGCCTACCTGACGTGGCTCGAGCGGAAGGTACTGGGCCGCATGCAGCTGCGGTACGGGCCGAACCGGGCCGGCCCGTTCGGCCTCCTGCAGCCGATCGCCGACCTCGTGAAGCTGATCCGCAAGGAGAGCTTCTTCCCGGCGAGCGCGGTCGACATCCTCTACATCGCCGCTCCGGTGGTGTCGGCGTTCACGGCGCTCGCCGCCTTCAGCGTCATCCCCTTCGGCCCCGGCTGGCACATCTGGAAATGGGACGTCAGCGGCGAGGTGGTGAACGTCCCGATCTCGCTGATCCTGATCTTCGCGCTCGGCTCGCTCGGGATCTACGGGTTCATCGTCGGTGGCTGGGCGTCGGACTCGAAGTACGCGCTCCTCGGCTCGATGCGCACCTGCGCGCAGCTCGTCTCCTACGAAGTCTCGCTCTCGCTCGCGGTGCTGGGAGTCGTGCTGATGGGGCAGTCGCTGAACCTCGTGGACATCGTGGACAAGCAGGGCGCCACGATCTGGTTCTTCATCCCGCAGTTCGTCGGCTTGCTCGTCTTCTTCATCTCGGGGATCGCGGAGACGAGCCGGGCACCCTTCGACCTGCCGGAGGCGGAGACCGAGCTCGTCGCCGGCTACCACACCGAGTACAGCGGCATGCGCTGGGGCCTTTTCCAGATGGCCGAGTACATCAACGTGGTGACGCTCTCGGCGCTCGCGGTGACGCTCTTCTTCGGCGGCTACCGCGGCCCCTACGCGCCGCTCGGCCCGCTCTGGTTCCTGCTCAAGCTGCTCGCATTCCTCTTCGTCTTCATCTGGCTGCGCGCCTCGCTGCCGCGCCTGCGCTACGACCAGCTGATGCGCTTCGGCTGGAAGGTGCTCCTCCCGGTCGCCACTGTGAACGCCCTCGTCACCGCCCTCCTCGTGGTCTGGATCTAGGGGCTGGTGCGCTAGATGAGCCCGCAACCCCTCGACAGCTTCAAGGGCTTCGGCGTCACCTTCCGCCAGCTCTTCAAGAAGCCGATAACCCAGCAGTACCCGGAGTACAAGCGGCCCCTGTACCCGCGGTTCCGTGGCCGGCACCGGCTCCACCGCCACGAGAACGGGCTCGAGAAGTGCGTCGGCTGCTCGCTCTGCGCCGCCGCCTGCCCGGCCGACTGCATCCGCGTCGTCGCGGCCGAGAACACCCCGGAGACGCGGGTCTCGGCGGGCGAGCGCTACGCGAGGATCTACGAGATCAACATGAGCCGCTGCATCTTCTGCGGCTACTGCGAGGTGGCGTGCCCCTTCGACGCGATCACGCTCGGCAACGAGTTCGAGATCTCGGAGTACTCGCGCGACGACCTGATCTACACGAAGGACATGCTGCTAGCCGAGCCGGTCAAGCGGGTGCCCGTCGCGGATCGCGACCTCTACGACACGCCGATCCCCTACTACAGGGAGCACTCCTGATCCTCGCCGCGAGCGCCGGCAACGTCGTCGTCTGGGCCGTCTGGGTGCTCGCCGTCTTCGCCTGCCTCGGCTCAGGCATCGCCGTGGTCAGCTTCACCAACCCCTTCTATTCGGCGCTCGCGTTGATCGGCAACCTGGGGGCGCTCGCCGTCCTCTACCTGCTGCTCTCCGCCGAGTTCGTCGCCGCCGCCCAGGTGCTCGTCTACGCGGGTGCCGTGATGGTGATGTTCCTGTTCGTGATCGGCTACCTCGGCGGGCAGGCCGACGCGCCCTGGGCCGGCGGGCCGAGCTGGCACACGATCGGGGCGATCGGGGCGGCAGCGTCGATCCTCGTCGAGATCATCGTCGTCGTCGGGATCAAGGCAGGCGGACGGCTCTCGACCTCGCACGAGGTGACGAGCGCGTTCGGCAGCCCGGAGGGGATCGGCCGTCTCTTCCTCACCGACCATCTCCTCGCCTTCGAGATCACCTCGATCGTCCTGCTCGTGGCCGCAGTCGGCGGCGTCATCCTCGGAAGCCACTCGAGGACGCTCGAACCACGCCAGGAGGTGGAGGCGTGAAAGGGCCGGACGTCGCGTGGTACCTGGCGGTCTCCGGCTTTCTGTTCGGCACCGGCACCCTCGGCGTCCTCCTGCGGCGCAGCCCTCTGATCATCCTGCTCTCGCTCGAGATCATGCTCAACGCCGCGAATCTGGCGCTGATCGCCGTCTCGCGCCACTACGGCCACGCCGACGGCCAGATCTTCGCCCTCGCGGTGATGGCGGTCGCCGCCTCCGAGGTGGTCGTCGGGCTCGGCCTGATCGTCGCGATGGCGCGCCGCGACCTCGTTCTCGACGTCGACCGGCTGACGACGCTGCGCGGGTAGCCGAGCTTGGTCGTCGCCTCCTGGATCTGCCTCCTGGCGCCGCTCGCCGCGGCGCTCGCGATCACGGTGCTCGGCGAGCGCATCTCGCGCCGGGGCGCCGGGTACCTGGCCACGGCCTCCGTTGTCGGATCGTTCGCCGCCTCCGTCGTCACCTTTGCCCTTCTGACCGGCCAAGCCCGAGAGGATCGTGTCCGGTACTCGACGGTCTGGGACTGGCTGGGCACGGGGACCCTCCACTTCGGGCTGCGCATCCTCGTCGACCCGCTCAGCGTGATGATGATGCTGATCGTCACGGGTGTCGGGGCCCTGATCGTCGGCTACTCCGTCGGCTACATGGACGGCGACGAGGAGGAGCGCCGTTACTTCGCCTACATGGCGCTCTTCGTCTTCTCGATGCTGCTGCTCGTCCAGGGCGGCAACCTGCTGATCCTGCTCGCAGGATGGGGCCTCGTCGGCCTCTCCTCCTACCTCCTGATCGGCTTCTGGCAGGACCGCCCGAGCGCGATCGCGGCAGCGAAGAAGGCCTTCGTCATGAACGCGTTCGGCGACGCGACGATGGCGCTCGCGTTCTTCCTCCTGATCCAGCACACCGGCTCGCTCGACTTCGAGCGCGTCTTCGCGAGCGACCTGTCGGGCAACCACTGGCTCGTCAACCTCGTCGCGCTCGGCCTCCTCGGCGGAGCGGTCGCGAAGTCCGCGCAGCTCCCGCTCCAAACCTGGCTCCCTGATGCGATGGAGGGCCCGACACCCGTCAGCGCGCTCATCCACGCCGCCACGATGGTCACCGCCGGCGTCTACCTGATCGTGCGGACGCACCCGCTCTTCGAGCTGGCGCCGAAGGTGCAGGACCTGGCGGCGGGGCTCGGGGCGGCGACGCTGGTGATGGCCGGGCTGATCGCCCTCGTCCAGACCGACATCAAGCGCGTGATCGCCTACTCGACGATGTCGCAGATCGGCTACATGTTCCTCGCCGCCGGGATCGGCGCCTACGGGAACGGCATGTTCCACCTGATGACGCACGCCTTCTTCAAGGCGCTGCTCTTCATGGCGGCGGGGATCGTGATCCACGCCCTGGCGGGCGAGCAGGACATCCGCAGGATGGGCGGGCTGCGCCGCCTGCTCCCGAAGACGTACCTCGCGACGCTGGTGGGGGCGCTCGCGCTCGTCGGCGTCCCGCCCTTCGCCGGCTTCTTCTCGAAGGACTCGATCCTCGCCGCCGCGCTCGGCCGCGGCTGGTACGGCGACATCCTCTGGGGCCTCGGCCTGCTCGGCACCTTCCTCACCGGCCTCTACACCTTCCGGCTCGTGTTCCTCGTCTTCGAGGGTCGGCCCTCGGCCTTCGTCCTGGAGCACCTGACGGCCGGCTCCCACGCGGGCGGGCAGGAGGGCCACCGGCACGAGCTCGCGCCGAACGAGCCAGGGGACGAGCCTGCCTCGACCCACGCGCATCCCGCGCACGTCCACGTGGGCGAGGGTCCGTTCTCGATGACCTCCACCGTCGCCGTCCTCGCGCTGCTCTCACTCGTCGGCGGCTTCCTCCAGTTCGCCGGCCTCTGGACGCCGGTCTCCGACTGGCTCGACCCGGTCGCACGACCGCTCGTCGACGCGACTGGTTGGCAGGAGACGGCGTCGAGCGTGCTCGCGGTCGCGTTCGGGCTCTTCGGGGTCTTCATCGCCTGGGGGATCTACTCGCGGAAGCTGATGGAGGCTCCGTCGGCGCCGCGGCTGCGGGCCCTGCTCGAGAACAAGCTCTACTTCGACCGCGCCTACGACCTCGCCTTCTACAACCCCGCGGTGGCGCTGGCCCGCGGCTGGAACGTCCTGATCGAGCGGCCGCTCGTCGCCGGCTCGATCACAGGCGTCGCCGGCGGCTCCCGCCGGCTCGCCGGGCGGGTGACCGCCGCGCAGACGGGACTCGTCCGCACCTACGTCTTCGCGCTCGCGGCGAGCCTCGCCGTCCTCATCGTCGTCTTCGTCTCGGTGCGCTGAGTGCACCGTCCGGCGAATGCGGCGTGCCCTGGCGGCTGCAAAGCGGCGCTGGATCTGCGTCCTCGGTCGCGCCGATATGCCCGCATATCGACGCTCCCTGCGTCCTTGCCCAGCTTGCCTTTCGCTCGCCAGGATCATCACCGCACTCACCGGACAGCGCACCCGTGAACCCCTGGCTCCCGACGATCCTCACCTTCCTGCCGGTCGCCGGGGCCGTCGTGATCTGGCTCGTGCCGATGCGCCGGCTCACGACAGGCGCTTTCGCGCTCCTCGTCTCGCTCGCGGAGGTCGCATTCTGGATCGTCGCCGTCGTCCGCTTCGACTTCGGCGGCTTCGGCCTCGGCTTCGAGCAGCGCGCGAGCTGGTTCAGCGACCTGCACGTCTCCTACCACGTGGGGATGTTCGGCTACTCGCTGTGGCTCGTGGGGCTGACGGTCGTCGCGATGGCCGCCGCGGTCGCCTACGCCCTGCGGTCGGGGCGCGAGCGGCCGCGCGCGTACTTCGGGCTGATGCTCTTCCTGACGGGTGCCGTCGTCGGAGCCTTCGTCGCCCAGGACCTGCTGCTCTTCTACGTCTACTGGGAGGCGATGCTGATCCCGCTCTACGTCCTGATCGGCGTCTGGGGCGGTGCGGGGCGGGCGGGCGCGACGATCAAGTTCGTCGTCTACACGATGGCCGGGTCGCTGCTGATGCTCGCCTCGATCGTCGTGCTCGGGATCTCGCAGGGCACGTTCGACCTGATCGACGGCAGCCCGAGCTCGAGCACCTGGATCTTCCTGGGGTTCGCCGCCGCCTTCGCCGTGAAGGCACCCCTCTTCCCCCTCCACGGCTGGCTGCCTGACGCGTATCGCGAGGCGCCGGCCGAGGTCGCCGGCGTCCTCTCCGGCGTCGTCTCGAAGATCGCCGCCTACGGCTTCCTGCGCATCGCGATCTCCCGCTTCCCGCAGCCGGCACACGACCTGCGAGTCCCGATCCTCGTGCTCGCCGCGATCGGCCTCGTCTACGGATCGCTCCTCGCCTTCCGCTCCCCCGACGTGCGGGGGGTGATCGCCTACTCGAGCCTCGCGCAGATGGGCCTGATCACGTTCGGGCTCTTCGCGACGAACCTTGCCGGCTTCTCCGGCGCAGTCCTGCAGATGGTCAACCACGGCCTCATCTCGGTGACGCTGTTCATGCTCGCCGGAGCGATCGAGCGCCACACGAGCACGGGCGAGTTCGTCCGGCTCGGCGGGATGGCGAAGGGGAGGCCGGCGCTCGCGACCGTGCTGATGACGATCGGGATCATCGCCCTCGCCGTCCCGGGCTCGACGGCGTTCGCCGGGGAGTTCCTGATCCTGAGCGGCGTCTTCGTGGCCGGCTGGATCTGGGCCGTGATCGGCGCGGTCGCCATCGTCCTCGCCGCGATGTACATGCTGCGGTTGATCTCGGGGGTTCTCCACCGCGACCGCGGGACGAGCGTCCCCGAGGAGGCGCGCGACCTCCGCCCGGCGGAGCTCGGGATCGTCGTGCCGCTCGTCGCCTGCCTGCTCGCGCTCTCGGTCTGGCCCGCCTCGATCTCCGACCACTCGTTCGGCGGCGGCGCGCGACGGGCTCCGGCGCTGGGGCTCTCTCGCCGATGATCGCGAGCATCCGCACCCCGGCGGTCGACTGGTTCGCGCTCTCGCCGGTGCTCGCGCTCCTCGCAGCTTCGGGGATCGCGCTGCTGTCGGCCGTCCTCGTCCCGGCGCGCGTGCGGAGGCCCTTCGCGGCCGCCGTCTGCGCCGCCGGGTTCGCGGGCGCCCTCGTCGCCGCCGCGCTCGTCTACGGCTACACGCTCCACGGGCACGGCGCGATCGCCGACGCAATCCGCCGCGACCGGTTCGCCGCGCTCGCGCAGATGATCCTCGCCGGCTCCGGGTTCCTCGCGGTCGGCATCTCGTACGGGGAGCGCGGCGGGAAGGAGCACGTCGGCGAGTACTACGCCCTGCTCGCGGCCGCCGGCGGCGGGATGGCGTTCCTCGTCTCGGCCAACAACCTGATGACGCTGTTCCTCGCGCTCGAGTGGTTCTCGATCTGCCTCTACATCCTCTGCGCGGTCGAGGTCGAGCGGGAGCGCTCGCTGGAGGCAGGGCTCAAGTACCTGATCGTCGGCAGCTTCGGCTCCGCCTTCCTGCTCTTCGGCTCGGCGCTCGTGTACGGCGCGACCGGCCAGCTCGCGTTCGAGCGGATCGCCGGCGTGGTGGGGGCCCAGGGCCTCCGCCACGACGTCCTGCTGCTCATCGGCCTCGCGATGATCCTCGCCGGTCTCGGCTTCAAGTCCTCCGCGGCGCCGTTCCACATGTGGACGCCGGACGTGTACGAGGGCGCGCCGACCCCGGTGACGGCCTTCATGTCGGCGGCCACGAAGGTCGCCGCCCTGCTGCTGAGCCTGCGCGTGCTGACGAGCGCCTTCCCGCAGGAGCAGCGGCTCTGGACGGTTGCGATCGCTGTCATAGCCTGCGCCTCGCTCGCGATCGGCAACCTGGCGGCGCTCGTCCAGCGGAACGTCAAGCGGCTGCTCGCGTACTCGTCGGTCTCGCACGCCGGGTTCATGCTGATCGCGGTCGCCGCGAACAGCGCGCTCGGCGCCCGCGCGCTCCTCTACTACCTGGTCCCCTACTGCGCCATGTCGCTCGGCGCCTTCGCCGTCGTCGCGGCGCGCGAGCGCGAGCTCGGGCAGGCGGTGACCCTAGACAACCTCGCCGGCATGGGCTGGGAGCGGCCGTTCCTCGGCGCCTCGCTCGCGATCTTCATGTACGGCTTCATCGGCTTCCCGCCGCTCGGCCTCTTCATCGGCAAGTTCTACGTCTTCTCCGCGATCTACGACCACGGCTGGACGTGGCTCCTGATCGTCGGCGTCGCCGCGACGGCCCTCAGCGTCTACTACTACCTGGCGGTGATCCGGGCGCTGTACATGCGCTCGTCGCCTACGCTGGCGCTCGCGCCCGCCGGCGGGTCGCCACCGCGCGAGGGGCTGCTGCAGGCGTCGGTGGCCGCCTGCGTCGTCGTCAGCATCGGCTCGCTCGTGGCGACGCAGCCGCTGATCGACCTCGCGAGGCACGCGGCTCGCTCGTTGCCGCTGTAGGCAACTGCGGCGAGGGCGGGCGCCGGATCTCCAGCTGGCGGGCCGCTGATGCACTCAACCAGCATCAGCGAAACGCGTCACTGAGAGATTGGCGATTCGGTTGGCGAAACGCATTTGACATCCGCTGAGAATGCCGTTGCGTCGCACGAAGGACGAGGCAAAGTGCGGCCCCCCCGCCACCTGTCGCGAGCCTCGCGCGGGAGCATGTTGACCTTCCCCCGCGATTCGGTTAGAAGTGCTCAACCGTCCGACAGGCTCCTCGCCGGGGGGTCGGAGAGGCTAGCCGGGTGGGTAACGAACTGGCCAGGCAACTGGCCCAACTGCTCGATCCCGGGCTCCTGCCTGTGCTCGACCGGATTGAGGCCGGCGCGGCGGCCGCGGCCGACCTCCAGGCGGTGAAGGACTGGCCGGCGGCCCATCGCGCGCAGGTCCTCGAACGGGTGCGCGACGCCCTCCCCCCGATCCCCGCGTTCACCGATGCTCTGAGCGGACTCGCATTCCCGGTCGACGGCTGGCACCCGTCGACGACGCTCGGACCCGCCACGGTCGCCGTGGACTGTCCGGCGGCCTCCGTGACAGCGGGCGGCGCGACGACGGTGCTCGGGATCCTGCCTCCTGCCGGTGGCGGCCTCGGGCTCGATGCCGGACCGCTCTCGGGAGGCGGGACGCTTGTGCGGGATGGCGGCGCCGGGTCGCTCGGGATTCGGCTCGGGCCCGCCCAGGTGGTCGGCTTCGCCCGGCTCGACGTCGAGGGTGGAACGCCGTCGATCGTCGTCGTGCTGGGCGTGCACCTCACGCCCCCGATCCAGCTCTCGTTCGGATTTGCGCTGAGCGGCGTCGGCGGAGTCGTGGGCGTGAACCGGAGGATCGACACCGATGCGCTCCACGCGCGGCTCGCCGACGGGAGCGCGCTCGACGCCCTCTTCCCGGACGACCCGGTCAAGGGTGCCGGCCGCCTGCTCGCGGCGCTCGGCGCGATCTTCCGCCGTGAGCCCGGGCAATTCGTCGTCGGGACAACGTTCACGGTCACGTCCCTCGACATCGGCGTCACGTCGATCGTTCGTTTCGACCTCGGGCTCCTGCTCCAGCTGCCCGACCCGCTCGTCGTCATCGTCGGTCGCGCCGCGGTTCAGCTTCCGCCAGTCCTCCAGCTGCGGCTCGACGTCGCCGGGGAGCTCGACCCGGGCCGCAAGCAGATCGCCCTCGACGCGGTCCTCGTCGACTCGCACGCGCTCACGGTCTTCCGCGTCACCGGAAGCGCAACCGTTCGGCTCGGCTGGGGCAGCCCGTCCTACGTCGTCTTCGCCGTCGGCGGCTTCTATCCGGGGTTCAGGCCCGAGCCGGCGTCGATCCCGCCCCAGCAGCGGCTCGCGCTCGCACTCGACATCCCGTGCCCGCTCAGCTTCCGCGCGAGCGGCTACCTCGCCATCACCTCCAACTCGTTCCAGGCCGGCGCCGACGTCGAGGTCGGCATCGACCTCGACGTGATCAGCGCGCGCGGCTTCCTCCGCTTCGACGCGATCATCCACTTCGACCCGTTTCACGTCCACGCCGACTACGAGGCCGGCTGGGAGATCGACGTCTCGATCTTCTCGGGGGGGACGACGGTCTCGGGCTGGATCGACGGGCCCGGCCCCTGGTCGGTTTACGCGAGCGTCTCGATCAGCCTGCTGATCGACGACTTCACGTGGCCGACCCACGCTCCTAGTGCGGCCTCTCATAACCTTCGACCGGAAACGAAGGGCAGGTGGAGGCCGCACTACTCGGCCGCTTCGCGGCCGCCGGCCGCAGAGCGGTCGGAATAGTGCGGCGTCGGCGAACCCTCAGTTTCGAGCGAAACGTTGGGAGACGCCGCGCTAGCGAGCGCTACCCGTCGGTCCGTGCACGTGTGACGTAGACGCCGGCGACTGCTCGACCCAAAGTGAGTCCAAGCTCGCCGTCCTGCGGGAAGTCGACGCCTGCGTAGACGCGCTCGACAGTTGCTTGGTCGGCGAACTGGTCGAGCGACGCGTTCACCTTCGGGAAGAAGCAGGTCAGGAGCCCTTGCGCCGGCGCCTGCGATCGTCGTCTGAGCCGACGGGTACTCCGGAAACGGCGGCGTCTCGATGAACGGGTACCACGTGTCGCGATAGGAGCACGCGCCGAGATCGGCGTCGCAGGAGGCGTCGGTGCCGAGCATCCCGTCGGTGCGAAGGCGCCAGACCGCGGTGATGGCCGAGATCGCCGCGTCGTTCTCGGGGCGTTGGCGTTTCGGCGCCGGAGGTCGGGTCGCACACAAGACGCGTCGATCCAGCGCTGGCTCATCCGGCACCCGCGCTTCAGCCTGCGCTTCACGCCGACCCACGGTCGTGGCTGAACCTCGTAGGCCGGCGCGGCAGACGCGGCAGACGCAGTTTGCGGCCCGCTCGCTCTAGCGCCATCATTGAGCGCGAACGTATGAAGATCTCGCCGATCGCCGTCGCCGCCCTGGCGACCCTGTTCGTCTGCGGTCAGGCCGGAGCACGGTCGCACGCCTCCGTCGACGTCGCGCTGCGTCCGACCGGGGCGACCCGTGTCCCGCTCGGCGCGCCGTTCTCGTTCACGGCCCGCGTCGCCGCGACGAGCGCCCCGGTCACCGGCAACGTGGTCTTCGCGATCGCCCCTGCCGGCGGGCGCTCGGTGCGGTTCGTCGGCAAGAGCGTCGTCGTGCCGCCCGGCGCCGACACGGAGATCGAGGCGAGCGTGGTGCCTGCCCAGTGGTTCCGCGGTCCCGGTCGCTACCGCGTGGCGGCGTCGATCGGCGGCGCGCAGGTGGGCAAGCCGCTCGACTTCGTCGTCACGAAGCCGAGGACGGCGGTGCCCGTCTTCGCCGACGTGACGGGGGAAGCGGGGCTCGCGAGGGCCGTGCTGCCGGCGGCGACGTGCGGGCGGTGGGCGAGCGGCGCCGCCTGGGCCGACGTGAACGGCGACGGCAACCTCGACTTCTTCCTCACGCGGATCGGCAAGCCGGCGCAGCTGTGGCTCTCCGACGGCAAGGGGCACTTCAGGGAGGCGGCCGCAGCCCGCGGCCTCGCGCACGTCGGGTTGGCGCTCGGGGCGAGCTTCGCCGACTACGACAACGACGGCGACGAGGACCTGATCGTCGTCGGCGACGGGCCGCCGAAGCTCTTTCGCAACGATGGCACCGGCCATTTCGTCGACGTCGCGCCAGCCGCCGGGATCGGCGGCGACTACATGGGGATGAGCGCGTCGTGGGGCGACTTCGACAACGACGGCAACCTCGACCTCTACGTGGCGAACCACACCCGCTGCGCCCCGACGAAGGACGACCGCTTCGCCGTCACGTACGACCCTGACCGGCTCTACCACAACAACGGGGACGGGACCTTCACGGACGTGACCTCCTGGCTCGAGCACGACCCCGCGATCTCCAGCGACGGCTCCACCCGCGGCGCGGGCTTCGTCGCCTCGTGGTTCGACTACAACGGCGACGGCCGGCAGGACATCTACCTCGCGAACGACTTCCTCGGGAAGAACCCCGACCACAACCACCTATGGCGCAACGACGGGCCAGGACCCGACGGCGCGTGGCGGTTCACCGACGTCTCGATCGACTCTGGCACCTCTTTCTCGATGAACTCGATGGGGCTCGGGATCGGCGACTACAACCGCGACCTCCGCCTCGACATCGCGATCTCGAACTGGGGTGGGAACCGCCTGCTCCGCAACGACCCCGACGGAACGTTCACCGACGTGGCCGAGGCGGCGGGCGTCCAGCACCCGCTCGAGGTCGTGGGCCGCCGGAGCCTCACCTGGGGCCCGGAGTTCCGGGACTTCAACGACGACGGCTGGGAGGATCTGTACGTCGCCGCGGGCTACCTCGCGGGCTACCTCTCCTCGGACACGACGCCGCAACGGAACCAGCTCTTCGTCAACGACGGGCACGGCGGCTTCTACGACCTGTCGACGCCGAGCGGTGCCGACGACGCCGGCCAGACCCGGGGCGCGCCGACCGCCGACTACGACCGCGACGGCCGCATGGACATCCTCTCGGTCGACCAGGAAGGAAGCGTCCACCTCCTCCGCAACGTCACTCCGGGCAGGGCGCACTGGCTCGAGCTCCGAACGGTCGGGACGAACTCGAACCGCGACGGCTGCGGCACGCGGATCGTCCTGACGGCACCGACCGGGAAGCAGCTCCGCGAGATCCTCTGCGGCTCCACGAGCACGAACTCCGGCAGCGACAAGGTCGCGCACTTCGGCCTCGGCTCCGCGACGCGGGTGACGCGCCTCGACCTCGTCTGGCCGAGCGGCATCAGGCAGACGCTCACGAGGAACCTCCCGAAGGTCGACACGGTCTTCACGCTCGTCGAGCCGAAGGCCTCTCCGGCGGAGCTGAAGCAGGCGCGGATCGCGCTCGGCGAGGCGCTGGCGGTCGAGTCGCGCGGCGGGCGGGGCTGGCTCGAGCCGGTGCTGGTCGGCATCTTCGCCGCGCTCGCCGCCGCCGGGTTCCTGCTCGCGTACCTCCGTCGCAGGCGCGCGCCGGAGCGTACGCCGAGAAAGCGGGTGCTGACGATCCGCGGGAGGCCCTATCCCGTCCTGCTGCCGACGCTCCGCGACCCGCGCCTCCACCTCGCCGCGGTGATCGTCTCCCTGCAGATCCTCGGCCAGGTCGCCTTTGATTTCAGGCTCTCGATCGCGCAGATCCTGATCGCGGTCGGCACGTGCGGCGTGCTCGAGGTCGCGATCGCGTTCTGGCGGCAGAAGGTGATCATGTGGCCGGCGAGCGCGCTCCTGACCGGGAACGGGGTCGCGTTCATCCTGCGCGTCCCGGCGACGAAGCACGGCGACTGGTGGAGCACGCGCGGGTGGTGGATCTTCGCGGGCACGGCTGCGATCTCGCTGCTCTCGAAGTACGTGATCCAGCTCGGCGGCGGGCACGTCTTCAACCCGTCGAACTTCGGCCTCGTCCTTTGCTTCCTCGTGCTCGGGTCGAAGCGGGCCGACCCGCTCGACTTCTGGTGGGCGCCCATGGGCCCGTGGATGGGCATCGCGCTCGCGCTGATCGTCCTCGGCGGGCTCGCGATCCTCGTCCGGCTGAAGCTGATCTGGATCGCGATCGCTTTCTGGCTCTCCCTCGCAGCCGGGATCGGCGTGCTCGCCGCGAGCGGTCACGCGATGACCGCGCGCTGGCACCTCGGGCCGATCACGGGCACCTACTTCTGGTGGGTGCTCGTGTCCTCGCCCGAGATCCTGATCTTCCTGTTCTTCATGATCACGGACCCGAAGACCATCCCGAAGGGACCTCGCGCCCGCGTTGCCTACGCGGTCGCGATCGGCCTCCTCGCCTCGCTCCTCAGCGCGCCCATGCGCACCGAGTTCGCGACGAAGGTCGCGGTCCTCGGCGCGCTGACGATCGTTTGCGCCGCACGCGTGCTGCTCCCCAGGCTCGTCTCCGTCCACGGCTGGGGCTCGCGCGCGTCCCAGCGTGCGCGCGACGCGCTCCGCGGGCCGGCGCGCCTCGGCGCGGGGCTCGCAGGCGCGGTTGCCGTCGCGGGGCTCCTCGTCCTCGCCGGCATCCCCTCGCGCCCTAGTGCCGGCGCCGAGAACGGGCCGGCCGGCACCCCGGCCGACCTCGCCGTAACAGTCGTCCACTCGAAGCGCGTCGCCTCGCAGATCGATCGCCGGATGGCGGAGCGGATCGCCCGCGATGTCGTCGCCGATCTCCGGGCGGAGTCGGCCGCCCGTCACGGCGCCGTGCCGGTCTACCGCGTCGACACGGTGCGCCTCGCCCTCGAGGTGTCGGAGACGCAGGGGCCGCCGGTGATCGTCTGCACGGTCCACGGGACGATGCGGTTCGTCACCTACGACCGCTCTGCGGCGATGATCGAGCAGCAGGGGAAGCAGCAGCCCTTCGCCCAGACGCTCGAGCTGACGCTCGACGGCGGCCGCTACGTGATCGCGCGCCGCCGCAGCGCGACCCCGAAGGTCTCGACCGCGGTGACGAGCTGACGTGCAGCCCGCGGACCCACACGCGGAGGCGGCGGAACGGATGGCGCGGGCGGTGCTAGAGACCCCGGGTCACCTCGACGCGGCGATCCGGCGGGCGATCGAGGCGCACGCTGCGCGGCTCGCCGGCCCGGAAGGCGAGATCGCGAGCGACGTTCCGGGTGACCTCGTCCCCTACGTCGAGAAGGTCGCCCGGCACGCGTACAAGGTCGTCGACGCCGACATCGAGGGGCTCGAGGAGGCCGGATACTCGGAGGACGCGATCTTCGAGGCCACGCTCGCCGCCGCCCTCGGAGCCGCCCGCGCGCGCCTCGCCGCGGGGCTCGCAGCGCTCGAGGGGAGCTGATGTCCCGCCTCGCCGTCCTGCACGACGGTCACCCGCCGGAGGTGCTGGCAGAGATCGAGCGTGCCGTCGAGGAGAACGGCTTCATGTCGGACGTCGCGCGGATGCTGATGTACCGCCAGGAGCTGTTCGGGCGGCCGTTCTCGGAAGCGCTGGAGCTCGTGATGCGGGGCGCGTCCGAGTGGAGCGTGGGTGAGCGCGAGCTCTTCGCCGCCTTCGTTTCGGCGCAGAACCAGTGCCCCTTCTGAACTGAGTCCCACGGCGCGGTCGCGACCGTAGCGCTCGGATCTGCGGAGTTCGTCGACGCGATCCTGCGCGACTTCGAGACCGCGCCGATCGGCGAGGGCCTCAGGGAGACGCTCCGCTTCCTGCGAAAGGTCACGCTCGAGCCGGCGCCCGTTGGACCCGCGGACGCCGAGCGCGTCCGCGCCGCCGGCATCTCAGACGAGGCGATTCGCGATGCCCTCTACGTGGCCTTCGGCTTCAACCTGATCACGCGGCTCGCCGACTCGTTCGCGTTCACGCCGATCGCTGAGCTGATCGGCCGCGAGCGCCTCCTCGAGCACGAGGCGAAGTTCCTCGAGCGCGGGTACCTGCTATAGGCTCGGCGCGTGCGCCTGCAGGTGATCGCCGACACGCCGACGGAGCGTCCGCTTGACGTCGTCCGGACGATCGCCTACCGCCCCGAGCTCTGGGGCCGGCCGTTCTCGGCCTGCCTCCAGCAGGTCATGCGCGGGCCCTCCGAGTGGAGCGTGGGTGAGCGCGAGCTCTTCGCCGCCTTCGTCTCGGCGCAGAACCAGTGCCCCTTCTGAACGGGGTCACACCGCGCGGTCGCGTCGGAAGCGCTCGGGGAGGAGCTCGTCGCAGCGGTCTTCGCCGACCTCGACAGGGCGCCGATCGGGGAGGGCCTCCGCGAGACCCTCCGCTTCCTCCGCGAGGTGACGCTCCGACCCGCTGCCGTCGGCCCCGCGGCCGTCGCGCGCGTGCGGGCGGCGGGCGTCCCGGACGACGCGATCCGCGACTCCCTCTACGTCTGCTCGTACTTCAACCTGATCGACCGGCTCGCGGACTCGCTCGGCTGGTTCGTCCCGCCCGAAGCGGAGTTCGCGGCAGGCGCGGCGGCGTTTCTCGCGGAGGGCTATGGAAACGAGGTGTAGACGGTCCCGCTATCGTCAGAGCCTGTGAAGAGGGTCGTCGTCGCAGCGGGGGTGGCTGCCCTCGTCACCATGGCGGGCGCGGCCGCCGCGGTGAAGCCGAAGCCGGCGTCGATCTCCTTGCCGGTTCCCAGAGCCGGCGACGTGAACCTCGCGTACTCCGTCGTCAAGGCGAAGGCGGGCGGACCGGTCGAGCAGCCGAAGCTGAAGGTGACGAACGTGCGCTCGCTCGGCGCGACCGTCCGTGTCGTGGCCTACCTGCGCGCCCTCAAGAACGCGTACGCGCTCACCGTGCTGACGATCAACGGCAGCTTGGCGCGCACCGACCGTGCCGCGCGCTCCGGCGCGGCTGGTGTCCAGATCCAGCTGACCGGGTCGGCGCCGCTCGCCCTGTCGAAGCCGCTCGTCCTGCAGAGCCTGCTCTTCCCGGGCGTCCAGCAGACCCGCGACATCGCAACCAAGACCCATTGCCGGAGCAACCCGAAGCAGATGGGGCTCGCGCTCCACGACTACGCGGGGGCGGGCACGAAGCTGCCGCCGCTCGCGACCCTCTACCGTTCGGCGTGCCTCTGGGCCTTCGACGAGTCGGTCGACCTGCAGGTGGCCGACGAGCTCCAGCTTCCGTACTGCCAGGTTACCGGCGTCCACGGGCAGAGCGGGTCCGAGTACAACCTCTCGTCCGTCTGCAACGTCCCGTACCAGACGGTGCGGGTGATCGCCCCGGACAACCTGCCGGCGATGTCCAGCACGCAGGGATCGACCCCGGCGACGTGCGCGCCCGTCGGCGGGGACAACTGGAACTCCCCCAAGCGCACGGCCGAATGGGCGTGCAACCCCCCGCAGCAGGCGCACCAGTCGTTCTCGACGCGCGTGGTCTTCGAGAACCCGCTCCCGGCCGGCCGGAACTCCTTCTTCGTCCAGCTGCTGCCGTTCGGGAACGGCCCCGGGTACGTCTTCCCCGGCCTGCTCACCGGCGATCAGTGAGGCGCTAGCTCGCTCAGGCGCCGGTTTGCCGTTGACTGCACCGGCGGCGGCGACGACAATGGCGTCTCCGGCTCCTTGGCGCCGGTGGGCACCGAGGGAATCACGGCGAAGGAGGAATCTCGGATGAAGAAGCCAC
>JBBRYP010000070.1:0-21100 GCA_038237515.1 Gaiellales bacterium
ACCTTCGACCGGAAACGAAGGGCAGGTGGAGGCCGCACTACTCGGCCGCTTCGCGGCCGCCGGCCGCAGAGCGGTCGGAATAGTGCGGCGTCGGCGAACCCTCAGTTTCGAGCGAAACGTTGGGAGACGCCGCACTAGCTCATCTGCAGAAACGGGGCGTACGCGGGTGTGCTCCGGTTGCCGGTCGGGTCGGCGGCGGCGACGCAGAAGCAGAGCCGCCGTCTTCGGAGGTTGGCCGGCACCAGCCAGCGGACCCTGACGCTGCGGGTGCCGGTCTCGAAGCGTGGTGGGGGTCAGGGCGCCTGCGCCAGCAAGACGCTGGAGCGCCGCCGTCGCGGTGCGGGCGAGGTCGTCCGGCAACGAGTCCGAGCTCCGGCACGCGAAGGACGAGCTTCCGAGACTTGATCCTTCGCGACGCGGGGTCAGCGTTCGAGCGCCGGCACAGGCCGCTTCGAGCTCGAGCGCCAGATCGAGCCGAGAAGCGCGGGCACAACCTGCAGCGTCTGCAGCGGGAGGTACGCGAGCGCGAGGAGCGGCGTTCGTGCGGCGGACGCGGCGACGACGGTCGCCAGTGCCGCGACCTCGATCGCGATGGGGAAGCGCGAGCCCTCTCCGTCGACCGCGTTGCTCACCGCTCCCAGCACGGCGAAGGCCACAGCCGGGACCGCACAGAGCAGCAGGAGATAGCCGAGGCCGCCGGCGCCGGCTGCGGCGAAGAAGGCGGCCAGGAGGACGAGCGCGAGGGGCACGACCCGAATCTGCACGCCGCCAGGTTCGCCTCCGTCTCGGACGCTCCTGCTTCGACTAATCTGCCCGCCGATGGCGAACGCCGTCCTCACCTGGCTCGGACACGCCTCCTTCCGGCTCGACACGCCGGGGGGAAAGCGCGTCTACGTCGATCCCTGGCTCGGGAACCCGAAGTGCCCGGAGGCGGAGAAGGAGCCGGAGCGGATCGACGTGATCGCCCTCACGCACGGACACTCCGACCACGTCGGCGAGACGGTCGAGCTCGCCAAGCGGTTCGGCTGCCCCGCGATCGCGCTCCTCGAGCTGCGCGGCTGGCTCGCGCAGCAGGGGCTTCCTGAGGACATGTCGGAGGCGCCGAACAAGGGCGGCACGGTGGAGCGCGCCGGCGTCAAGTTCACGCTCGTGAACGCGTTTCACTCGAGCTCCTCGAACGACGGCGACTACCTCGGCGAGGCCGCGGGCATCGTCGTCACCCTCGAGGACGGCCGGGCGATCTACTTCGCCGGCGACACCTGCGTCTTCGGCGACATGCAGCTGATCGGCCGGATCTACTCGCCGGAGCTCGCGGTGCTGCCGATCGGCGACCACTTCACGATGGGCCCCCGCGAGGCGGCGGTCGCGCTCGAGCTCCTGGGCGTCGAGCGCTGCATCCCCTGCCACTACGGCACCTTCCCGCTCCTCACCGGCACGCCGGAGGAGCTGCGCCGGCTCGCGCCGGACGTCGAGGTCCACGCGCTCGAGCCGGGGGAGAGCCTCACGCTGTGAGGGAACGCTGGCTCGGGTCGACGGGCGTGAAGGTGCCGGAGATCGCGGTCGAGGGCGAGCTCGAGCTTCCGGAGGGTGCCCTGCTCCTCGACGACGTCTCCGATCTCGACGCGCTCCGCGAGGCTCACGACGCCGGGCGCCCGGTGCTCGTGCGGGCCGCGAACCCGGAGACGATCCGCTCAGCGCTCGCGCGCCCCGAGGTGGCGTCCGCTCTCGTACCGCCCGAGCGGCGCGACCTGCTCGAGCTCGACCTGACCGAGCTCACGTATGGGTAGCGGGCCGCCCGTCTCGACCTATTCGATCGTCGCCTGCGACCTCGGCGCGCGGCAGTGGGGGGTCGCGGTCCAGTCGAAGTTCCTCGCCGTCGGCTCCGTCGTGCCGTGGGCGGAGCCGCACGTCGGAGCCGTCGCGACGCAGTCCTACGCGAACCCGCGCTACGGGCCGGACGGGCTCGCGCTCCTGCGCGGTGGGCGCAGCGCCCAGGAGGTCGTGCGACAGCTGACGGAAGCCGACGAGGGGCGGGAGCAGCGCCAGCTCGGCGTCGTCGACGCGGAGGGCCGGGCCGAGAGCTTCACGGGCGGCGAGTGCCACGAATGGGCGGGCGGGCGCACCGGCCGCTGCTACGCCGCGCAGGGCAACATCCTCGTCTCCGGCGAGACCGTGGACGCACTCGCGCAGACCTTCGAGGAGACCGTCGGCGACCCGTTCGCGGAACGCCTGCTGCGCTGCCTCGCCGCCGCCCAGGAGGCGGGAGGAGACCGGCGGGGCCAGCAGTCCGCGAGCCTGCTCGTGGTGGAGCGGGACGCCGGCTACGCGGGCCTCTCCGACGTGCTCGTCGACCTGCGGGTGGACGAGCACGAGCGTCCGATCGAGGAGCTCGAGCGGATCTACCGGATCCACGACCGCCTCTTCGGGCGAACGCCGCGGGAGCAGTGGGTCGACGTGGATGCGGAGCTCGAGCGCGAGCTGCGGGAGCGGCTGGCGGCCCTGGGCTACGACCGCGCGCTCTCGGAGGCCCTGCCCGCCTGGGCCGGGAAGGAGAATCTCGAGGAGCGGGTCGACGGCGTCGAGTCGGTCGACCCGGTCGTCCTCGACGAGCTGAGGAGGGCGAATGCCTGAGGGATACGAGATCGCGCGCCTCGACGAGCTCGAGTCGTTCCCCGTCGACGACGAGGGGCTGACGTGGCGGCCCGTCCGCCGCCGCTTCGACATCCGAGCCTTCGGCATCAACGCCTACACGGCGGAGGCCGAAGGGTCGCGCGTCGTGGAGGAGCACGCCGAGCAGGAGGGTCACGACGAGGTCTACGTCGTCCTCCGCGGCCGCGCGACCTTCACGCTCGACGCCGACGAGGTCGACGCGCCCGCGGGAACGTTCGTCTACGTCCGTCCGGGCACCCGGCGCGGAGCGGTGGCGCGCGAGGCGGGAACCGCAGTCCTCGCCGTGGGCGCGAAGCGCGGCGAGCTGTTCACGCCCTCGCCGTGGGAGTCGATCTTCGCCGGCTTCGGCCACCTGAAGGCGGGGCGCGAGGAGGAGGGCCGGAAGGAGATCGAGGAAGCGGTGGCGGCCAATCCCGACCTTTGGCAAGGCCATTTCAACCTCGCCTGCTTCCACGCCCAGACCGGCCGCCGGGACGAGGCGCTCGCGGCACTGCGCCGCGCCGTCGAGCTCGAGCCGGCGAAGGTGCGGGAGTGGGCGGCTAGCGACACCGACTTCGACTCGATGCGCGACGACCCCGCCTTCCGCGAGATCGTGGGGGGCTGAGGGCTCCGGGCAGGACTCTTCGCGGGCCAGCGCGAAGACGGAGGGCCTACGACCGAGGCGGGTTCCTCCTTGAAAACTGTTGCTGCCGCTGTGCTCGGCGCGCTGGTCGTGCCGGCGACGGCCGCAGCCCTCAGTCACACCGTGCGAGGGGGCGAGACGTTGACCTCGATCGCCGCGAGCCACGGAACGACCGTCGCAGCTCTCGCGCGGCTGAATCGTCTCGACCCGTCGAGGTTCGTTCTCGCCGGTGCCGTCCTTCGCATCCCGCAAGCAGGGGCGCCGGCGACCGGCGCCTATGTCGTCGTCGCCGGCGACACGCTCGGCGCCCTCGCCAGACACTTCAAGACGACGGTCCGCGCCCTTGCCACTGCGAACGATCTCGATCCGGCAGACAGGGATCGCGAGCCGGTACGGGATGAGCGTGACGGCGCTCGCGTGCGCCAACGGCCGCAGGCAGGATGAGCGCCTCCTCGTCGGGGAGATCCTTCGGGTGCCGAAGAGCGAGGCACCCGGAGCCTCGCGCTACCTCCCGTACAAGGTTCGTCCCGGCGACACGCTCACGGCGATCGGCACTCGGTTCGGTATGGGTCTCGAGGGGCTGGCTCGGGTCAACGTCCTCGACCCGGCGCGAATCCTTCTGACCGGGACGACGCTACGCGTGAGAGCAGCCCTGCGAGGCCCTCCTTCCACTCACTCAGAGGTGCTGGCTGCGATCGACCGTTGGGCGAGCGCCTACGGCCTGGACCGCTCGCTCGTTCGGGGGCTGGCCTGGATGGAGTCGGGATATCGCGAGGGGCTCGTCTCAGCCGCGGGCGCTGTCGGAGTGATGCAGGTGCTGCCGTCGACCTGGAGCTTCGTGGAGACCGTGCTTCTCGGCCAACGCGTCCCTCAGGCGATCGACGGCAACGTCCACGTCGGCGTCGCCTACCTCGACCATCTGCTCACTCTCTTCGGAGGCGACGAACGCCTCGCCCTCGCCGCCTACTACCAGGGGCCGGCGTCGGTCCGAATACGGGGCGTCTTCCACAAGAGTCAGGACTACGCAGACGACATCCTCGCTCTGCGCGGGCGGATGTAGACCGCGGTGAAGGGCAGGTCTGACGACCTGGCTAGACTTGCGATTGTGCCTCATCCGTTTGCTTCCTCGCGGCCGGGCGCGAAGCAATGGGCAGGGCTCGGGGTCGTCGCCTCACTCGCCGTCCTCGTCGACCAGCTCTCGAAGCACCTGGTGGCCGCCCGACTCAGTGCCGGGGCTCGGTTCGAGGCGCTCGGCCCGATCTGGCTCAGTCACACCGACAACCGGGGGATCGCTTTGGGCGTCCTAGGCGAGCAGTCGTGGCTCGTCGCCGGCGGCAAAACTGCCGTCATCCTCCTCGCGGTCGCCTACTTCGTCCTGAAGCCGACCGAGCGGGCTCGCTGGGCGGCGCTCGGACTCGTCGTGGGCGGCAGCCTCGTGAACCTGGTGGAGGTGCTTCGAGCGGGGCACGTCACCGACTTCGTCGGGGTGCATTTTCTCCCGGTGTTCAACCTCGCCGATGTCTCCATCCTGGCCGGGGTGGCCCTCCTCGCGCTCAGGGTCGTCCGGACGAGCGCACGGCGGCCACTCACGTTCGGCTAAAGAGCGTCCTGGAGGGTCTCACGCGCCCTCTGCCTCGGCTAACGCGCTTCTCGACGCTTGCCGTTCTCGCCTCCTGCCTCGGCCTCCTGACAAGCTGCGGCACCTCCGGGCAGGCCGGCTCGCTGGGCCGGCTCGCAAGCGGCGCCGGCACGAGAGGCTCGCTCGTCTTCGGCACCGGCGACTACGCAGCCGGGACTGTTCGCCTCTCGTTCCTCCTTCTGCGTGCGAATGGCCAGGCCGTCGTTCGCCCGCACGCGCGGGTCTGGCTCGCCTCGAGCCTCTCCTCGCGCCCGGTGGTCCAGGCAAGGGCGACCTACGAATCGGTCACGGTTCCCGGCGCTCGAGCCGCTGCCCTCGGTACGACGCACCTGTACGTCACCCACGTTCGGCTCGTCCGCGAAGGCCGCTACTGGCTTCTCGTCCGGCCCCTCGGAGAAGCGGCGATCCATGCCCTCGCGAAGATCGTCGTCAAAGGACACAGCACGTCGCTACCGGTCGGCGCGCACGCGCCCGCGACGGCGAACCCGACGTTCGCGTCGAGCCTGGGGGACCTCGCCGCGATCACGACCCACGCGCCGCCGGACCGTGCGCTTCTCACCTACTCGATCGGGGGCTCCCTTGCTGCGCGGCGACCGTTCGTCGTCGTCTTCGCGATCCCCAAGCTCTGCCTCAACCGCGCCTGCGGTCCGATCGTCGACGTCGTCGATGCCGGCCGCCGCAGATTCGCCGGCGGCGGAGTCCGCTTCATCCACGTCGAGCCTTTCCGCGGCAATGATCCTTCCCGCGGCCTCAACCGCTACGCACGCCAGTGGAGGATCCCGACCGCGCCCTTCACCTTCCTCGTCGACCGGGACGGAAGGATCAGAGCCAAGTTCGAGGGGTCATTCTCGCCGGAAGAGCTCACGGCGGCAATTCGAGCGAAGCTACTGAG
This sequence comes from Gaiellales bacterium, assembly GCA_038237515.1. GTDB lineage: Bacteria > Actinomycetota > Thermoleophilia > Gaiellales > Gaiellaceae > JBBQDZ01. Next base: position 5,824 of record JBBRYP010000070.1, read on the forward strand.
GTAGAGGCTTCGGGTCGGGCGGCTGGGAGGCTGCCTCCTCGTCGGCGACGTAGCGGACGTCGATCTCGGCCCTTCGGACGGTATGCCAGGAGCCCCAGGTGATCTTGAGGATCACGAGCGTGATCACGAGGCCGATGACGGGATCGGCGATCGGTGCGCCGAGTGCGACGACGATCGCGCTCGCCACGACGCCGAGCGAGACGAAGCCGTCGATGCGGGCGTGGTTTCCGTCGGCGGTCATCGCCGCACTGTGTAGGCGTTTGCCGGCTCGCAGCCGCACCTGAGCGGCGACCTCGTTGCCGACAAAGCCGACAAGACCGGCAGCGGCGAGCACGGGCAGGTGCGTCAGGTGCTGCGGATGAATGAAGCGGAGGATCGTCTCGTACAGAGCGACGCATGCCGAGACGAAGATGGCGAGGACGACGGCGAGCCCGGCGAGCCGCTCGCCGCGGAGGCTGCGAAGGAAGAACGCGATCCCGAGCGGCACCGCCGTCAGCGCGTCGCCGAAGTTGTGGATGAGATCGGCGAGGAGGGCGACGGAGCCCGAAAGCACGAAGACAGCGAGCTGAGTCGCGGAGGCTGCGCCGAGTACCGCAAGGCTGATCGAGACCGCCTTGACGCCTTCACGCGACCGGACGATGGAGCGATCGACGAGGCCGTGCGTATGGCCGTGGCCTTCGCTCTCGTGCCGATCGCCATGGTCGTGGCCTTTGCCGTGCTCGTCCCGCACTACCGGTTCGGCACTCACGCGCTCAACTCCCTCGCCCGGTCGGCGTAGTCGAGGCGCAGGTGGGCGACGTGGAAGGTCGCCTCCTCGAGGAGGACGCCGACGTGCTCGTCGTGCAGGGCGTAGAGCACGTTGCGCCCGCTGCGCTCCCCGACGACCAGGCGCAGATGGCGCAGCACGCGCAGCTGGTGCGAGACGGCCGACTGCTCCATACCCACGGCCTCCGCCAGATCGTTCACCGAGCAGGCGCCCTCGCGCAGCCGGGCGAGTATCCGGACTCGACTCGGCGTCGCGAGCGCCTGCATCGTCTCCGCGATCTGGCGCGCCGTCTCGGCATCGACGAGCGCGCCTTTGGTCTTGCCCTCGGTGCCATGCCCCATCGGAGCATTTAACATGTTCGTCTGTTCAGACGTTCAGATTGGGGGTAGGTCCGATCTTTCCCATCCCGTAGGAGTGCGCCTCACCGATAGCCATGTTTCCGTGTCTACCTATACCCTCCATGGGTATACTGGCGGTGTCGAGGCGAGGAGTGCCATGAAGGAAGAGATTCTCTACAGAGTGCCGGGCATCCACTGCGGGCACTGCGAAGCAGCCATTCGCGAGGAGCTTTCGACGGTGTCCGGCGTCGAGGAGGTCGCTGTCGATCTCGAGACGAAGGAGGTCAGGGTCGAAGGCACCGGCTTGAAGGACGAGGCGCTGCGGGCGGCAATCGACGAGGCGGGCTACGAGGCCGCGTGATGCCTGCGACGGCGACCGAGGAGCACGTCCGGCTCGAGATCGAAGGGATGACCTGTGCCTCGTGTGCGGCCCGGATCGAGCGCAGGTTGAACAAGCTGGAGGGTGTGGCGGCGACCGTCAACTATGCGACCGAGGAGGCGTCGGTCAGCTACGACTCAGGCAGCGTCGCACTCGAAGAGCTCCTGCAAACGGTCGAAGGGGCCGGCTACCGCGCCGCGCCTGCGAGCGCCGCCGCCCGGGCAGACGATCCGGTCGCGCCGCTGCGGCGGCGGCTGCTGGTGGCAGCGACTCTGACCCTGCCGCTCGCCGTCGTCGCGATGATTCCTGCGCTCCACTTCCGGGGGTGGGAATGGCTGGCGCTGGCGCTCGCGACTCCTGTTGTCTTCTGGTCCGGCTGGCCTTTTCACAAGGCCGCGGCCCTGAACGCCCGGCACGCGGCGGCAACGATGGACACCTTGATTTCGCTGGGGACGCTGGCAGCCTGGACGTGGTCGACAGTCGTCTTGCTCACCTCGGTGACCGCCGATACCTACTTCGAGGTCGCCGGGGTGATCACGACGCTGATCCTCGTCGGCCGCTTCTTCGAGGCGCGAGCCAGGCGCCGCTCCGGGGAGGCGATCCGCGCACTTCTCAAGCTGGGTGCGAAAGAGGCGCGCGTCCTTCGAGGAGGCGAGGAGATCCTGATCCCGGTCGAGGAGCTTCGAGTCGGCGACCGCTTCGTCGTCGGCCCCGGCGAGAAGGTCGCCACCGACGGCATCGTCGAGGAGGGTGCGTCGGCGCTCGATCAATCGATGCTGACGGGCGAGTCGGTTCCGGTCGAGGTCGGCGCCGACTCAGAGGTGGCGGGCGCAACGATCAACAGCTACGGCCGGCTCACCGTCAGGGCGACGAGAGTCGGGGCGGAGACGGCGCTTGCCCAGATCGCCCGACTCGTCGCCGAGGCGCAGGCAGGAAAGGCACCGATCCAGCGCCTCGTCGATCGCGTCTCGGCCGTCTTCGTCCCGATCGTGATCGCGATCTCTCTGGGAACCCTCGCCGGCTGGCTCGCTCTCGGCGGTGACGCCGGCCGGGCCTTCACCGCCGCCGTTGCCGTGCTGATCATCGCCTGCCCCTGCGCGCTCGGACTCGCAACCCCGACAGCGCTGATGGTGGGAACCGGTCGCGGCGCCCAGCTGGGGATCCTGATCAAGGGGCCGGAGGTTTTGGAGCAGACCAGGAGGATCTCGACGATCGTCCTCGACAAGACGGGCACCGTCTCGGAGGGGAAGCTCGAGCTCGTCTCGGTCACGCCCCTGAACGGCGCGACGCGAGCCGATGTGCTCCGACTCGCCGGAGCTCTGGAAGCGGCGAGCGAGCATCCGGTCGGCCGGACGATCGCCGCGAAAGCCAGACAGGAGCTTGGTGTCCTGCCCCCCGTGACCGACTTTCGGAATCTCCCAGGAATCGGTGTCCGTGGCCTTGTCGATCGACATTCCGTCGAGGTCGCGCGCCGTGACGGGGCGATCACCGTCAGCTGGGACGACGTGCCGCGGGCGACGCTTGCTGTGCGCGACACCGTGAAGCCGACGAGCGCCGCCGCCATCGCCGACCTCAAGGCTCTCGGCTTGACGCCCATCCTCCTCTCGGGGGACCGGCGAGAGGCGGTCGAGAGGATCGCCGCGGAGGTCGGCATCGAGCGTGTGCTGGCCGAGGTCCTCCCCGATGGGAAGGCCGCAGAGGTGCGCCGCCTCCAGGAGGCGGGTGAGGTTGTGGCCATGGCCGGCGACGGCATCAACGACGCGCCCGCTCTCGCCCAGGCAGACCTCGGCCTCGCGATCGGCACCGGCACCGACGTCGCGATCGAAGCTTCCGATCTGACCCTTGTCTCCGGCGACCTACGGGCCGCCGCCGACGCCATCCGCCTCGCGCGCCGGACGCTGACGACGATCAAGAGCAACCTCTTCTGGGCTTTCGCCTACAACATCGCGGCGATACCGCTCGCCGTCTCCGGTCTTCTCAACCCGATCGTGGCGGCGGGGGCGATGGCCCTCTCGAGCATCTTCGTCGTCTCGAACAGTCTGCGCCTCCGGCGCTTCCCGAGCTCGCGACAAGGAGCACGCACATGACCGCAACCGAGACCGCCGCAACGTACGGCTACACGAAGGACAAGGAGGCGCTGATCAAGCGGCTGCACCGGATCGAGGGCCAGGTGCGCGGGGTCGAGCGGATGCTCGGCGAGGACAAGTACTGCATCGACATCCTGACGCAGATCGCCGCAGCGAATACGGCACTCGAGAGCGTCGCCTTCAAGATTCTCGACGAGCACGTCCGCCACTGCGTCGCCGGCGCCCTCTCCTCGGGTGACGAGCAGGTCGCCGCCGAGAAGACTCGCGAGCTTCTGGAGGCAGTGCACCGCTTCTCGCGGACTCGCTAGCCATGGCCGGGCCGGGACAAACGTGAGCGCGACCGCGACAGTCGTGGCCGTGGCGCTCGGCCATGAGCTCGTCCAGGCGCTCTCGTTCGCATTCGGCATGTTCTGGGAGGTTCTCTGGGCGTTGATCCTCGGCTTCACGCTTTCAGGCGTCGTTCAGGCCGTCGTCTCGAAGCGCCAGATGCGCCGCTTGCTCCCTGACGACTCACCACGGTCCCTGGCGACAGCATCAGCCCTCGGAGCCGCCTCGTCGTCATGCTCCTACGCGTCCGTAGCGCTTGCGCGCTCGCTCTTCCGAAAGGGCGCCGACTTCACGGCGGCGATGGCGTTCGAGTTCGCCTCGACGAATCTGGTGGTCGAGCTCGGCATCATCATGGCGCTCCTCCTCGGCTGGCAGTTCACGGTCGGGGAGTTCGTGGGAGGTCCGTTGATGATCGTCCTCCTGGCGGTTCTCTTCCGCGTCTTCCTGAAGCGCCGGCTCGTCGACGAGGCGCGCGAGCAGGCCGACAAGGGCCTGCTGGGCTTGATGGAGGGTCACGCCGAGATGGACATGACCGTTCAGGCCGAGGGTGGCTTTTGGAAGCGGCTGCTTTCTCCCGGGGGCTACACGTCGACGGCCCAGTACTTCGTGATGGACTGGGCCGCGATCTGGAGAGACATCTTCGGCGGCCTCCTGATCGCCGGGGCGCTCGCCGCCTGGGTGCCTGATTCCTTCTGGCAGTCGCTCTTCCTCGAGCACCACTCGACGCTCGCCAAGTTCTGGGGGCCGATCATCGGGCCAGTCGTCGCCGTCATCGCTTTCGTCTGCTCGATCGGCAACGTGCCGCTCGCGGCGGTGCTCTGGAACGGCGGCATCTCCTTCGGCGGCGTCCTCGCCTTCATCTTCGCCGACCTCATCGTCTTGCCGATCCTCAACATCTATCGCAAGTACTACGGCTTGAGGATGGCCGGCTTCCTGCTCGCCACCTTCTATGTAACGATGGCCGCTTCCGGCCTCGCCGTCGAGTTTCTCTTCCAGGCGCTAGGCCTCGACCGCAAAGAACGCGACGCCAAGGTCGTCGAGGCGAGCGTCTCCTGGAACTACACGACCGGGCTCAACATCGTCTTCCTGATCCTGGCGGCGCTGCTTCTCTGGCGCTTCTTCCGGACCGGCGGGATACCGATGCTGCGGGCCATGGACAAGCCTCGAGCAGCCGAAGGTCACGCTGCGCACGGTCATGCCTAGGAGTCGCCCGGGAGCCTGAGCCCCACGGCCAACGCGGCCTCGCGTAGCTCGGGCACCGTGCTCGTCTCCGGCTCGATCGCGACAAGGAGCGCGCCGTACCCGGCATCCGCACCGGCCACGGCCTCGACCGCGAGCTGCAGCCCGAGCGCGAGCGCGAACGCCTTGTGAGCATGCTCGCCTCCAAACGGGACGAGATCCTCGGGTCGCGCATGGCCCGCCAGCACGTCTCCGTAGGTGGTCTTTCCCATCGAGACGTCCACGACGACAGGGTCCCGCTCCGGATTCGGGATGGCAATCGCAAGCGGGGTGGTCCCGACGAGCGGCGGGCCGCCGTCCGGATGCGCGAGCCGCGGCGGCGAGGTCGCCGTCAGGAGCGCGACGAGGCCCGCCTCCTCCGCGAGCCGCCGCACCCAGTAGCCGAGCATCCCCGTGGGGAAGCAGCTCGCAGCCACCACGACCTTCGCGGGCCGGGGTGGCTCCGCAACGAGATGGTCGCAAATCGCGGCGAGGGTCAGGTAGCCGAGCGCGCCCCGGCCGTCCCAGTGCTCGAAGCCCGGGCGGGACGCCGTGAGTGCGGGGATTGCCGCCGGCTCGATGTCCGGCAGGGTCTCGAGCCAGTCGACCCGAGAAAGCCCGTGGCCGAGCTTCCCGCGGCGCTCGGCGTCGAGGAAATGATCCGCGAGCGTTCGTGCGTCGCGCTTCCCGAAGCCAAGGCGCGCGAGCCTCGCGAGGACGTCCGCTTCGGCAGGCACGGCGGCCTCGCTCGAGGCTACGAGAGAACTGGCAGCGGCTTGAAGCTGCGCCGCGTCGCGACGATCGCCTCGGCCAGCTCGAGGAGGAGGACGGCGGTCGGCGCTCCGGGGTCGGCGAGGACGAGCGGGTCACCGCGGTCCGCGGCCTCGCGCAGGCTCGGGTCGAGCGGGATCCGCCCGAGCAGGGGGATCCCCATCTGCTCCGCAAGCACATCGCCTCCGCCCGTCCCGAAGACCTCGCCGCTCATGTTCTCGATCACGCCGACGAGGCGCATGCTCGTTTTCTGCGCCATCATGGCGGCACGGGCGGCCACCTCCTGGGCCAGCGGCTGCGGCGTCGTGACGATCACGGCCTCGGCCCGCGGCAGCAGCTGCCCGAGCGAGATCGAGACGTCCCCGGTCCCTGGCGGCATGTCCACGACGAGCACGTCGAGCTCCCCCCAGTGCACGTCGGAGAGAAACTGCTCGAGCGCCTTGTGGAGCATTGGCCCGCGCCACATGACGGGAGCGTTGTCCTCGAGGAAGAAACCGATCGACATCAACTTGAGGTCGTGCTTGACCGGCGGGATGATCATCCGGTCGACGACCACCGGCCGCTGATCGATGCCCAGCAGGTGCGGGATCGAGTGGCCGTAGATGTCCGCGTCGAGGATGCCGGTCGCGTAGCCGAGCCGCGAGAGCGCCGCAGCGAGGTTCACCGTCAGCGACGACTTGCCGACGCCGCCCTTGCCGCTTGCGATCGCGAGCACGCGCGTGGCGCGGTCGAGCGAGATCCCCTTCGAACGCGCCTCGATGCCTCCGCGCAGCTTCGTCGTCAGCGCCGAGCGCTCCTCGGGGGTCATCACGTCGAAGGAGAGGCTCACCGAGCGAACGCCCGGAAGCGCGCCGACGTGGCGCGAGACCTGGTCCTCGAAGCTCGACCGAAGAGGACACCCGGCGACCGTGAGGGCGATCCTGACGGATACCTCCGCTCCCTCGACGCGCACCTCTCGCACCATGTCCAGCTGGGTGACGGGCCGCCGGAGCTCGGGGTCGATCACGTTCTCGAGCGCCTGGTGGACAGCTTCGTGCGTCGGTCCCATGCCGTTCGAGAGTACCTACCGCCAAGATGGCGCCGTGAGCGTCGCGGGCCTCGTCTGGCGGAATCTCTGGCGCCGGCCGGTGCGGACGGCGCTGACGGTCGCCGGTGTCTCCGTCGGCGTCGCGCTGATCGTCGCGCTCCTCTCGATCGCGGCAGGCGCACGCCGAACGGCCGGCGACCTCATCCACGTGGGCCGCTCGGACTTCGGCCTCTTCCAGCGAGGCGCCTCCGACCTCACGCGCTCGGTGCTTCCCGACTCGCTCGCGAGCCGCGTCCGCCGCGATCCCGGAGTCGGTGAGGTCGCCCGGCTCGACCTCCACGTCGGCGGCGTCGCCGGTCACGACTCGTTCCTGCTCTTCGGGCTGGATCCGAGCGAGTTCCCGGCGCGGCGGCTCGTCCTCGTCGCCGGACGACGCCCGCGCGCGAGTGAGGCACTGCTCGGGGATCGATCGGGCCTGGATCTCCGGCCCGGGAGCCTACTCCGGATCGCCGAGGCGAGCTTTCGCGTCGCGGGGCTCTACCACTCGGGCGACCGCTTCGAGGATCTCGGGGCCGTCCTGCCGCTCGCGGCCGTCCAGCGCCTGAACGGCCACGACCGCGAGGTGACGACGCTCGCGGTGACCGTCCGGGCCGGAGCCCGCCCTGCGAGCGTCGCGCGGCGGCTCGAGCGGCGCTATCCGGGCCTCGCCGCGGTGACCGAGCCGGGGCAGGCGGTGAAGGTCGACACCTCTAGCCGCCTGATCCTGAACGCCGGCTGGATCTTCTCGATCGTCGCGCTCGTCCTCGGCGGCGTCGCCGTCGCGAACACGATGGCGATGTCGGTGTTCGAGCGCACGGGCGAGATCGGCCTCCTGCGGGCGGTCGGCTGGCGCAGGCGCCGGGTCGCCCTGCTCGTCGCGGGCGAGGCGGTCGCGATCGGACTACTCTCCCTCGGCGTCGGTCTCGCTGCGGGCTACGCGGGCGCCGAGCTTTTCACCCGTCGTGGAGGCCTGTCGTCACTCGTCGCACCCGCCTTCACCGTGGGCGTCTTCGCCTGGGGCCTCGCCTTCGCGCTCGGTGTCGGCATCGTGGGCGCCCTGTACCCCGCCTGGCGGGCGTCACGACTCACGCCTGCCGAGGCTCTTCGCCGGGTGTAGGCCTCTCAGCGGCGTCGATCCTCCCGTCCCTGAGGCGGAGCCTGCGGTCGGCGGTGCCGGCCACGCCGTCGTCGTTCGTGACGAGGAGGACCGAGGTGCCGCGCTCCTCCCGAACCCGCCGCAGGAGTGCGAGAATCTGTGCACCCGTCGCGGAGTCGAGGGCGCCGGTCGGCTCGTCTGCGAGCAGGAGCCGCGGGGCGTTCGCAAGCGCCCGCGCAATCGCGACGCGCAGCCGCTCGCCGCCGGAGAGCGTGGGCGGCCGCGCGTTCTCGCGCTCGGTGAGCCCGACCTCGGCGAGCAGTTCGCGCGCGCGGATCGCGCGCGTCGCGCGGGTCTGACGGGCCAGCATCGGCACCTGGACGTTCTCGAGCGCGGTGAGGGCCGGGATCAGGTTGTGGAACTGGAAAACGAAGCCGACGGTCGCGGCGCGGTATTCCGCGGGGTCGGCGAGGTCCTCGATCCGCTCGCCGTCGACCTCGATCGAGCCTCCGTCGGGGCGCTCGAGCGCGCCGATGAGGTTGAGGAGGGTGCTCTTCCCGCCTCCCGAGGGACCCGTGAGAGCGACGAGCTCCCCCGGCTCGATTCGAAGGGAGACGCCGTCGAGGGCGCGGATGCGCCCGCGCTCGAACGACTTGCGGAGCCCGTCGACGGCGACCGCGGCGCCGCCCGCGGTCACCGTGGCCGGACCCGGTAGTTGAGCGTACGCATCGCTCCCGCGGCATGGACGATGACGCGGAAGGTCAGCGTGAAGCCCCGCGATTCCAGAGGCCAGAGGGTGAAGTCGCGGAAGGTCCCGGTGAAGGGGTGGTCGGCGATCTTCCGCTTGCTGTTCCCGAGCTCCACGGCATGCGTGCCGCCGAACGGGTCGATCACCTGCGCCGTGAGGCGCGCGCGGAGCGGCCTACCGCGCGCATCGGCGACGCGAACTGCGTAGTTCCAGCGTGCGTTCACCCGCGGCGTGTGCGTGGGCGCCGTCAGAGTGACCCTCGGCGGGGTGGCCAGCGCGAGCGCGGCGACAAGCTCCAGCACCGTGTGATCGTATGCCCGCCGCGCCGGTCAGACGCCGAGGCGATCCCTCAGCCAGAGCCCGTTTCTGACCGCGAGGCCTTCCCAGTCGTTGTTGAAGTAGACGTAGACGTCAGCGTGCCCGCGCCACGCCTCGATGCGCCGCGCCCACTCCTCGAGGAGGGGCGCGGGATAGTCGCCGCCGTCGGGCCCGCCGTGGAAGCGGACGAACGTCCAGTCGGTGGTGAGCTCGTGGGTCTGGAACGGCCGCCGGAGATCGTCGCCGATCACGAGCGCGGCTCCGTGCGAGCGGAGGAGCTCGACCACCTCGAGCGCGAACCAGCTCGGGTGCCGGAACTCGAAGCAGTGCCGGCCTGGCGGAAGCTGCTCGAGCGTCGCCGAAAGACGCTCGTCGTTCCGCTGGAAGCTGGCCGGGAACTGCCAGAGAACCGGCCCCAGCTTGGGCGATCGCACGAGCGGCTCGAGCCGTTCGTAGAAGAGGCGCAGGCCGTCCCGCACCTCGGCCAGGCGCTTGATGTGCGTGAGGTAGCGGCTCATCTTGACCGAGAAGAGGAAGTCCGGCGGCGAGTCCGCGACCCATCGCTCCACCGAGGTTCGAAGCGGCAGCCGGTAGAAGGTGTTGTTGATCTCGACCGTGTGGAAGAGCGTCGCGTAGTGATGAAGCCACAGCCGGGGCGCGAGGCCCTTCGGATACACGCGCTCGCGCCAGTGCTTGTAGTTCCAGCCCGAGCAGCCGATGCGTACCTCGCCCATGCCCCGCCCAGTCTGACGCTCGCGGATCCGGTCCCTGCGCCATGGGATGGTGCGGTCGCCTTGGTCAGGAAGGATTGGCTAGCCGTCTTCGCCGCCGGTGATCCCGAATGAGCCAGGCGAGCTGAAGTAGCCTCGGGGACGCGCGATGCCCGGGTTCGGCCAGCGATACAGCGCCTTCGATCGCTTCCAGCAGCGGCATCCGTGGCTCGGGTTCCCGCTCGCCGTGCTGCAGAAGTACTCCGACGACCAGGGCGGCTATCTGGCGGCGACGATCGCCTACTACGGCTTCTTCGCCATCTTTCCGCTCCTGCTCGTCTTGACGACCCTGCTCGGCTTTCTCCTGCAGGGGCACCGTCACCTCGAGCAGTCGATCGTGAACTCCGCGCTCGGGCAGTTCCCGGTGATCGGCCCGCAGCTGAGCCGCGGCTCGCTGCACGGGAGCGCGCTGGCACTCGCCCTCGGCCTCACCGCCGCGCTCTGGGCGGGGATGGGCGTCTTCCTCGCGGCCGAGAACGCCATGAACCACCTGTGGGGCGTGCCCTTCAAGCGGCGCCCGGACCCGCTCCACGCGCGCGGGCGCGCCCTCCTCCTACTGCTCGTGCTCGGCGGCGGCACCCTCGCGGCGACGACCCTGGCCGGCGTCGGCACGGTCGGCGCCCACCTCGGGACGGCCTGGAAAGTCGCGTCGATCGCAGTCTCGACCGTGCTCAACGTGGGCCTCTTCTGGCTCGGCCTTCGCCTGCTGACCGCCCGGGAGGTGAGCTGGCGCCATCATCGGGGCGGCGCGATCGCAGCGGCCGTCCTCTACACGGTTCTGCAGACACTGGGCGGCTACTACGTCGGGCACGTGCTGAAGCACGCGAGCAACACCTACGGCACCTTCGGCCTCGTGATCGGCCTGCTCTCCTGGATCTATCTCGGCGCGCACATCACGCTGCTTACGGCCGAGGCGAACGTGGTTGCGACGAGAAGGCTCTGGCCACGCAGCTTCTCCCTCGTGATCGAGCAGCCGGCGACGCCGGCGGACAAGCGTGCGCTCAGGCAGCGCGGCAAAGTCGAGGAGCGCCGGCAGGACGAGACGGTGAGCGTCGATTTTCCCGCCGCCGCCAACACGGACGCGACCGCGGCTAGCTCCGACTCCGGAGGCGCCGAGCGGCAACCGCCGGCGTAGCGCGAGTAAGCTGGCTGACTATCCACGAGGCGGCGCCCTTCGGGCCGAGGAGGCAGACGCGAGTGACCTACCACCAGAACATCGCGGAGTGGCGCGGCAAGAGCCTCGTCGACCCCGCCGGGGAGAAGATCGGCAAGCTCGAGGACGTCTACGTGGACGTCGAGACCGACGAGCCGATGTTCGGCACCGTCAAGGAAGGCCTGATCGGCCGCCATCTGACCTTCGTCCCGCTGGGCGGAATCACGATCGGCCCGGACAACCTGCAGGTGACGGTGTCCCACGACGCGGTGAAGAGCGCCCCCAACATCGAGCTGCACGGCGAGCAGCTCTCCCAGGCGGACGAGTCGGCGCTGTACCACCACTACCAGCTCAACTACACCCCACCAGAGACGGAGAGCGGGCGCCGCCTCGCCCGCCGCTGAGTATCGGGCGGCCACGGCGTGGCGCGCGCCACGTCGGGAGAGCCCGTGAAAGCGCGCCTCTAGCCTCCGCGTGCCGAGCTACGCGGTGAGCGCCGCGAAGAGCCGGTCGCAGAGTTCGGGGGTCCGGGCGGCGACGACCCGGGAGCGAGCGCCGTTGTCGAGCGGGGCACGCCCGAAAGGCGGTGCCTCGGGAAGGTCGATCGCAAGTCCTTGCTCGCGAACGAGGAGTTGCGCCGCCGCGATGTCGACGGCCCGCGCCGGCTTCAGGGAGCAGACTCCGTCGAGGCGGCCGGCGGCGAGGTGGCAGAGCGAGAGCGCGAGGGAGCCCATCACGCGCAGGCGGTGGGCGAGGCCGACCATCGCCGCCGCTCGCTCCGCCAAGGAAGCCGTGGTCGTCGCCTCGAAAGCGAGGATCTCGAGCTCGTCCTTCGGGCGCAGACCGGAGAGCGAGCGGCCGTCGAGGAAGGCGCCGCCGCCGCGGGTGGCCGTCCACTCCTCGCCGTTGCCGAGATCGCCGACATAGCCGAAGACGACGTCCGCCATTGTGTCCCCTTGCGCGACGGCGACCGAGAGCGAGAAGAAGGGGATCCCACGTTTGGCGTTGTTCGAGCCGTCGATCGGATCGACGACGACGCGCGTCGAGCCGCCGTCGCCGAAGACGCGCTCGCCGAGCTCCTCGGAGACGAGCGTGAACGCGAGGCCGTCCCGGTGCAGCGCCTCGAGCCGCGTGACGACCGCGGCCTCTGCTGCCGCGTCGATCGCCGTCGTGTCGTCGCCTCCGAGGCCGGCGCCGACGATCGGCTCGCGCTCCGCACGCGTCGGCAGCTCGTCGAGGATCCGGCGGACGTCGGCCGCCGCCGCGCGGCAGAGCTCGAGCCAGGGGCTCACAGGGGGAGGAACAGCAGTCCCGAGACGAGCTTGGGATAAAAGTAGGTCGTCTTCTGCGGCATGACCTTGCCGGCCCGGGCGGCTGCGAAGACCTGCTCGATCCGCGGCGGGCGGACGAGCAGCGCCGCCTCGGCACGACCACGGTCGACCGCTTCGATCGCCTCGTCCAGCGAGGGCGTGTAGCTGACTCCCTCAGGCCCAAGCGTCTCGACCACCTCGACGTCCAGGCCGTCGCCCTCGACGACCGCTGCGCCGCCGGCCCTGTACACGACGACCCTGCCTTGCTCGTCGCCGTTGCTCCCGGCGTCCCGCAACAGTGCGCGAGGATCCTCCGCGCGCAGGTCGAGAGGCGCACCCAGCCGTTCCGCCAGCCGATGCGTCGGAAAGATCGTCAGACCCTCGTCCCGCGTCGAGACGAAGACGACCATCAGCCACGCAGTCGTCTCCGTACCGTTCTCCTCGTGGAACGCCAGGGCCGTCTCGTAGCGGTGATGGCCGTCCGCGATCAGGAGCTGACGCTCCTCGAAGCCGTCGAGAACCCCGTCGTCGACCCGCCACAGCCGCGCCCCCTCGACCTCCAGGTCCGGCGCTCGCCCGGGCAGCTTTACGGGCGGGCCGTCGTGGAGGAGGAGGATCGGCTCGAGCTGCGCCCGCACCGCGCGCAGGAGCCGGAGGCGACCCTCCTTGGGGCCGCGATGGGTGCGCTCGTGAGGGAGTACGACCCGGCGCTCATACGGCTCGACGCGAAGCGACGCGACCAGGCCGTTACGGGTCCTCTGGACACCGTCGGGGCCAACGTAGTCCTGCGAGAGCGCCCACACCGTCGGTGTGTCGTCCCGCACGAGCACGCCGCCGGCGAGCCAGTCGGCCCAGAGCCGAGCCGAGTCCCGCTCGTCGTCGGGAAGCGTCAGGTGGACGACGTTGTACGGGCTCCGCGCGAGGTAGGAGACCCGCTGCTCGGGAGAGATGACGTCGTAGGGCGGCGCGACGAGAGCGTCCAGCGGCCCGGCCGTCGCCTCGTCGTAGCGGACGGCGCGGAACGGCGCGACCTCGGCCACGGCGGCGACACTACCAGCCGTCGCCGGACCTAGACTGGCCTCGTGGGGACGATTGCCGAGCTCGCGGAGGATCGGGTCGTCGAGGGCGTCTACGCGGTCGCACGGAAGGAGAAGCTCCGCACGCGCGGCGGTGCGTCCTACCTCGCTCTCGAGCTCGTCGACCCGAGCGGTCGCATCGAAGCCCGCGTGTGGAACGACGTCGATCTCCTCGACGGGCGCTTCGGCGAGGGAGACGCGGTCCGGGTGCTCGGGCGGGTGGAGCGCTTCCGCGATCGCCTCCAGCTCGAGGTCCGGTCGCTCGAGGCCGCTCCCGCCGCGGATCCCGAGGCTCTGTCGCCGGCAATGCGCCGCGACGCGGACGAGCTCGACGGTTTCCTCGACTTCCTCGCCGGCGAGATCTCGCACCCGGGCCTGCGCGCCACGGTGGGGAAGTTCGTACGGGATCCAAAGCTTCGCGCCCGCCTGCGCGCGCTCCCGGCGAGCCTCGAGCTCCATCACTCCTACGCGGGTGGACTGCTCGAGCACACGGTGGCGGTCTCGACGATCTGCCGCGAGACGGCGCAGCTGCACCCGCGCCTCCGCAGCGATCTCCTCGTTGCGGCGGCGATCCTCCACGACCTCGGCCGGACGCTCGAGCTGGGGCCGGGGCCCGTGTTCCGTCCCACGGACGAGGGCCGGCTGCTCGGGCACGTCCACCTCGGACTGCGCCTGGTCGAGGCGCGGGCGACTGCTTTGGACGCCGGGGCGCGGGCGGAGCTCCTCCACGCGGTCGCCTCCCATCACGACGCCCGCGCCACCCGAACCGCCGAGGCGTCGGTTCTCTACCACGCGAACCAGCTCGACGCGGTCGCAGCGACCCGGCCCGTTCCCAAGTAACACAGTGTTACTTGGCGCTGGTTAGCGTCGCGGCGTGACCGCCGTCGCCCTCGCGCTCGCTGCGAGTGCCTGCTGGGGACTCTCCGACTTTCTCGCCGGCCTCAAGGCGCGCTCGCTGCCGCTGCTCGGCGTGCTCGCCATGGTCGTGCCGGGCGGCCTCCCGCTGCTCGCCGGGGCGGTCGCGATCCGCGGTGCCGGGCCTCCGCGCGGCGTCTTCCTGCTGTACGCGGCACTCGCCGGGGCGGCGGGCGGTCTCGGCGTCGCCTGCCTCTACCGCGGCCTCGCGATCGGTGCGATGGGCATCGTCGCGCCGATCACCGCCACCGCGCCGCTGATCCCGCTCGCGGTAGGGCTCGCGCGGGGCGAGCGGCCCTCCTCGCTACAGGGAGGCGGCATCGCGCTCGCACTCACAGGCATCGTCCTGGCGGCGCGCGAGCCGACAACGGGGGAGAGGCGATCGCGAGTGGCCGCCGGGGCGGCGCTGGCGGCCGTGGGCGCAGGCGCCTTCGGCATCGCGCTAACCGCGCTCGACGCCGCGAGCAACCGCGACCCCTACTGGAGCGCGCTCGGCTCCCGCTCGGCGACCGCGGTGCTCGTTCTCGGCTTCGTGCTGGCGCGGCGGCCGCCGATCCCCACGCGGGCGGTGCTGCCGGCACTCCTCCTGGCAGGCAGCCTCGACGCCGGGGCGACCGCACTCTTCGCCGTCTCGACGACGAAGGGGCTCGTCAGCATCGTCGCCGTGCTCGCGTCGCTCTACCCGGTCGTGATCGCGGTGCTCGCGCGGCTCGTCCTCCACGAGCGGCTGGGCGGCCTGCAACGCCTCGGCGCCGGAACGGCGCTCGCCGGAGCTGCGCTGATCTCGGCCGGCTAGCTGCTAGTGCGGCGTCTCCCAACGTTTCGCTCGAAACTGAGGGTTCGCCGACGCCGCACTATTCCGACCGCTCTGCGGCCGGCGGCCGCGAAGCGGCCGAGTAGTGCGGCCTCCACCTGCCCTTCGTTTCCGGTCGAAGGTTA
>JBBRYP010000071.1:0-20804 GCA_038237515.1 Gaiellales bacterium
AGCGGCCGAGTAGTGCGGCCTCCACCTGCCCTTCGTTTCCGGTCGAACGTTATGAGAGGCCGCACTAGCCGCGGGTTCTCGAGAATGCTTGATCGACCGAGAAGCGCTCTCTTCGAGGCGGCCGGTCGCCAACCCCGCGGCGGGCCCTTGCTACGACTTCGAAGCTCTACACCAGCCGAGCGCCGCGCTGCGCAGCACCTCCACGCAGCGCTCGAGCTCCGCGAGGTCGAGCCACTCGATCGCAGCGTGGGCACCCTCCCCGCCGGGGCCGTAGACGACCGTCGGGATCCCGGCATCGGCCAGGAGGGCGGCGTCCGTCCAGTATGCCTCTCCCACGAGCTGCACCTCGCCCGCGCAGCCGCGAAGCAGCTCGACGAACGGATGCGCCGTGTCGGCCTCCAGCGGCGACCTGGAGAAGAGCACCCGCGCCGAACCCAGGAAGTCGGGATCCCGGCGCGCGAGCTCGCCGAGTAGCCGCTCGACCTCCGCGAGGACGGTCTCCGGCGCCTCGCCCGGGACGGTGCGCCGCTCCGCCGAGAGCACGCACCGTGCCGGGTAGCTCGAGAACTCCTGCCCGCCCTCGACGAGGGACGCGTGGAACGACCCCGTGCCGAGGAGCGGATGACCGGCCCCCGCCCGCAGCGCACGGTCGAGCGCCTCCAGCCCGACGAGGACGGCGCCCATCTTCGCGATCGCGTCGACGCCGAGGTCCGGCCGCGATCCGTGCGCAGCGCGGCCCGCGGTCTCGACCTCGAGCGCGACGAAGCCCTTGTGGGCGACGCAGAGGCGCAGCCCGGTCGGCTCGGTCACGACCGCGGCGTCGGCGCGGATCTCCGCCGCGAGCGCCTCCGTGCCCACGCTTCGCAGCTCCTCGTCGACGACGGCCGCGACGATCACGTCGCCTGCGAGCGGAGTCTCCACCGCGGCCGCGCCGACGGCCATGATCGCCGCCAGGCCGCCCTTCATGTCGAAGGCCCCCCGGCCGTAGAGACGGCCGTCCTCGACGTGGGGGTCGTGTGGACGCTCCATCCCAGCCACGCCCACCGTGTCCAGGTGCGCGTTCAGGAGCAGCGAGCGGCCGCCGCCCCGTCCTCGCGCCACCGCGACGACGTTCGGGCGCCCCGGCGCCGCCTCGCGGAGCTCGACCTCGAGGCCCGCGCGGTCGAGCCAGGCGGCGACGAAGCGGGCGAGCTCTGCCTCGCCGGCGCCTCCCGGCACGAGCTCCGGATTGACGGAGTCGATCGCGACGAGCTGCGCCGCAAGCTGGGTGAGCTCGCTCAGGGCGCCTAGCTCTTCGCCGTCACGAGGCCCCCGAAGCGCAGCCAGCGCGCTCCGCTCCAGCGCTCGAGCTGCATCTGCTCGATCGGGAAGTGGTCCGCCGGCCCCGTCTTCACGACCATCCCCGGGAGCAGAAACGGGTTGTTCGCCTCGTTCAGGTTGGCGGTCGCCTTCACGACGCCGTCGCGGCTCAGGTTCTTGCCCGCCTTCTGGAGCGTGTCCACGAGCGTGAACGCGGACGCCATGCCCGCGGCGTAGTAGCCGTCCTTCGGGTTTCCGCCCGGCACGTACCGCTTCAGGATCTTCTGGAACAGCTGGATCCCCGGGTCCTTCGCCCACGAGGGATCGGCCGGGTCCTTGAAGTAGGCGATCGAGATCGACCCCGTCGTCGTCTTCGCGCCCGCGGTCACGGTCGCGAGCCCGAGGAGGTTCGTCGACGCGGCGACCGCGTTGACGTAGATCTGCGGGTGCCACCCGAGCTTCGCGACGTTGATGTACGCCTGGATCGCGAACTTGCCGAAGCAGAAGATCATGAAGGTGTCGGCCTTCGTCTGCCGGAGGTCTGCAACCTGCGAGTCGACGTTCGGGCTCGTGGGGTCGTATCCTGCGGCCTTCACGATCAGGCCCTGCCTGGAGCCGAGGCCCTTCTTGAGCCCGTTGAGGAGATCCTTGCCGTAGTCGTCGTCCTGGTAGAGGACGGCGATCCTCGCCTTCGGCTTCACCTTGGCGATGTAGCGGCCGTAAACCTGGCCCTCGGAGAGGTAGCTCGGGATGTAGCCGATCGTGTACGGGTAGCGCCGGTAGTCGGCACCCCAGGCCGTGAAGCCGCTCGCGACGAAGAGCTGCGGCACCTTCTGCTGGTTCAGGAAGTCGCGGATCGCGAGGTTGTTGTTCGTCCCGAGGGTGTTGAAGATCGCGAAGACGCCGTCCTGCTGGACGAGCTGGCGCGTGTCCTCGACGGTCTTCGCGGGGTCGTAGGCGTCGTCCAGGTACTTGTAGACGATCTTGCGCCCGTTGACGCCGCCGTGCGCGTTCACGTACTTGAAGTAGCCGTCCGCCCCCTTCGCCACGGCCGCTGCGGAGGACGCCTCGCCCGAAAGCGGCGCCGTGCCACCGATGAGGATCGAGCTCGACGTCACGCCCGGCACACCGAAGACACCGGCCGAAGCAGCGACGGCGACCGCGGCGGCGGCGGCTGCGATGAGCAGGGACAGCTTGGTGCGCATCGGGGACTCCCTTCTCGGAGGACGAACGCGACCGGCCGGGGCAGCCTGGCTCAGGGCGGCCTACTGTACAAGCGCCTCGTGAGGGGAGAGCCGACCCGCCGGAGGAGCCCGGCCGCGCCGTCCGGCAACGCGAGCACGAGCACGACGACGACGAGCCCGAGCAGCACCGAGGGAACTCCCGCGGACTTCGTGTTCAGGTCGAAGGGGCTGATCGCGGCGACGATCCCGGAGGCGTGGATCGGCACGAACTCGACGAAGGCGGCGCCCGCGAGGAGGCCGGCCATGGAGCCGAGGCCCCCGATCACCGCGCCGATCAGGAGGTACAGCGAGAGGGTGATCGGGAACGTGTCGGGGCTCACGTAGGCGTTCTGGATCGTGTAGAGGGCGCCCGCGATGCCGGCGTAGAAGGCGGAGATCCCGAAGGCGAGTGTCTTGTAGAAGGCCGGGTTGACGCCCATTGCCGAGGCCGCCACCTCGCTGTCGCGCAGCGCCTTGAAGGTGCGTCCGAGCCGGCTGCGGACGATGAGCCAAGCGAGGACGAAGAGGCCCGCGGCGAGGGCCCAGGTCAGCCCGTAGAGCCAGTGGTTGCTGTGGAAGGAGAGTAGGCTGATCCCGGTCGAGCCTTTCGTCAGGCCTTCCCAGCGCTTCTCGATCGACGGCGTCGCGACCGCGACGCCGAAGGTGGCGAGGGCGAGGTAGAGGCCGGCGAGCCGCAGCGCCGGCACGCCGAAGGCGAGCCCTACGAGTCCTGTGAGCAGGCCGGCGAGCGGCACGGTCCAGTAGTCCGCAACGCCGTGCTGGCTTGCGAGGACGGCCGTCGTGTAGCCGCCGATCGACATGAACGCCCCGTGGCCAATCGAGATCTGCCCGGTGTAGCCGGTGAGGATGTTCAGGCCCATGATCGCGATCAGGAAGATCCCCATCCGCGCGAGCTGGAAGGAGAGGAAGTCGCTCGTCAGGAAGGGCAGCGCCGCAGCGACCGCGGCGGCCACGCCGACGGCGGCCAGCCGCAGCGACCACGCGAGCCGGCCGCTCATACCTTCCTCGCAACGGTGCGCCCGAAGAGCCCGGCCGGGCGGACGAGCAGGACGGCGAGGATCACGGCCAGCCCGACGGCGAGGCGGAGCTCGCTCCCGACGAAGCCGACGTACGTCCCGGCGAGGTTGAGGACGACCCCCAGGGTCAGCCCGCCGACGACCGCCCCGAGCGGGCTGTCGAGGCCGCCGAGCACGGCGGCCGCGAACGCGTAGAGGAGCACCGAGAGCATCATGTTCGGCTCGAGGAAGACGCTCGGCGCTACCATCATCCCGGACAGCGCCCCGAGCGCCGCCGCGAGGCCCCAGCCGAGCGCGAGCATCCACCCCACGCGCACGCCGACGAGCTCGCTCTCGCCCGGGTTGAGCGCGACGGCGCGCATCGCGAGGCCGACCTTCGTGAAGCGGAAGAAGAGCGCGAGGAGGGCAACAGCGCCGAGCGACACTCCGATCACGCCGAGGTCCTGAATCGAGAACGCGACGCCCCCGACACGGATCGGGCGGGTGGAGAACGCGCTCGGGAAGCTCTTGACGTCGCTTCCCCAGATCCAGCTGCTCAAGCCGTTGACGAGGATGAGCAGCCCGATCGAGAGGATGACGACGGAGAGTACGGGTGCCCGCTCGACCGGGCGGATGACCACCCGCTCGAGCGCGACGCCGCCGCCGAACGCGATCAGGAGCGTCAGAACGAACGCCGGCCAGTAGGACATGTGGTGCATGAGGCTCCAGGCGATGAAGGTCGTGAAGGTCGCCATCTCTCCCTGCGCGAAGTTGACAACCCGCGTCGAGCGGTAGATGAGGACGATCGCGAGCGCGAGGCTGCCGTAGATCCCGCCCGAGGCGAGCCCGCTCACCACCTGCTGGGCGAGCTGCGAGAACGTGAACGCGAGCATCAGTAGCCGAGGTACGAGCGCCGCACCGACTCGTCCGCGCGCAGCTCGGAGCTCTCGCCGGAGAGCGCGATCCGGCCCACCTCGAGGACGTAAGCGCGCTTCGAGGCGCGGAGCGCGACGTTCGCGTTCTGCTCGACGACGAGGATCGCCAGGCCCTCGTCGAGGTTGAGGCGTCCGAGGATCTCGAAGAGCTCCCGGACGACGATCGGCGCGAGGCCGAGCGAGGGCTCGTCGAGCATCAGCAGCCGCGGGCGCGCCATCAGAGCGCGGGCGAGGGCGAGCATCTGCTGCTCGCCGCCGCTGAGCGTGCCGGCCGGTTGGTCGCGTCGGCGGGCGAGCCACGGGAAGTACCCGACGACGCGATCGAAGTCCCGGCGCACCGCGGCGCGGTCGCGGCGCGGGTAGGCGCCGAGGCGGAGGTTCTCCCAGACCGAGAGCTCGCCGAACGTGCCTCGGCCCTCGGGCACGTGCGCGATACCGAGCCGCGCCACGGCATCCGGCCTCTTGCCGCCGATGCGTTTGCCGCCGAACACGATCGTCCCCGAGCGCCGAACCGTCCCGGAGACGGCCCGGAGCGTCGTCGTCTTACCCGCACCGTTCGCGCCGAGCACGGCTACGTATTCCGCTTCGTCGACACGGAGCGACACGCCGCGCAGCGCCGCGACCGGCCCGTACCGCGCCTCGACTCCGTCGAGCTCGAGGAGCGCGGCTATGCCGCCTCCCCGAGGTACGCCTCGATCACCGCCGGGTTCGACCGGATCTCGGCCGGAGTGCCGGAGGCGATCCTGCGCCCGAAATCGAGCACGCTGATCTCGTCGGAGACCCCCATCACGAGCTCCATGTGGTGCTCGACGAGAAGCACCGTGACCCCGAAGGCCCCCGGCAGCCCACGGATGAGCTCGCCGACGGCCTCGACCTCTTCGTGGTCGAGCCCTCCAGCCGGCTCGTCGAGGAGGAGGAGCTTCGGCTCGGACACGAGAGCCCGCGCCGTCTCTACGCGCTTGAGCGTACCGTAGGGCAGGCCGGTGGCAGGCCGGCTTGCGACCTCGGCCAGGCCGACGTAGTCGAGCACCTCCCGTGCCCGCCGGTTCGTCCTGGCCGGCTCGAGCCAGCCCGCCTGCGAGTGAGCGCCGACGAGGACGTTCTCGAGCACCGTCAGCGACTCGAAGAGCTCGACGTTCTGGAAGGTTCGGGCGATCCCGCGCCCGGCCACGCGATGCGGCGGCGTCCGCAGGAGGCTCTCGCCGCCGAAGACGATGTCGCCGGAGTCCGGGTCGTACAGGCGCGAGAGCAGGTTGAATATCGTCGTCTTGCCGGCCCCGTTGGGCCCGATCAAGCCGACGATGCGCCCGGCCTCGACCTCGAGGGAGACGTCGTCGACGGCGAGGATCCCGCCGAAGCGGCGCGTCACGTTCCGGAGCGAGAGGAGCGCCACCTCGGCTCGTATCGTACGGCCGAGTCCGGCGCCTCCCAGGCTTTAGCGACCACAGCCCGCGCGGCGGCGGACGCGCCATCGCAGGGTTGCGGCAGCCGGCCGCCTCAGCCCGTGAGACGCGACCCGGAGCCCTGCGAGCCGCCGGGCACGCCGGCCGCACCACCGGCGCCGGGCCTGCCCGCGCCGGGCTGGCTGCCGAGCTGGCCCGGCTCCGTCGCCGGCGCGCTGCAGGAGAAACGCTCGCAGACGTACACCGCCGGTCTCCCGTCCACGAGCGTCTTTCCCTCGAGGAGCGGCACGCCGTCGGCCGGCCCGACGGCCACGACGGCATTCGGGTCGAACGGGGCGAGCGCGGCCCGTGCCACCGGGCTGGCCACCGATCCCACGATGGCGATCTCCCGCGGAGTCGAGAGGTGCAGATCGAGCGCGCAGAGGGCGTGGCCGAAGGCCGACGGCGCGCCCGCGAGTCCTCGGTGAACGAGGCGGAAGACCCCGACGGCGCGGCGTTCGAGGCCGTCGTCGCCGTAGATGCGTCCGAGCCGCAGGAGCACGTAGGCGAGCATCGTGTTGCCGGAAGGCGTGGGGTGATCGTCGAAGTCCTTCTTTCGGGCTACGAGCTCTTCACCGTCGGACGGAGACAGGAAGAAGCCGCCGCGCTCCTCGTCGGCGAACAGCTCGATCGCGAGCCGCGCGAGGCGGTTTGCCTCCTCGAGCCAGCGCGGCTCGCCGGTGGCGACATGCAGCTCGTAGAGCCCGTTCGCAACGTCCGCATAGTCCTCCAGATAGCCGGTTCCCTTGGCCTTGCCCTCGCGGAAGGTGCGGTGCAGCCTCCCGTCGCGGCTCGACATCGGCCCGAGCAGGAAGTCGCCCAGCAGCCTCGCAGCGTCGAGCAGGTCGTCGCGGTCGAGGCGGTAACCGGCCTCCGCCAGAGCTGCCAGGAGCAGGCCGTTCCACGCCGCGACGGCCTTGTCGTCGCGCGCCGGCTTTCGGCGGTGCTCCCGCGTCTCGAAGAGGACGCGGCGCTCGTCGGCGCCGAGCTCGCCGCGCAGGATGCTGCGGCCGTGCTCGAACGGCTGGAGGAGCCCGGAGCGCTCGGTGTCCAGCGCCTCGTTCAGCTCCTCCTGCGTCCAGGTGAAGGTCAGGCCCTCGATGCCGTCGGTGTCGGCGTCCTGCGCTGACGCGAAGCCGCCGTCGGGAAGGCGAAGCTCCCGGACGGCGTAGTCGAGCGTCTCCTCTGCGACCCGGCGGTAGCGCTCCTCACCGGTCACGACCCACGCGTGGAGGTAGACGGCGGCGAGCAGCGCGTTGTCGTAGAGCATCTTCTCGAAGTGCGGGACGAGCCAGCGCTCGTCGACCGAGTACCGGTGGAACCCCCCGCCGACGAGGTCGTACATCCCGCCCGCCGCCATGCAGTCGAGGGTTTTCCGAACCAGCTCGTCCTCACGGCGGCGGAGGAGGAACTCGAGCGCGGAGGCCGGCGGGAACTTCGGAGCGCGGCCGAACCCGCCCCACGCCGGATCGAACTGGCGGCGCAGGCCCGCAACCGCCTCGTGGAGGATCCCGCTCGTCAGCGGGTCACTCGACGGCCGCGCCCGGCTCGACTGACGGAGGGCCTCGACGAGCTGCGCCGCCGACCGAGCGACGTCCCCGCGTCGCTCCCGGTAGGCCTCGGCGACGGCTCCCAGCACCTGCCTGAAGCTCGGGAGGCCGTGGCGCGGCTGCGGCGGGTAGTAGGTGCCGCCGAAGAAGGGCTCGCACTCGGGGGTCAGGAAGACCGTCATCGGCCACCCCCCGTGGCCGGTGAGCGTGACGACCGCGTCCATGTAGATCGAGTCCAGGTCGGGCCGCTCCTCGCGGTCGACCTTCACGTTGACGAACCGTTCGTTCATCAGCGCAGCGGTATCCGCGTCCTCGAACGACTCGTGCTCCATCACATGGCACCAGTGGCAGGCGGAGTAGCCGATCGAGAGAAGGATCGGCCGGTCTTCCTCGCGAGCCCGCGCGAGCGCCTCCTCGCCCCAGGGATACCAGTCGACGGGGTTGTCGGCGTGCTGGAGGAGGTACGGGCTCGTCTCGTCGGCGAGCCGGTTCACGCCGGTGAGCCTAGCGGTGGCGGTGCCGACCGGAGGGCTGCGAACGCCCGCCCTCCCCCCAGTCGCACTCGTTGACTTTGCGAGCCGCCCGGGGCGGGCGGAGGAGGCTCAGTCGAAGCCGGAGGCGTCGATCTTCTCGGGCGTGATCTTGACGCTCACCCTCGTCTCCTCAGGGTTGCGGAACGGGTAAGTGTCCTTGTCGAGGTACTTCTTGGCGAGCTTGTCGATCTGCGCGTCGGCGCCGTCCTCGGTCAGCTCCGCACGGCCTGTCACGGCCACCCAGCGGTACGAGTTCTGCGGGTCGACGACGAGGAGTGAGAGGCGCGGGTCGCGGTTCAGGTGCCGCTCTTTCGCGCGCCCGCGGGCGGTGTTGAAGGAGAGGCCTCCGTTCGAGTCGACCCAGACGACGGTCGTATGGGGCGAGCCGTCCTCGCGAAGGGTTGTCGCGATGCCAACGAACGGGTTGTCGGAGAGGAACTGCTTCTGAACTTCGGTCAGTGCTGCCATCTTGCCTTCCTTTCGTCTGGTCTCCTCGACTCGAACGAGCCGACCCGGTACCTTCTTCCCCCGGTGGGCACACTGCTACTCGTCGGGACGCGTAAGGGCCTCTTCCTGCTCCGCAGCGACGAGGCGCGGCGGGAGTGGGAGCTCGAGGGCCCGACGCTCGTGGGGTGGTCGGTGTACCACGCGGCGCGAGACCCCCGCGACGGGGTGGTGTACGCCGCCGCGAACAACTGGGTCTACGGCGCGACCGTCCAGCGCTCGGACGACCTCGGCAAGTCCTGGGAGCGGGCGGAACAGCTCGGGTTGCCGGAGGAGAGCGGCCTGAAGCTCGAGGCGGCGTGGCACGTCGAGCCGGGGCACGAGTCGCAGCCCGGCACGCTGTGGCTCGGCGGCGATCCCGGCGTCCTCTTCCGTTCCGACGACAGCGGCGCCACCTGGGAACCGGTGCGTGGGATCCTCGAGCACCCGACGCGCGAGCGCTGGCATCCGGGGGCCGGTGGGCTCTGCTGCCACTCGGTTCAGGTCGACCCGAGCGACCCGAACCGCCTCTACGTCGCCATCTCGGCCGCCGGCGCCTTCCGCTCCGACGACGCCGGCGAGAGCTGGGAGCCCGTCAACGCCGGCGTCGCGGCCGAGTTCCTCCCGGACAAGTACCCGGAGGTCGGCCAGTGCGTGCACAAGCTGCTCCTCCACCCACGGCAGCCGGACCGGCTCTGGCAGCAGAACCACTGCGGCGTCTACCGCTCCGACAATCGAGGCTCGAGCTGGGAGCGGCTCGACGGCAACGGCCTCCCGAGCGGCTTCGGCTTCCCGATCATGATCCACCCTCGCGATCCCGACGTGGCGCTCGTAATCCCGGAGGAGGGCGCGGAGAACCGCGTCACCTGCGACGGGCGCCTTGGCGTCTATCGCACACGCGACGCGGGAGCGAGCTGGGAGCTCGCGGCGGGCGGTCTGCCCGAGAGCGCCTGGGCGGTCATACTCCGCGAAGCATCCTCGAGCGATGGGCTCGATCCCGCCGGGCTCTACTTCGGGACCCAGGGTGGGTCTGTCTTCGCCTCCCCCGACGAGGGCTCCACCTGGCTCGAGGCGGCCTCGGAGCTGCCGCCGGTGCTCTCGGTCGAAGCCGCCGGATGGCCGTGATCCTCCTTCCCTCACTGCTCGCGAGCGAGGCCGGGGGACGAAACCGCTTCGAGACAGACGCGACGACCGTCGGCGAGGCGCTCCGGCAACTCCCGATCGCGAACCTCGTCTTCGACGACCACGGCAAGCTGCGGCGCCTCGTGAACGTCTACGTCGACGGCGTGGACATCCGCGGCCGCGGCGGGACCGAGGTTGCACTCGACGGCGCGGAGACGGTGCGCGTCGTTGCCGCCGTCGCCGGCGGGATAGCTCCGTAGAGCGGAGCCGCTAATTGACGACCGTCGGGATGTTCCGGATCTTCCCGCTGACGATCTGCGCCTGGATCCGCCTGACCGCTGCGACATCGGAGGCCGGCACCTTCGGGCTGACCCTCCCGAGCCCGACGCCGTTCTGCTTCAGGCCGTAGATCGCGTCGCGACCGCCACGGAACGTTCCGTCGGCGACCTGCTTGATCGCCGAGAACACGGCCGTGTCCACGCGCTTGGTCGCACTCGTCAGGATGTGCGGGCCGAGGAAGGACTGGTCGGCATCCACGCCGATCCCCCAGACGTTCCTCTCCTTCGCCGCATCGAGAGCGCCGAGGCCACAGCCGCCGGCGACCTGGAAGACGACACCCGCGCCCTTGTCGATCTGGCCGAGCGCCAGCTCCTTGCACTTGTCCTGAGCCACGAAGTCCTGCGAGTAGCCGTTCAGCGTCTTGATCTTCGGGTCGGCCTTGCGCGCCCCCGCCTGGTAGCCGGCGATGAAGCGGTCGACCGGCGGCTGCCTCTCTCCGCCGACCGAGCCGATCACGTCGGCGCCGGGGCGGCGCTTCTCCTCGAGTCCGGCCAGATAGCCCGCCAGGTAGCCGACCTCCTGCTCGCGGAAGAGCAGCCCGAGCACGTTCTTCGGCTTCCCTTTCAGGTCATGGTTCGCGACGTCGACGATCGCGAAGTGCGTCTGCGGGAACTTCGCCGCGACGGCGCCCATCGCCTGCGTCTCGGTGAAGCCGACGCCGACGACGAGGTCGTAGTGCTGCCGCGCGAACAGGGCGAGGTTCGGGACGTAGTCGGCGGAGGAGTTGGACTCGGCGACGTGGTAGGTCGCCCCCAGCCGTTTCGCCGCCTGCTGGACACCCACGTAGGCGAGGTGGTTGAAGCCGCGGTCGTTGAGCTGCCCGATGTCGGTGACGAGACCGACCTTGACTTTCGACTTCGCCGCGCCCGCATGCGCCGCCGTGAGGGATCGCGCCGGGGCCGCTCCCGTCGAGGCCACAAGGGCCGCCGCCCCGGCGGCTGCTGCCGCTGCGGCCAGCTTCCTCGTCCCGATTCGCATCCTGTACTCCTCCGCTAGGTTTTCGACTACGAGGCTAAAACACCGGTTCGAGTCTACCACCGTGACCTCCCCCACCCACGCGACGCTCGCGACCGTCTTCCAGGTCCGCGGCGGATCGCTTCGGCTCCTTCTCTGGAGGCGCGCCCGCGAGCCGTTCCTCGCCGCGTGGGCGCTGCCGGGGGGCGCCCTCGGGGACGCGGAGACGCTGGAGGACTCGATCCGCCGCCACCTCGCGCAGAAGGTGGCGCTCCGCGAGATCTCGCATCTCGAGCAGCTCGAGACCCGCAGCGAGCTCGAACGCGACCCGCGCAGGCGCCAGCTCGCTACCGCCTACCTCGGCCTCGTACCGGCCTGCGTCGACCCGGCGGTTCCGGGGGACACCGCGTGGCATCCCGTCGACGCGCTCCCGCCGCTCGCCTACGACCATCGCGCGATCGCGCTGGCGGGGCTCGAGCGGCTGAGGGCGAAGCTGTCGTACACGAACCTCGGCTTCGCGCTCGCGCCGCCGACGTTCACCCTCTCGGAGCTGTGCGCCCTCTATGCGGCGGCGCTCGGGCGCGAGGTGTCCGCCACGAATCTCCAGCGGATCCTGGTCCGCCGATCAGTGCTCGAGGCAACGGGCGAGCGGCGAGACCCGGGACCCGCCGGAGGGCGCCCCGCGGCACTCTTCAGGTTCCGCACCCGCCGCCTCGAGGTCACCGACCCGTTCGCGATCCTGCGCCCGCCTGCGAGCGCGGCAGCTCAGGCGTCCTCGCCGACCGCCTCGAGCAGACCGCCGAGCGGGTAGCGGCGGCGCATGAACTCGGCGAAGTGCGGCACGGTGAAGTCGACCGTGCCGTACTCGGGATCGAAGATCAACCCCTTGCGGATCAGGGCCTGGCGGGCCTTGCCCGAGGAAGCGCGCCTCTTGTAGCCGGCCCGCGCGGTGACCTCGCCGGTGCTCTGTGGCCCATCACCGAGATCGGCGATCGCGGCCATGTAGCGACGCTCCTCGTTCGTCGCCTCCTCCGCGCGGTTGTCGAAGAACTCCTTGTCGAGGATCTCCTGCGCGACCGGCAACGCCTCCGCGACCGCACTGGCGGTGATCGGCGACACCCCGGCTTCCCCCCAGACGACCCGGCCGTACTCCTGGATGAAATAGGGGTAACCGTTCGCGGCCGCGAGCATCAGCTCGACCGCGCCCTCCTCGTAAGCGACCCCTTTTCGCGTCGCCGGCGTGACGAGCGCCGAGCGAGCCGCCCCGTCGCTCAACCTGCCGAGCGGGAAGTACTCGAACAGCCGTTCCGTATACGGCTTCGCCGAGCGCAGCTGGGTTGGAAGCTGCGGCAGCCCGGCGCCGACCAGCGCCACCGGCAACTGCTGCTGGGCCAGCTTGTGAAACGCCATCGAGAGCGCGCCCATCGCGACCGGCTCCAGGTTCTGCATCTCGTCGACCAGATAGACGACACCCTTCCCGCCCACGCGAGCTGCCTCGCCGACCTCGACCAGCAGCTCGGTCAGGTCCTCTTCGATGTCGCCGCTGTCGGCGCTACCCGTGATCGCGGAGACGTCGATGCTCAACTGGAAGCCGCCCGGCGCGGTCACGTTGAACGCCTTCAGCACACCCAGCGCACGCGCGACACGGTCCTTGATCGCCTGCTTGCGGCTCAGGCCGCGCAGCAGTTTGTGCGTCATCCGGCTGATCGAGGTGCGGAAATCGGTCGTTGCGCCGATCTCGACGACACCGGTGCAGTCCCAACCCTGCGCGACCGCAATCTTCTCGAACTCCAGCAGCAGCACCGTCTTGCCGACGCCGCGCAGACCCGAGTAGACGAGGCTGCGGCCGTGCTCTGCGGCCTCGAGCCGAGCCAGCAGCGCCTCGAAGCACTCGACGTCCTTGTCGCGGCCGGCCAGAAACGGCGGCATCGTCCCGGCCCCGGCGCTGTACGGGTTGCTCGCCCGGGTCAGCTCGAAGACGGGCAAGACCGATCACCGATCTGGAGAGATGTGGCGATTTCCCCACAATAGCCCACAGGGACCTTCGGGCGCCCGTGAACCGGAGGGCGAGGATGAGATATGGCGATTTTCCCACACCTTCCCACACCGACCGGGAGCACCATCTCGTTCGGCGCAGCGGCGGGCCCTGCACCCGAGGGCGCGCCACCGTAACACGCTCGCGCCGGCGGCAAGGCGCCACGCCTCCCGGTGGGCCTGCCTCGAAACGGCAGTAGGATCGCGCACGGTGGCGCGATCGTGACCATCGACCCGGAGCTGGCGACGCTCGCCCTGACATCCGCGCTTGCCGGCCTCGTGACCTTCGCCGGCAGCCGCCGCGGCCGCGCGCAACGGCGGCGCGCGAGACGGTTCTGCCTCGAGTGCGGCCGGCGCCTCGTGCGCGGCCAGCCGACGTGCGACTGCCGCTTCTGAGGCGTCCGGAGCGCGGCGGCTCGCCGCACCGGTTCGAGCTGCCGCGCCGGGCAGACGTGTCGACGCTCGCGCTGTACCTCGTCGCGGGCGCCGCCTACGTCGCGATCGGCGTCGTCGAGACCGACTTCCTGCTCTCGTGGTACGTGGGCGCCGCGTACCTGCTGCTCGTCGTCTGGCTCGCCCCGGCCGCCGTCAGGCGTCTGCGGTGAGCTGGGCGGCCCACGACCTCGAGCCGTACGCCTTCCAGCGGCACCTGAAGCTGAAGGTCGCCTTCGTGCCGCTCCTGATCGGCTCGTACGCGCCGGACATGATGACGAAGTGGTTCGTCTATGGGATCCACATCGGCGGCTGGAAGCTGAAGGCCTCGAACCCCGCGCAGTTCCACCGGGGCTGGCCCGGCGTCGGCTTCACCCATTCGCTCCTCTGGGGCGTCGTGATCGGGCTCATCCTCTGGAAGGGCTTCGGCAGCAAGCTCTGGGGGATCAGCTTCGTCGTCGGCGAGTGGGCGCACGCGCTGACGGACACGGGCGACACGGTGGGGACGATGCTGCTCTTCCCGTGGACGTACCACTTCCATCTCGGCGCCTGGGCCTACGCCGGCCAGACCGGCCGCCTGGTGGACGCCGGCGCGTACTTCAGCGGGTTCGGCGGGATGTGGGACCTCGTCTGGATCGTCTACGGCTTCTTCAGCTGGCGCGTGCTCACGCGGCACTACTTCGAGCGCTACGTCATGGCGGCCGACAGCTTCTGGCCCTGGGCGGCCCGGCGGGTGCCGGTCACGGCCCTCCTCACCTTCTACCGTGCGGCCTTCTTCTACGGCACCTCGCGTTGGATCGCGTGGACGATCTGGGCGCATGTCGTCCACCACTATCCGTACGACCTCACCTGGGGCGGCCCCCACTGGGTGCACGCTGCACGTCCCTGACGGAATTTGCCTCGAGCGGCCGTCTCACCTACCCTGTGAGCGTCCGGCGTGCGACGAGAGGAGGTAGTCAGATGACGATTGCTCGACTCATCGACTCCTGCCGCCGCGCCCGGACGCGCTTCTAGTCGAGTCCGGGACGCGGCGTCCGGTGACCGTTCGGCCCGCGATGGCGCGGGCTTCAACCCGTGTCGCGACAAAGGAGATCCGCTTGATCGCCAGCAGCACCGAGATCGAACTCGAGCGCCTCGGCTGGAACGCAGAGTTCGCCGCAGCCTTCGAAGCCCACGCCGAAGCGGGCCTACTGCCGGGCCGCGTCGCCGTTCAGCACCGCGGCGGCTACCGACTCTATTCCGAGTCGGGCGAGCTGGCCGCGGAGGCCTCCGGCCGGCTCCACCACGACGCCGCAGGCCCGCAGGACCTACCGGTCGCCGGCGACTGGGTCGGCTTCGCGCCGACCGACGACGGACGCGCCGTGGTGCACGCCGTCCTTCCGCGCCGCACGAAATTCTCGCGCAAGGCCGCGTCGTCCCCCACCGAGGAGCAGGTCGTCGCGGCGAACGTGGACACCGTGTTCCTCGTCACGGGCCTCGACGGCGACCTCAGCCTCCGCCGGCTCGAGCGTTACCTGACGCTCGCATGGGAGAGCGGCGCGGAGCCGGTCGTCGTGCTGACGAAGAGCGACCTCTGCGACGACGTGGAGGTGGCGCTCGCAGAGGTCGAGGGCATCGCCTACGGCGTTCCGGTGCACGCGTCTTCCGCCGTGTCGGGCACGGGAGTGGAAGAACTCCGCCGCCACTTCGCCGGCGATCGGACGGTGGCGCTTCTCGGTTCGTCGGGCGTCGGGAAGTCGACGCTCGTCAACCGGCTCCTCGGCGAGGAGCTGCTCGACACGCAGGAGGTCCGCGCCGACGGACGCGGCCGCCATACGACGACGCGGCGGGAGCTCCTGCTCCTGCCCGGCGGCGGACTCGTGCTCGACACGCCGGGCATGCGCGAGCTCCAGCTCTGGAGCGCCGACGAGGGCGTCGGCGAGACGTTCGCGGACGTCGAGGAGCTGGCGGGAGAGTGCCGCTTCGCCGACTGCCGCCACGAGCAGGAGCCGGGCTGCGCCGTGCTCGCCGCGGTCGACGGAGGCTCGCTCGAGCTCTCGCGCCTTCGGAGCTACCGGAAGCTCGGCCGGGAGCTGCGGGCCCTCGAGCTGAAGCAGGATCAGCGGGCCCGCTCGGAGGAGCACCGGAAACGGCGCGTCTTCGCGCGCAGCCAGCGCAAGAGCGCCTGGTAACGGGTCAGACGAGGCGCGATCTCGAAAAACGCGTCAGCGCTGCATGTGGTCGTCCATCGGCATCTGGCCGCCCATGTGCATCGCGGGCGCGCGGTCGGGCTGCGTCAGGCCGGGCACGCTCCCTGGAGCCGCGGCGACCCAGATGCCCACTGCGACGAAGCAGAGGGTGAAGCTCGCGGAAAGACGCTCGCCAAACGGCAGCACCTTCTCCGCGAAGATGACCGCGGCAACGGCGACCATCCAGGTCAGGCTCATCACTCCGAGCGCGAACAGGATCACCATCAGGCCCCAGCAGCAGCCGACGCAGTAGGCGCCGTGCACAGCGCCCATGCGGACCGCACCCAGCCGTCCGTCGCGCCAGTGGCCGCCGAGCAGGAAGTGCATCGGGGAGCGGCAGTGGCGCAGGCAGATCCGCTTCAGCGGAGTCACCTGGTAGACGCCCGCCGCGACGATCGCGCCTCCGGCCACGTAAGGCCCCGCGCGATCCCACGCGAGGAAGCTCGCGCCCACCGCCTCGATCGCCCGGAATAGGCCGTAAGCGACGGCGCCGTAGGCGGTCCAGGCCGCCAGGTAGCCGCCGACGAAGATCCAGGTCGGAACGAGCTCGGCCGCACGTCTCTGTGACCGGTCGCGGGAGACGCGTGCGAAGAACAGCACCATCGGCGCGACCGACGGCAGCATCATCGCCGCCATCATCGTCACCCAGATGCCGAGGTACCAGCCGAGGCCGCCGAGGTCGGTGCCCGGCCCGCCGTCCATGCCGCGCATCCGGGCGACCGTGACGATCCAGGCGACGAGGGCGCCCGCGAAGAGCAGCGTCGAGACCAGGATCGGGCTCGGGCGCCGTGGCGGGGCTTCGGCCGCGTGCACGCTCATCGCGGCCGACGTTACAGCGATCCCGCGGGCGCGTCGAGCGTCTGCGTTCGGGAGGCCGCTACCCGCCGCCGCGGATGATCCGGGCGCTCTCGACGAACGCCGCGATCCCGCCCGGACTGGCGGAGACGACGTTCCCGTGCAGCTTCGCGGTGGCGCCGCGATGCGCCTCGATCCCGACCCCCTGGCGGGTGAGGTCGCCGGAGGTGCGATCGGGCCGCGTCCCCGAGACGACGTTGCCGTCGATGCGGCACGTCGAGTAGTCGCCGCAGAAGATTCCGACGCCGAGGGCGCCGTCGACGCGGTTCCCGAGCGCGCTCGCAGTCGACATCTCGGTCATCGTGATCCCGCGCATGGACGTGCCCCGCACCGTGTTGTCGCGCAGGGCGACGTGGGCGGAGTGGGTGACGATTCCCTCCTGGCCCCCGACGACGGTGCAGCCGCTCACCCGGCTCGTCCCGACGTCGAAGCCGAAGGAGATGTCGATTCCCTGCGCGAAGAGGCCGTGCGACTCGATGCGGCAGTCGCGCACGTCGACGGTGCTGCGCCGGACATGGATGCCGTCGAGCAGGGCGCCTCGCACCGTCACGCGGTCTAGGACGACGCCGCGCGCACTCTCGACGTCGATCCCGTTCTCGCCGCCGACGACGGTCACGTCGCGCACGGTGACGCGGTCGCCGACGATCCTGATCCCGCCGTCGACCCGGACTCGGTAGAGGTGCTGGCCGCGGTGCAGGACGACCGGTCCCCGCACCACCCGCGGCCCGCGGCCGACGAAGGCGGCGCCGATCGCGCCGGCCACGAGCAGCGCGGCGGCGGCGAGCGCCGCCAGCGGACGTCCGATCACTTGACCGATCCCGCGAGCAGCCCCTGCACGAAGTAGCGCTGGAAGGCGAAGAAGACCGCGATCGGCAGGACGAGCGAGAGGAACGAGGCGGGCGCGATGATCTCGATGTTGTTCCCGAACTCGGTCAGCTGGTTGAAGATCGCGACCGTGATCGGCTTCGTGTCGCGGCCGAAGGTGAGCGCGACGAGCAGGTCGTTCCAGGTCCAGAGAAACTGGAAGATCGCGAGCGAGGCGATCGCGGGCAGCCCCAGCGGCAGGATCAGCCTGAAGAAGATCCGGAATTCCGAGGCGCCGTCGATGCGAGCCGACTCGAGAATGTCCCGTGGGATCCCGATGAAGAAGTTCCGCAGCAGGAAGATCGCGAACGGCAAGCCGAAGGCCGTATGGAAGAGCACGAGCGAGGCCACCGTGTCGAAGATCCCGAGCTTGTTGTAGAGCTGGAACATCGGGATCAGCGCCATCTGCAGCGGCACGACGAGCAGGGCGATCACGATCAGGAAGAACCAGTCGCGGCCCCAGAAGTCGAGCCACGCGAACGCGTAGGCGGCGAGCGCGGCGATCAGAATCGGAAGGAGCGTGCTGCCGACCGCGATCTCGACCGTCGTCACGAGCGAGTGGGTGATCGTGTGATTCGAGAGCAGGTCGGTGTAGTTCTGCCAGGTGCTCAGGCTGGGGTGGGCGATCACCTTCCACCAGCCGAAGGAGTTGAAGTCGGCGGGGGTCATCAGGGAGGTCAGCAGAAGCCCGAGCGTCGGCACGAGCCACAGCAGTCCGACCGCCGCCAGGAAGAGATGCATCGGCGCCCTCGCGACGATGCGGCCGATACGCGCGGGCACCGATTCGGGCGCCCGTGCGGGAGGCGCCTCGGCCGCGGTCGCGGCCATCAGCCCTCGCTCCGGAACCGGCGGATGTTCAACGCCAGGATCGGCAGCACGAGCACGAAGAGGAAGACGGCGATGGCCGAGCCGAGGCCGAAGTCGTTGACGCCGCCGAATGACGTTCGCCACATCGCGAGCGCGATCACGTTCGCGTCGTCCTGCACCGACCCCGGTGCCACCGAGAGGACGATGTCGAAGACCTTCAGAACGTTGATCAGCATCGTCACGAAGACGACCGTGAGGACGGGCGCGAGCAGCGGCACCGTCACGCGCCGGAAGACCTGGAGCTCGCTGGCGCCGTCGGTGCGCGCGGCCTCGAGCACGTCCCGCGGGATCGCGGCCAGGCCGGCCGCGATCACGACCATCGCGAACCCCGCCCACACCCAGATGTACGCGACCATCAGCGCCGGCGTGATCAGCTTCGGCCCGAGCCAGGAGACGCCGCCGAAGGGCTTCCGGAAGGTTGCAGCGCCGATCCCGGCTTGATAGGTGCCCGGATCGAGCTTCGGGAAGACGAATGACCCGTCGCCGCCGCTCGTCGTCGAGGCGACGCTCTTCCCGCTCCGGTCGCGCAGGACGACGGTGACTCCGGGCAGACCGAGCTCGCCCGCCTCGACCTTGCCCGTG
Organism: Gaiellales bacterium; assembly: GCA_038237515.1. GTDB lineage: Bacteria > Actinomycetota > Thermoleophilia > Gaiellales > Gaiellaceae > JBBQDZ01. The sequence continues at coordinate 18,759 of JBBRYP010000071.1, forward strand.
ACGCCTCCCCCCGGCCTGAAGTCGCGCCAGACGACGCCCGCAACAGCTCCGCCGGAGGAGCGTGGCACGGCGGCTTGCCTCGCGCCCGTAGGAACCTGGCCGGGGGGGATGCCGGTCAGCCCGAGTAGCGCGGTGTCTCCGGGGTGCAGCGGTCGATGCAGGACCAGTCCCGTCTTCGGCGTCCCGGTGAGCGCGGCGGTCGAGGGGAACGCGTCGGAGAGGGCTCCCGCGGGCTTGAAGGCGTCGTGGACGATGCCGACGCCGGCGTTGATGCCGCCTCGGCTCGGGTCCTGCTGATCCATCAGGCGCCAGATCACTCCGGCGGCGAAGAGCGAGATCGCCATCGGCATGAATACTGCTGTCCGGAACGCGATCCGCCACGAGACCTTCTCGGTGAGCACCGCGAAGATCAGGCCGATCGCGGTGACGAGCGCGGGCACGACCCCGAGCCAGATCGCGTTGTTCTCGATCGCCTTGAAGATGACGGCGTTCGTGAAGATCGCCTGGTAGTTGTCGAACCAGACGAACGACGATCCATCGCGGCCGAAGAAGCTCCGGATGATCGTCCGGATCGCGGGATAGACGATCCAGACGCCGAGCAGGAGGAGCGCCGGGCCGAGGAAGCCGAGGGTGACGGCGCGGCGGCGCCAGAACCCCGGCCCGCCGCGGGCCGGCGGCGGCGCCTCCCGCGCTGGAGGCGCCGCCGCGATCGACTGTCCGCCCGACACCTACTTCTTGTAGGCCTTGGCGGCTGCCGTCTCGAGCTGCTTGGCGATCCCGTCGACCTTGCTCGGGTCCTGCACGAAGTCCTGGAAGAGCTTCCACTCGCCCTGGCCGGCCGTCGCCCCGAACGCCGCGGGCTGCAGGTCGGACATGTCGAAGCGGAAGATCTTCGCCTTGGCGAGGGCCGTGGCGGTAGCGCGGGTCAGCGGATCGCTGTAGGAGCTCGCCTTCACGTTCTTGTTCGGCGAGGAGAAGCCCCCGCGCTTCGCCCAGATCGTCGAGGCCTGCGGGGTCGCCAGGTACTTGATCAGCGCCTGCGCAGCTGGCGTCGACCTGAACATCACGACCACGTCGCCGCCGCCCACGACAGCCGAGGCCGTCGCCGGCTTGATCGACGGGAAGGCGAACTGGTTGTAGCCGGAGATCGCCTTCAGCTTCGTCTTCGAGGCCACGACGCCGGGCACGAAGTCGCCCTCGATCACCATCGCGGCCTTCCCCGGGTTCTGGAACACGTTCGCGACCGAGGTCGGGAAGTCGGTCTGGAGAGCGCCGGCACGGGTGCCGTAAATGTTGGCCCCGTCGCCCACCACCTGCGACATCGTCCGCAGCGCCGCCTTCACGGTGAAGTGCGTCCACGGGATCTTGTGCGCCGAGAGCTGGTCGTACAGCTTCGGCCCGGCCTGCCGGAGGTAGATGTTCTCGAACAGGTCGGTGAGCGTCCAGCCGTCCGCAGCGCCGATCGAGTACGCCGGCGTCCCGGACGCCTTGATCGTCTGCGCCGCCTTCAGGAGTTGCGCGAACGTCGAGGGAGGCGTCGCCCCGGCGTTCTTGAAGGCCTGGACGTTGTACCAGATGGTCGACTTGTTGGCCCCCTTGAAGAAGAGCCCGTAGAGCTTCCCGCTCACGGAGCCGAGCTGGAGCCACACGGGAGCGTAGTTCTGCGAGATCACGCCCCGGGCGAAGGTGATCGGCTTCGCCGCCCCACGCTGCGCGAACTGCGCCATCAGGCCCGGCTGTGGAAGGGTCGCGATGTCGGGCGGATTGCCCCCCGCGATCGCGGTGGAGACGATCTGCGGGACGTTGTCGCCCGCGCCCGTGTACTTGATCGTCACCTGCGGGTTGGCCTTCTTGAACGGGGCCAGGACGGCCTCGAAGGACTTCTGCTCGTCGCCGGTCCATTTCGCGATGATCGAGAGGTTGCCGGAGACGCCGCGCTGCTTTGCCTTACCGCCGGCGGTGCCGGCGGCGACGAGCGCCGATAGGCAGACCGCGATGATCGCGGCCACGTACACACGATGCTTGGTCATGCAGAGACTCCCTTCG
>JBBRYP010000072.1:0-20762 GCA_038237515.1 Gaiellales bacterium
AGAAGCTCGACGAGGCGGTGTAGTGCTCGACGACTGCCCGCGGGATCAGCGTCCAGGTGTCTTTCCCGTAGTGGCGCGACGCGTAGGCGGCCATCTCCGCACGACGTTTCGCCCCGTAGGGAATCGGCTTGGACACGATCCGCGGCCTCGGCGCCGCCGAGTGCTGCTCGACCTCACCCACGCGTGACAGTGTCCGCGGTTCCCCGAGCGCCGCTCTCGCGTGCGCGGTCGCTGGAGGGATTCCGGCGGCGGCGACCGCCAGCGACAGCGCCAGTAAGGCCGTCGTCGCGCCGCCGGCTGCAAACCACGAACGTGCCTGGGGGCGGCGTCCACGCAACGGCCGGCGGGATCGGCCCGGCACGATCCCTCCTTTCGCAGGCGACGCTGCGCTCCTCTCGAGCAGCCTCAGGGCTCGACGGGTTCGGTCTTCGGCGCCTTCGGCGCGGGGCTCAGCTTGACGACGAGCCAGGTCGCGCCCGCCGCGAACGAGATCACGCAGACGATGAAGAGCGCGATCCCGAGGAGTCCGAGAGCTGTGGCCACCGGCTCCTAGAATAGCCCCATGGGCCGCGCCTGCGTGATCGTGCTGGATGCCGTCGGCGCCGGGGCTCTCCCGGATGCCGCCGAGTTCGGAGACGAGGGCTCCGACACGCTCGGCAACGTCGCCCGCGCCGTCGGCGGCCTGGATCTCCCGAATCTGGAGGCGCTCGGACTCGGGAACGTCGAGGAGCTGCAGGGCTGCCCGCCCCAGCCGGGGGCACCCGCGATCGCGGGCCGGCTGGTGGAGCGCTCGAAGGGCAAGGACACGACGACGGGGCACTGGGAGCTGATGGGGGTCGTGACTCCTCAGGCGCTGCCGACGTATGCGCACGGGTTCCCGCACGACATCATCGACCCGTTCATGCACCGGACCGCGCGCGGCGTGCTGGGCAACAAGCCTGCCTCCGGGACCGAGATCATCCAGGAGCTCGGGGAGCGCCACCAGGAGACCGGCAAGTGGATCGTCTACACCTCCGCCGACTCCGTCTTCCAGATCGCGGCGCACGAGGAGACGATCCCGCTCGAGGAGCTGTACGACGCCTGCCGTACCGCACGCGAGATCCTGACCGGCAAGCATGCCGTCGGAAGGGTGATCGCTCGCCCCTTCGAGGGCGAGCCCGGGAACTACGAGCGGACGGCGGGGCGGAAGGACTTCTCGCTCCAGCCCCGGCGCCCGAACTACCTGAGCCTCGTCCGAGACGCGGGCGTGGCCGTGCACGGCGTCGGGAAGATCAACGACACCTTTGCCGGTTGCGATATCGACGAGGCATACCCCACGAAGTCGAACATCGACGGGATCGCCCAGACGGAGCGGCTCCTGCGCGAGCTGGACACGGGCTTCGTCTTCACGAACCTGGTCGAGACCGACATGCTCTGGGGCCACCGGAACGACCCGGTCAACTTCCACCGCTGCCTCCAGGACTTCGACTACCGGCTGCCCGATCTGCTGGACGCGCTGCGGCCGGGTGACGTGCTGCTCGTCACCTCCGACCACGGCTGCGACCCGACGACGCCGTCGACCGACCACTCACGCGAGCACGCGCTGCTCCTGGCATACGTCGAGGGCCGGAACGCGGCCGGCCGGATCCATACGGGCGAGTTCGCCGACGTCGGCGCGACGGTGAACGCCTGGTTCGGCGGCCGATCGCCCGGCAGGGGCATTCCAGGCCAGCCGATCGTCACGCCGTGAGACTCGACGACCCGGAGGTCGTACGGCGCGAGTACGCGACAGAGGCGGGACTTCAGGCCCGTGCCTCGGTGTATGCGGGCGTGTACGGCCCCGACGCGCGAGAAGCCGTCTTTGATGCGGTCGCGGAGGCCCGGCCGGGGCGGGTGCTCGAGGTCGGCTGCGGCTGGGGCGAGCTCGCCGAACGGGTTGCGCGGGAGATTTCGGCCCAGGTCGTCGCCGTGGACTCCTCGCCGCGGATGGTCGAGCTGGCGCTGGAGCGGGGCGTGGAGGCCCGGGTCGCGGACGTCCAGGACCTGCCTTTCTCCGACGCGGAGTTCGACTGTGCCGTCGCCGCATGGATGCTCTACCACGTCCCGGACCTCGATGCCGCGCTCGGCGAGCTCGCGCGCGTGCTGCGCCACGGTGGCCGGCTCGTCGCCGCGACGAACTCGCTGCGCCACCTGGAGGAGCTCTGGTCGCTCGTCGGCCGCGACCGAGCCGCCGAGCCGCTCCGCTTCTTCAGCGAGAGCGGAGAGCAGGCGCTCCGACACCACTTCGCGCGCGTCGAGCGCCGCGACGTGGTCGGCGAGGTCGTCTTCGCCGACACGGAGGCTGTCCGGGGCTACGTCGCCTCCTCGATCGTCCACAAGCACCTGGCTTCCGCCGTACCGCCACTCGCGAAGCCACTGCGAGCGACCCGGCGGAACGCGATCTTCGTCGCGACGCCGTGATCCGGCCGGCGGAGCTGATCCAGCGCAAGCGCGACGGCGGCGAGCTCGAGGCCGGCGAGCTGCGCGAGCTCGTGCTCGGCTACGCGCGCGACGAGATTCCCGACTACCAGCTCGCGGCGTTCCTGATGGCCGTCTACTTCCGCGGCCTCACGAGCGCGGAGACGTTCGCGCTCACCGACGCGATGATCGCAAGCGGCGAGACGATCGCGCTCGGCGAGGCGCTTCACCGCAAGGTCGTCGACAAGCATTCGACCGGGGGCGTCGGCGACAAGACCTCGATCGCGGTTGGCCCGATCGTCGCAGCCTGCGGCGTTCCCTTCGGCAAGATGAGCGGCCGCGGCCTCGGGCACACCGGCGGCACGCTGGACAAGCTGGAGGCGATCCCCGGCTTCCGCGTCGAGCTCACGACCGAACAGTTCGTCGCGCAGGTCCGCGACGTAGGGCTCGCGATCATCGGGCAGAGCGGCGACCTCGTTCCCGCGGACAAGCGGCTCTACGCCCTCCGCGACGTGACCGCCACCGTCGACGAGGTCTCGCTGATCGCGGCGAGCATCATGTCCAAGAAGCTCGCCGCCGGCGCGGACGCCGTCGTGCTCGACGTGAAGGTCGGCGACGGGGCCTTCATGAAGACGGAGGCCGAGGCGCGCAGGCTCGCCGAGGCGATGCTGGAGCTCGGCCGCCGGGCCGGCCGCGAGGTGGTGTGTCTCCTGACGGAAATGGATCAGCCGCTCGGGGAGGCGGTCGGGAACGCGCTCGAGATCCGCGAGGCGCTCGCGACGGTGCGTGGTGAGGGCCCCCCGGATCTCACCGAGCTCGTTCTCACCGCCTCCGCACGGCTGCTCGCGCTCTCCGATCTGGGGGTGGACGACGCGGCCGGACGCGGCCTCGCCGAGCAGGCCGTGGCGGACGGGTCGGCCGCGACGGCGTACGAGCGTTGGGTTCGAGCCCAGGGAGGGGATCCCCGTGAGAGCGAACTGCCGGTGGCGCCCGTCGTCCGAGAGGTTCCGGCGCCCGTCGATGGCGTCGTCACTCGCCTGCGAGCGAGCCGTGTCGGGGTTGCGGCGCTCGACCTCGGCGCGGGGCGGCGATCGAAGGCCGACGAGATCGACCACGCCGTCGGCGTCGTCTGCCGCCGCAAGCGGGGCGACGCAGTCGGCGCAGGTGAGACGCTCGCGGAGGTGCACGCGCGGACGGAGGAAGCGGCGGGCCGGGCGGTCGAGGCGATGAGCGCCGCTTACGAGCTCGCAGCGTCGGCGGAGCCCGAGCGGGGCATACTCCTCGGGGTCGTCGCGTAGTGAGCCGGACGGTGCACTAGTCGATGCCGGAGCTACCCGAGGTGGAGACGATCCGCGCGCGTCTCGCGCCTGACCTGGTCGGGCGTGCGATCGAGAGCGCCGAGATCCTCGACACGCGGCTGACGCGCCCGCACGATCCGGCGGCGGTCGCGGCTACCCTCGCAGGTGAGCGGGTCGCGGCGCTCGAGCGCCGCGGCAAGTACCTGGTCCTCCGATTCGAGAGCGGGCTCGTCCTGCTCGTCCACCTCCGGATGACGGGCAGCCTGCGCTACGAGCCCGCGGCGGCTGCGCTCGCACACGATCCGCATCGGCGGGCCATCCTCGGCCTGGACGACGGCTCGGGTGTCGTCTACCGGGACGTGCGGCGCTTCGGGACGTGGCTGCTCGTGGAGTCGCACGAGCTTGCGCCGTACCTCGCTTCCCGAATCGGTGCCGAGCCGCTCGGAGCCACCTTCACGGCCCGAGCCATGGGGGCGCGCCTCGCGGGCCGACGGGCGCCGATCAAGGCTGCGCTCCTCGACCAGAGGACGGCGGCGGGGATCGGCAACATCTACGCGGACGAGGCCCTCTGGCGCGCGCGCGTCCACCCGCTCCGGCCGGCGAGCGAGCTTGGGCTCTCCGAGCTGAGCGCCGTCCACCGCAGCGTGCGACGAGCACTCCAGGCCGGCATCGCCAGACAGGGGGCGACGCTTCGCGACTACCGGACGCCAGATGGGAGCTCCGGCGCCATGCAGCACGAGTTCAGGGTCTACGGCCGGGCTGGAGAACCGTGTTTCCGCTGCGGTACCCCGATCGAGAAGACCCGCGTCGGCGGGCGCGGCACCTGGTTCTGCCCCACCTGCCAGCGATAGCTCACGAGCCCCGTGAAGGTCCGCTTCCTCTTCCTGCTCCCGGCGCTCCTTCTAGCGATGACCGGCGCGGAAGCGCCTGCCGCCTCGCATCCGCTCGTGACGGCGGTCGTCGATCCGGTGACGTTCTCGGGCCGCGGCGCGGCGATCGCGTTCGCGCACGTGCACGAGGCCGGGGCGACCGCTGCCAGGCTCTCGATCGATTGGCGGCAGGTGGCGCCTCGTCCCGGTTACAGCCGTCGCCCGCCGGGGTTCGTCGCTACCGACCCGGCGAGCCCGTGGTATCGCTGGCAGTACTTCGACGCGCAGGTCCGCCTCGCAGCGGACAACGGGCTCGAGCCCGTGGTGACGCTGACGGGAGCGCCGCGGTGGGCACTACGGCCGGATCCGCGCGCGGACGGCCTCGGCCGCCCCGACCCGACCGAGTACGGCGCTTTCGTCCGTGCCGCGGCACGCCGCTACGACGGCGCGTCTCGCGACCTTCCGCGCGTCCGGTACTGGCAGATCTGGAACGAGCCGAACCACCCAGGCCGGTCGGCGCTCAAGGCCGGGGCGGCGAGCTGGTACCGAGATCTCGTGAACAAGGCTGCGGCAGCCGCCCACGGCATCGACCCCGACAACGTCGTGATCGCGGGGGGCACGTCGCCCTACACGACGAACACCGCTGTCGCGCCGCTCGCCTTCATGCGGCAGCTCCTGTGCATCTCAGGCATCGAGGCGCCGCGGCCCACCTGCGACCGGAAGATCCACTTCGACGTCTGGGCGCACCACCCCTATACCTCGGGCGCGCCGACGAGCCATGCCGCCTCCGGCGACGACGTCGCCGTCGCCGACCTGCCGAAGATGCGCAAGCTCCTGCTTGCCGCGGTGAAGCTCGGGCACGTGGTCTCCGAGGCCCCCGTCCGCTTCTGGGTGACCGAGTTCTCGTGGGACACGAATCCGCCGGATCCGCGCGGTGTGCCGCTAGCCCTCCAGAGCAGGTGGATCGCCGAGGCGCTCTACCGGATGTGGCACGCCGGCGTCAGCCTCGTCGCGTGGTGGCGTATCCGTGACGACCCGCTCAACGTCAGCTTCTACCAGTCGGGGCTCTACTTTCGCGGCGCGAGCATCTCGAGGGACGCTCCTAAGCGCTCCTTCCACGCGTTCCGCTTCCCACTCGTCGCCTTCGCCGACCGCGGGAAGGTCCAGGTCTGGGGCCGGACGCCCGGAAGCGACGCCGGGGAGGTCGTACTCGAGCAGACCTTCGACGGCGGCTGGCGAACGCTCGCGAAGGTGACGAGCGACGACGACGGGATCCTCGCGGGCACGTACAAGGCCTCGGCTGTCGGCAGCGTCCGCGCGCGCCTCGCCTCGACCGGCGAGGTCTCCCTGCCGTTCTCGCTTACGCGCCCGCCGGACGACGTGCGATATCCGCGTTTCGGCTCCTGACGGCGCGGCGCCCGCCGCTCAGCGCGTGAGTTCGGCGGCCGGTTCCGGACGATGCTCGAGCAGCGGCCCGAAGACCTCCCAGACGAGCGAGTCGAACGACTTCGGCAGTACGCTCTCGGGACCCGCAAACCCGCGCAGCGAGATGAGATAGGAGCGCCACTCGTCGGTCCGGTCTGGGAATGCGCCAAGGTTCTGGTCGACCAGCAACTCCAGTGCATCCAGATCCCACTGCCCCGGATGCGCATGGCGGCCGAGAAAGGGATCGGGCTCGGCCGCAGCCGGCGTGACGCTCGGCTCGGGGTCTCCAGGCCGGTCGCGGGGCGGCTCGAAGGACCGCTCCTCGAGCGGCTCCGGCTCCGCCAGCCGGAGCTTCGCGGCGAGCTCCGCTCGCGCCTCGACCAGCGTCGTGCGCTCGCGCTCGACGGCACCGCGCAGCCGGTCGACCTCCTCCCGCTCCTCGTGCAGCGCGGCCTCGCGCGCCCGAAGCCGCTCGTTCACTCCCGCCGCTCGCGCCTGCCTCTCCGCGAGCGACCGCTCCCGCGTCCGGAGCTCCTCGTCCCGTTCCTCCTGTCCGTCGCCGCGCTGCGCGAGCCGGCGCTCCCATGCGTCGACGCTCTCCAGTCGCGCGACGAGCGCCGCGTCGGCCTGGTCGTACTCGACGATCCGGCGCTCCAGCTCACGCGTCGCCCTCGCGAGCGCCTCCTGCTTCGCGGCGAGATCGGCCTCTTCGCCCTCGAGCGCCGCCGCGCGGGCGCGGTGGTCGTCCCTGCCCGCGACCGTCTCTTCCTCCCGCCCCTCGAGGTCCGCGGCTCGCGCGTCCATCTCCAGCCGCGCCGCGTCCTGCTCGCGAGCTCTATGGTCCAGAGCCTGTTCTCGCTCCTCGAACTCGGCGCGGGCGGAAGCGACGGCGCGCTCGCCCCGCGCCAGCTCATCGGTGCGCGCGTCCAGTTCCCGCGCCTGCGTCTCCAGGCGTGCGACGGCCGCCAAACGCTCCACCTCCGCCGCCGTCACCTCCCGCTCTCGGGCGATGACGACCTCGAGCGCGCGGGCTACTCGCTCGTCGTAGCCTCGCTGCTCCGCCTCGCGATCGGCCACGGCCAGCTCGCTCGCCCGAACCTCCGCCTCGCGGGTGTTGCTCTCGACTTCCTGGCGCGCGACCGCGTGCTCGCGATCCGCGACGGCCGCCGCTCGCTGCTCCAGCGCACGCGCCGTCCTCGCCTGGCTCGCCGCCTCCTGCTCGAGCTCGGCCGCGCGGAGCGCCTGCGCCTCGCGCTGTGAGGTCAACCGCGCCTGGACCTCGATCGAATCCGCCTCGCGCCGCGAAGCCTCCTGCTCGCGACGCGCGGTCGCCCCCGTGCGACCCCTCAGGATCTCCTCGTCACGCTCGAGCGCGGCTTCGCGCGCATCGAGCGCCGCCTGCCTATCCACTGCGTCCCGCTCGCGTTCGGCGGCGGCCGCCGCCGCCTCGTCGAGTTCGGCCGCCTGCCGAGCGTGCCGGCGATCCTTCTCCTGGAGCGTCTGTCGGTCCTGCGCCAGCTGCCGCTGCTGCTCCTCGACGCGTGCCTCTGCGGCGGTGACCTCGGCCCGGAACGCCTCGACTGCCGATACCTCGGTCGCGAGCGCAGCGGAGACTGCGGCGTCGCGGAGCCCGTCTTCGTCGAGCCCCCGCTCGCGCGCGCTCGTCGCGTCCTCGCGGCGAGCGATCTCCTGCGCCCGCGCCGCCAGCGCACTCGCACGCGTCGCGTGCTCATCGCTCCGCTGCTCGAGATCCGCCTGCTGGCGCACGAGCTCGTCCCGCTCAGCCGATAGACGGGTCTGCAGCGTGTCGACCTCGGCCGCGAGCCGGCCCAGCGCCTCGCGCTCGGTCTCGAGCTGGTCGGACGTCTCGGCCGCAGCAGTCTCGCGCCACGACAGCTCCTCGAGCCTCGCGGCGAGCTCGCGCTGCCTGTCGGCGACCGCGCGCTCTCGCCGGCCCAGGTCGTCCTCGCGCGCTCGTATCTCCTTCAGGTCACGCGCGACGCGGCCGGCCTCCGCGATCGCACGCGCCTCCGCGGCGCTGACCGCCGCCTCCCGCTTCGTGCTCGCAGCCTCGGCGTCGGCGATCGTGGCCTCCCGCTCGGCGAGCGATCGCGCGTGTCGGTCGATCGACTCTCGTCCCTGCTCGACCTCGCTCTGCCGCGTGCCGAGCTCCGTCTCGCGTGCGGAGAGCCGCTCGTGATCTTCGGCGCGAGCCCGCTTCGCGACGCCGAGCTCCTCGAGGAGAGCGGTGACCTCCGCGGCCTGCGCCTGGAGCCTCGCCGCCTCCTCGGTCTGCCGAAGCTCGGTCTCCGAGACCACACGACTTTGGTCGGCGAGCTTGCGTCCATCCCGCTCGAGCCGAGCGATATCAGCCTCCAACCGGTCGCGGCCCTCGGCGAGCTCGAGCTCCGCCCGCGCCTGGTCGGGCCGGCCGCGCGCAAGCTCCGCCTCCGTAGCCTCGACCGCGTCGAGCCGGCTCGCGTGGGTGTTCTCCACTGCGGCAACCTCTGCGACGCGCGCCGCGAGCGCCGCCTCCTCCTCGCGCAGCTCGCGCGCGTGCGCGTCCAGGGCGGCGGCGCGCCGAGCGAGCTCCCCTACTTGCCCCTCGACGCGCGCGAGCTGCTCCCGCCGCTCCTCGAGCTCGTGGGCGAAGCTCTCCTGCGCCTGCTCGACGCGCGCCAGTGCCGCCTCCCGCTCCGCGACCTCCGTCTCGCGCTCGGCTAGCTCCGAGGACAGCTCGCGGAGTTGTACGAGCTGCTCGCGGTGGGTGCGCGCAGCCTCGTTGAGCTCGCAGCGCCGCTCGCGTAGCGATTCCCGCTGCTCGTCCAGGAGCTCGAGCTTCCGGTCGACGTCCGCGTGGCGACGCGACAGCTCCGCGACCTGCTGATCCAGCCATTCGGCTCCGTCGTCTTCGCGCAGCAGCCAGCCGGCCGACTTGCCCGTTGCCGAAGCGATGCCCTCGATCAGCCCGACGGGCTGCGCGCGGCCGGACTCGAAGCGGTCGATCGATCCCAGCGAGATGCCGAGCTGGCCCGCGAGCTCGAGCTGGGTCAGCCCTGCCTCGCGGCGGGCCTGCGCGATCCGCGCGCCCAACGCGTCGCTCCCGAGCGCATGCGGCACCTCGGCCACACTGCGAAAAGTAGCCGGTGGCCCGGCCGCCGCCGTTGCGGGCTATGGTCTTTCAGGCCGCCAGGGTCTCGAGCTCGCCGCGCTTGTCGAGCGCCCAGAGCTCCGTGTATCCGCCGATCGGGCGGCCGTCGATGACGATCTGGGGCACCGTCCAGCCGCCGGTCAGCTCCTGGAGACGCCGCCGGAACTGCGGGTCGTCTCCGAGGTTCACCTCCTCGTAGTGCAGTCCGCGCGCATCGAGGAGTGCCTTCGCGCGGATGCAATAGCCGCACCAGTCCGTCGTGTACATCCTGATCTGGCCCATATCATCTACAACGCACAAGAGCCCACGGATGTTCCGGGTGAGGCCCGATCTCGACCCCTAGACTTGATTCGTGGCGGGGCGGACGTACCGGACGGAGGCGGTCGTCCTACGATCGCTCCGCCTGGGCGAAGCGGACCGCGTGCTCCACCTGTACACACTGGATCGCGGTCGTATCGGCGGGGTCGCGAAGGGCATCCGGCGGACGCGCTCGCGCTTCGGCGCGCGCCTCGAGCCGCTGAGCCACGTCGAGCTCGCGCTTCACCAGGGGAACGGCGAGCTCCAGACCGTCACGGGCGCCGACCTCGTGCGGTCACACCACGAGGCGCGCGAGGATCCGTACCGGCTCGCGGTGGGGCTGATCGGGCTCGAGGCGATGCTGCGCCTGTTCAGCGAGCAGGAGGCAAACCCCAGGGCGTTCGAGGCGCTGACGCGCTTCCTCGACGTCCTCGACGACTGGGAGATTCGCGCGACGCGGCCGCCTCTCGACCCGCTCACACTCTCGTTCCAGCTCAAGCTGCTCTGGCTCTCCGGCTACCTGCCGCACCTCGGAAGCTGTGCGGAATGCGGCTCGGAGGGTCCCCTGGCGGGCTACTCGCCGAGAGCCGGCGGCGCGGTCTGCCGGGGGTGTTCCGCGGGCGCGCTCGCCCTCTCGTCGGAGGGGCTTGCGGGCATGGAGGCGCTGCTGCGCCGCCCGCTCGCCGAGGCGGGCGAGGCGGGTTTGGGCGAGCGTGCCGCACGCGACTGCCTTGCCGTCGTCTCGTCCTCGTACTCCTACCACGGTGGGTTCCGGCTGCGGACGCTCTCGGCGTAGCGCGCCCGCGGCCATCTCGTCGCGTCCTCGTCTCAGACCCGTTCCTGACTCTGAGGCCGCCGGAGACCTCTGAGGAAGTGAGAGGGTGCCGGGGACGATGCGAGACTTGTCCGGTGCGCCGGGCCCTCGTCGACGGGATCGAGCTCGACGACGACCGAGGGCGCATCGACCTCGACGCCGTCCACCGCTACCTCTCACAGGAGTCCTACTGGGCCCTCGGGCGTCCGCGGGAGACGGTCGAGCAGCTCGTCCGCGAGGCCGCCCGCGTCGTCGGCCTCTACCTCGACGGCCGGCAGATCGGGTTCGCGCGCGTCGTCTCGGACGGGGTGGTCTTCGCGTACCTCGCCGACGTCTACGTCCTCCCGGAGCAGCGCGGGCGGGGCCTCGGCGTCGAGCTCGTCCGCGAGGCGGTCGACCGAGGACCGCACGCCGGCCGGAAGTGGCTCCTGCACACGACAGACGCGCACAGCCTGTACGAGCGCTTCGGCTTCGAATGCCGCGGCGAGAGGCTGATGGAGCGCGAGTAGGCTTGCCCCGGTGCCGCTGAACTACCAGGACATGATCCGGGCGCTCGAGTCTTTCTGGGCAGACCGCGGTTGCGTCCTCATGCAGCCCTACCACACAGAGGTCGGCGCAGGCACGCTCAATCCGGCGACGGTGCTCCGCTGCCTCGGTCCCGATCCCTGGCGGACCGCCTACGTCGAGCCGTCGATCCGCCCGACCGACGGCCGCTACGGCGAGAACCCGTTCCGCTTCCAGCAGTTCTGGCAGTACCAGGTGATCCTGAAGCCGGCTCCGGAGGACATCCTCGAGACCTACTTCGAGTCGCTGGCCGCGATCGGAATCGACCTTGCACGCCACGACCTGCGCCTTGTCGAGGACAACTGGGAGGCGCCGACGCTGGGCGCGTGGGGGCTTGGGTGGGAGGTCTGGATCGATGGAATGGAGATCACGCAGTGGACGTATTTCCAGCAGGTGGGGGGGCTCGAGCTCGACCTGATCCCGGCCGAGATCACCTACGGGCTCGACCGCCTCGGAATGTTCGTGCAGGGCAAGAGCTCGGTGCTCGAGCTCGAGTGGGCGCCTGGTGTGACCTGGCGGGACGTCTTCGGCGAGAACGAACGCCAGTGGTCCGCGTACAATTTCGAGGAGGCGCCCGTCGAGGTGCTCGTGAATCGCTTTGCCGAGCACGAGACGGAGTGCGCGCACCTGCTGGCCCGCAGCCTGCCGCTTCCGGCCTACGACCAGGTGCTCAAGTGCTCGCACATCCTGAACCTGCTCGACGCGCGGGGCGCGCTCTCGGTGACCGAGCGTGCCTCCTACATCGGGCGCGTGCGCAACCTCGCGCGGGAGGTCGCGAGGACCTACGTGGAGAGTCTTGCCCAGGCTGCTGCTTGAGATCGGCTGCGAGGAGCTGCCCGGCTGGGCCTGTCGCGAAGCGGAGGAGCAGCTGCCCGAGCTCCTGCGAACCCATGTCGGCGCCCTGCCGAGCGCGCTGTTCATCGGGCCGCGGCGGCTGGCCGCGCTCGTCGACGGGCTCCCCGAGCGGACGGCCGACGAGTGGGTGAAGGGCCCGCCGGAGACTCTCCGCGAGCGGGCCGCGGCGGGGTTCGCGCGGCGCCATGGCGTCTCCGTGGAGGCGCTCGAGGCCCGCGAGGGGTTCCTGGGACTGACGCTCCAGGGCCGCTCGCTGCGCGAGGTGCTGCCCGAGCGGCTGGACGCCGTCGTTCGAGGGCTCGCGTTCTCCCGGTCGATGCGCTGGGACGAGAGCGGCCTGCGCTTCCCGCGACCGGTCAGGTGGATCCTCGCCAAGCTCGACGCCCAGACGATCCTCGGCGAGAGCTCCTTCGGGCACCGGTTCACCCACGGGCGCGTCGTGATCGGCGAGGCCGGCGACTACGCCGGCGCCCTGCGCGCAGCCGGCGTCGAGCCGGACGCGCGGGAGCGCCGGCGGCTGATCGTCGAGGGGCTCGACGAGATCGGGGGCTGGAGCGACCCGGCCGGCGTGCTCGAGGAGGTCGTCCACCTCGTGGAGAGCCCGCTGGTTCTTGATGGCCGGTTCGAAGAGCGCTTCCTCGATCTCCCGCGCCGCGTGATCCAGGCCCCGATGCAGAAGGATCAGCGCTACTTCCCGCTCGGCGGGAACCGGTTCGCCTTCGTCGCCAACGGCGGCGATCCGGACGTCGTCCGTGCAGGCAACGAAAACGTCCTCAACAACCGGCTGGAAGATGCGGAGTTCACGTTCCGGCGCGACGTGGAGCAGGGGATCGAGCGGCTGGCCTCACGGCTCGACCGGATCACGTTCTTCGCGGGAGCCGGGAGCTACGCGGAGAAGACGGAGCGCGTGGTGCGGCTCGCGGGGCGCCTCGGTGGCGGCGAGGCCTCGCTCGAGGCTGCACGCCTCGCGAAGGCGGACCAGGCGGCCGAGCTCGTGCGCGAGTTCTCGAGCCTCGAGGGCTACATCGGCGCCGAGTACGCCCGCCGCGCCGGCTTTCCGGAAGGTGTCGCTGCGGCGATCGAGGAGCAGTACCTGCCGGACGGCGCCGATGCGCCGCTGCCCCAGACCGAGGCGGGCAAGGTGGTCTCGGCCGCCGACAAGATCGACACGCTCGCGACCGCGTTCGGGCTCGGCCATCGCCCGACCGGCTCGCGGGACCCGTACGGGCTCCGGCGCGCCGCGATCGGTCTCTGCCGGCTCGCAGGCGAGGGCGAGCTGACGATCCCGCTCGACCTCCTGCCGGACGAGGTCCGCGATTTCGTGGAGGAGCGCCTGGAGGGCGTGCTGGGCGTGCCGGTCGAGTTCGTACGCGCCGCGCGCGCGAGCGGCGTGCGTGACCTCGGCGCCCTCGCCTGGCTCGCGGAGGCGCTCGCCGCGCTTCCGGACGAGGAGCTCGGCCCCATCCACACGGTCTACACCCGCGCCGCCCGGATCGCCGGCGAGGCCGCGGGCGAGGTGGATTCCGCGCTCCTCCACGAGGAGGCGGAGCTGGCGCTCGCGCGTGCGCTCCAGCAGGTTGAGACTGCGAAGATCGCCGACCGCGACCCGGAAGCCTTCGCCTCTGCAGCGGCCCTCGCGCCGGCGGTGGAACGATTCTTCGACGAGGTGCTGGTGATGGCCGAGGACAGCGCGATCCGCGCCAATCGCCTCGCCCTCCTCAGCCAGGTGCGGGACGAGGTGGGCCGGCTCGGCGACCTCTCCCGGATCCCGCGCTGAGCGAGCATCCGAAGCGCCAACCCGCGTCGACCGCCCGCGCACGGGCGGGGGAAACCTGGATTACGCTCCGTCCGGTGACGACTACGCCTGTCGAGCTGCACGTCATCTCCGACGCCACCGGCGCAACTGCGGCGCGGCTCGTCCAGGCACTCGAGGCGCAGTTCCCGGAGCAGGCATTCGAGGAGATCCGCCACCCTCGCGTGGAGACGGTCGACGATCTCCGCCTCGCCGTCGACCGGGCCAAGGGACGCCCCGCCGTGGCGCTCTACACGCTCGTCGACGAGAAGCTCCGCTCGACGATGCGGACGTTCTGCCGGAGCGCGAAGGTGCACTACGTCGACATCCTCGGACATCCCATCGAGGCCGTCGCGAAGGTCTCCGGCATGTCGGCCAAGATGCGGCCGGGCGCCCGGCCGCCACTCGACTCGGCCTACTTCCGGCGGATGGCCGCGATCGAGTTCGCGGTCAAGTTCGACGACGGCATCGGCAGCGGCCTCCTCGAGGCGGACATCGTCCTCGTGGGTGTTTCGCGCACCTCGAAGACGCCGCTCTCGATGTACCTCGGCTATTTGGGCTACAAGACCGCGAACGTGCCGCTCGTCAAGGGCATCGAGCCGCCGGCCGCCCTCTTCGAGATCGAGTCCGCGAAGATCGTCGGTCTCACGATCGAGGCCGGCCGGCTCGCTGAGATCCGGCAGGCCCGCGTGCGCACGATGGGCACCTCGCCCAAGGCCTACGCCGAGCTGGTCGAGATCTACGACGAGCTCGAGCACGCCGAGGCGCTGCATCGGCGCCTCGGCTGCCCGGTGATCGAGATCTCGGAGCTGTCGATCGAGGAGACGGCCCATCGCGTGATCCGCCTCGTGGAGCAGCGTCGCGCCGGGCGCGTGGGGGCGAAGCCGTGAGCGCGAAGCCCCCGGTGCCTCTGTGGCGCTGGACGATGTGGGGGTTCTCGCTCGCGATTGGCGTGCTCGTGTTCTACGTCCTGCTGACGCCGGTCTGGCTTGGGCTGCGCGTCGCCGCCTGGATAGCGGAGTTCCGTGCGCGGCGGCGGCACGGAGACCCGCTTCTCCGGCACTCGACCTGACCTGGACGGCGCTCACTCGGCCGCGAGCGTGCGCAGATACCGCTCCGCCGAGCGCCGCAACGCCCCCTTTCCGTCGCTTGCGACGACGCGGCCCCACCAGGCGCCGAACACGCGGTCGAAGTCGTAGGGCTCGAGCGCCGCGACCATCCGCTGCACCTCGGCGGGGGAGAGTGGAACCAGATTCGGGTAGCTGTACATGAAGCTGACGAAGCGCCGGTCCTGTACCACCTGGACGATGTCGCCGGACAGGAGTGCGCGGCCGCCCTCCCAGTGCAGAACCGTGCCTCCGGCGAAGTGGCCACCGAGGCGGACGAGCGTCAGGCCCGGCTCGAGGTCGAGCGTCTCGCCCTTCCAGTAGACGATCCGCTCGTCCGGACGCTGCACCCAGCCGCGATCGGCGGCATGGAGGTAGACGGGGCAATCGAAGGCCCGCGCCCACTCGACCATCGCGGAGTAGTAGTGCGGATGCGAGATCGCGATCGCCGCGAGGCCGCCGAGCTCCGCGACGCCCCGCACGGTCGCCTCGTCGAGCAGGGTGACGCAGTCCCAGAGAACGTTCCCGCGCGCCGCCGGTACGAGGAGCGCCCGCTGGCCGATCGCGAACGAGGGCTCAGTGCCGATCCCCGCGAGCCCGAAGTCGTCGCGCATCTCGTTGCGATGCGTCCGCCGTAGCTCCTCAAGCGTCGTCCACTGCTGCCCCTCCCAGCCGACGTACTGGCGGTCGTCCTCGCAGACGGGGCACTCGGGAGGCGGCTCGGCCCGCTCCGCGAACTGCGTCCCGCAGGTCTCGCAGACGAAGTGCGTCACGGCTTCACCGCCCGCAGGTGGAGGAAGAGCGGGACTCGGCGCCGCCGCTCGGTGCGCATCGACGCGGCCGGGGGTACGGGCTCTCGCAGCAGCTCGACGACGATTGCCGCCCGCTCAAGCGCCCGGAAGTACTTCTCGAGCGAGTGGTGGGCGGAGTGGAACTCCATCCGGTGGCCGTCCCGCTCCAGGAGATCGATCGTCCGGTGGGATTCGAAGTAGGAGCCCTCGATCCGGAAGACCGAGTCGGCTTCGTCGCTCTCGAAGCCGCCGGCTGAGTTGATCGGATGGACGACGGCCGCACAGAGCCGCCCGCCCGGCTCGAGCATGCGGGCGGCCTCGCAGACCGCCCCCTCGAGGTCGTCCACGTCCTGGAACGACATGAACGCGACGACGAGGTCGGCACAGGCGTCCTCGAGCGGCAGAGCGGCGGCGTCTGCGAGAAGGTAATCGCCGTCGGGATCGGCCTCCCGAGCGCGGGCGAGCAACGTCGGTGAGGCGTCGAGCGCGAGGACGCGGTGGCCGAGGCGCTTCAAGTCTCGGGCGAGTCGGCCCTCGCCACAGCCGACGTCGAGGGTGAGGCGCCCCGGCGCGGGCACGAGAGCGAGGAAGGCGTCGCGATGGAAGCGCCAGTACGAGTCGTGCTCCGGCTCGCGCGCCCAGATCGTCCAGAGCTCCGCCTGCTCCTCCCAGCGCTGCGAAAGCGACACGTCTCCATTCTCGTCTGCAAGGGGAGGCGAGGGGGCGCGATTCCTGGGAAGATTCGCCGTCCGTGGCGGAAAGCCGATACGTCTACGACTTCGACGAGGCCTCCGCGGGCGGGAAGGAGCTTTTGGGCGGCAAGGGAGCCGGGCTCGCGGAGATGACGGCGGCGGGGTTGCCGGTGCCGGCCGGGTTCACGATCACGACCGGCGCGTGCCGCGCCTACATGGCGAGCGGTAAGGCGCTGCCGGCCGGGCTCGAGGACGAGGTGGAGGAGCATTTGGGCGCGCTCGAGCGCAAGACCGGCAAGCGCTTCGGTGACCCGCGCGACCCGCTGCTCGTCTCGGTGCGCTCGGGAGCGGCGGTCTCGATGCCGGGAATGATGGACACGATCCTCAATCTCGGACTGAACGACGAGGCGGTGCGCGGGCTGGCGGAGACTACGGGGAATCCCCGCTTCGCCTACGACTCCTACCGGCGGCTGATCCAGATGTACGGAGAGGTGGTCGATGGGATCGACGGTCACTCCTTCGAGCAGGAGCTCTCGGGGCTGAAGCAGGATCGCCGCATCACCCAGGACGTCGACCTCTCTGGGGAGGACCTGCAGGAGCTCGTCGCGACCTTCAAGCGCATCTACGAGGAGGGAACGGGCCGGCCGTTCGCGCAGGACGCCCGGGAGCAGCTCGCGCGAGCCGTGCGGGCGGTCTTCGACTCGTGGGACACGCCGCGCGCCCAGGTCTACCGGCGCGCGCACGAGATACCGGACGACCTCGGCACGGCGGTCAACGTCGTCCAGATGGTGTTCGGCAACAACGGCGAGCGCTCGGGCACGGGTGTCTGCTTCACGCGCGACCCCTCGACCGGGGAGCAGGGCCTCTACGGGGAGTTCCTCGCGAACGCCCAGGGCGAGGACGTGGTCGCGGGCATCCGGACGCCCGAGCCGCTGGAGCGGATGCGCGAGCGGCTGCCGGAAGCGTTCGCCGAGCTCCTGGACACGATGCGCCGCCTCGAAGAGCACTACCGGGACATGCAGGACATCGAGTTCACGGTCGACGAGGACCGGCTGTACCTCCTCCAGACGCGCAGCGCCAAGCGGACGGCGGCGGCGGCGCTGAAGGCGGCGGTCTCGATGGTCGACGAGGGCCTCATCTCCCGCGAGGAGGCGATCGCACGCATCGATCCCGGTCAGCTCGACCAGCTCCTGCACCCGATGATCGACCCGGGCGCCGAGTTCGAGGTTGCGGCACGAGGGCTGAACGCCTCGCCGGGAGCCGCCTCGGGCGCCGTCGTCCTCGACGCCGATGCCGCCGAGGAGCGCGGGAAGGCGGGGGAAAGCGTGATCCTCGTCCGCTGGGAGACCACTCCCGACGACTTCCACGGGATGCTCCACGCGGCCGGAATCCTCACCGCTCACGGCGGCCTGACCTCCCACGCGGCCGTCGTCGCCCGCGGCATGGGGACACCGTGCGTGACCGGCTGCGAGGCGCTCACGGTCGACGTCGGTGCGAAGCTCGCCCGACTCGATGGCCGCGAGGTGCGGGAGGGCGAGACGATCACGATCGACGGCGGCAACGGAACCGTCATCGTGGGCAGCGTCCCGCTCGTCCCCCCGAGGATCAACGAGGACTTCCAGACGATCCTCGAGTGGGCGGACGAGGTGCGCCGGCTGAAGGTGCGCGCGAACGCGGATACGCCCGACGAGGCGCGGAAAGCCCGTGACTTCGGCGCCCAGGGGATCGGCCTCTGCCGCACGGAGCACATGTTCCGGGAGGACGACCGCCTGCCCCTCGTGCGGGAGATGATCCTCGCGCGGGACGAGGCGGGCCGGCGCCAGGCGCTCGAGCGCCTGCTGCCGATCCAGCAGGGCGACTTCGAGGGGATCTTCGAGGCGATGGCGGGGCTCCCCGTGACGATCCGGCTGCTCGACTGGCCGCTGCACGAGTTCCTGCCCTCGCTCGAGGACGCCGCCGACGACGCTACGCGCGAGCGCGTGCGCGCGCTGCAGGAGGCGAACCCGATGCTCGGCTGGCGCGCCTGCCGGCTCGGGCTCGTCTACCCGGAGATCTACGAGATGCAGGTGCGCGCGATTGCGCGTGCGGCGCTCGCGGTGCGGGAGCGGACGGGGGAGGCGCCTCTCGTCGAGATCATGCACCCCCTCGTCGCCCTCGGCGAGGAGCTGCGGCGGCTGCGCGAGCTCACAGTCGCGACGGCGGGCGAGGAGGGAACCTTCGACTACCTCGTCGGCACGATGATCGAGCTCCCGCGCGCGTGCATCCGGGCGGACGAGATCGCCGAGCACGCCGACTTCTTCTCCTTCGGCACCAACGACCTCACCCAGACGGCACTCGGGCTCTCGCGCGACGACGCCGGCAGGTTTCTCGCGCCGTACATCGAGGCTGGCATCCTCGAGCACGACCCCTTCGAGACGATCGACATTGACGGGGTCGGAGACCTGATGCGGATCGCCGTCGAGCGCGGGCGCGGCGCCCGGCCCGACCTGA
Source organism: Gaiellales bacterium (assembly GCA_038237515.1). Classification (GTDB taxonomy): domain Bacteria; phylum Actinomycetota; class Thermoleophilia; order Gaiellales; family Gaiellaceae; genus JBBQDZ01. The sequence continues at coordinate 18,581 of JBBRYP010000072.1, forward strand.
AGCTCGGCATCTGCGGCGAGCACGGCGGCGAGCCGCGCTCCGTCGCGTTCTGCCACGAGCTCGGCCTCGACTACGTCTCGTGCTCGACCTTCCGCGTGCCGCTCGCGCGGCTCGCGGCGGCGCAGGCCGCCCTCGCCGAGGCGGGGTCGGGGCAGTACGTCGCGGCGGGGGGGTAGGCGCTCGCGCAGCATCGTTGAATGGCGCCGGGCCGCTTGGGAGCATCGCCGCCCCTCGCTTCCCCACCCTCACCGCGCCCCCGTCGCGCTCGTCGCCACCTGCTAGAGCCGCCCGCCTCCAGAAGAGCAAGCGGTTCACCTGTGCCTCCATCACGATCTACGCTTCTCGTGATGCATTTCAACGAACGTCTCACTGGAGGTCTTCTCTGATGGCCGCGCTGATCGTCATCGGTATCGCCGTCGTCCTCGTGCTGATCGTCGTCGCGCGCTCGGTGCGGATCATTCCGCAGGCTCGCGCCGGGATTGTGGAGCGCCTCGGCCGCTATGCCCGGACGCTCGACCCGGGTCTGCACGTGCTCTTGCCCTTTGTCGACCGGCTCCGCAAGCCGCTCGTCGACCTTCGCGAGCAGGTCGTCACCTTCGAGCCTCAGCCCGTCATCACCCAGGACAACGTCACGATCTCGATCGACACCGTCTTCTACTTCACGATCACCGATCCGTTCCGTGCCACCTACGAGGTCGCGAACCTCATCTTCGCGGTCGAGCAGCTGACCGTCACGACGCTGCGGAACGTGATCGGCTCGCTCTCGCTCGAGGAGACGCTGACCTCGCGCGACCGCATCAACAGCGAGCTCCGCGCTGTCCTCGACGAGGCCACCGGCAAATGGGGGATCCGCGTCAACCGCATCGAGCTCAAGTCGATCGACCCGCCCAGGACGATCCAGGAGGCGATGGAGAAGCAGATGCGGGCGGAGCGCGACAAGCGTGCGACGATCCTCACGGCCGAGGGCGAGAAGCAGTCGCAGATCCTCACGGCCGAGGGCCAGCGGCAGGGCGCGATCCTCAAGGCCGAGGGCGACCGGCAGTCGAAGATCCTGCGCGCACAGGGCGACGCCGAGGCGACACGCGCTGTCTTCCAGGCGATCCACGACGGAAACCCCACGCCCGACCTCCTCGCCTACCAGTACCTCCAGATGCTCCCGAACGTCGAGGGGATGAAGCTGCTCCTGATGCCCTCCGACGCCGTCGGCGCGATGGGGTCGTTGGCGGCGGTCGGATCGGCGCTCCAGGCGGGGGCGGACGTCGCGAAGGCCGACGGGGCGGCGCCGAAGCCGGCTGCGTAGATGGACTGGGTCGTCTGGCTCGTCGTCGGTGTCGTCCTCCTCGGCATCGAGGCGGTCAGCCTCGCGTTCGTCGCCGTCTACTTCGGAGTCGCCGCCCTCGTCGCGGCCTTCGTGGCGGGCGTCGGCGCGCCGCTTTGGCTCCAGCTCGTCTTCTTCGGCGCCGTCTCCCTGCTCGGTCTCTTCTTGACCCGCCGGATCGCCACCCGCGTGCTCCGCGGCCCGGCGCCGAAGACGAACGTCCACACACTGGTCGGCCGGCGGGGCGTCGTCACCAAGGTGCTCGACGACGCCGATGCCGGGCAGATCCGGGTCGGCAGCGAGTACTGGACTGCGCGGGCGTACTTCGACGACGCGGGGGAGGTGCCGATCGGCGCGAAGGTGGAGGTGATGAAGGTCGACGGGGTCACGGCTGTGGTGATGCCGCTGTAGGTTGGTCGGCGTTTGGCTGCGGTCTGTCCTCTCGCAGTAGACGCTTCGCTCTCCGGGGAGGCTCTCGCCCCCCGAGACCGCCCGGCGGCCTTACCGGCGGGCTCCGCTGGCTGGGGGACTCGGCGTCCCCCATCAGCCCCCGCGGCACAACTGGACTGGGCCTTCGGCTCGCAGATACCAATGGGTGGCTTCGAGAGGCAGCACGCCCCGGGGCGGTCTCCCGGGCTCCCGAGATCGGTGATGGAGAACTCAACCGAACGGTGATGGAGAGCGTCTGTGCCCAGAGAACCTCCTCGGCGAGGATGGAGAACCGTTGGTATGCACGAGCCGGTAGGCGAGTGCATGTGCCCGGAGGGGGCGAAGGGGGGAACTCCGTTCCCCCCTTGGAGCGGAGGCGAAGCCGCAGCGATAACTCCTCGAAGGGTGTAGGCAGCCGGGGGGTCTCGGGGGGCG
>JBBRYP010000073.1:0-20216 GCA_038237515.1 Gaiellales bacterium
CCGCCTCGACGAGCGCTCCTACCCCAAAGGCATCAAAATCAGCGACACCGAACTCGCCGCCGTCCAGATCACCGGCGACCCCTTCCACCCCGAATGGAACTACACCATCAAACCGCGCGGTCATTGACGCGCGGGCCCTAAGGACGGCGAGGAGCGCACGCGCCTGCGCGAGGCGATCGTCGCCCGCGAGCGCCGCGAGCTCCGGCGCCCCCGCCGCCGAGACGAGCTCTCGGAGAGGCTGTAGCGGCGCAGGGATCGACAGCGGCTCGCAGGCGCCGACGAGGTACCCGGCGTCCTCCGCGATCTCGGCGCGCAGCGCCTGCACGAGCGACGACTTGCCGATTCCCGCCTCGCCGCTCAGCAGGATCAGCGTTCCGCGGCCCGCGCGCGCCGTTTCGACGGCGGCGACGAGCCCCGCGAGTTCTTCCTCACGCTCGAGAAGCCGCGTCACCGCCGGCGCAGGTCGCCGATCGAAAGGCCGCGAGCGCTCACGACCGGCCATGGACAGCCAGCAGTTGACACGTGCGTTGCGACGATAATAGGGTCGACAGCGCAGACGACGAGAAAGGGGGTGGGACCCTGATCCCAGCCGATTCCATCGTTGCTGCGGCCTCTCTCGGACGCCCCGGCTCCGGAATGCCCTCTGCGCCGTCCTGCGCCGGAGGTGCTCGATGAGCACGACCGAGGACTCCACGCGCTTCCGTGCTCGACTCTTCTACACGCTCGTGGAGGACGTCCTTCGGGAGGCGGAACTCGAGCTGATCGAGGTGAAGTCGGTCCGGTTCCTGTGCAACTACCCGTGGGTTCCGGGGAAGCGGCTGAGGCCGATCACGTTTCTGCTCTCGAATCTCGCGGTGCGCCTCGAGCGCTCACCGACACCGTCTGCGGATGGCCGAGAGGCGCGTCTCGCGGCGGCGATCGAACTGCTCCACGAAGCATCGCTCGTGCACGACGACCTCGTCGACGGAAGCAAGGTGCGGCGAGGCGTACCCACCATGCACCTCCTGAACGGCGACGGCCTGGCGCTCTTGATCGGCGACTACATGACCTTCCGGGGGCTGAAGCTCGTCCTCGACGCCGCCGAGACGCGTGAGGACATCGCGCTCGCGAAAGAGCTTGCGCGGACGGGGCTCGAGATCGCTCACGGCGAGGCCGACCAGCTCGACCGTTACCTGCAGAGCAACGGCTGGCAGGAGCGGATGTCGATGGATGCCTACGTCGATTTGATCGGCAAGAAGACCGCCGCCTTCTTCGCGGGGTGCAGCGAAGGAGGGGCCGCCCTCGCCGGCGCCGAGCCCGAACTCAGGATCGTCTTCCGCGAGTTCGGCACGAATCTGGGCATCGCGTTCCAGATGGTCGACGACCTGATGGACGTCCTGGGCGACCCGGCGCTCGCGCGGAAGAGCCTCAAGAACAACCTCGCCGAAGGGACCGTGACGCTCCCGATGATCCGCGCCTGGGAGCTCGACCCCTCGTTCGCGCCGCTGCGCAAGCTCGCCGAGGGGGAGCCGCTCACCGCCCGGGCTCAGACTGCGCTCTACCGCAGGTTGGCGTCGAAGGAGGTGCTCGAGCGCTGCCGCGTCAGCGTCGAGCAGTACGCCGACGCAGCTGCGACCCACGCGCGACGGATGCCGCTGAACATCTACCGGCTCGGGCTGCTCGACCTCCTCGACTACGTGCGCCGCTGTCCGTGGGGCGGGCTCGAGGAGCACCTCGGCAACGGAAGCAAGGGCTAGCGATGGCCGACCCTCGCGTGCTCGCGGAGGTGCGTGCCGTCCTCGAGGCTCGGAAGGAGGAGCTGATCAGGACCTATGACGCCGAAGGCGTCGGAATCGGCGGAGGCTGGCCCGGCGGGGGATACGCGCTCGTCGTGTACCTCGCCGAGACTCGGCAGCTGCCGACGGAGGAATCAATCGACGGGATACCAGTCCGGTTCGAGGTCACCGGTGAGTTCCGGGCCTTGGGCTGAGAGGAGGAGACGAATGGAAGATCAGTATTCGCCGAAGATCGACGAGGAGCGCTATCTCAAGGGACGGGCGCTCGTGCGGGCGCTGAAGGAACGTCACTGGCCGCTCTTCGATGCCGACCCGAACATCGTCGGCGCTGCGTTCGGCCGGCGCGAGGCGCACGGCGAGCGAACCGATGAGCCCGCGATGGTCATCTACGTCGTCAACAAGATGCCGAGCCGATTCATCCCACCGAGCGTCCTGCTGCCACGGCGGATGTACGTCGGCGGCGACTGCGTGGAAGTCGACGTCGTCGAGACCGGCATCCTCTATCCCCATTCGTTCACCGCCCGCGAGCGGCCGGCCCCGCAGGGCGTGAGCGTGGCCCACGTCTCGGTCACCGCCGGCACGCTCGGCGCCGTCGTCACGGACAACACGGACGGGTCGATGTGCATCCTCTCGAACAATCACGTCCTCGCGGCGATCAACACGGGGACGATCGGCGACAGGATCGTCCAGCCCGGCCCCTTCGACGGCGGCTCCTCGCCTGCAGACGACATCGCGACGCTCAAGCGCTTCGTCATGCTGAACCCGTCTGGCAACACGGTCGACTGCGCGCTCGGACAGGTGCTCAGTTCCGACGGCGTGGCAACGGTCGCGGATGCGGTGAAGAACAACCTCATGCCTGTGGCGAGTCCGGCTCATCCGGCCGTCGGCCTGCTATTCGCCGGATCCTGCGGTCGCACGATCATGAATCCGATCGGCAACGTCCTCTCCGCGCTGAACATTGCCTTTCCCGCCGGCGGCGGCTCGACGGTCGCCGCCGACATCGGGATGAACGTCGAGAAGGTCGGCCGGACGACCGAGTACACGACCTCGACGATCAAGGAGATCGACGCGACGGTCACGATCAACTACTCCGACAAGGTCGCGCGGACGTTCGACCACCAGATCACCACGGGCTGGATGAGCGATCCTGGCGATTCCGGCTCGCTGATCTGCCAGGGCGGGGCGGGAAGCGACATCAACAAGTGCAGCTGCGGCACGTCGTCGGCCGCCTCGGAGGTGCTCGGCGAGGACCTGCGCGAAGAGCGGGTCATGGCAGAGGTGCTTCGCGACAAGTTCGTCCGCCAGACCCGGATCGGACGGTTCGGCGTCGACCTGTTCTTCCTCAACGAGGACAGGCTGCTCGAACGCTTCCAGGCTGCTGACCTGCGGGAGGACGACGTCGCCTTCGCCCGCAAGCTGTTCGCGAAGTACCGGCAGCAGGGCCGTGAGGCATTCATCCAGGGCGAGAACGCGGAAGATCGCCTGACGCAGCAGCACATGCGGGATGCCCGAGCGGCTCTCAAGCGCGCGCAGCACTACATGTCGAAGGACGAGATCGCGGCGAGCGAGCGGCTCTTCGCGCTCGCCAGCGAGCACGGCGTCGGCAAGAACGCCCGCGAGCTGCTCGCTCTGATGAACGACGAGAAGCTCCATCGAGAGGTGCACGAGATCGCCTCGAAGGTGAAGTTCGTCAGGACGGGTCAGGAGCCCTGCTAACGCACCGCGAGGGCGACCGAGCGCGGCGGAGGCCGTTGCCCGGTCGCCTGCGGCGAAGCGAGAGGTGGATGTGAGCAAGCGACCACGACCAGCGCCGAAGGGAACGATCCGGGTCGAGACCGAGAGGGACCTGCGCCGGCACGTGCGAGCGATCTCGAAGCGCCTGAACGAGAACCCGGACATCGCCCGGCTCGTCTTCGTCAATCCGATCCTCGCGCTGCAGGACCTGGACGTCGAACTGACCGCCGACGTCAAGAAGCACATCATGGAGGCATTGCGCTTCCCGCCCCGCCTGCGCGAGCGCAAGGCGGTGCTGGAGCAGGAGCTGCACGGCGACATCGGAGAGCTCGGAGTCCGGATGCGGCTTCCCCTGTCTCCCGCGCAGCGCGGGCGCCTGCTCTTCGAGGTACTGAGCCTCGAGCCCCTGAAAGAGGATGCGGGCTCTCCCGGGCGTCTGCCGCCGGGGCGCACGCCCGCGTACGCCGAGCTCCACCCGGTGGTCGCCAAGCTTGCCGAGTACGAGCGGGTGCGCCAGGGAAGCGTGGTCTTCCAGAGCAAGACGAGCTACCAGGCGTTCAAGCGTGGCGAGAAGGTGCACGCCTGGCTCGACCGAGTGACCTTCGACGTGTAGCCGCCGGGCCTGGAGGACGCCATGTCTCTCACATCGTGCTACCGCTACATCCTCGAGTTCCCGGTGGCGACGCTGAACAAGCTCTACCAGGCGGCGATGAGCGAGAGCGGACCGGCCGGGATGGCGGTCACGAAGACCTGGGACAACGTGCCGATCGCCGGCTATACCGCGACGGTCTCGGTCCGGCCGACCGATCTCGACACCAACCCGCCGACGCTGGTGCTCCCCCCGCCCGATCTGGCGGTGAAACCGCACGTCCGCATGCGCGTGGAGGTGAGTATCTCCGAGGTGCCGGAGCTCGGGCAGATCGTCTACACCGTGGAATTCGACCTCCCGGGCGTGTTCGTGAAGACGGCGGACGCGCCGCCGCGGCTCCAGATGGTGTTCCCCGCCGTGACGGCAGGCGCGCTCAACCTGACCGTGACGGGCGGCGACATCCCGCTCACGCCGGAGCTCGTCGAGCCAAGGATCCACGCCCTCTACCAGGCGAACCCCTCGCTCGCGCACAACGTCCAGAACAACGTCCCCTGGCCGCCGGGCCCGGACGCCTCGGTGCAGGTGACGACCGACATCTACGACGACGCGGAGGGCAGTCCCGGCTTCCGAGGCCGGATCACGGTCGTGGTTCTGGACGCAACGCACATCCTCATCAAGCTGCCCGGCCACTTCCGTGTCCAGGGGATTTCGAGCACCTACATGGACACGGACATGGAAGTCGACGTCAAGGTGGCCGTCGAGGTCGACATCGCCCTCGGTCGGGTGCGCGCGCGACTCGACCAGGTCCTGCAGGCCGACATCGCGATCACCTTCGCGACTCCCTCGGGCAACCCGCTGTACGACGCGGGCGCGAAGTTCATCCTCGCCCAGCAGATGGCTTCGCGGCTACGCGCGATGACCGACCCGGAGGTGGCGATCCCCACCGGCGTCCAGATCCACGACGCCGTCGCCGATCGCATCGTGGTGCTCGCCGGCGACCTCAGGGTTCCGGTCTTCACGCCACCAGCCCCGGCGGCGGGCGAGGTCGACTTCACGACCTTCGTGCCGACGACGGTGAACGGCCAGGTGCTGGCGCTTCAGGTGCTGCCGCGAAACGACGGAACGCTGTGCGACCCGCCCGACGTCTTCACCGGAACGTCCGACTTCTCGATCGCCGTGGCCGCGATCGAAGTCCAGCCCAAGCTGCAGGGCCTCACGCAGGGCCAGCTGGGGATGCACAACGACTTCGCGGGCAGCGGTCACGACGTCGACGTCAAGACGCTCGACGGAACGCTGTCCGATCCCGGCGACCACAGCCAGACCGACGGGCACATCTGGATCAGCGGATCGGCGGACGTGAGCGTCGACTGCTGGCCCGACCCGACGATCCACTTCAGCGGCCCGGTGTTCCTGGATCCGCACACCGATCCGGACGGCAAGCTGTTCCTGACTGCGCGCGCCGGCAACTTCGATGCGGACAAGCCGTGCTGCGGCAACGTCGACCCGGACACGATCAAGACCCTGGTCGCGGGGCAGGAGTCGGATCGATTCGCGCTACCGACAGGGTTCTCGGGCGTGGGCCAGCTGACGCTCACGTTCACGACCGCGAGGATCTTCGCCGCCGGGATCGTCGTGGACGGGACGCTCGGCGTGATCACGAGCCACGAGCTGAACGCCGCGGGAGTGCGCAGCTCCGTCGACTGGTGGTTCGGAGAGCAGGCTGGAGGCGGTTAATGACTGCGGTTCGATCGCAACGGACCGGGGCCCGGCCTCGGAGGAAGGGAGTGAGACACTGATGGCTACCTACCGCGGATTCGTGCGGTCGCTTCAGGTGCGGGAGGACGGCTGGGTGGAGTTCACGCTCGAAGCCGTCCATGCGGGCAACGCAACGAAGACGTTCTTCATCGAGGACCTCGACGGAACCCTCGACGACGTGCACCGCCGGCTCGGCCAGCTGAGCCTGCTCCGCGATGCCCTCGCCCGCGTCCTTCCAGTCGAGGCCGAGTACCGGGATGATCCGGAGAAGGGCACGCTGCTCGAGGACGTGACGGTCTATCCACGGCCCTCGATCGACGGCCGCGACGGTGGCCGGCGCGTCGAAGGGACCGTGATCGGGCTGACGATCACCGAGCGCGGCCCGCAATCGGCGATCTCGCCCTATCTCGACCCGCCGGACGTCTGCGCAGTCACGCTCCTCGAGGACGGCGGAACGGTCGAGCTGCTAAGACTCGACCTGCAGCGGCCGGATCCGCTGACGGGGCAGTCGATCCTCGCCCTGCTGCGAAAGGCGCTTCGCACCAGACGACCCGTGGCGCTCGTCGCCACCGTCGCCGACATCGAGCAGACCGATAGCAGCTTCGCTGCGGCGGGCGGGAAGCCGCACGGCGATCCCGGCTGGATCCAGGCTTGCGAGTGGCTCGTGGTGCCGACCGCGGACCTTGACGAGAAGCACTGCTTCGTCGAGCGCCTCGGGCAACGCTACGAGAGCTATGTCGAGGATGAGGCTCCCGCGCTCTCGCACGTCCGCGTGACGTACACGACCGCTCCGGCCCAGAACCCCGAGGGGGACGTCTCCGAGAACGGCTCGTTCGCCCAGGCGACCTCGGAGGCGTGGGTTCACGGCGATTCGCCGCTGCTCACCCGGCTCGAGGCGGCGCTCCGAGACCGATTGATGGTCGTCCTCGGCCTCGACGGCGACCAGGTTCACTCCGTCGAGCTCGTCGGGCACCTCGGCAGCGCCGCGCGGCCGATCTGGATCAAGGCCGAGCGGCGTGCGCTCCCGCCCGAGGAGCTTCAGGAGCTGTGCGAGAACGTGCCGACGATCCAGCCGCCGGGCGCAAGCGCGTTCGACGAGATCCCGGTCGCCCTCGCGTGGTCCGGTCACGGCTACTTCAACGAAGGGATCTGGAGATTCGTCCTCGCCACGCAGGCGCAGGCGGAGCTTCGCGTCGACGGCAAGCCGTGCAGCTGCTGCGAGCCCACGACCGAATCGAGCTGGAACCAAGGCCTCGACGACTCGGCCAACCGCGGGGGACAGACCACGATCTGCCACGCGTACCTTTGCGGAGTGCATTGCATCGAGGTCGTCCTCGTGGGGCGCCGCTGCGCCGACCCCTTCCAGCTACGCGTGTACCGCATACGCTGAGGGCGACGATGGACGAGCTCGAGCGTCGCGTCGTGCAGCTGATCGCCGAGACCGGAAAGCTCGACCCCGCAGCGGTGACGCTCGAGAGCTCCTTCGAGGACCTCGGGATCGACTCCCTCGACGGCGCGAACATCCTCTTCGCGATCGAAGACGACTTCGACATCTACATCGCCTACGAGCCGGAGCAGCTCGAGGGATACACGGTCGGCGAGGCGGTCGAGGCGGTGCGGCAGCTGGTCGACGAGAAGGCGGTTGCGCAAGACACCGCGAGCTCGAGCTGATGAAGCACCGGGTCGCGGTCACGGGGCTCGGGGTAATCTCCGCGCTCGGGCCGACGTGCTCCGAGTTCTGGGCCGCCCTGCGCGCCGGCACGTGCGGCGCGGCGCCGATCGAGTCCGTCGACCGAACGGCGCTCATGTTCGAGCTGGGCGCCGAGGTTCGAGGTTTCGACCCGCTCGAGCACATCGTGGAGAAGCGAATCCCACTGCTCGATCGCTTTACCCAATTCGGCCTCGTCGCTGCGAGGGAGGCCTTCGCCGATGCCGGCCTCGACCCGCTCGACCTCGATGGCTCGAGGATCGCCGCACTGACGGGCTCGTGCCTCGGTGGCAAGGAGAGCGAGGAGGAGAGCTACGAGCGGCTGTACCGGGACGGGAAGAAACGGGCGAGCCCCCTCGCCATCGCCCGCTCGATGTCGAACGCCGCAGCCAGCGAGATCTCGCTCGAGTTCGGCATCACGGGGCCAGTGCTCAACTACTCGACCGCCTGCTCGTCTGCCGCGCATGCGCTCGGCCAGGCATCGTGGCTCATCCGTCACGGGATCGTCGACCTCGCGATCGCGGGCGGGACGGAGGCGCCGTTCACGCTCGGGATGCTGAAGGCGTGGGAGGCGATGCGCGTGATCTCACCCGACACGTGTCGGCCGTTTGCCGCTGACCGGAACGGGACGATCCTCGGCGAGGGCGCGGCGATGCTCGTCCTCGAGCCGATGGCCGCGGCCCAGCGCCGCGGCGCCCGCGTCTACGGGGAGCTCGCGGGCTTCGGCATGACCGCGGACGCGCACCATCCGACGCATCCGTCCGTCGATGGGCCCGCGCGCGCGATGGCCGCCGCGCTGGCGGACGCCGGCCTCGATCCAGCGCAGATCGCCTACCTGAACGCCCACGGCACGGGCACGCGCACGAACGACGCAACGGAGGCCGAGGCAATCCGCCGCGCTTTCGGCGCCGCGACCGATCGAGTGGCGGTGAGCTCGACGAAGGGTGCGCACGGACACGCCCTTGGTGCCGCCGGCGCCCTCGAGGCGGTTGCAACCGTTCTCGCGGTGGCCCACGGCGTGATCCCGCCGACGGTCAACTTCACCCAACCCGATCCCGCTTGCGAGATCGACGTCGTCGCAAACACGGCTCGGGTAGCGCCGGTCGGTGCCGCACTCTCGAACTCGTTTGCTTTCGGCGGGTTGAACGCGGTCCTCGCCTTCCGCCACGCCGACGCGGCCTGAGGTCGTTCGGCGGAACGCGCTCAGCCCGGGACGTCCGGGAGCGACACCCACACATCCGCGCCTCTTGGTTGGGTGTTCGCGGCCTGAGCGCTGCCTCCGTGGGCTTGCGCGACCGCGCGCACGATCGCGAGCCCGAGTCCCGCGCCTGCGGGTGCCGTCGGCCCGCGAGAACCGCTCGAAGGCGCGCTCGAGGAAGTCGTCTGCGAAGCCTCCGCCGTTGTCGCGGACGTGCAGCTGGGTCCCGCCGTCCACCCTGTTGGCGAAGAGCTCGAGCTCGTCCCCGCCGTAGCGAAGGGCATTGTCGACCAGGTTGCCGAGGGCCTGCTCCAGCCGGAGGCGGTCGCCGCAGATCGTGAACGTCGTCGTCCCTGCGGCTCGGACGACCTTGCCTTCCGCCGCGGCGCGCCACTCGGCGCGGCTGAGCACCGTCGCGAAGAGGTCGTGTACGTCAAGGCGCTCGACCCGGAGCCGAAGTCGGCCGCGATCCGAGCGCGCGATCAGGAGCAGGGCTTCGGCGAGCTGCGAGAGGCGGTCGGCTTCCTGCGAGGAGCGGCGTACAGCCTCCCTCAGCTCCTCGACGGACCCGGCCTGGCGGAGCGCCAGCTCGAGCTCCGTGCGGAGAAGCGCGAGTGGCGTGCGAAGCTCGTGGCCGGCGTCCGCGACGAAGCCGCGCTCCCGCTCGAGGGCGAGCTCGAGCCGATCGAGCATCTCGTTCAGGGTCTGGCCCAACCGCTCGAGCTCGTCCCCGGTCGGCGGGACGGGTAGCCGCTCGCCGGGCGTCTCCGCGGAGATGGCCGCCGCCCGCCGCCGCATCGACTCGACCTGCTTCAGCGAGAGCCCCGCGAGCAGGTAGCCGACGCCCGAGGCGAGCACCAGCGCGAACGGGCCGGCGATCAGCAGCTCGTCTCGGAAGCTCGCGAGCGTCTCGGCCCGGTCCTGGAGCGTCGCGCCGACCACGAGCACGAGCGGCCGGCCCCCTCACGCCCGGAACCCGATACATCTACACCGGCGTCAAGGACGGACAGCCTTCCCGCGACCTCGTCACGGTTACCCGCGCGACGAGGACGATCGACGGAGTCCCCTGCGCGACGGTGCAGGACCGCCTCTACGTGCGCGGTCGCCTTCACGAACGCACGACCGACTGGTACACCCAGGACAGGCAAGGAAACGTCTGGTACTTCGGCGAGAGGACGGCCGAACTCGACCGCAACGGCCGCGTCGCGAGCACGAGTGGCTCCTGGACGGCCGGCGTCGACGGCGCCGAGCCCGGCATCTACATCACTGCGCACCCACGCTTCGGCCAGTCCTACCGGCAGGAGTTCTACAAGGGCCAGGCGGAGGACCACTTCAAGGTGATCGGCATCTTCGGCACCGCCACCGGCGTACGGAATGCGGTGCTCACGCAGGAATGGACGCCGCTCGAGCCGGGCACGATCGACCACAAGCTGTACGTCCGGGGCATCGGGACGGTGCTGGAGCAACCGAGGAGGGCGGGAGCGAGCGCAACGAGCTCGTGTCCGTAACCCGGGGCGCGTGAGCACGCGCCGCCGAGGCGCCCTCGCCCGACGTACGGCGCCAAGCCTATCCTGCGGGCGTGGCGACGCTCGATCCCGCACGGCTCCGCCACGGCCGTGTCCGGGGCCGCTACTTCCGCGAGAACTTCGCCCAGGCCGGGATCGACCTCGCCCAGATCGTCCCGGAGCTCGTGACGAACGCCGACGCGGCGATCGCCGCCGCAGGGCGCCCGCGAGGGCGTATCCACCTCCGCTTCGGTCCTCCGGATCCCGACTTCGTCGACGCTTGGCGGCGCGAGCTTCGGCGGCTGCGCGTCCCGGCGCTCCTCGACTGGCGCCACGAGGTCGTCTGCACAGACGACGGCGAAGGCGTGGACGCCGCGACGGTCGACCGCAGGCTCGGCGCGCTCGGCGTCGTCCCCGAGCACTCCGACCAGCGCGGTCTCTTCGGGCGCGGCCTGCGCGACGTTTGGCTCGCCCAGGGCGGCGGGCGGATCCAGGGCGTGCGCACCGGGCGAGCTGTGGAGTCGTGGTTTTTCCCGGCGGCCGGCGACGAGCCCTACGCCTTCGCGCACGTGATCGACGAGCCGGCAACGCCGGCGATCAGGCGCGAGCTCGGAATCGACCGGGAGGGGACGCGCGTGACGGTGCCTCTCGCTCAACGGCGGCTTCCCCCGAACGGGCGCCTTCGCACGCTCGTCGCGCACCTCGTGCAGCTCCGGCCGATCCTCGAGGATCCCGAGCGAGAGCTCTTCCTGGAGCTCCCCGGCGAGCCCCTCGAGCTCGTCTCCTACTCTCCGCCCGAGCCCGACCCGGAGCGCCCCGTCCTCTTCGACGACGAGGTCCACGTCCAGCGGGGAATCAGCGCCCGGATCGTCGTTCGCCGGTCGGCACAGCCGATTCCGCTCGGCCCCTCGCGGGCGGCGCGACGCGGGGGCCTCGTCGTCCGCTCCGGGCGAGCGGCTCACGAGGCCACCCTCGCCGGGCTCGAGGGACGGCCCGGCGCCCGCCATCTGTTCGGCGAGGTTCGGTGCGAGGCGATCGAGCGGCTGCAGCAGGAAGCGCTGGATTCCCCGCGCCCGCAGGTCGTCGTCCGGGTCGATCGAAGCGGCCTGAACGAGGCTCACCCGCTCGTCGAGAGGTTGACGGCCGCGATCGAGCGCGTGCTTCGCCCGATCGTCGCGGCCGAGGAGCGCCGCACGGGCGCCCGGCTCGTCCGTGCGGGGAAAGCGGTCAGGGCCCGGGACGAGATCGGCCTGAAGGCCTTGAACGAGGCCCTGCGAACCGCGTTCGACGCTCCCGGGCAGGCCGGTTTCGCGCGCGGGGACGCGGCCACGGCGAAGGCGCCCCTGGAGGAGCCGCCGGCGCCGAGTCAACCCGAGCCGTCGGAGCCGAGGATGCCGGACGGCGCCGCCGCACCCGGCCCGCCCGATGCGGCTATGCGCTTCAAGCAATCGCCGCTTCGCCTCCATGCCGGCGAGGGTCGCACGGTCTCGCTCCTCTTCGACCCGGCACTTATCCCGCCGGGCACGCCGATCGAGGCGGCGACCGATCCCGGCCTGTCGCTGTCTCTCCGGCACGACGAGGTGCCCGAGCCAGGGGCGCTCGGCTGGGCCAGAGCGGCCGGGAGCCTGCGCGCCCGGGCGTCGGCGGAGCCGGGGTCGCGCCTGAGCGTCTTCGCCGGAGCGGGCGCCTACGACGCGGAGCTCGTCGTGCTCATCGTCCGCCACCACGGAAGCGGCTGGGTGCGGGAGATCGCACGGAAGGACGAGGACGCTCAGATCGAGGCCGAGTTCGATCCCGACAGCGGCGTCGTCACCGTCTTCGAGGGCAGGCGCGAGTTCAAGGCGCTCGAACGCGCGGCTCGCCGCTCGGGCCTGGCCAAGGCGCATCTGCGGGAGTACCTGCCGCTCCGGATGCTCGAGGTCGAGGTGGCCGCGAACGCCGTCTACGCCTGGGCGGCCGAGCGCATGCTCGAACGGCGGCTTCCCGGCGAGCGTCCGGCCGACCCAGCCGAGTATGCCGCCGCAGTCCGCCTCGAGACTCAGGCGCTTCGCCATCAGTTCCACGAGCGGCTGATGCGGGCCTTCCTCGGCCCCGAGGTCTTCGAGGGCGCGGTGTTCGTCGGCACGCCCGCCGCCGCGGGCGGCGAGCAGCTCAGGCTCTCCTAGCGTTCTCGAGGTGAGCTCGATGCCCGACCTCGTGCAGCTCGAGCAGGTCGCGCGCTCCTGCGCGGTCGAGTGGGGCGTCGAGCTGGGGCCGCCGTTCGCGTTGTCTCGCTACTCCTACGTGGCTCCGGCCGGCGACGGGATGGTGTTGAAGGTGAGGTCCTTCGAGGACGACGAGTCGGACGAGGAGGCAGACGCGCTGCTGCTGTGGGCCGGGGAGGGGTCCGTTCGGCTCCTTCGCCAGGACCCGGGGCGTCGTGTGATCCTGATCGAACGTGCGTGGCCGGGCGGGGACATCTCCCAGCTTCCGGAGGCGGATGCGGCCGTGGTTGCGGTCGATGTGGGCCGACGCCTGTGGCGGCCCGCCGGTCTGCCGTTTCGCTGGATCGGCGACCACGTGCCACGCTGGCTCGACGAGGCCGAGCGGTTGAGCGAGCTCGGCTGCGAGCTGATCCCGCTCGCGCGGGAGCTTTACGCCTCGCTCGAGGTGGGTCGCTCGACGCTCGTGCACGGCGACTTTCACCACCACAACATCCTCGACGCGGGTGGGCGGTTCGTCGCAATCGACCCGAAGCCGATGCTCGGCGAGCCGGAGTTCGACGTGCCCCCGTTTCTCTGGAACGGCCTGGTCGGCAGTATGACACTGGAGACGACGCGTGCCCGGATCGGAGCGTTCGTCGCGGCCGGCTTGAACGGCCGGCGGATCGCGGAGTGGAGCGTCGTTCGCGGCGCGTACCTCGGCGTCGACGAGCCCGATTCTCGACTGTTGCGGCGTTTGCTCTGACGGAGCCTCTGTGCCGACCCCGCGGGGTGCGGCACACTGGTGGCGGCGCGCAGGGCGCCTCCGGTCCGCGGGAAGCGCGAACCCCGCCTGGTTTGCTCAGCTCTGGTCGCTCGACCTCCCTTCGGGCCTGCCCTGCTATTGGGCTATTGGCGAGTGGCTATTGGCTATTGAAGGGACTGGCGGGGCGGAGGGGCCTCCTTCCGCCAATAACTCGCTATTCCTTTGGTGGCCAGCCGCCGCGTCTAGGTGCGGTCTTGTCACGGATCGACGTCGGTCGCGGGAGGGAGGAACTCTACCGCGACCAGGTGCCTGAACTGCTCCAGTCCCTGGCGAACCAGACGAAGATCGCGTCCGTCAGCGCCTCGAGCGCGCTTGAGGGCGTGACGGTCGATCCTGACCGAGCCGAGCGGATCATCGCGGACGGCGCGCCGGCGCGATTACGTAACCGTTACGAGCGCGAGTTCGCCGGCTACGGCGACGCGATCGACGCGATCACCAATGCCGATCAGCAGGAACCGATGTCAGCACCGCTGATCCTTGCCGTCCACCGCGACCTGTTCCGGCATACCGAGGCGCGCGGCGGCTACTTCAAGACAGACGACAACCTGATCGTGAGCTACGAGAGGGGCTTCCGCGAGGAGCTCTTCGCCCCACCACCTTGGCAGGGCGCAGAGTGGTTTGTTACCGAGCTCGTCGACCGCTACAACGCGGCCGTCGCCGACCAGATCGCGCACCCGGTCGTGCTGGTCGCGGCGTTCATCCTCGACCTCCTTGCTATCCACCCAGTCGCCGACGGAAATGGCCGGGTCGCTCGGATCCTGACGACGCAGCAGTTGCTCGCTCGAAGCTACGGAGTGTCCCGCTACGTCAGCGTCGAGCAGCGGATCTATGAAACGAGGAACGCCTACTACGACGCCCTCTACCAGTCGCAGCGCGGCTGGCACGACGGCGAGCACTCGGTCTGGCCCTGGACAGAGTACCTCGTAAGCGTGCTTGCCGAGTCCTACGAGACTTTCGAGGCGCGCATCGTCGCCGCCCGCAGCCTCGGGAGACTGTCGAAGCAGGAGCGGGTCCGCGTCTGGGCCCTCGGGCACGCGCCGCCCATGTTCCGGCTCCGCGATGTCCGCCGTGCCCTGCCCGGCATCAGCGACCAGACGATCGGGCTCGTACTGCGTCGCCTCCGGGACGAAGAGCGGCTTCGCTCGAGCGAGGAGGGCCCGCACTCCGCCTGGCACCGGCTCTAACGACAATGCGCGACCGGCCAGTGGTAGTCCTGTAGCAACTCCAGCAGCTCGGGCAAGACCGGCTCGACACCGGGCCAACCGACTGCAACGGCCCGAGGGCGCGATGTCCGACTTCGAGGACCGATCAGGGACATCTCTGCAACCCGGGCCTTACCGACCTTCGGATGCACACACGCAGGCAGCGACTCGACCGTCGCCAGCTGTCCTTCGCGCTAGGCGGGCCGCGCCGAGGCGTTCCCGGTCGCCAGGTCCTCGAGCCGCCCCGCTGCGGCGAACCGTCCCCGCGGGCAACGTGTGCGTAACGGCTGACGGTTGAGAGGTCGGCGTGCCGGCCGTCTCGGGATCAGGCTTCGGTCGCGGCGAACTCGAAGCGCGTGCCGACGCTGTTCTGGATGAACGCCTCCGGAAAGCGAGCAGCGAGCGCGTGAGTGGCCCCAGCCGGTGCAAATGCGGGGCACAAGGAAGTCCGGCGAGAACTCCCCGAGCGGGTCGCACGTACGTCCGATCCGGTTCGAACGCTCGCCAGCTGAGGTGGAAGCCCCCGAGGACGGCGTGGATCCTGTTCTTCCGCTTCCTCGTCGAGGAGGAGCGGCTGCTGCGTGACCCGGCGCTGCCGCTGCGGATCCCGAAGAAGCGGGAGGTGCTGCCGGACGTGCTGACGATGGACGAGCTCGAGCGTCTGCTGGCGGCGACCGGCCGGGCGGAGTTGTGGGAGCGGCAATTCCCGGGCAAGCCGGAACGTGTCCGGTTGCTGCTCGCGCTCATGGCCTACGCCGGCCTGCGCCGCAGTGAGCTGCTCGGGCTCGACTGGGACGCCGTTCCGAGCGGTTCCATGGAGACCGCCGTCTGGCCCGCCGCGGGGTGATCCTGACGAGTCGCCGGCAAATCGGGTCAATAGAAAAAGCCCGTTTCCAGGGCTTTTTCCGTAGCAGGCCTGTAAGCCGGATTCTGTCGAGGGTGACCATCCCTCTTGGCCGCCGCTCTCACGGCGGCTCGTGCGGCGTACCCGGCCCCTCGGCGGGCAGCGTCTACGGGGCCTGCTTCACCTTGCACCGGACGGGGTTTGGCCAGCCGCCGCGTCGCCGCGACGCTGGTGGGCTCTTACCCCACCTTTTCACCCTTACCCCCGGCGTCCCCGGAGGAACAACGCCGGTGGCGGTCTCCTTTCTGTGCCACTTTCCGTCGGCTTTCGCCGCCTGGGATTTCCCCAGCGTCCTGCCCTACGGTGTCCGGACTTTCCTCGAGCCGCATCTCGCGACGCGGCCCGCGGTCACCCGGCCTGCAAGTGCAATTGTAGCCCGGAACCGGCGGCGGCCAGGCCGGGCGCGAGCTCCGTCTCACACTCGGGACACCGGATCGCGCCCGCTTCGTGGAGCACGAACTCGCCACAGACGAGGCATTCGAGGCTCGCGCCGCGCATGACCGCGAGGAGCTCCTGATCGAGTGTGCGGGTGAGGGAGGCTACGGAGGCCATCACATCGTCCGGAAGACGCCCACGACCTTCCCCAGCACCTGGACGTGGCGCGCGTAGATGGGCTCGAGGGAATCATTCTCAGGCTGGAGCCGCACGCGGGCAGCCTCGCGGAAGAACCGCTTCACCGTCGCCTCCTCGGCGCTCTCGTCCTCGCCCGCGAGCGCGACGACGATCTCACCGTCGCGGGCGGTGTCCTGGCGCGTGACGACCAGGAAGTCGCCGTCCAGGATGCCCGCGTTCACCATCGAGTCGCCCTTCGCCCGCAGGAGGAACTGCTCGCCGGCGCCTGCGAGCGGCTCGGGGACGCCGACGTACTCCTCGATGTTCTGCTCGGCCAGCAGCGGCCCGCCGGCCGCGATCTGCCCGAGGAGCGGAAGCGAGCTGAACCGCATTTCCGGTCGCGAGGGACGGGCAGCGCGACGGTGCGCGGTCAACTCGAGTGCGCGAGGCTTCGTCGGGTCCCGTCGCAGAAGCCCGGCGCGCTCCAGGTTCGCGAGATGGGCGTGGACGGTCGAGGGCGACGCGAGACCGACCGCCTCCCCGATCTCACGCACCGTCGGCGGATAGCCGTGCTGCTCGACATAGTCGACGAGGAAATCCCAGATCTCCTGTTGCCTGGTGGTGAGCATCCCGCCTCCGTGATCGCTTGCGAACATGTGTTCGTCAGGAGAGTAGAGAGTCCTCCGGACGGAGTCAACCCGGCGAAGGCGGAGCCGGGGTCGCCCCCGGCTCCGAAGGTGCGCTGGAGAGGACTTGAACCTCCACGGCCCTAGGGCCACAAGGCCCTCAACCTTGCGCGTCTACCAATTCCGCCACCAGCGCGCGGCGCGAATTGTAGCGGTGCGTTCCCGCAGCCGACCCCCCGGCTCTCCGGCGCGGGACGCGGACGCGGGAGGCGGGACGCGGCTAAGCTCGCCGCTCGTGCGCGAGCTCTGCCGGACAGCCGTCGAGGCCGCGCTCGCAGCGGGAGCGTCCTATGCCGATGCCCGTGCGGTCGTCAGGCGGGCGCAGCGCGTCGCCACCAAGAACGGCCGCGTGGACGATCTGGCCGACTTCGAGAGCGAGGGGATCGGCGTCCGTGTGCTCGTCGAGGGCGCGTGGGGATTCGCGTGCGAGGGCCGCCTCGCCGACGGCGCGGCACGCGGTGCCGCCGAACGCGCCTGCGCCTTTGCACGCTCCGCCGCGGGCGCGAGCGCCCTCCGCCCGCTCGTCGCGGTCGAGCCGCGGCGCGCGTCCTATCGCACAACCGCACAGCACGACCCGTTCGCAGTGCCGATCGCAGACAAGGTCGGCCTCTGCCTGCGCGCCGAGCAGGCGATGAAGCATGCCGGCGTGACGGTCACGCAGGCGGCCGTGCGGACGCAGAGCGAGTCGAAGGTGCTCGTCACCTCAGAGGGAACGGAAGTCGACCAGAAGCTCGTCGAGTGCGGCGGCGGGATCGACGCGCTCGCCTCGCACGACGGTGTCTTCCAGATGCGCAGCTACCCGAGCGCGCACGTCGGCTCGAGCGCCCAGGCCGGGTGGGAGTACGTCCAAGGCCTCGATCTTGTCGGCGCCGCACCCCTCGTCGGCGAGCAGGCCGCCGCCCTCACGCGTGCCCCCCGCTGCCCGGCGGGCGTCTCCACGGTCGTCATCGACGCTGAGCAGATGCAGCTCCAGGTGCACGAATCGGTGGGTCACCCGACGGAGCTCGATCGGATCTACGGAACGGAAGCCGCCTACGCGGGCACCAGCTTTCTCGCGGCGGCGGACCTCGGCAGGCTGCGCTACGGCTCCGAGCTGATGAACATCACGGCGGACGCGACGAGCCCGGGCGGCCTCGGCACGTTCGCGTTCGACGACGAGGGAGTGCCCGCCTCACGCGAGCCGGTGGTCGAGGCCGGCGTTCTGCGGAGCTTCCTCTCTTCCCGCGAGTCGGCCGCACGCCTCGGCAGCGGTGCCGGAGGGTCGATGCGTGCCGACGGGTGGAGTCGCATGCCGCTCGTGCGGATGACGAATCTCCACCTCGAGCCGGGCGAGGGCTCGCTCGAGGAGCTTCTCGACGGCGCCCGGGAGGGGATCTATCTCGAGCGGAACCGCAGCTGGTCGATCGACGACAAGCGCCTCAACTTCCAGTTCGGCACCCAGGCTGCCTGGGAGATCCGGGACGGCAAGCTCGGGCGGCTGCTCCGCGACGCCGTCTACACGGGCGTGACGCCTGCCTTCTGGGCGTCGCTCGAGGCCGTCGCCGGCCCGGCGGAGTGGAGGATGCACGGGCTCACGAACTGCGGGAAGGGCCAGCCCGGGCAGCACGCGCACGTCTCCCACGGCGCATCGCCCGCGCGTTTCCGGGACGTGGAGGTAGGTGCGTCGTGACCGCCCTCGAGATCGCCGAGCGCACGCTCGAGGTCGCCGCCAAGCGGACGGCGGAGGTCGTGGTGCAGAGCGAGCGCTCGAGCTTCGCACGCTTCGCCGCCTCCGAGGTTCACCAGCCGACGCTCGTCGAGAACACCGTGGTGCAGCTGAGCGTCTTCGAGGACGGTCGGGCCGGCACCGTCGTCTCCAACCGCTCCGACGACGACGGGCTTGCGGCACTCCTCCGACGAGCCGACGAAGCGGCCGCGAACGCGCCGGCCGGGTCGGGCACCGCCCCCGCAGAGCCGGCCGAGCTTCCCTCCGTCGAAGGCTACGACGCGGCGACCGCCGCTCTCACCCCGGGCGACCAGGCAGCTGCAGCACGCACCGCGATCGAGGCGACCGGCTCCTTCGGAGCCTACGGCTTCGTCACGAGCGGAGCCTGCGAGCTCGCTGTCGCGTCGTCCCTCGGTGCGCGGTCGGCTCAGCGCTTTACGGACGCAGTGGCCCTCGTGATCGCCGCCTCCGAAGGCGCTTCGGGCTACGCGGCGCAGAGCGCCTGGCGCTTCGGTGAGCTCGACCCGGGCGCAGTAGCCCGCGAGGCGGCTGCAACCGCCGGCCGCACGCGCGAAGCGCAGAGCCTGGAGCCGGGAACCTACCGCGCGGTCCTCGCCCCGTACGCCATCGGCGAGCTGCTGCAATGGTTCGGCTACTACACGTTCA
Source organism: Gaiellales bacterium (assembly GCA_038237515.1). GTDB lineage: Bacteria > Actinomycetota > Thermoleophilia > Gaiellales > Gaiellaceae > JBBQDZ01. The sequence continues at coordinate 18,986 of JBBRYP010000073.1, forward strand.
GCAGCCTCGGGCTGCTGGAGGAACGCAGCTTCGTCACCGGACGGCTCGGGGCGCAGGTGTTCGACCGGTCGATCTCCCTTGCTGACGACGCGCTCGACGCTCGCGGGTTTCCGAAGGCCTTCGACTTCGAGGGATCGGCGAAGGAGCGCGTCCAGCTCGTGGAGGAGGGCGTCGCTCGAGGCGTCGTGTGGGATCGCGTGACCGCCGCCCGCGCCGGCGCGGGGCAGCGCACGACCGGACACGCACTGTCGGCGCGGGAGCGCGCCTTCGGGCCGCTGCCGCTCGCGCTCTCGCTCGCGCCGGGGGAGGCCGAGTCCCTGGAGGAGCTCGCCTCACGAGTCGAGGACGGCATCTTCGTCACCCGCGTGCACTACCTCGGGATCGTCGACGAACGGGAGGCGATCCTCACCGGCACGACCCGGGACGGGACATTCCGCGTTCGTCGGGGTCGGATCGCGGAGCCGCTCGTCAACCTGCGCTTCGCCGTCTCGATCTCCGACCTTCTCGGCGAGGTGCTGGGGTTGACGCGCGAGACAACCCTCCTGAACCAGAGCGACTTCTACGACGAGCGCTACCCCTACGGGACGCTGACGCCAGGCCTCGCCACCGCGCGCTTCGCCGTCACCGGTACCGGCGCGGGCCCGGGGCTGTGAGGTCAGGCCCTCGGGGTCTGTCCGGAAAGTGGCCACGGTGGATGACACGCGGCACGTGTCTCGAGGCAAGGACGCAGGAAGTGTCGATATGCAGGCATATCTGCGCGACCGACGACGCCGCATCGAGGCGCGTGACGCCTGTCAGGCGCTGGTTCACTTTTTGGACAGGCCCCCTAGGTCAGGAGGTGGAAGAGCGCGATCGTGTCGGCGAAGAAGACGACCGCCACAGCGATGGTCAAGCGCGTGAGGTTGCGCTCGACGATGTGGGTGCCGCCCTGGGAGGCCGGCGTGAAGCCCATGCCGCCCAATCCCGCGTCACGCCCCGAGTGCATGAGGATCAGCCCGATGAGGGCCATCGAGACGAGCACATGCCACACCGCGATTACCTGGAGCACCGGTAGGCCAGGATAGCAGCGGGCCCCGGGCCACTATGAGGCCTAGTGCAGCGTTCCTGAATTGGGTTGTTGTTTGACGGCCTTGGCGAGGATCTGCTCGGCGGTTTTCGTCCAGACGAACGGCTGAGCGCGTTGGTTGTAGCCGTCGATGAAGTGTTCGATCGCGGCGATCAGTTCTGGAAC
>JBBRYP010000074.1:0-18732 GCA_038237515.1 Gaiellales bacterium
CCCATCAGCCGTACCGCTCGGCGGGTAACTCGCCGAGTTCAAAGCCACATCACCATCATCGCCGCCCGCCCCCACCGAAAACGTCAAAACACCCTGCGACGCCGCCGCCACCACAGCACTCGCCGCCGACGACGCGCTGCTGCCGTTTGCGAACGCGTCGGCGTGAGCGCTGATCCGAGAGGCCGAAAGGACAGACGAGTAGAAACCGGCGTCGTCGATGACGCCCGGCCAGTATTGACCTGGCCCCGTCGAGAAGGCACCGAAGCGCATCACGCTGCCGCCCACGTTCTGCGCCATGGTCACCGAGGGACTCGTGGAGACGAGCGAGCCGTCGACGTAGAGCCGTGCGAGCGTCCCGTCATAGGTGGCTACGAGATGGTGGGCGACATCGGGTGCGAGCACCGGGCCCTCGGGGCCGAACTGCCAGCTCGAGCCGTTGCCGATGAACATCCTGACGCTCCCGTTCGAGTCGGTGTTCAGCCACCAGCCGCTGAAGCCGGGCCCCATGGTCGACCAGATGGTCTTGTTGACGGGAAGGGCGGACGGCTTGACGAGCACCTCGATCGAGAACGACCCCGGAGTCCACGCGGCATCGGCCGGAACGTCGAGGTACTGGCTCTGCCCGTCGAGCGAGACCGCGGAGTCGCCGTCGCCCGAAATCAGGCCCGGCACGCCGCGGGTGGGCGAGCCCACGTACGTCCCGCTCTTGAACCCCTGCGCGTCGACCAGCGCGCCCGTCGTCTCGTCGAAGCGCCAGAACGAGCGGGGCGAGTCGCCCAGGACCTCGCTGACGTAGGCGGAGCTGCTGGCGCCGTTGGAGGCCGTCACCCGCACCCGGATCGTCGAGCCGACATCGGCACCGGATAGGCGGTATGTCTGGGCGGTCGCGCCGCTGATGTCGGCGCAGCCCGAGCCGGAGGCATCGCAGCGACGCCATTGATATGCGTACGTGATCGGCGTCGAGCCGCTCCACGTGCCGGGGGCGGCGCTCAGGAGCTCGCCGTCCTGCGCCACACCCGAGATCGTCGGAGGCGAGGTGTTCTGCGGCGGGACCACGAGAGCGGCGACGAGCGAGGTCTGCGCGGAGGTTGCGCTCGCAGACCCGGCAGCGTTCGAGGCGGTGACGCGGATCCGCAGCGTCGAGCCGACGTCGGCGCTCGTCAACGCGTAGGTCTTCGCCGTCGCTCCCGCGATGTCGCCGCAGGTCCCTCCCGACGAGTCGCAGCGCCGCCACTGGTACGCGAACGTGGGGCCGGTGCCGGACCAGCCGCCCGTCGCGGCAGCCAGCGTGGCGCCTTGCTGCGGCGTCCCGCTCACGCTGGGCGCCGAGACGACGGCCGGTGCGACCGGCGTGCCCACGAAGCGAATCCTGCTGTTCTGCTCGTCGCCGACGAAGACGTTGCCGGACCCGTCGACGGCAACCGCCTTCGGGGTGTCGATCTGCGCACTGGTCGCGGGACCGCCATCCCCGCCGAACGTCTTCGTCCCGTCCCCTGCGATGGTCGTGATCGTCCCATCTGGCGAGACCTGGCGGACACGTTGGTTCGATGCGTCCGCGATCAGGAAGCCGCCGTCCGAGAGCACGGCCACGTTGTGGGGATTGCTGAGCGCGGCGGCGGTTGCTGGACCGAGGTCGCCCGAGTAGCCGTTGACCCCGTTGCCGGCAACGGTCGTGATCGTCCCGTTCGCGTCGACCTTGCGGATGCGCTGGTTGCCGACGTCGCAGATCAAGAATCCTCCATCGGCTGTCGGCGCGACACAGAATGGGATGTTCAGCCTGGCGGCGCTCGCCGCCCCGCCGTCGCCGGAGAAGCCCTGGACTCCCGTCCCTGCCACGGTGGTGATCGTTCCGTTCGCGGAGACCTTCCGGACGCGGTGGTTGTTCGAGTCGGGGATGAGCAGGCCGCCGTCGGCGAGCGCCACGACCCCTCGCGGGAAGTTGATCTGGGCCGAGACCGCCGGACCTCCGTCGCCGGAGTAGCCGGCGACACCGGTGCCCGCCACCGTCGTGATCGTCCCGTCGGGCCAGATCCTCCGGATGCGGTTGTTGAGGTCGTCGGCGAGGGCATAGCCGCCGTCCGGCATCGGGGCGGCCGAGTGCACGAAGTTGAGCGCCGCCGACGTCGCCGGTCCGCCGTCCCCGCTGAAGCCGGCCGCGCCCGTGCCCGCGATTGTCGTGATCGTCCCGTCCGGCTGCACCGCACGCACCTTGTTGCTCCAGGGTTCCGCGAAGACGTAGCCGCCGTTCGCCGTCACGAACAGGCTGCGCGGCTGGTTGATCTGGGCCTCCGTCGCCTGACCGCCGTCGCCGGTGTCGGCGAGCTCGCCGAGCCCGGCGATCGTGTAGATGTTTGGGGCGGCGCTTCCGGCGGCCCCCGTCGTGCCGGCGATGGCCAGCAAGACGCCGAGCACGCACAGCGCACCCAGCGTCGTGCGGAGGCCCTTCTCCCCAGTCATGCTGCCGGCTTACCCTAACAGGGCCGAAACCGGCTTGGTACCGGCCGAAAGGAGTGGCTTCGGCTAGGCCCGCGCGAGGTCGAGCCGAGCTAACGGGTGCGAACGCCGATCGGCCGAACGCCGACGGCCGCTGACCACCAGGTCGTGCCGTCGGCGGCGAGTGCGCGTACCCAGTAGCGCGCGGCTCCCGGGCGGGTCTCGGCGTCGGTCCAGGCGTACCCGCGTCCGGTGAGGCCCCCGGCGGCGGCGATGGGCCGGGGATTGAGGCGGACGCGTCCGCGGCCGGTCGAGCGGTACACGTTGAAGCCGAGCAAACCCACCTCGCCCGCCGTGCGCCACCGCAGCCGTACGGTTCCGCTCAGCCGAAACGCCGTCAGGGCGATGACTCTCACCGCCGTGGGGCCACCTGTTGCGACGGCCGTTGCGTCCGATGTCGCCGTGCTCCCGCTGGCAAAGGCGTCGTAGTGGTCGGCCACCTGCGCCGGTGTGAGCACCGTCGTGTAGAAGCTGGCGTCATCCAGCACACCAGGCCAGTTCATGCCGGCGCCGGTCGAGAAGCCGCCGAAGCGCATGACGTTGCTCCCGACGGCCGGATTCATCGTCACGGGCGGACCAGTCGATTCGAGCGCGCCGTCCACGTAGAGCCTCGAGTTCGTCCCGTCGAACGTGGCGACGATGTCGTGCCGCACGCCGGGCACGAGGTCTGCGGCGTCCGGGCCAAACTGCCACGCCGAGCCGTTGCCGATGAACATCCGGACGCGGCCGCTGAAGCTCGTGTTCAGCCACCAGCCGGTGAAGCTCGGCCCGATCGTCGACCAGATCGTCCTGTTGTCCGGGGTCGAGCTCGGCTTGAGGAGGATCTCGATCGAGGCCGAAGGGGACGTCCAGGCCGCATCGGCCGGCACGTCGAGATGCTGGCTCGAGCCGTCGAGGGAGACCGCGGTGTCGCTGTCTCCCGAGATCAGCCCGGGCACGCCGCGCGTCGGGTTGTCGACGTACGTGCCGTCCTTGAACCCCTGCGTGTCGACGAGGTCGCCGGAGGCCTCGTCGAACCGCCAGTACGAGAGCGGGGAATCCGCTACCACGCGACTCGCGTAAAGCGACGTCCCGTTCGTGGCGGTCACCCGGACGCGGATGCGCGAGCCGACGTCCGCGGGCGTGAGGACGTATGACTGACCGGTCGCACCGTCGATGTCGCTGCAGCCGGCGCCGGCCGTGTCGCAGCGAAGCCACTGGTAGCTGAAGGCAATCGGCGTAGTGCCGGTCCACGTCCCCGGGTCGGCCGTCAGCGTCTGACCGCCGACCGCGCTTCCCGCGATCGTCGGAGGCACGGTGTTCTCCGGCGGTACCCCCTGAGGCGCGACGAGGTCGGTCTGCGAGGAAATCGCCGTCGTCGAGCCCGCTCCGTTCGTGGCGGTCACGTTCGTGCGAATGGTCGATCCGACGTCCGCCGCGCCGAGCGTGTACGTCTTCGCGGTCGCGCCGGCGATGTTGGTGCAGCTTCCACCGGAGCCGTCGCAGCGGCGCCATTGATACGCGATCGCGGGCGGAGTCCCCGTCCAGGTGCCCGACGTGGACGACAGCGTCCGGCTCGCCTGCGCCTTGCCGCTGACAATCGGTAGGGCGGCGTTGGCCGGGGCGACGGGCGTCCCCACGAAGCGGATCCGGCTGCCCTGCTCGTCGGCGATCAGAACGTTGCCGGAGGCATCGAGGTCGAGGCCCTTCGGGTAGGAGAGGGACGCCGCGGCCGCCGGGCCGCCGTCGCCGCCGGAGCCGAGCGTGCCGTTCCCGGCGAAGGTCGTGATCGTGCCGTCGGTCGCGATCTGGCGGACGCGGAGATTCGACGTGTCTGCGATCAGAAACGATCCGTCGCTGCGCGCGACGACGGCGTGCGGGTCGCTCAGCGAAGCGCTGGTCGCCGGGCCGCCGTCGCCGCTGTAGCCGTTCGTACCGTTGCCGGCGACAGTCGTGATCGTCCCGTCCGGCGCCACCTTCCGGACGCGCTGGTTGCCGACGTCGACGATCAAGAATCCGCCGCTCGCGGTCGGAACGGCGCTGAACGGGATCGAGAGCTTTGCGAGGGTCGCTTGGCCGCCGTCGCCGCTGAAGCCCTGGACGCCCGTCCCCGCGATCGTGGTGATCGTCCCGTCGGGCCAGACGCGCCGGACCCGGTGATTGTTCGAGTCCGGGAAGACGAAACCGCCGTCAGGCATGGCGGCGATGCCACGGGGGTTGTTGATCTGGGCGTTGACGGCCGGACCGCCGTCGCCGCCGAAGCCGGGGCTGCCGTTCCCGACGATCGTGGTGATCGTACCGTTTGTCGCGACCTTCCGGATGACGCTGTTCAGCGTGTCCGCGATCACGTAGCTGCTGTCGTTCAGCCTCGCGGCGCCGTGCGCGAAGTCGAGCTGCGCGGTGGTCGCAGGGCCATTGTCGCCCGAGTATCCGGCCGACCCGGTACCTGCCAGCGTCCGGGTCACACCGTCCGGCTGGACGAGGCGGACGCGATTGCTGTAGGGCTCAGCCCAGACGAAGCCGCCCCCGGCGAGCGCGCTCAGGCTGCGCGGCTCGTCGATCTGCGCCTCCGTCGCATGGCCCCCGTCACCGGTGTTACCGGAGGTGCCGGTGCCGGCGATGGTGGAGATGTTGGGGACGCTGCTGGGCGCCGCGCCGACCGTGGAGGCGGCGAGCAGTGCTGTCACGAGCGCAGACAGCGCGCCCAGGGTCACACGGTTGCTTCGTACCCCCCCGATGGTTCCCCTCCTCGTCGGTAGCGAAGCGAGCTACTCGTCTCACAGTAGTCGGCGTTCCGAGGTTGTGAAAGGGGCGAGAGTCCCTCGAACGGGTCGGATTCTCGCGCCCGCCCGCGCCGGCGAGCTCGATCGCCTACGCCACGCGGAGAGCGGCCAGCAACCGCGCCTTGCCGTCCAGGCCGATGCCGTAGAGGCGGTACGTCGTCGGGGCAGCCGGCGCTCGCCGGTCGGCGTAGCGGTAGAGCGCCCCGGCGGAAGGCCCAGCCGTGCGGATGAGGCGGCGGTTGAGCTTCATCGAGCCGCGGCGGAGCTCGAAGCCGGCAAGGCCGGCCTCCGCCCGCGTCCGCCAGGTCAGGCGAACGCCGCGGCCCTCGCGCCGGCCCGAGAAGGACGAGACCACGACGGCGACCGGCGCGCCGATCCGAACAGCCGCGGCGAACGCGTCGTAACCGCCGGCGGTAGAGCCTGTCGGCGATCGAGCTGCTCCGGGCAGGTTCGGGGAAGCCGTCGTGCCGGTGACGTAGGGGGTGCCGGCGCCGTCGAGCGTCAGCGCCCAGGTGGAATCCCAGCCCGAACCGCCGAAGTAGGTCGCGTAGTGCAAGGCCCCGCCGCCGGGTCCGATCTTGGCCACCCAGCCGTCGTAGACCCCGCCCAGCGCCGGCTGGACCGCGTCCGCGGTCACGGGAAGGTTGGGGGAGTCCGTGTGGCCGGCGACCACCACGCTGCCGTCGGCGCCGAGCGCCAGCGCATCTGCCTCCGTGGTGCCGCTGCCGCCGAGGAACGTCGAATAGAGGAGCGAGGAGCCCGCCGGGTCGAGCTCCGCTATCCCCGTGTTGACAGCCCCGCTCAGTGTCCGGTCGTACGCGCCCGGGGTGGTGGGGAAATCGGATGACTGGACGTTGCCGGTGACGAACGCATCACCTGAAGCGTCCGTTGCGATCCCGAGCCCCTCGTCCCAGTTCGCCCCGCCGAGGTAGGTGGAGTAGGCGAGAGAGGAGCCGGTCGGCGAGAGTTTCGTGACGAACATGTCGAAGCCGCCGTTCTGGCTGACGTCGAACGAGCCGGCTGTGACCGGAAACCCGGGCGAGGCCTTACCCGTGACGAACGCCTCGCCCGAGCCATCCACTGCGATCGCAAGCCCGTCGTCGAAGCCGGGGCCACCCAGAAAGGTCGAGTAGACGAGGGCGCCGCCGGGCGTGAACTTGGCCGCGAACGCGTCGAAGTCGCCGCCGGGGCCCGGCTGGAAAGCGCCCGCGGTCGTCGGAAAGCCGGTTTGCGCCTCCCCCGTCAGGTATGCGTTGTCGCCACCGTCCAGCGCGAGCGCGACAGCCCGGTCGTCGACGGCTCCCCCGAGGTATCGCGACCACGCGATCGACCCGTTCGGACCGATCTTCGTCAGGAACGCGTCGAGGCCGCCCGCGTAGCCACGCCCGCCCGCGGCCGGCAGGTCGGGCGAGGAGGTAAAGCCCGAGACGTAGAGGGCGCCATCCGCCCCGACCGCGATCCCGCGAGCTTCGTCCTCGCCGCTTCCTCCGAGGTAGGTGGCGTAAACGACTCTCCCGCCCGTGTCGAATTTCGCTACAAAGGCGTCGGAGACTCCACCCTGGAAGCTCGGGAGCGGCGCATCCGAGCTCGTCGGAAAGTCTCCCGACTCCGTCCTGCCGGCGACGTAGCTGCTGCCTGAGGCGTCGACGGCGACGGCAAGACCGATGTCGTCGCCTCCGCCGCCGACGAGAGTCGAGTACAGGATGCTGGAGGCCGCCGCCTTCCCCGCCGCGGGCACAGCCTGCCCACCGCTGAGCGTCACCGCGAGGGCGGCGACCACGCCGGCAGCCGCCTTCCCGCCCAGAACCGGGCGCAAGCACCGCAAGACCCGCACTGGCCCGTACCTCCCCCCCACGAGGTAGAGCCTACTCACGTTCGCAGCCGATTGCCGTCGCACCCTCATCGACGAGCTCGCGCGGCCGCGGCAGAGAGCACCTCTCGTGGCCCGGGGACGACATTTCTGCGAAGGTGGGGCAAGATCAGAGGGATGCTTCGCCTCGCTGTCGTCGTGCCGGCGACGAATGAGCCGGCCACCCTCCGCTCGTGCCTCCACGCGATCGATCGGGCCACCCCGCCTCCCGACGACGTCATCGTCGTCAACAGCCCGCGCCTGGCGTCCCCAGCCGCAGCACGGAACCGCGGAGCCGGGCAAGCCAAGGCCGACATCCTCGTGTTCGTCGACGCCGACGTCGAGGTGCACGCAGACGTCTTCGCGCGCATCCGGGCCAGGTTCGAGGAAGATCAGGAGCTAGACGCGGTCTTCGGCTCCTACGACGACGATCCCGCGGCGCCGGGCGCCGTGTCGGCTTTCCGGAACCTGCTCCACCATCACGTTCACCAGGTCTCGCCAGGCCCTGCCGGAACCTTCTGGGCCGGGCTCGGCGCGATTCGCCGCGGCTCCTTCGAAGACGCCGGCGGCTTCGTCGAGCACCCGATCGAGGACATCGAGCTGGGAATGCGTCTCGCGCGCGCGGGTGCCCGTATCGTCCTCGACCCGGAGATCCAGGGGAAGCACCTGAAGCACTGGACGCTTCCGGGGATGGTGCGCACAGATTTCGCGATCCGAGGCGTCCCGTGGGTGGGCCTCCTGCTGCACCACCGGTCGGCCGCTTCTCAGCTCAATCTCGGCTGGCGCCATCGGCTAAGTGCGGCAGCTGCGCTGGGGTTGGCCGTGTCGATCGCCAGGCGCCGTCGGCTGGCGGCGTCGGGCTCGCTCGCAGCGCTCGTCGCGCTCAACCTCTCGTTCTATGCACTGCTCCTGCGGCGGCGCGGACCGATGGAGGCGTGTGCCGGTGTCGGACTGCACGCGATCCACCACCTCACCGGCGTCGCAGCGCTGCCGGTCGGGATCCTGTCCCACCTCAGGAAGCGGAGCAGGTCGGGCCGCGATGAGCCGCTCGGACGTTGACGCGGTGCGCATCCACTGCTTCTCGACGGGCGTTGTCCGCCCAAAGGCCGGCGAGCGAGGCATCCGCCGCTACTTCCGCGACGACTGGGCGCAGGCAGCGCTTCCGGTCAACGTCTTCGTCGTCGAGCATCCGGGAGGCATCTGCCTCTTCGACACCGGGCAGACCGCTCGCGCCGCCATCCGCGGCTACTTCCCCTGGTGGGGCCCGTTCTTCCGGCTCTCGCGCTTCGAGCTCGACGCGTCCGTGGAGGCCGCTCCCCAGCTCGCGCGTCTCGGCTTCGAACCTCCGCGCGTTCGCTGGGTCGTCCTCTCGCACCTGCACACCGATCATGCCGGCGGGCTCGACGCCTTTGCCGACGCCGAGATCCTCGTCTCGCGGATCGAGTGGGAACGCGCCAACGGGTTTCGCGGTCGCGTTCGCGGCTACCTGCCGCAATACTGGCCGGATGGAATCGAGCCGCGGCTCGTCGACTTCTCAGGCCCGGGCCTAGGGCCCTTCGCCGGCTCGCACGACCTCGCGGGCGACGGACGGCTCCTGCTCGTCTCGACGCCGGGGCATACGCCCGGCCACATGTCTCTGCTCGCCCGGGACGCAGAGCACTCGTACCTCCTGGGCGGCGACATCGTCCACAGCGCGGACGAGCTCGAACGGCATCACCCGGAGCTCGACGCGTACTGTCGCCGCGAGGGGATCGTCTTCCTCGCGACCCACGATCCGCGTGCGCCAGAGCTTGCAACCAACGGAGGTGCCTAGATGAGAGTCGGCTTCGTCGGCCTGGGCCGCGTCGCGCGCATGTTCCACATACCGGCGCTGAAGCGCGTGCCGGGGGCGGTCGTCGTCGGGGGCTGGGACGCGCTGCCCGAGCAGCGTGCCTCGTGGGAGGCCGAGACGGGGCTCGCGGCGCACGCGAGCCTCGAAGCGCTGCTCGCGGCCGCGCCGGAGGTCGTCGTGGTCGCGACTCCCCCCCCCTTCCATGCCGAGCAGTGCATCTGGGCGCTCGAGAACGGGCTGCACGTGATCTGCGAGAAGCCCTTCGTACCCACGGTGGCCGAGGCCGAAGCCGTTCTCGCCGCCGCCACCGCTGCAGGTCGAGGGGTTTCGGTCAACCACCAGTTCCGCGAGAAGGCGATCTTCGCCACGATCAGGGAGCGGATCGGGAGCGAGGAGTTCGGCCGGCTCGCGTTCTGCCAGGTGTGGCAGCTGATGGAGCTCGCGCCGTGGGACGAGCCCACCCCCTGGCGCGCCGGAATGGCCGATCGAGTGCTGTTCGAGGGAGGCGTCCATCTCGTGGACCTCCTCCTGGGGTTCTTCGGCGAGCTGCCGGAGGCCGTGACAGCGCGGCGATCGGCGGGCTTCCACGAGCAGCGGGACGCCGATCCGATCCACCTCGCGATCCTGGAGTTCTCGGGCGGGCGGCTCGGCCAGATCATCATCGACCGGTTGTGTCCGGCCGCGACGCGCTACCTCGAGGTGCGCGCCGACTGCGAACGGGCGTCCCTGCGTGCGTCGCTCGGCGGACGCGCGCTCGTCCGCATCGGCGCCAAGCGTGCGGAGGCACCCGGCGTGCGCGTGGAGTACGGCGTCGGGGGCCTCGCCTGGGCCGAGCAGGGCCTCAAGCGTCGCGTGCTCGCCCGCAGCCCGGCCAACGCAGGCGTCGCCGCGACCGCTGAGCTGACACGGAAGGTGTTCGCGGCCTTCGCCGAGGGACGCGAGCCGCCCTCGAGCGCCCGAGAGGCACGGGACGTGATTGCGGTGATCGAGGCGGCGTATCACTCCGCGCAGACGGGGGAGCGAGCGCGGGTCACCCCTGCCGGCGAGCCTGTGGCGTCGAACTAGCGGCCCCGGCTCACGCGGGAACCGCGAGCGCGAACAGCGTGTGCCCGGAGGGCAGGCTCCGACCGGGTTCCCGGAGCCAGCGGGCCTCACTCCGCAGCAGGCGCAGACCGACGTCGGCCTTCAGGCCGGCAGGCACCTCGAGCGGGATCCCGTGGCGTTCGTCGGTCGGGGCGTGCGGAGTCCGTCCGGTGGCGACGGCCCAGCCTGACAGCACCGTGTTCGCATAGGTCAGGCGCTCGCATCGCAGGCCCGCGCTCTCGAGCGCGGCGCGGAGCGTGCGCCGGTCGTAGGCGCGCCAGTCGCCGCGCTCGCGCCGCAGCTGGCGCGCGCCGTTCGTGCGGAGCAGGAGCGCCCCCCCGGGCGCGAGAACGCGCCGGAGCTCCCGGAGCGACCGGTCGACCTCGCGCTCCTCCACGTGCTGGAGCACGTCGTTCGTTACGGCCAGGTCGAACGACCCGTCCTCGAACGGGAGCGCACGGAGCGGGGCGACGTGGAGGTCGGCCTCCGGCACCCTCTCGCGCGCAAGCTCGATCGCCGCCGCGCCGATATCGATCCCGGCGGCGCTGTCCAAGCCACCTTCGTCGAGCAGCCAGCGCAGGGTGCCGCCGGTCCCGCAGCCCGCGTCGAGCACCCGCCCGCTGCGGCCGAGCCGGGGGCCCAGGAGCGCGCGGGAGATCTCGCGCATGCCGCGATACCACCAGTGGCGCTGCTCCGCGTCGAAGATACGGAGGTAGTAGTCGGCGGGGACGCCAGGGGCAAGGAGCGCGTCGGTCGCCACACGTCGAATCGTAGGTCGCGATCGGGCGGCCGTCGGCCTGTCCTTCCGGTTAGTCCTCTGGGACGGAACTAGTCTGGATTATGTTCGTGCGCGCCAGATAATTGATTGGAAGGTGGCGGCGTCGCACTGGCGGGCTGCGGACTGAAGGGGAGAAGATGATCGATGCGAACGGTAAGAGGATCGACGAGTGGCGCGAGACGAAGGTTCTCGTCACGGGCGGGGCGTCCTTCATCGGCAGCCACCTCGTCGACCGGCTCGTTGCCGCAGGCGCGCGCGTCCGAGTTGCCGACGACCTTTCGAGCGGGACGCTCGCGAATCTCGACGAGAGCATCGACAGAGTCGAGTTCAAGCTCGGCGATCTGCGTGACCGCGAGTTTGCGAAGGAGGCGCTAGCAAAGCAGGAGGTCGTCTTTCACCTCGCCGCCGCACACGGTGGGCGAGGCTTCATCGACACGCACCCCGCCGACTGCGCTTCGAATCTCGTCCTCGACGGCACGGTATTCGACGAATGTCTCCGCGCCGGCGTCGACCGGGTGTGCTTCGCGAGCTCCGCCTGCGTCTATCCGGTCGAGCTTCAGGAGCGGCCGATCGACGGGAAGACGATCCTTCTTCGCGAGGAGTGGGCGGACCCGTTCGTGGCAGGTGCCGCGGCTGCCGACGGCGAGTATGGCTGGGCGAAGCTCATGGGCGAGATGTCGCTCAAGGCTTACTGGAAGCAGCACGGGCTCAAGTCGGTTTGCTGCCGCCTCTTCACCGCCTACGGCGAGCGCGAGAACGAGACGCACGCGGTGATCGCGCTCATCGCCAAGGCGTTCGTCGAGATGGAGCCGTACGAGATCTGGGGCGACGGCCAGCAGGATCGAAACTTCACGTACGTCGGCGACATCGTGGAGGGAATGATGCGTGCCGCGCACGCGATCGAGGATGCGTCGGCGGTGAACCTCGGCACGGCCGAGCATGTCAAGATCATCGACGCCGCGCGAGGGATTTTCGCGGAGACCGGCTTCACACCCTCCGAGATCGCGTTCGACACCACGAAACCTGTGGGTGTCTTCAGCCGTGCCGCCGATCTGACGCGGTCGCGGGCGCTACTGGCAGGATGGGAGCCCAGAACGACCTTCGAACAGGGGATCGGACCCACGGTGCGCTGGTACTACGAGAACCGGGATCGCGACGAGGTTGCCGCGAAGCTAGGCCTTCTGCTCAGCGAGCGATGAGTCCGGCGACGGCCCGCGGGCCTCTCGTCTCCATTGTCGTGCCGGTCTTCAACGGTGGCGGCCAGCTCGTCGAGAGCCTCGACTCGATCCTCGGGCAGACATACCCCCGGATCGAGGTGATCGTCCTCGACGACGGGTCGACCGACGCGACGCCCGAGATCATCGCTTCCTACGGGGATCGCGTGCGGTCGTTGCGCCAACCGGTCACGCGCGGTATCTACGGCAACGCGAACGACGGGATCGCGCTCGCCACCGGCGACCTGATCGGGGTCTTCCACGCCGACGACGTCTATCTGCCGGAGATGGTCGAGCGCGAGGTCGCGTGGCTGGAACAGCATCCGCGGGCCGGCGCCGTCTTCTGCAGCGTCGTCTTCTTCGACAACGAGGGGCGGCAGTTCGGGCGCTACGAGCTTCCTCCGGAGGTGCGCGGCCGCCGGCCGCTCGACTACGGCGCGGTGGTGAACGCGCTGCTCACGTGGAAGAACGCCTTTCTGGCGTGCCCCACTGCCCTCGTTCGGTCCACCGTCTACAAGGAGCTCGGCGTGTACCGCCAGGACGAGTTCAAGAACACCTCGGACCTCGAGATGTGGTTGAGGATCGCCAGGTCGTATCCGCTGGGAGTCCTCGACGAGCCCCTGCTCCGCTACCGGCGCGGGCACGGAAGCTCCTCCGAGAACTACCACCGCCTCCGTACCGATCAGGAGCGCTTCTTCCGGATCATGGATCTCGAGCTCGAGCGAGGCGCCCTGGCCGTGGCAACTCCGCGAGCCCTCCGCGACTACGAGGCGCACCGGGCGGAGGACACCGTGATGCGATCGGTCAACCACTACATCCTCGGCCGGCGGAACGAGGCGCTGGAGGTGCTTGGAGAGACAAGGCTTCGACGCCTCGCCGGGAGCCGGCGAATTCAGAGGAGCCGCATGCTCCTTCTCGCGACCGCGCTCCACGCGGTTCTTCGGCTTCCTCGCAGCGGGACACTGGCGCGGCTCTTCGAGCGTCGCTGGCACGGGCAGCCGACGCCGGCAGGGCGCTGATGTGCGGGATCGTGGGAGCGATCGCGCGCGAGCGCGTCGACGAGCGGCTGATCGAGCGGATGCGCGACCGGCTCGTCCACCGCGGCCCGGATGCGGCCGGGGTCTGGTCCTCGCTGGACGGGCGTGTCTGCCTCGGTCACCGGCGACTCTCGATCGTCGATCTGAGCGCGGCTGCGAACGGGCCCTTCCGATCCCGCGACGGCCGCTTCGTCGTGACCTTCAACGGCGAGATCTACAACTTCCGTGCTCTCCGACGGGAGCTGACTGTCGAAGGTGCCGTCTTCCACACGAGCTCCGACACCGAGGTCCTCGTCGAGGCCTACCGTCGGTGGGGCGCGAGCTGCCTCGAGCGCCTCTCGGGGATGTTCGCCTTCGCCCTCTGGGACGATGAGTCGAGCACGCTGTTCTGCGCGCGCGACCGGGCCGGCGAGAAGCCCTTCTACTACGCCTCCACCGCGAGCTCGTTCGTCTTCGGCTCGGAGCTGAAGGCGCTCCTTCCCTGGCCGTCCTTCCAGCGCGAGCTCGACCACACGGCGCTTGCCGACTTCCTGGTGTTCGGCTTTGTACCTGATCCCAAGAGCATCTGGAAGGGAGCGCGCAAGCTTCCGCCCGGTCACAGCATCACCGTCGAGCTCGGCGACCGGGGGCCGCGCGCACAGGAGCCGGTCGAATGGTGGGACTGGGAGCTCGAGCCGAACCACGAGGAAGCGTGGGAGGAGCAGATTCGGGACACGCTGACGAGGGCCGCGGTCGAGATGTCGTATGCGGACGTGCCGGTCGGGGCGTTCCTCAGCGGCGGCGTCGACTCGTCGTCCGTCACGGCCGCGCTGGCGCGCGCCGGGCAACCGGTGCATGCGTACACGATCGGCTTCGAGGAGGCGGGGTTCGACGAGCGGCCGTACGCCAGGGAGATCGCCGAGCTCACGGGAACGCCGCACACGGAGCGGATGGTGCGCGCAGACGACGTGGAGGCCGTCTTCCGCGACACGGTCCTCTGGCACTACGACGAGCCCTTCAACGACTACTCGTACCTCCCGACCTACTACGTCTGCCGCGAGGCACGCCAGGAGATCACGGTCGCGCTCTCCGGCGACGGCGGGGATGAGCTTTTCGCGGGGTACGGGAAGTACACGCGGCTCGCGCGGCGGCAGGCGATCGAGCGCGCGCTGACGCCGCCCATCACGCAGCTCGTGGCGAGCGGCGCGCACGCCGTGGCTGCGCTTCGTGAGCACGTCGCCCCGTACCGGCTCGACGCTGCGGCGATGGTGCGATCGACGCTCGTCAGCGCCCACGCGCCCAAGGCACTCCGCCGGGCTGCGCGAGGGGATCTGGCGGAGACGCTCGCCGCCTACGACCCGATGGACGCCGTCGCGCCGCACCTCGCGAAGGCACCGCCTTCCGAGGTGGGCCTCGTGAACGCGATGCGGTACGTCGATCTCAAGCTCACGCTCGCCGGCGGGATCCTCGTGAAGGTCGACCGCGCGAGTATGGCCGTCTCGCTCGAAGTTCGGCCGGTGTACCTCCACCGCGACCTACTCGCCCTCGCCGGACGCGTGCCGCCTGCCCTGCTCGCTGACCGGCGAGAGCCGAAGAAGCTCCTGCGCTCGGCACTGCGAAGCTGGCTCCCAGGATCGGTGCTCGACCGGCCGAAGACAGGCTTTGCGATGCCGCTCGGACGCTGGCTCCGCAACGACCTCAAGGAGCTCGCGAGGGTAGGTGACGGCCCGCTGGGCGAGCTGCTCGACCCGTCCTACGTGCGCGGCATCGCCCGGGCGCACCAGGGCGGCGAGGGCGATCATGCTGCGGGGTTGCACAGCCTCATCTTCCTCGAGCACTGGCTGGGCAAATGGTCGTGACGAGCTGGTACGCCCGGCGTACGTCCCCGAGCGCGTGAGCGCAGTGCCGACGATTACCCTCTTCGTCGATCCGCTGACACATCACTTCGAGCGGGACGCGCTGTTCGACCTCGCCCGAGCGCCGGTCTCCGGCGACAGCATCCTGGAGCCGTATGTGCACCTGCGCCACTGGCTCGCGGAGAGAGGCGTCGCAACGCACACCGCTGATCTGTTGATGCGGGGAGAAGTCGGGCCGAGCGACGTCAACGTGTACGTGACGATGGGCATGCGCACGCGCTACAAGAGGCTGGCGCGCCGCGGCGACGTGAGCCTGAGCGCCTTCTTCGTTCCCGAGTGCCCGATCGCAGACCCACTGCTCTTCGAGCAGCTCTACGAGGTGAGCGGTGACTTCAAGCGCATCTACTCGTTCAGCGATGACGCCGCGCTGCGGCCGTTCCTGCGCGGACCGGTGTCCTTCCGCCCGTTCCGCTACCCGTACGCCTTCGACGACGTGCACGAGGAGGCGTGGGCGCGAAGCGAGCGCGGCTTCCTGGTCATGATCAACGGCAACAAGGTGCCGCCGTTGAAGACCCGGGAGCTCTACACCGAGCGGCTCCGAGCGATCGCATACTTCGGCGCGCGCGACGAGATCGACCTCTACGGCATCGGCTGGCACGGTCCCTCGTATCGGATCGGCAGGACACGCATGCCGGGGACGGTGCAGATGCTGCAATACAGGGTCGACGGATTGCTCGATCGCCTCCGTCCCGATCCGCTGCTCGCAGCTGCCAGACGCGTCTGGAAAGGCTCGGTGGCGGTAAAGGCCGACGCGCTCAGCCGTTACACGTTCGCGATCTGCTTCGAGAATCAGATCCTGGACGGCTGGGTGACCGAGAAGATCTTCGATTGCCTCGCGGCGGGCACCGTTCCCGTCTATCTCGGCGCGCCGGACATCGAGCGGTGGGTCGCGCCGGAGTGCTTCGTCGACATGCGCCGCTTCTCGGGCTACGACGAGCTGCGCGCCTACCTCCGCGACCTCTCGCCGGCGGAGATCGGGGCGTATCGCGAGGCAGGGCGCGCGTACTTCGGCTCGGAGCAGTTCCGGCCGTTCACGAAGCAGGCCTTCGCCGAGATCTTCGGCGAGATCCTGGCCGAGGATGCAGGAGTCTCGCTGTGAACGGACGGCTCCGCGTGCTCGTCGTCTCGCGGCCGTACCCGAGCGACTTGCTGCCGACCCTCGGGCTGTGGGTGGAGACGCCCACCATCCTGCTCGCCCGGAGCTGCGAGGTGGTCGTGGTGTCCGCGGTTCCGTGGTGTCCGCCGCTTCCGGACGCTGGGCCGCTGCGCCAGTACGTCCGCTTCCGGGGCATCGCGCGCCGGGAGGTTCGCAGCGGGGTCGAGGTGCTGCGACCCCGCTTCCTGGCCGGCACCGGCACCTCGCTCTACTCCCTCGAGAGCCGCGCCACCTACCTCGCCTTCCGCCGTGAGGTGGATCGGATTCGCGAACGTTTCCCGTTCGACCTCATCCACGCGCACATGATCTATCCCGAGGGCGCGGTCGCCCATCGGCTGAGCCGCCGTTACGGCATCCCCTTCGTCGTCACCGAGCATGCGCCGTGGACCGAGCGCTGGTTCCGCGCTCGCGCCGTCCGCCGCGAGGCCCTGGCCGCGGCCGGCGCCGCCTCCTCGCTGCTCGCGGTCTCGACTTCGGTTCGCGACACGATCGTCTCGTACACCGGCGACGCCACTCGCATCCGTGTGATTCCGGTCGGCGTCGACGCCGAGACGTTCCCACTCGGGAAGACGGAGCGGCGGCCCGACCAGATCCTCTTCGCCGGCTGGATCAACTACACGAAGGGGATCGACGTGCTGCTCCGCGCGATGGAGCTGCTCGAGCGGCGCGGGCACCCCGGCCGGCTGCTCCTCGCGGGCGGTGCGATCTATCGCAACACCCGTCGCCAGGAGGAGCGTCTGCGGGAGCTCGCCGCCTCACTCGACCTCGGCGACCGGGTGAGCTTCCTGGGCCGGCAGCCACAGGCGGAGGTCGCGCGGCTGATGGCGCAGAGCGCCGTCGTCGTCCTGCCGAGCCGGGCGGAGAGCTTCGGCGCCGTCCTCGTCGAAGCGCTCGCCACGGGCACGCCGGTCGTCGCGACCCGCTGCGGCGGCCCCGAGGACATCGTCACGGACGAGGTCGGCGTGCTCGTGCGGCGAGAGGATCCGGAGGCGCTCGCCGACGCCCTCGTGACCGTCCTACGCTCGCGAGCTCGATACGAGCCGGGGCTGCTGCGGGAGTACGCACTGCGCCACTTCGGGTGGGACCGCGTCATCGAGCAGATTCAGGACGCCTATCTCGAGGCGACTGGAACTCCGGGCGCGAGGGCTGCTCCACTGCTCCAGGAAGCGCGAGCGTGAGCGGGAGGGTCGCGGCCCTGGTGCGTGCCGGCGGGGAGCTCGGGCCGCTGCGCCGCCTGGACGGCGTCGAGCGCACGCTCGTGATCGGCATGACCGGCACGGTGCTCCTGAACGTCGCGCAGACCCTGCTGACCTTCGGGGTCACGCTCTCCCTCTCGCGGATGCTCGGGGCAGACGGGCTCGGCGCCTACGCCTACGCGTTCGCCTGGGCGTCGCTTCTCGCCGTTCCCTCGGTGCTCGGCATCACGCCCCTGATCGTGCGCAACGTCGCCGCCTACCGGCAGCGCGAGCAGTGGGGCCTGCTGCGAGGCATGCTGAGCCGGGCGAATCACGCCGTCCTCGCCAGCTCCGCGCTGCTCGTCGCCGGCGGCGCCGGGGCCGCTTTGATCGTGAACGGCTCGAAGCACCAGCTCCTCTACCCCGTCCTCGTCGCGCTGCCGCTCGTCCCGATCGTCGCGCTGACGAGCATCAGGCAGGCGGCGATGCAGGGGCTCGGTCGCGTCGTCCTCGGCCGCCTGCCGGAGACGCTCGTCGCGCCCGCGCTCTTCCTCGCGCTGATCGGCGCCGCCTACGCCCTGGAGCAGGGAAAGCTCTCGGCGACGTGGGCGGTCGCGTTGCAGATCGCATCCGTCTTCGTCACGCTCGTGGTCGGCGCGGTTCTCCTCCGTAGGGCGCTGCCCCACCACGTGCGCTCGGAGCCCGCCCAGCACGAGATGAGGGAGTGGATTCGCAGCGCCCTGCCGCTCCTCGTCTTCAGCGGCGTCCAGGCCCTGAACGCGCAGATCGACGTCATCCTGCTGGGGGCGATCAAGGGTTCGACCGACGCGGGTCTCTTCAGCGTCGCCACCCGGGCCTCCGGCCTCGTGACATTCCTGCTGCTCGCTGCCGGCTACCCGCTGTCGCCGGTGATCGCCCGCCTCCATGCGGCGGGCGAGACGGCACTCCTGCGGCGAACGGTGCGACGGGCGGCGATCGGCATCTTCCTCGCCTCGCTGCCTCTTGCCATCGGCGTCGTGATGCTCGCCCGCCCGCTGCTCGCGCTCTTCGGTGGAGAGTTCAAGGGCGGGGTGACGACGCTCGTCCTGCTCGCCTTCGCGCAGCTCATCTACACCGCGACCGGTCTCGCCGGCATGGTGCTCGTGATGACGGGCCAAGAGTCCTCGCTCGTCCGCGGAGTCGCCGCCGGCGCGGTCGCGAGCGTCGTCCTGAACGCGGCCTTGATCCCGCCGTACGGTCTCAACGGCGCGGCCGTCGCGTCGCTGATCGGGAGCGCGATCATGAATCTCTCCCTCGTCTACTACGCGCGGCGGCGATCGCGGATCGCGTCGTCGGCGTTCGGGATCTAGTGCGGCGTCTCCCAACGTTTCGCTCGAAACTGACGGTTCGCCGACGCCGCACTATTCCGGCCGCTCTGCGGCGGGCGGCCGCGAAGCGGCCGAGTAGTGCGGCCTCCACC
>JBBRYP010000075.1:0-16977 GCA_038237515.1 Gaiellales bacterium
CTTTCGTCGTCACCATGTGGGTGACCTCCTGACGGCAGGACCCGCGGCTGCCGATACAGCCCGTCTTGCCTGCTCAGGAGGTCATTTTGCCTACAGCCCCGGACAGCGCCTACCCCGGAAAACGGTGGATCGAGGCTTAGATGGTTTGCCTCTGTCCACAAATACCCGAGCCGGCGGCGGTCCTCTCGCGGCCGACTTATTTGCCAAGGGCCAAAGGGCGGCCGTGCGTTCGGCGTTGCTGGTGAAGACGTGGCGCTAGGCCGACGGACCCGGTCGACCGCAGGCTTTCAGGACGTGCCGCCGAAGTCGACGTCCTTGGTCTCGACCGTCCCGGCCGTCCGCTCCGGCGCCGTCTGGTAGGTCCAGTACAGGTTCGTGTGCGCGATGACCTGGTCCGGCGGCGGCGCCCCCCAGGCCGTCTGGTCCTCCGTCGTGTGGGCGTCGCTGACAAGGGTCGCGTCGTACCCCCTGGCGAACGCGCCGTGGAGCGTCGAGCGGATGCACGCATCGGTCTGTGCGCCGACGACGACGAGTCGCCCAACTCCGAGGCCCGACAGCACGGTCTCGAGGATGGTGTCCTCGAAGGAGTCGCCGTAGTTCTTCTCGACGAGCGGCTCGGCGTCGCCGGGAGTCAGCTCAGGGACGATCCGCCAGTCGTCGCTCCCCCTCGCAAGCTGCTCGTCGGAGTGCTGGACCCAGACGACGGGGACCTGTTCCCGCCGCGCCTTCTCGACAAGGCTGCCGACTTTCGCGACGACCGCGTCACGCTCGTGAGCCCCGTCGACGACGCCGTTCTCTGCACGTCGACGACGAGGAGTGCGGTGTTCGGCCGGTCCTCGAGTGTGGTCATGGTCTCCCCTTCCTCACGCTGGGCTCCTGTGTCCGTCCACGGTAGACCTACCCACCGACAGCGGGCCGGAACGAACCTCGGACCGCCACCGTCCAATGACGCCGGGAACGGATCTCCTCACCCCGCCCGCCTTCGATCACCTGGATCGCTGGATCGGCGTCCTCACGCGAGAGTTCGGCTTGACCGCGGCCGCTTGGCGCTCGTGCCCGGAGGGGGCGCACCGCGCTCGGCGGCGATCCGCTCGAGGAGGACGGACCCGGCTCGTCGGAGGGGTCCTGCGGGACGAGCTCGCCGCGGAAGGCGCGCTCGAGGATTGAGCGACGGAGGGCGGCGCTGCGGCGCTGCGCGTTCTCGATCCCGTCACGCATCGCGTCGATCAGGGATAGCCGCTGCTCAAGGTCGGCGACGATTCGGTGCTGCTCTTCGAGCGGAGGCAGACGAATCGACCACGCGGATAGGCGGGCAGCGCCAAGGTGGTGAATCCCGACGCCCGGGGCGGCACTCCCAAACGCCCCCGAAACAGCTGCGTGCTGAAGTACGACAGCGAGGAACTTGGCGACCGGCCCTTTCGTCCGGACACGAAGGATCGTGTTTTGGAAGCAACAGTCCTCGATCTCGCCGTTCCAGATGGCGGCAGGGCGCCCTCGACCGCTGTCGGGAGGGCATCCGGGAGCCCATCGACGTACTTCGCGGTCTGCCAGGCGACCCCGGTCAGCGTCTCGCCCTCCTTCTTGGCCTCGGCGATGCCGACAGCCTCGCCGTCCACGAAGAGCAGGTAGTCCGCACGTCCGTGCGGCGGCTTCAGCACGAACTCCCGCACCGCGACGCCGCGCGCGGCGCTCAGGTTCGCGCGGGAGTAATCCTGGACAGCCCAGCCTGCTGCGGCGAGCATGCGGTCGATCTCGACCCTCGCCCGCGCCTCGGGGGTCAGGTAGGCGATGCCGGCGTCGGTCACGGGGGCAGGGCCGGAGCGGACATGCGTCACATTGTCGTGGACGAACGCGGCTTTCGCGGGCTCGGCTCGACTGCTGAGTAGTGAAGGGTGGCAGCGAGCGCTTCGGCTCGCTCCCGGCCAATCCCGGGCACCGTCAGCCATTCCTCCTGCGTGGCGGCGAAGACGGCAGCCGGGCTTCCGAAGCGGGCGAGGAGCGCTCTCGCCGAGGTCGAGGAGATCCCGGGGACGGCCGCAAGGAGCGCCTCCGCGGCATCGGCCCCGGGAGCCGCCTTGGGGCGTTGGCTGTACACCGGCCGGTCGGGCGCCTCCTCGGAGCGCTGGCACCGCACGGCAAGGCGATGGATCCAGAGCGCCGAGTCGCGCTGATTGTCCGAGCGCAGTAACGCGACGCCCTGGTCGATCACCGCGAGGCAGATCCCGCGGATCGCGTTCGTCCCCAGCGGGCCGCGGTCGATGTCGGTGCCCTCCACGAGCAGGTACGGAAACGCGCAGGCGCCACGAAGCTTCGCCAGCTGCGGCCAGAGGCGCCCTTTCGGGACCGCGGCATGCAGGTCGCGGACGCGTTTGCGCTCGATCAGCGTGTCCGCGCCGACGGCGTAGTCGCCCGCGGGCAAGGAGGCTTCCTCGACCTCCGCGCCGAGGTCCTCGAGACGCGCGGCGATCGCGCTCGGCCGCTCGTGCACGTCGACGACGATCCGGACGGGGCTCTGCTTCCCCATCTCACGAGCATGCCTGCCGACCGACTCCGACGGTTGAACGGCCGCCGCGGGCGAAGTAAGCTCGCGCGGGAGTCGTATACACCATGCAAGGCACCCGCACCGAAGCCAAGGAGGGCATTGTGAGGAGGACAAAGTTGCGGCTGGCAGCGGCGCTGCTCGCGGCAGGAGCTGTCGCGACGACGGCGGCGCTCGTGACGACGCAGGCGAAGGCAGGACCGGCCGGCCCGACGCGCACGACGGCGGACGTCGCCGGCGCGAAGGCGCAGATCGCCAAGTACAAGAAGATCCCGACGTTCGACTACACCGGCAAGCCGTTCGACGCAAAGCAGGCGAAGGGCAAGACGATCTTCACGATCCCGATCTCGAGCGGGATCCCCTACATCCTCCAGACCGACCAGCTGATGGCCGCGATCGCAAAGCGCTACGGAGCGAAGTGGATCGAGTTCCCGAACCAGGGGCAACCGTCGCAGTGGGTGCAGGGCATGAACCAGGCGATCCAACGGAAGGTCGACCTGATCGTGCTCCAGGGTGCACCCCCGCCGCAGCTGCTCGGCCCGCAACTCGCCGCCGCGAAGAAGGCGGGCATCAAAGTCCTCCTGACCCACATCATCGATCCGGTCGAAGCCGCTCCCGCCGGCGTCGACGTCGCCGTTCCTGCGCCCTTCCAGCAGGCCGCGCGGCTCGAGGCGGACTGGGCGATCGCACAGACGAACGGCAAGGCGAACGTCCTCGTCATCACCTCGGACGAGGTGCTCCCGACGACCGGGATCAAGAAGGCGCTGCGAGCCGAGTTCGCCAAGCGCTGCCCCACCTGCAAGGCGAAGTACGTGAACGTCCCGGTCGTCGACTGGGCGACGAAGATCGGCACGGAGGTCAAGTCCGCGCTGACCGCGGATCCGGGGATCAACTACATCATCCCGATCTACGACAGCATGGCCTTCTTCGCGGTCCCGGCGGTGACCGAGGCGGGCAAGGTCGGGAAGGTTCGCGTCGCGACCTACAACGGGACACCCGACGTTTTGAAGTTCGTGATCGGGAAGAACGTCGTCGACATGGAGGTCGGCGAGAACCTCGACTGGCTCGCGCATGCGGACATGGACGCCGCGATGCGAATCGTCACGGGTCACAAGGTGCCGAAGAAGCTGAACGAGCAAACACCGCTGAGGGTCTTCGACGCCTCGAACGTCGCGCAGACGGGTAACCCGCCGAAGTTCTCGACGGGCTACGGCGACGCGTACAAGAAGGGCTACGCGAGGATCTGGAGCGGCAAGTAGCGTGACAGAGGCCCCCGGCGCCGACGGCGGGCACGACGAACGACCGCCGGCGCTGGCGGTCCGTCGCCTGTCGAAGAGCTTCGGAGGCGTACGCGCGCTCGACGACGTCAGCCTGACGGTGCTCCCCGGGGAGGTGCACGGCCTCCTCGGGGAGAACGGCTCCGGCAAGTCCACGCTGATCAAGACTCTCGCCGGCTTCCACGCGCCCGACGGCGGGGGCGTCCTCGAGGTCGGCGGTCGCAGCGTCTCACTCCCTCTTGAGCCGGGGGAGTTCCGCTCGTTGCGGCTGAGCTTCGTGCACCAGGACCTCGGCCTGATTCCGTCCCTCAGCGTCCTCGAGAACCTGAGGATCGGTGAGATCGCCGCCGCACGCGGGCCGCTCATCCGCTGGCGGCACGAGCGCCGGCGCGCCCGCGAGCTCTTCCGCTCCTACAACGTCGACCTCGAGCCGGGTGCCACCGTCGGCGAACTGCCGCAGGTCGATCGGGCACTGCTCGCGATCGTTCGCGCGGTCGACGCGATCGCCGGTGCCGATGGGCGCGGAGTCCTGATCCTCGACGAGCCGACGGTCTTCCTGCCGAAGAACCGGACGGAGCGCCTCTTCGCACTCGTCCGTCAGATCGCGACCGCGGGTTCGAGCGTCGTCTTCGTGTCGCACGACCTCGACGAGGTTCGGAGGGTGACCGACCGCGTGACGGTCCTCCGCGACGGCCGCGTGCAGGGAACGGTGGTCACGCGCCAGTCCTCGGAACGGGAGCTAGTCGAGCTGATCCTCGGCCGGCGCCTCGACCGCTTCGAGGCGGAGCCGCACGACCTGACCGGAAAGACCGTCGAGGTCGTCGTGGAAGGCTTGTCCGGCGAGGTGGCCCACGAACTCTCGTTCGAGATCCATCGCGGCGAGATCGTCGGCATGACCGGCCTCGTCGGATCGGGCTTCGAGGAAGTGCCCTACCTCCTGTTCGCCGCCGCGGTCGCACGGAGCGGGCGGCTGGTGATCCGCGGGAACTCGTACGACCTGCCGGCGATGACGCCGCAGGCGGCGCTCGAGGCCGGGGTGGCGCTCGTACCCGCCGACCGGCAGGGTGCCGGCAGCGTGGGTTCCCTGAGCGTCGCCGACAACGCGATGCTGCTCGTGCTCAACGAGCACGCGCGCGGGCCGGTGCTGCGGCGGCGGCGCCTGAGCGCCTCGGCGCAGCGCCTGCTCCGGGAATACGAGGTGCAACCGCAGAACCCGCACGCCGAGTACGCGTCCCTCTCCGGCGGCAACCAGCAGAAAGTGATGCTCGCAAAGTGGTTGCAGACGCGACCGGCGCTGCTCGTGTTCCACGAGCCCACGCAGGGGGTCGACGTCGGCGCCCGCCAGCAGATCTTCCGGATCATGAAGGGGTCCTCCGACCACAGCTCGGTCGTGTGCGCGAGCTCCGACTTCGAGCAGCTGGCAGCCGTCTGCGACCGTGTGCTCGTCTTCGGCGGCGGGCGCGTCGTTCGCGAGCTGGTCGGCCGGGACGTCACGAAGGAGCGCATCGCGGAGCAGTGCTACAACAGCGTGGCGCTCGCCGAGAGCCTCGCGGTTGCGGAGCCGGGGTGACCGGAGCCGAGCAGCCGACGCCCGCCACCACTGCGGAGGAACGCCGGCCGCCGTTCCGCCCGCCCTCGCTGCGACCCGAGGACCTCGCCCAGCGCTTCGGCCTCGTCGCTGCTTGGGTGCTCGTGATCCTCTTCTTCAGCATCAAGCGACCCGACACGTTCTTCACGCGGGAGAACACTGCGACGATCCTCGGGTCGCAGGCCGTGCTCGTCGTTCTCGCACTCGCGCTGCTGATCCCGCTGACGGCCGGCGACTACGACCTCTCGGTCGCGGCGACGCTCGCACTGTCGGCGAACACGGTGGCGCTCCTGAACGTCAACCACCACTGGTCGATCTGGTGGGCGATGGTCGGCGGGGTCGGCGTCGGGGCGATCGTCGGGACGGTGAACGGGGCATTCGTCGTCATCTTCGGCGTCGATCCCTTCATCGTCACCCTGGGCATGGCGACGTTCCTGCAGGGGATCGTCGCGTGGATCTCCGCGTCGCAGAACATCACGGGAGTCGCAGGCGTCCTGGTCAAGTGGACGATCGTCGAGCGGTTCCTCGACGTCCCGCTCGAGTTCTACTACGGGCTCGGGCTCTGCATCTTGATCTGGTGGATCTTCGAGTTCACACCGCTCGGGCGGAGGCTGCTCTTCGTCGGGCGCGGCCGCAACGTGGCGCTTCTCTCCGGAATCCGCGTCGGCCGAATGCGCTGGGGCGCACTCGTCGCGTCCGGCGCGATCGCCGGTCTCGGCGGCGTCCTCTACGCCGGGACGCTCGGCAGCTCCGACCCGACCTCCGGGACGACGTTCCTGCTGCCCGCCTTCGCCGCCGTCTTCCTGGGCGCGACCGCCATCCAGCCGGGCCGCTTCAACGCGTGGGGGACGATCATCGCCGTCTACTTCCTCGTCACGGGGATCAACGGCCTGCAGATCCTCGGAGTGCCCAGCTACGTGCAACAGCTCTTCTACGGCGGCGCGCTGATCCTGGCCGTGGCGCTCTCGCAGATCACGCGGCGCCAGGCCGACGCGAGCCGGGGACGCCTGCCGCTCTGGGCGCTGATCGCCGCGGCCGTCGCCGTTGTCGCCGCGTTCATCGGGCTGCTCGTCTACCTCGGGCTGACCCAGACCGGCTAGCCTGGCGCTGCGGCGGCCGCGAGCGACTCCAGGTGGTCGAGCGTGTCCGCGAGCGACACCACGTCGCCGTATTTCGCGTCGATGTCGTAGAGGCTCTGCTCGTGGGCGACTTGGTTGCGGTCGCCAACCGCCTCCCGCGGCACGATCGGCCGGTAGCCGTACTGCAGCGCGTCGACGGCGGTCGCGCGGACGCAGCCGGAGGTCGACGCGCCCGTGACGATCAGCGAGTCACAGCCGTGCGCGGTAAGAAGCGCCTGGAGCGGGGTGCCGAAGAAGGACGACGCGAAGAGCTTCAGCAACACCGCCTCGTGCTTGCGCGGCGCGATCCGATCGTCGATCTCCGCCCAGCGGCTGCCGGCCTCCAGGGTCAGCAGCACGGGCACCTTTTCGATGAACACCTTCGCCACCTGCTTCTCGGCCTCGCCGTACGCGACCGTCGTGAAGACGACGGGGGTTCCCGCCGCCCGCGCCGCGTCCAGCAGCCTGGCGATCGCCGCGACGACGTCGTCGAGCTCGCAGACGAGCGGCGACTCCGGGTCGGTGAAGCCGTTGTTGACGTCCACGACGACGAGCGCGGGCCGCCGGCCGAAGCCGGCGCGCCCGTGGAACCCGGGGAGCCGGTCCGTCATGCGGGGGCCGGCATGTCGTCGGCCTCGCGCACGCGCGCGAGTGCCTCCTCCGCCGGCTCAAGTGGCGACCACCGCAGCGGCCTCGCCGGCGTCGGCGCCGGGAGCCCCGTGTCCTCCCGGCAGCTCGCGAGCGTCTCCTCGATCCCGGGGCCGAAGTCGAAGGACAGCGGCTCGCCGCGCTCCTCGCGCTGCCGCGCGCGCTCGGCCTCCGTCGCCTCCACGTCGGCGCTCCCGTCCTCGCCGAGCACGACACCGTACGCGGCGTGCGCCTTCTCCGGGCTCACGAGCCCGAAGGATACGTCGCGCGCCACCGCCTCCACAGGCCGCTCGAGGCGGTCCTTCCAGCCGCCGCCTCCGGCCGTGCGGAACACGAGCGTGTCGCCTGGCTCGACGACGACGTTGTCGCACTTCGACGGCAGCACTTGCTCGGTCCCGTCCGCGCGGCGCAGGAGCTTCGTCGACCGGGCGCCCGGCTCGCCGCCAAGGACGCCCCAAGGCCGCGTCAGCCAGCGGTCGTCGTGGATCGAGATCTCGCCCGGCTCGAGGTAGACGTAGCGCTTCTCGACGCCGTTGCCCCCCCGGTGAAAGCCGGCACCCCCGGAGTCCGTGACGGTCGTGTACCCGTCGATTCGAAGCGGGTAGTACGCCTCGAGATACTCCGTCGGGATGTTCTCGAACAGCGGCCACCAAGAATGGCCGTCCATGCCGTCGCCGATCGGCCGCCCCGGGATGCCGCCGTAGAGAATCTCCATCGCATAGAAGAACTCGCCGGATCCGCCCCAGCCCGAATAGAGCATGTACGGGCTCGTGCCGTACCCGGCGGCCGTGTTCAGCTCCGGCGCCTGCTTCACGAGCGCGCCGCCGAGCACGTCGAACTGCCGGGCCAGCGCGTGCGTGCGGCAGCCGAGCGCGGCGGGGAACCGCGGCCGCAGCAGCGAGCCTTCGGGCATGACGACGTGCAGGAGAGGGTAGAACCCGTCGTTGAAGAGGATCTGCGGGTCGTTCACCATGATCAGGTAGATCCCGATGAACATCTTGAACATGCCCTCAGAGAGATAGAAGTTGATCGGCCCCACCGCCTGCGGATCGGTGCCCGACCAGTCGAAGAAGGCGTGGTCGCCCTCACGCCAGATGGTCAGCTTCATCTTGTAGGGCCCGTTGCCGAGACCGTCGTCGTCGATGAAGTCCTCGAAGGATTGCGGCACCTCCGGGATCGCCACCTGGATCAGCTTGCGCATCGCCTCGTAGGTCCGGTCGAGCAGCGCCTGGAGCGCGGCGAGGTAGGTGTCCTTGCCGAACCGCTCGCACAGCTCCATCACGCGCTTCTCTCCTGCACGGCAGCCGGCGACGATCGCGAACAGGTCGGCGCGATTCATCTCTGGCAGCCGGACGTTGTTGAGGATCAGCTTCAGCAGGTCCTCCTGCGGCTCGCCGCGCTCGACGATCTTGAGCGGCGGGATGATGATCCCCTCCTCGAAGATCGTCCTCGCACCGGTCGGGAGCGAGCCTGGCAGGGGGCCGCCGGCGTCCATCTGGTGTCCGAACTGCGACGACCAGCCGACCAGCTCGCCGTCGTAGAAGATCGGCACGAGGACGAGCCAGTCGTTGGTGTGCGATATGGATGCGGAGCACTTGAACGGGTCGGACGTGAGGATCACGTCGCCCGGGTAGACGCCCCGGTCCCACTCCGCCATCATCTCGTTGATGTAGGCGCCGAACTGCCCGACGACCATGCGCCCGCGCGGGTCGGTGATCATCGGGAACTCGTCGTGCTGCTCCCGGATCACCGGGCTCATCGCCGAGCGAAAGAGCACGGCGTCCATCTCGAACCGTGCACTCTTCAGCGCGCCCTCGATGATGTCGAGGGTGACCGGATCGACCTCGACGTCGGGGATCTCCGCGATCCGCAGCTCTTCGGTGGTTGCCATTCGCCGTCTCCCTAGCTCGGGTTGATGAGGATGTTGAAGTTCCGATCGACCTCCGCCCTGTACCCGGGCAGCACGACTGTCGTCGAGTCGAATTCCGTGACAACGGCCGGGCCCTCGATCCGCGCGCCTGGCCGTAGCCGGCCGCGGTCGTAGATCGGCGTCGGGTGGCGAGAGCCCTCGAAGAAGATCTCTGTCTCCTCGACCACGGCCACCGACGCATCCGCCCCGTCTGGGTCGGCAACCGGAAGCTCGAGCTTCGGCACCGCGCCGAACCCGACCGCGCGAAGGTTCACAATCTCGGACGCGGTGCCGGGCATCCGGAAGCCGTACAGCTGCTCGTGCAGTCCGTTGAAGCGCTCCTCGAGCTGAGTTAGGCCGCCGTTCCGGACCTCGCCGGGCTCGATCGCGACCGGGATCTCATAGCCTTGGCGGTGGTAGCGCATGTCCGCGGTGAAGGTGAGGCTCTGCGCCTCCTTTGCGATGCCTTCTCCCTCGAGCCACGCCCGCGCCCGCTCCCCGAGCGATTCGAGGATCGTCCGTACCTCGTCCGGTTCCGCCTCCGAAAGGAGCCGGATGTACGTCTGTGCGAACTCGTCTCGGAAGTCGGCCACGAGGTCGCCGATCGCGTTCAGCAGGCCGGGCGCAGGGGGCACGAGCACAGGGAAGGAGCCCATGATCTTCGCGAGCGCGTTCGCGTGGAGCGGCCCGGCGCCGCCGTAGGCGACGAGCGCGAACTCGCGCGGATCGTGGCCGCGTTGCACCGAGACGAGCCGGAGCGCCCCCGCCATGTTCTCGTTGACGATCGCGACGATCCCCGCCGCGGCCTCCTCGACGGAGGCCAAGCCCATCGCGTCCGCGACCTTCTGCACGGCGGTGCGGGCGGCCTCCACGTCGAGTGACATCTCGCCACCCAGCAACCGAGGCGGCAGGTAGCCGAGCACGACGTTCGCGTCCGTCACCGTCGGCTCGTCGCCGCTCTTGCCGTACGCGGCCGGCCCGGGCTCGGCACCGGCCGACTGCGGCCCGACCCGCAGCGCCTTCGTCAGCTCCGGGACGTGCGCGATCGACCCGCCCCCGGCGCCGATCGTGTGGACGTTCACCGAGGGAACGCGGATCCGGAAGTGGCTGATCGTGGTTTCGCGGCCGATCGTAGGCTGCCCGTTCTGGCAGAGCGACACGTCGGTGGACGTTCCCCCCATGTCGAAGGTGAGGATGTCGTCGAAGCCCGCCTTCCTCGCGACGAAAAGGGCCCCGGCGACGCCGCCCGAGGGGCCGGAGAGGACGCCGTAGATCGGGTTCCGGGCCGCTTCGCGTGTCGTCATCAGCCCGGCGTCGGAGCGGAGGATGTTGACCTCGGCCGTCGCGCCGATGCTCTTCAGGCGGCTCTGGAGTTGCTCGACGTAGCCCTGCACGCGCGGGAGGATGTAGGAGTTCATGCAAGCCGTCAGCGAGCGTTCGTACTCGCGGAACTCGGGCAGTACCTCGGAGGAGAGCGTGACCGGGAAGCCTGGGTAGAGACGCTCGATGACGGCGCCGATCTCCTGCTCGTGGCGGCCGGAGACGTAGGAGTTGATCAGCGCGACGGTGAGTGTCTCGACGCCGGATTCGACGAGGTCCCGCACGATCGACTCCACCTGCCCGACCTCGACCGGCACCAGCGTCTTGCCCGAGGCATCCATCCGCTCGACCGCCTCTCGCGTGTCCGCGAGCGAGGCCGGCGGGTCCGGCTTCACCATGATGATCCAGCCCGCGAGCGGCCCCGGCGTCTGCGACCGCGCGAGGTGGAGGATCTGCTTGAAGCCCTGCGTCGTGATCAGCCCCACGCGCGCACCCTTCGCCTCCAGCACGGCGTTCGTCGCGACGGTCGTGCCGTGCAGGACGTTCTGCAGCTCTCCGGCGGAGATCCCGGCCTCCTCGCAGACGCGGGCGACGCCCGTGAGCACACCCTCGGAGGGGTCTCCCGGCGTCGACGGGGTCTTGACGCGGAACTGCTGCCCGTCGATGTCCGAGACGAGGAAGAGATCGGTGAAGGTTCCGCCGACATCGACTCCCAGCCTGTAAGCCATCTAGCTCCTCCCTATGCGGCGACCGGCGCGAACGCACCGGCGCGATAGACCTGTCCTGGAAGCTCGTGTCCGATCACGCCTTCGAGCCATTGCGCGACCCCGATCAGCGTGTCGAGGTCGACTCCGGTCTCGATGCCTTCCCCGTGGAGAAGGTAGACGAGATCCTCGGTGCAGATGTTTCCCGTCGCCCGCGGCGCGAACGGGCAGCCGCCGAGCCCGCCAACGGATGCATCGAGGGCCGTCGCTCCGGCCTCGAGCGCCGCGATGGCATTGGCGAAACCGGTATTGCGCGTGTTGTGCAGGTGGACGCCGACGGGCTTGCCAAGGCCCACCCCTTCGCCGACGAGGTGGCGCACCTGGCGCGGAACGCCGACGCCGACCGTATCCGCGAAGACGATCTCGTCCGCCCCGCCCGCGACGAGGCGCTCGGCGAGCCGCAGGACGCGCGCGGGATCCACAGCGCCCTCGAAGGGGCAGCCGAACGCCACGCCGATCGTCACCGTCGCGCGGCGCCCGTCCGCATGCGCGCGCTCGACGATGCGCAGCGCCGCCTGGAGTGACTCGTCCGGCGACGCGTTCTGGTTTCGGCGGTTGAAGGTCTCCGTGGAGGCGAAGGCGAAGCGGGCCTCGTCGAGCCCGGTGGCCGCGAGCCGGTCGTAGCCGCGCTCGTTCAGCACGAGGCCGGCGTAGGCGACGCCCTCGCGCCGCTCGATTCGGGCGGCGACCTCCTCGGCACCGGCCATCGCAGGCACGCGTGCCGGATTGACGAAGCTCGCCGCCTCGATCCGCACCAGGCCGGCGGCTGCGAGGCGGTTGACGAGCTCGGCGCGGACGGCCGGCTCGAGCGTCCGCGCCTCGTTCTGGAGCCCGTCCCGTGGGCCCACGTCGCAGAGGGAGACGGTCAGAGGACGCCCTCCGCGCGGAGTTCCTCGAGCTCCCGCTCGCTCAGTCCGAGGAGCCCGCCGTAGACGTCGGAGTTGTGGCTTCCCTCCTGCCACGGCGCCGACCATCTGACGGCGCCGGGTGTCCCGGAGAACTTCGGGACGATGCCCGGGCCGAGGTACGGCCCGAACTCGGGATCCTCGTGCTGCACGAGCATCTCGCGCGCCCGGTACTGCGGATCCTCGAAAATCTCGGCAATCGTGTAGATGGGACCGCAGACGACGCCGGCCTCGTTCAAGACCGCGTCGATCTCGCGGGCATCGTGCTGCGAGGCCCAGGCCGCGATGATCCCCTCGATCTTCTCCTGGTTCTCGCCGCGCGCGAGGTGCGACGCAAACCGGGAATCGTCGCTCAGTTCCGGCTGTCCCATCGCCTCGCACAGCCGCCGGAAGACGTTGTCCTGGTTGGCGGCGATCACGACCCACGTGCCGTCACGCGACTTGAAGATGTTCGACGGCGCGACGCCCTTGAGGCCGGTTCCGCCGGGCTGGCGGACGATTCCGAGGCGATCGTACTCCGGCACGGCACTCTCGAGGAGCGCGAAGCACGCCTCCATCAGCGACACGTCGACGACCTGCCCGCGTCCGTCGCCGAGCGCGTCGCGCCTGTAGAGCGCGGCGAGGATCCCCTGGGCCGCGAACATTGCCGCCAGCGAGTCGCCGAGCGAGATCCCGGTGCGCGGCGGCGGCTCCCCCGGGAAACCATTGATGTAGCGGAGGCCGCCCATCGCCTCGGCGACCGACGCGAACCCCGCCCGGTCGGCGTACGGCCCCGTCTGCCCGTAACCCGACACGCGGGCGAGCACGAGCCCGGGGTTGGCTTCGGACAGACGGTCGTAGCCGAGATTCCACTTCTCGAGCGTGCCGGGGCGGAAGTTCTCGACGAGCGCGTCGCTGCGTTTCACGAGCTCGAGCAGAAGCTCCTGGCCGCGCTCGACCCGCAGGTTCAGCGTAATGCACTTCTTGTTCCGGGACTGGATGGGCCACCAGAGCGACCGGCCCTCGTAGCGCGCGTGGCCCCAGTCGCGGAGCGGGTCCGGCTTGCCTGGAGCCTCGACCTTCACGATCTCAGCCCCCATGTCCCCGAGCAGCCGGCCGGTGAACGGCCCGGCCAGCAGCGTCCCGAGCTCGATCACGCGGATCCCGGCGAGCGGCCCCCCCTCGCCGGCGTCGCGAGCGGCCGAGACGACGGCTGCGGCCGCGTCGGTCATGCGACGCCGCTCTTCCGCTCCGCCTCGTCGGCACGGACGTGCGCGACCAGGAGGTCGCGGGCTTCGAACACGTGCTCCTTCATGATCAACTCGGCGCGATCGGGTTCGCGCGCAACAAGGGCGCGTGTGATCTGCCGGTGATAGTGCGCCGAGATCCGCACCTGCTCCGGCGAGTACCAGATGTACGAGCGGAAGACGAGCGGAAGCACGATCACCGCCCGCACCATCGAGGCGAGCCGGGCGCTGCCGGCAGCGTCGATGATCACGTCGTGGAAGCCGGCGTTCACGCGGACGAGCCCCTGGAGGTCGTGAGCCTCGGCCACCTGCTCGAAGCGGTCACAGCTCTCGTCGAGCCGCCGGAGGCCGCCATCGGTCAGACGCGTCGCTGCGAGGCGGGCGGCATGGCCCTCAAGGAGCGCGCGGAGGTCGTACATGTCACGCAGATCCTCAGCACCGTACGAGCGCACGAACGACCCTCGGTTCGGCGACGATTCGACAAGCCCCTCCGTTTGCAGCACGAGCAGCGCCTCGCGGATCGGCGTCCGGCTGATCCCAAGCTCGCGCGCCAGCTCCTCTTCCTTCAGGCGCCGCCCCGGCTCGAGGCGCCCGTCCACGATCGCCTCGCGGATCAGCTCCGTGGCCGCGACACTCGCATTACGGGCGAGCGGAGGATGATCGCCTGCGAAGACCCTCGCCAAACAATCGACCATACAGTATGCAAGCACAGAGTTGAACCTCCCGAACCCGTGACGACATCCGGCTCGAAGGCCTTCTCAACTTTGGCAGCCGCCCGGCGAGGGGCCCTACCGCGCGACGGCGATCGCCTCGATCTCGAGCTCGAGCTCGGGAAGCGCGAGGGCGGCGACCTGCACGATCGTGTCCGCCGGGTACGGCGCCGTGAACCACTTCCCACGCAGCTCGAGAATCCTCGGGAAG
Organism: Gaiellales bacterium; assembly: GCA_038237515.1. GTDB lineage: Bacteria > Actinomycetota > Thermoleophilia > Gaiellales > Gaiellaceae > JBBQDZ01. The sequence continues at coordinate 14,216 of JBBRYP010000075.1, forward strand.
TTCGCCATCTCCGTCAGGTAGATAGTGACCTTGACGACGTCGGCGAGACTCGAATCGCCCGCCCGAAGGACGCTTTCGAGGTTCCGGAAGGTCTGGTCGGCCTGGGCGTCGAAGTCGCCGATCCCGACCAGGTTGCCGTCCATGTCGATCGCCGCCTGGCCCGACGTGAACACGAGGCCGCCGACCCGCATCGCCTGCGAGATGCGATACCGCTCGAGCGGGTCGGGGTCCGTGCTGACCTGCCGGACATCCACGCCGGCGAGCTTAACCGGGCGGGTGATCGACGAGGATCCAAGTCGCGCGCGCGTACGCGACGAGCTCTTCCCCGCGGTAGAGGGCGGTGCCTGCGTGGAGCTTCCGCCCGTCGCCGCCGAGAGGCCAGCCGACGACGACGCAGCGGTCGCCCGCAGCCGTCGAGCCGACGACGCGGGCGGAGAAACGGCCGAGGACGGAGATGCCCCGGGCGTTTTGCGGGTTCACGGCGAACGCGCCGGGACAGTCGAGCGATGCCCAGAGGATCTCCGGGCGGAGCCGCCCGTCCTCGTGCGGGAGCGACTCGTGCGGCACCCAGGGCGCGGCGACGGCTCCGGTTCCGAGCGGCCCGGGCCGAAGGAGGAGCGCGTCGCCGGCGTCGCGTCCGGGGCCGCAGACGAAGCAGCTTGGGAACGGATGCAGCGCGGTCTCGACGAGCCGGCTGCTCGCAGCCTCAGCGTCCCGGAAGCTCACCGGCGGATGCGGATCGAGAGCGAGAGCGTGGTGCTCCGCCTCCGCGACGAGGCGGTCCTCGTCGAGGATTCGTAGCCGCTCGCCCTCCAGCGCGACGCTGAGCGGGCGCTCGAGCGGAGGGGGCGCGCGCAGGGTCACTTCAGCTTCGACGCCGAGCAGGGCCGCGATCCGCCCGCACGAGTAGCCGCCGTTCGCGGAGTCGCGCGGGCCCCGGTACCGGTGCGGGATGGTCAGCGTGGTCACGACCCCGCCGCGGCGGCCGTCAAGGGCGTCGCTGCGCCAAAGGCGCTGTGCGCCGGCGACGGTAGAGGGTCCGGAACGCCTCCCGTCCCGTCCAGGCCGTGGGCGTTTCGAGCCACTGCAAGCTCGTCCCATAGTAGGGGCGTTCGGAGTCGGCCGAAGTCATGACGCTCCGCCCGGCGGACACCTCGACGCCGCTGGCCGTCGCGCGAGCACGTGGACCCTGCCGAGGTGCCGGTACGAGAGGATAGCGGGGTGGTTTTCGACGCCGATCGGGCCTGCCGATACAGAGACCTGGTCGCCGCCCGAATCCGATGACCACCGGCCGGACGGTGCTCTACGTGACCCTCGAGAGCCCGATCGGCGAGCTGCTGCTGCTCGGCGACGGCGCGGTGCTCACCGGGCTGCACATGCAGGCAGGTCGCAAGCCGGTCCCGATCCAGCCGGGTTGGAGGCGGTGCGACGCGCCGTTCGACGACGTACGGGCGCAGCTCGAGCAGTACTTCTCCGGCCGGCGCACCGCCTTCGACCTGCCGCTCGCCCTGGGCGGAACCCTGTTCCAGCGGAGCGTCTGGCGCGCAGTGCAGGAGGTGCCTTACGGGAAGACGATCACCTATGGCGAGCTGGCACGCCGGCTCGACCGGCCATCCGCGGCGCGCGCGGTCGGGCGCGCCAACGGCCAGAACCCGATCGCCGTCGTCGTCCCCTGCCACCGCGTCGTCGGCACCGACGGCACCCTCACCGGCTACGGCGGCGGCCTCGAGCGAAAGCAGCTGCTGCTCGACCTCGAGGGGATTCCGACCAATCGGCCTCGAGCTCGCGTCTTCGAGGCCGGTTCCGCCACGGGCTCTGAGCCTGCTGCCATCCGGCTGCTACCCGACTAGGCCAAGGGTCGAGGTCGGCCGGCGCCGCGCCTGCGCACGCGTGGCGCATACCCGCTTCGGCTACAGCGAGCGAAAGCCGCCGAGGAGGAGGACCGATGCAGCTCGACCCACAGGCCCAGGAGATCGTCCAGCGGATGGAGGAGTCCGGCGGGAAGCCGATCGAGGAGCTCTCGCCGGAGGAGACGCGCCGGCAACCGACGCCGGCCGATGCCGTCGTCTCCGTCCTCGAACGACGCGGCGAAGACGCGACGCCCGAGGCCGTCGGCCGCGTCGAGGACCGAGTGATCGCCGGAGCTGCCCGGGACGATCCCGGCCCGCATCTATTGACCCGGCGGCGACCAACGCGCTCCCATCCAAGAAGCCCCAAAGCGAGCGCAGCTCAGAGCGCCTTCCAGAAGATCGTGGTGTCGCATGGCCGCCCGTCTGGGTAGAGGGCGTAGCCGGAAATCACGCCGACCCTCGTCCAGCCGAGTCGCTCGTAGAGAAACTCGGCGCTGTCACCGGTGACGGTGTCCAGAACGAGCAGCGTCTTGCCCTCCGCCAGCGCCTCTCGTTCGGCCTGCGCCATGAGCCGCTGCGCTACGCCGCGCCTGCGTGCCGAGCGACGGACGAGCAGCTTCGCGATCTCTGCGCGGTGCGGTTGGTTCGGCGGCATGACGAGAAGAACCTGGACGGTGCCGACGAGCTCGTCCGTCGCGAACGCAGCCAAGAGCAGCCGCCGGCCCTGCTCGACCTCCGCGGCAAAGGCCTCGAACGCCCGGCGTGCCGCCTCGCGGGAGAAAGTCGCCAGGTAGCCGACCGACGCGCCTCCCTCGACGCAATCGGCGAGAACCGCCGCGAGCCCATCTAGTGCGGCGTCTCCCAACGTTTCGCTCGAAACTGACGGTTCGCCGACGCCGCACTATTCCGGCC
>JBBRYP010000076.1:0-16905 GCA_038237515.1 Gaiellales bacterium
ACGCAAACCCGACCCAGGCGCGCGCGCTCACGCTCGTCGCGCTCGATCCAGGGCGGCTGTAGTCAGTAACGATCCAGCCCTCACGGTGCCGAATCGCACATCCCAAGCCAGATCTACCGCTCAACCCAGGGGTAACTTCCGGCTAATGACACGGTAGTTTCTCGCAGCCTGGGTCTCCCGAATGTTCTCTACGGTGACGGGCTCGGTGAGCCCTCCTGGCGAGATGACCCGGACGGCATGCGGGTACAGCTTGCTCCGTCGGCCGGGAATCGCAGTGTGCTCAGCGAGTCGCTCGGGTACGTCGCGCGACCAGTCGAACGTCGCCACCAGCTCAGAGAGGAGTTCCGGGTCCGCCTCGTCGAGACCGACGCCGGCCTCGGTCTCTTCGAAGCGCTGAAGCGAGCGCTCATTGATAAAGCGAGCGAGTTCTGCTCCGAATAGCGCCACCCTCATCGTCCCGCGCCGAACGAGGACTCGACCGCTCGACGTCTGTGAAAACCCTTCCACCCTTCGCGCGATCGAGAGCACGACCACCGGCTTTTCATCCACGCTCAGCTCGTGAAGCGCGTACCGGCCTGGATCACGGGCCTCCCGGATTGCGCGATGCCGTGCGGTTGAAGCCGCTGTTGCGCTAGCAGGCTCCTGTCCGCACCTGGTGGAGGCTCGGCGGGTCGAGGGCCAGGAGCTGGGGAAGGGTGACCGCGGTCAGGTGTCGCTTCGCGACGAGCGGGAGGATCTCGCGCAGCGCTGCGATCGTCGTCGAGCGGTTCTCGTGGAGGAGGATGATCGCGCCGGGCTCGAGGCCCCCTGCGACGTTCCGGACGATCGTCCTGACACCGGCACCGTCGGAGTCGCGGCTGTCGACGCTCCAGAGCACCTGCAGCAGCCCGAGCGAGCGCACCACCTGGTCGACGCGCGCGTCGTGCACGCCGTACGGCGGACGGAAGAGCAGGACCGGGGCGCCCGAGGTCGACCGGATCTCGTCGCGGGTGTCGCGAAGCTGCGAGACGATCTGTCCGAGCGGCAGGTGGGTGAGGAACGGGTGCGACCAGGTGTGGTCTCCGACTGCCCCGAGCCGTGCCTCCGCGCGCGGCATGGTCGGGTGGGCCACGACCTCGAAGCCGACGAGAAAGAAGGTCGCGGTCAGGTGGTGCCGCCGCAGCATCCGGATCACCTTGGGCGTGTACCGCGTCGGCCCATCGTCGAAGGTCAGTGCCACGTAGCGCCCCCGACCGCCCCCGCAGCGCACCGTTCCGCCGACCGGGATCAGGCGCTGCACCGCAGCGTACTGCTCGTCGATCGTGGGAAGCGCGCCCCGCCGGCGCCGCGCCGGGAGCTTCGCCCCGGACCAGCCGATCGGGGCGAGCTTGCCGGCGCCGAAGCTCGTCCGGTCGATGTGCGAGCCCGAGCCGCCCGCGCCGACGAGGAGCGCCGCGGCGATCGCCCCGGCGGCGAGGGCGAGGAACGCGCCGGCGCCGATCCGGCGCCGGCGTCTGATCTGCGCGCGGCGCGCGACCACGCGCCGCGCGAGCAGGTGAGGCGGAACGGGCATCGATCGGACTCCAGACTACGAGGAGCGGTCGGCTGGTAAGCGGAACTTTCCTCTTTCGGGCCGCTCCAGGTCGCTCCTTCCGGCGAAGGTCTACGGCTTGCCGGCCGCTTGTATCCGGTAGACGAAGCCCCGCCCGTAGTCGGCCACGAGCAGCGCGCCCTGCGGGTCGAGCGCCACCGCGAGCGGATGCTCGAACCCGTCGGCGAAGACCGAGACGCGGGAGCGGGCGCCGTCGTCCTCCAGCTCCACCCGCACGACTCTCCGCCCGAAGCGCTGTGAGAGGTACTGGCCCCACTCCGCGACGAAAAGGTCGCCGCGATAGGGCTGCGGGAAGCTCCGGCCGTCGTAGAACACGAGGCCGTCAGCAGAGGAGTGCGGCTCGAGGTAGGCGGCCGGCGCGGCGACGTCGGCGCAGCGACCGACGAGACGAAGCAGGCGCGCGCTCGCCCAGCAGTCGGGCCAGCCGTAGACCGCCCCCTGCCGCACGAGCACCACGGTCTCCGCGGGCTCCGGGTTCCCCGGCTGATCGACGTCGTCGCGCGCGTTCACCGACGCGTAGAGAGCACGGGTACCGGGTCTGAAGGCGAGCCCGTAGGGGTTGCGCAGGCCGCGTGCGACGACGCGCAGGCCGGTTCCGTCAGGACGTACGGAGAGGATCGTGCCGCTCCGCGGGTCGCGCTCACGGCAGGCGTTGCAGGTGGAGCCGTTGCCGAGATAGAGGCGGCCGTCGGGGCCGAGCGCGACGTTGTCCTGCTGGTGCTCGCAGGACGGGAGCCCCGAGAGGACGGTTCGGCGGGCCACGAGGGTTCCGCTCGCAAGGCTCAGCCGCGAGAGCCGGCCCTGCGAGGAAACGAAGAGGTTGCGGCCGACCCAAGCGAGCCCGAGCGGCGTCTCGAAACCGCCCGCGAGCGTCTTCGGAGCCGCCGAGCCGCGCCCGGCGACCACGATCCGGCCACCCTCCTCGGACAGGTAGAGCCGCCCGTCGGGGCCGTAGGCCATCGCCGTCGGACGATAGAGGCCCCGCGCGTAGAGCTCGGCCCGGAAGCCCGGAGCGAGCCGGAGCTCCGGCGCACCGGGAAGTCGCTGCTGACGGCCGGAGGAGGCGCTCGAGGTCGCGAGCAGCGCCAGGAGAGCGGCGGCTGCTACGGGTCGGATCATCGTCGCGGTATCTTCGTCGTTCCGGTGGGTCTCGGAACTTCCTCGCGGCTTCTCGTCCTCACGCCGCTCGCAGCAGGGGCGGGCCTGGCCGTCTCGAACGGCGCGCAGCCGCCTGGGCTCGCCGCCCCGCCTCGGCACACGACCAGGCCGATCAGCATCGTCGAGCCGCTGAACGGGGCGCGCCTGCACGGGAGGATCGTCCTCGCCGCGAAGGCGGCACCCGAGGCAACCTCGGTCGACTTCGAGTGGTCTCGCGACGGCGGCTCGACCTGGAGCGAGATCGCGCGGGACAGCAAGGGGGGCAATCGGTTCTTGATCGTCTGGGACTCGCGCGGCGTCGACGGCAGGGTCATCGTGCGCGCCACCGACTCGGGTGGCCGGCAGACGCACGTGCGCATCGTCCTCGACAACACGGCCCCGACCCTCTCGCTCACGGCGGTCCCGGCGACCTTCAGCCCGAACAGGGACTCCGTGAAGGATCGCGCCGCGATCCGCTTCTCCGCCGACGAGGCCGTCTCGCTGACGCTCCAGATCGTCAGCCCACGCGGCCGTGTGGTCTACACCGACTCACGCGACGCACCGGTGGCCTCACGCCGGGCGAAGCGCTTCGACTGGCTCGGGGGCCTCTACGACGGGACGATCAGAGCACCCGATGGGGTCTACTCCGTACGTGCCGTCGCCGCTGATCTCGTCGGCAACAGGACGGTTCAGAACATCCCCGTGCGGGTGGACACGCGTCCGCCGCGCCTCGAGCTCCGGAGCGTGACGCCGGAGCGCGTCGTCTCCGGCAACGTCCGCCTCGACTTCGCGATCTCCGACGCGAGCGCCCTGCTGCAGGAGTCGCTCGTGCTGTACGACCAGTCCGGCGCGCCAGTGTTGACGCTGCCGCCCGCGCCGCGACCCCCGGGAGGGCTCGCCCTCTCCTGGATCCCGCGCGCGAAGGACGGGTCCCCGCTCGTGCCGGGCGCGTACCTCGTCGGCCTCGTCGCGACCGACGAGGCCGGGAACCGCGGCGCCTCCACGCCGAAGCCGTTCCTCGTCGAGCACGCGGTTTCGGCGCACGTCTGGTCGCGGTTCCTGGGCGTCGGGCGTCGCGTCGCACTGACCTTCGACGACTGCTACGACGGGTATGCCTGGGGACGCGTCCTCGACACGCTCGCGCGCGAGGGGGTGCGGGCGACCTTCTTCTGTCCGGGTCAGGCGGTGCTCGCGAACTCCTCGCTCGCTCTGCGGACGGTGCAGGAGGGCCACGCGATCGGGAGCCACGGCTGGGATCACGCAGATTTCAGCCGGCTCTCCTACGGTTCGTCGGTGCAACGTCTGGTCGAGGACCGCGAGATCTGGTGGCGGCTCGCGCACGTGGCACCGACGCCGTACTTCCGCCCGCCCTACGGCTCCTACACGGCCTCGACGGTCGTCGCGGCGGGCGCCGCGGGCTATGCAGGTGTGATCCTCTGGGACGTCGACCCGCGCGACTGGACGCGCCCCGGTTCGGCGGCGATCGAGTCACGGGTCGTACGCGCCACCCGCGACGGCAGCATCGACCTGATGCACACGTTGCCCCAGACGGCCGACGCGCTGCCGGCGATCATCGGCGACCTGCGAGCGCGCGGGTTCTCCTTCGCGACGATCCCCGAGCTCGCGCGGATCGGCACGCCGATCTCGGGCGGCTGGCCCGCGTACTCCCTCGTTCGGCGCGGGCGTTAATTTAAGGGCCTGTCCGGAAAGTGGTCAGGCGCCCTGGTTCACTTTTTGGACAGGCCCCTAACTCACGCCGAGCACGGGGCTGCCGTCGCAGGAGGGCAGGAACCTCGGCAGCCTCGCCTCCGGCGGCACGACGAAGATCCGCGCCCGCGCCCACGTGTCGGGCCTGACCTCGGGAGCGGGCGGAGCGGGCCGGTAGAGGTCGAGGTGGCGTCCGATGATCGCGCCGCCCGTGTCCCGCGCGACGACCCAGCCGCGGCCGGGCAGGTCGCAGAGGGCGGGGGCGAAGATCCTGCTACCGAGCGGGATCAGGGCCGGGTCGACCGCCACGCTGCGCCAGAAGGAGAGCGGGCGGGAGGGGCCGAGGCCGAACGTCACGCCCTTCGGCTCGATGTAGCGTCCCGGTGGGCCGTTGAACCAGCCGCCACCCGCGAGCGGGAAGGTGACGAGGCCCTGCCGGGTCCGCCAGCCGAGCGCGCGCCAGAAGGGAAAACCGCGCGTCCAGCCGCGCGCGCCGGCAACGGTCCGGCGGCCGCTCTCCGCCACCCAGCCCTGCGGGCCGACCTTCTGGATGTGGAAGCTCGCGCCGTCGAGCCCGACGCCGTCGCCCTCCATCGCGAGGCCCCGGCCCGAGTAGAGCCAGTCGACGTGGTGGCGCCCGGGAATCCCGGGCGCGGCGACGAGCCGGCCCCGGAACCAGCGCTCAGGCGCCGGCCAGTACTCGGTGATCTCGACGCCCCCGAGCCAGCGCGGCTTCGCGAGCTGAGAGGAGGAGGAGCCCGCGGCCGTGGAGGAGGGAATGGAGGCGAGCGCACCGAGCAGTCCCGCGAGCAGGAGCGGCCGCCGCAGCATCGCTAGACACTACCCGCCTCTCGCGGGCACTCGCGAGTCATAGCTTCAGGTGAAGATCACGCGGCAGAACTTGCCGCAGTTCAGCAGGTGGCCGTTGTAGGCCAGGCCGATCTCCATGCCGAACGCCGGAAACGGGCCTCGGATGGTCTTGAGAAGGACGTTCGCCTTCGCGGCGCCGAGCTTGCCGCGAATCGAGTTCAGTGCGGCCTGCCCGGTGTCGATGTTGATGAACTCGGCGACGAGCGTGTCGGCCGGATTCGCTCCGATCCACTGGAGGCAGACGAAGGCGGCCGGCGAGGCGCGTGGCACAACGTAGCCCTGCGGCCGGACGGTGAAGGGTGTGGTGCACTTGCCCTTGAAAACGCCAATCCCGAAGCGGGCAGCGCGGGCCGCGGCGGGTGCCGCGACCCGGTAGGACGCGACCTGCGCCCCGTCCGGAGACGGCGGATGGGCGGCGCGGGAGGAGGCGAGCTGCGCGATGCTGGACGTCGCGACGAGCGCGTCGCCCGTGACCGCCGGGGCGGCTGCGAGCCGCGCCGCCGCAGCCGCCGTCGCGATCGGGCCGCCCGACTTGGAGGGCCGCAGCCCGAGGAGCCAGATCAGGACTCCCGCCCCGACGAGCGCTGCGAACAGGGTCAGCCCGCCGAGGCCCGCCACGAACGCGTTGCTCGGCCCGGAGGGGGCGCTGCCACGGCGTGCCGCCCGCGCGTCATAGCTCGGATCGACCTCCGCGAGCTCCGTCCGCGTCTCGCCGATCCGCTCCCGGTACGCCGTCTCCGAGAGGAACTGGCGCGACTCGGCGCTCGTCTCCTCGAGCTGGTGGTACTTCCGGAAGGCGAGCTCGACGATCAGCCCGTAGAGGCGCCGCTGCACTCGCCACACCCGCTCGCCGCGCTGGAGGAGCGCCGACCACAGCGAGTAGCTGCGCCGGAACGAGTTCGTCACGTTCGCGTACTCGTCGGCGGTGACCGTGCCGCGGGCGACTTCGTCCCGGAGCCGGCCCGCGACGATTACCTTCTCGCGACCGACCGCCCAGAGCGCGATCAAGCCGAGCGCGAACAGGCCGAGGTAGCTGGGCGCCTGCGTGAGCACCTCTCTGCCGAAGCTCCGGCGCGCGTTCGACGCGTCGCTCGCCGCCCACCACGGAAGGTAGTCGTGGAGCACGTGGAACGCGAACGCCGCTGCGATGCCCGCGAGCGCGGCTGCCGCCATCACGGGGAGCTCCTTCTTCCGGACCGCCGCGATCACGACACCGATCACCGCGCCGTAGAAGACGTGGTTGAAGCTCGTGACCATCGACGTGTACAGCGAGGGGGTCGTGTTCTCGCCGAGCGACGGAGTCGACCAGATGCTGACGAAGTTCGCGGCCGCGCCGAAGCCGGCCCCCACGACGCCGCCGTAGACGATGCCGTCGAGGAGGTCGTCGATTTCGAACCTCACCAGGAGGAGCACGGCGAGAATGGCCGCGCCACGCACGAGCTCCTCCACGAGGGGCGTGCCGATACCGAGCTGAGACCTCGGCACGATGTTGGCCGCGAAGAAGCTCGTGTGGATGTCGAGGCCCTTCTCGATCCCGTAGGCCACCACCGGCGCGAGCACGCCGCCGAAGACGAGGGCCAGCCCCAGCAGGCGCAGCGGCTCCTTCTCGTAACGGTCGAGCCACCAGATCAGGCCGAGCAGGATGAGCATCGGGACGACGGCCCAGACCAGCGCCGTCCAGAAGCTTCCCGGCTGCATCGCTGCTAGCTCGCTTCTCGGGTTACCGGTAGGTCTTGCAGTCGCTGAACTTGCCACTCCTGTAGCCCGTCAGGAACCAGGCGGTTCGCAGCCCGGCCAGGCCGTGCGCTCCCGGCGCCGTCTCCGGCGTGCCGTCGGCGTCGCCGACGAGGTTGCCGACGTTGACCGCCTCCTGAATGTCGCCCTTCTCGAGCAGCCCGCGCTTGAATGCCGTACGTGCCCAGAGCCCGGCGAGGCAGTCCGCCTGCGTCTCGGTCTGGATCGTCAGGAGCTTCCCCTGCGCCTTCTGCGCGAGGATCCCGAGCAGGTCCTGGATCCGGTGGCCCCACTCGTGCGCAACCGCGTAGGCGACCGCGAAGTCGCCGTACTTCTTGTAGATGATCTTGTCCATCAGGGCGACCGGGATGTAGATCGACTGATCGGGCGGGCAGTAGAACGGGCCGACGGGATCGAACGAGATCACCGTGTGGCCGCAAGCCGAGGCAGCGTGCTGACCGGGCCCGACCTCGACGAGCGTGGCCGGCGTGAAGGCCGTGCCGGTCTCGGCGAACATGCCGGCCCAGACATTCGAGACGTCGCCGGAGATCTGGGCGATGAACTGCGTGACCGTCTCTTTGCCCGAGCCCACCACGTTCGCCGCGGGGCTTGCGGCAGAGGCGGCGGGAAGAGCGGGCAGCTTGTCGAGAGCCGCCCGAACCTGCGACGGGCTCGCGCGCTTTGCAGCGGCCGGCACCGCCTTCGAGGGCGTCGGCTGGGCGGGCACGGCGTCGGCGAGCCTCGAGCGGGCATTGCTGCCGCAGCCCGCAGCGAGTGAGCTCGCCGCGAGTGCGGTCAGGAGCGCCGCAGCGCTCGCGAGCCGAGATGCGGGTCGCATGTGGAACCTCGGCATGGAAGACCTCCCTTTCTCTGCCGTCGCGGTGCGGGCCGAATGTACACCGGCGCCCGGCGCCCGGCTACGCCTTGCGGAAGACCGCCCGGACGGTCGCCGTGCGGCTGAGGTGCACCGAGCAGCGGCCGGTTCCCGTGCAGGCGCCCGTCCAGCCGCCGAACCGGGAGCCCGCCCGCGGGCGCGCGCGCAGGGCGACGATCCCGCCCCGGTCGAACTTCGCGGTGCAGACGGCTGAGCACGCGATTCCGATGGGGGCGCTCGTCACCGAGCCGCTGCCGCCCCGGTGGACGACGGCGACCGTCAGGGTCGTCTGCGCCACGAAGATCGCCGTCACCTGCGCGGCGGCGGCGAGCGTCACCTGGCATTCGTCTCGGCCGGTGCAGGCGCCGCTCCAGCCGGCGAAGCGCGCCGAGGAGGCCGCCCTCGCGGTGAGGGTGACGAAGCTGCCCGAGTCGAGCGAGGTCGCGCAGCCGCCCGGACAGGCGATGCCTGGAGCGTCGCTCGTCACCGAGCCGGTTCCAGACCCGGCCAGGGCGACCCCGAGCGGCACCTGAGCGAGGTCCGCGCGAGTGAGCCACGGCGAGTCCTGGACGTCCCACCAGGTGCCGGAGTGGCCGTAGTAGTCGTCGCGGCCGATGTCGAGATGGACGTCGGCGAGCGCCTGTCCGCGGCCCACCGGGTAGAGGAGGTCGTCGGTGCTGTCGCAGGAGTGGCCCGCGTCGCCCGGACATGGGTGGGGCGGACCGGGCGTCACGAGTGCGCCCAGGTTGTGCACGAGCTCGTGCGCCGCTGCGAGCGCGGTGAACCCGCCGGTGCCGAGGTCGGTCCCGAGGCAGGACTGGAGGTAGACGATCGAGGAGGCGTGAATCCCGCCGGAGGTCGGCAGAACCGGCGACTCGCCGCAGATGCGCGACTCGTTCGCGGGGCCGTCGTAGTAGACGAGGAACTTCTTGGGGGAGGAGAGGAAGGAGGCGCTGGCCGCGCCGGCGTCCGCTGCGATCCGCTCGTAACGGCCGTTCGTCACCCCGTAGTAGGTCGGGTCGTGCGGGAGCTGGACGCGCGAGACATCGAGCTGGCCGAAGCGCGACTCGCAGCCGGCGAAGGGATAGAGGTCGAAGCGGGGAGCTCGAGTCGGATCCTCCCGCCGCCACCAGGCGTCGATCGCCTCCACGTCGGTTGCGATCGGGCCGGCAAGAGCGGCGAACCGATCGGCCCCGCCCGTGGGAAACGCGTAGACGACGTGGATCTGCGAGCCTCCGAGCTCGTCCGGGACGCGGTCTGCGGCTGCCGGTTGCGTCCCGCACCAGCGGGTGGCGGTGGCGAGCGGCGACGCGGTGCGGACGGCGCTCGCGGTTGCGAGTCGCAGCGCTCGAATGCCCGTGGAGCGCGCGCCGGACGAGCCGGCGCCAACGAGCGCGAACGCGAGCGCGAGGCCGCCCGTCATCATCAGCCGTCTCCCCATCAGCCGCGGCTAAGAGTAGCTGCGGCAGGGGCCCTACTGAGCACGGAACCGAAGCGCCGACGTCGCGCGAGGGTCTTCCGAAGACACCCGAGGTTGGCTGCCGGTAGAGCGTGGGCGACCAGCACTCAGCGACGGACCCCGTCGGCGGCGGACGCCTCCGAAGGGCACTCCTGCCGTCGCGCTCGACCGTCGAGTTCCGCCGCCCAGCATCAACCTTCTCTCTCGGGCTAGGCGTGCTGGAGGCCCGCGAGGATCGGCGCCTCGAGGATCGTGCCGTTCCGGCAGGGGTCGAGCCGGAGCGAAAGGCCCACCCAGCCGGAGCCGCCGGGCGGCCGGATCAGGAGCTTCGTCGCCATTGGGCAGGGCTTCGTGCCCGATGGCACGTGGTTGTAGGCGATGAGGAGCGTCGCCTTGCCGCCCGCTGCGAGTCTGACCGTGCGGGGCGTCTTGATCAGGAAGCCGAGGACGCCGTGGACGACGGTGGTTGCGAGCGCCCCCCGCGCGTCTCGCAGCTGAAGGCCGGCGTAGCCGTGGAGGGTGCAGGCGGCCCCGGCGTTCGTGAGCGTGATGCTGACGGCGATCGTTCCGACGGCGCCGGTGGAGTCGAGGACGCGGGCTCGCAGCTGCGAGGCCGTGCAGGTGCCGCTCGTGCGGGCTTCGACGCTTCCGGCACCGGCGGTGGCGAGCCCGGCCAGGCAGGCCAGGATGAATGCGAGCATCCGGAGCGGTCTCATCGGTCACCGGCGCTTATACGCTGCTGCCATGCCTGGCGCAACCTCGTGTGCCCGGCACGGAGGATGGCGCCTGGGATCCCGTCGGCGAGGAGGGAGGATCGTTCCGCATGACCGAACCGGCGGAGCGGCATCGCCTGCGGGCCACGTTCGAAGAGGTTCCCGAGCTCTACGACCGCTCGACCGGGTTACCCCACGGCACTTATCGACGATCTCGTCGCCCTCGCAGACCTTCCGGAGGGCGGCCGAATTCTCGAACTCGGCTGTGGTACGGGCCAGGCGACGTTGCCGCTCGCGCACCGGGGCTTCGAGATCGTGTGCGTGGAGCTCGGCGACCCTCTCGCAGCGATCGCGCGCCGGAACCTGGCGGCGGTTCCCCGCGTCCGAGTCGTCACCGCTGAGTTCGAGACCTGGGATCCGGGCGAGGAGCTCTTCGACGCCGTCGTCGCCTTCACTTCCTTGGTATTCGTCCGGCGCCACCTCTGGGAGGTCGAATACACGGCAGCCGACTACCTCGCCGTCCTCGACACCTACTCCGGGCACCGCTCGATGGACGAGGAGTCGCGCCGCCGCCTCTACGAGCGCATCCGCCGACGAATCGAGGCGCGCCCGGCTGGCATGGTCAGAAGGCGTACCTCGCGACGCTCACCTTCGGGCGGCGCTCTTGAATAGAGTCGGCCCCGGCCGGGAAAGACCTCAGCGCGGCTCAGGCCGACGCAAACGAACGAAGGGAGCACCATGTACGCAGTCATCAGGACCTACACCGGAGATCCGGAGCTGGCCGACCAGCTGGCCGCCCGGGCGGACGAGGTGAAGGGTCTCGTCGGCGGCATCGCCGGCTTTCGCGGCTACTACCTCGTCCGGACGGACGAGGGCTGCACGACCCTCACCGTGTACGACGATCGCACAGGCGCAGACGAGTCCAGCCGGCTCGCGGCCGACTGGTTCCGCGAGCACGCCTCGGAGATCAAGGTGCCGACTCCGCAGGTCACACGCGGCGAGGTTCTCATTCAGGCCGCCGGCGGCTCCTAGAGCGGCTGCTCCACGTGCCGGAAGCACGTGTAAGGCGGCGCCGCTCGGGGAGCGGCGCCGCCCGCGTCGGCTCCGCTACATCCCCTTCGCGAGCCCGATGACGTGTCGCTCGGGATCGGCGAAGAGCGCGATCGTGACCTGCGGCAGCTCGGTGACCGGCAGGATCGTCCTGCCGCCGAGCTGCTCCGCCCGGTCGAGCGTCGCCTGCGGATCGTCGGTCGACACGTAGAAGGTGACGTGGCCGGGGCCTCCGTCGGGAGATTGCCCGAGCCCGCCGGCGATCCCCTCGCCCTCCTTCTCCACCATCGCGTAGTTCATCTCGGGCACCCCCTGCGTCTTCCAGCCGAACAGGTCGCCGTAGAAGCTCTGCAGCTTTCCCACGTCCTTCCCGACGACCTCGAAGTGAACGACCGCACTTGCCATCTCACACCCTCCTTGTCTTGCTCGAGGACACCCCTACATCTGCCCCGTCAACCACGGATCCACGCCGGGCTCGCCCCCGGCGGCAGCGATCTCGAGCCGCTCGAGGTAGTGGTCCCAGCCGTGGGCGTGCGAGTCCGCCGCCTCGGCGGTCGGCAGCCCGAAGTGCCTGAACCGCACTAGCGTCTCGCCTCCGATCTCCACGAGCTCCACCTCGACGGTCGTCGACCCCGGCGGGACCGGGTTGTCTCCCTCCTCGCCCGGCTCCCAGCCCCACGTGTAGACGAGCCGGTGCGGCGGATCGAGCTCGACGAACTCGCCTCGGGCGGTGTGCCCCGGGATCACCTCGACGCGGTAGTGCCCGCCCGGCCGTGCGTCGAACGAGACCGCCTGCCCCATCCAGCGTGCGGCCTTGTCCGGGTCGACGAGGAACTCCCACACCGCCTCCCGGCTGGCCGCGATCGTGACTTCCCGCTCGACGGAGATCTGCTCAGTCGTGCTTTCCATGCCTTCTGCTCTCCTCTCGCTCGACTTCCCGCTTCAGCGCCGCCAACCGGTCGCCCCAGAACTCGTCGAGGAAGGTCTTCAGATCTGCGAGACCTTCGGGGCGCGCGCGGTAGAGGCGCCTCACGCCGTTGCGTCGTTCGCTCACGAGCCCCGCCTCCTTGAGGACGGTGAGATGCTGGGAGACCGCCGGGCGAGTCACCTCGAAATGCGAGGCGATCTCGCCGGCCGAGCGCTCCGCGTCCCAGACGAGCCGCAGGATCTCCCGCCGGTGCGGCTCGGCGATCGCCTTCAGCGCAACCTCCACCACGGGATGTAAGCATATGCTTACGTAAGACGCAACTTACGCCGAATCGTGGCCGGGCGCTTCGACTCTGTTTGCGCCCGGCGCCCTGCCGCCGTACCCTCGCTTCCGTTCATGCGAGCGACGGGCTTCAACCACGTGAGCGTGCACGCGAACGACCTCGAGGAGTCCTCGCGCTTCTACGTCGAGGTCTTCGGGATGGAGCGGATCCCGACCTACACCTTCGCCTTCCCGGTGCAGTACCTGCGGCTCGGCGACCTGCAGCTGCACCTGTTCGAGCGGCCGACGGAGGCGCCCACGTACCACCACATCGCGCTCAACGTGGACGACTTCGAGGGGGCATACCTGCGCGCGAAAGAGCTCGGGACGCTCGAGACGGACACGTTCTTCGAGGACATGTACGAGCTGCCCGACGGGAGCGTGCAGATGTACCTCCGCGACCCGGCGGGCAACCTCGTCGAGATCGACTGGCCGGACGCCTCCACGCTCGACCGCTCCCTCTTCCCCGAGCTGAAGCGCCTCGCCGACACGGTGCCGCAGACCGGTGACGCGCTGGGGGCGACGCTCTACCTGGAGAAGCCCGCGCCGTGAAGCCGGCCCCGTTCGTCTACCACGCTCCGGACAGCGTCGACGAGGCCCTGGAGCTGCTCGCGTCCGGCGACGCGATACGCGTCCTGGCCGGAGGCCAGAGCCTCGTGCAGCTGATGAACTTCAGGCTCGCGAAGCCGAGCGCGCTCGTGGACATCAACGGCCTTCCCGGCCTCGACGGGATCGAGGAGCGAGACGGCGAGCTACACCTGGGGACGCTCGTCCGCCAGCAGACGCTGATCGACGACGGGACGGTGGCCCGTTTGTGTCCGCTCCTGCGCGAGGCGGCCCGCTACGTCGGGTATCGCGCCACCCGTCACCGCGGGACGCTCGGCGGGTCCCTGGCCTTCGCGGCGCCGTGGGCCGAGCTCACGGCCGCCGCTGTCGCGCTCGACGCGACGATCGAAGCACGCTCCGCGCGCGGCCCGCGCTCGATTCCGGCCCGCTCGTTCTTCCAGGGGCCGAACCGCACCTCGCTCCAGCCCGACGAGCTCCTCACCGGAATGCGAGTCCCAACCGCGCAACCTCGTACGGGTGCCGCATTCGAGGAGGTGAGCGCCCGCTATCGCGACTACGCCCAGGTCGCCGCCGGCGCGATCGTGACGCTCGACGACACCGGCAACTGCACGAGCGCGGAGCTGGTGCTGCTGCGGGTGGCGGACGCGCCGTATCGCGCCGACGTCTCCCAGGCCGTGGGCTCCCGCCTCGACGACCGGACGCTCGAAGCCGTTTCGGCATCGCTCGCGGCCCTCGATCCGCCCGACGACATCGAGGTGTCCGGCGAGTACCGCCGCCGCGTGGCTCCCGTGCTCGCGTGGCGAGCTCTGGCGAAGGCCGCCGGCCGAGCCCGCCAGGCGGAGGCCGCATGACCGCCTCCCCCGATGCCAGGCTCCCCTTGCGGATCGAGGTCAACGGGCGCTGGCGGGAGGGAGCCGTGGAGGCGCGGCGATCGCTCGCGGACTTCCTGCGCGAGGATCTCGACCTGACGGGGACGCACCTCGCCTGCGAGCACGGCTTCTGCGGGAACTGCAACGTCTTGCTCGACGGCAAGACGGTGCGCTCGTGCCTGATCTTCGCGATCCAGGCGCGTGAACGATCGGTGCTCACGGTGGAGGGGCTCGCGGAGCGCGACGGCACCCTAGGAGTGCTGCAGCAGGCTTTCACCGACCACCACGCGCTGCAGTGCGGCTTCTGCACGCCCGCGATGCTCCTGACCGCGACCGAGTTCATCCGCGACCATCCCGGCGAGACGAGCGACCTCGCGATCCGCGAGGCGATCAGCGGCGTCACCTGCCGCTGTACCGGCTACCAGCAGATCGTGGACGCGATCCGGTCGGCTGCGCAGGCCGCGCACACGATGGCGGCCGGGGTGGCGCCGTGACGATCGAACAGCAGCCGCAGGGCGCCCGGATCGCTGCCCAGACGGCGGCCTCGAGCCGTCGCTGGCTCGGCAAGAGCGTGAACCGCGTCGAGGACCCGCGCCTCCTTCGCGGCGAGGGACGCTACGTCGGCGACATCAAGCTCCCGGGCATGGCCCATGCCGCCGTCGTCCGAAGCCCGCACGCGCACGCGCGCATCGTGAGCATCGACACGGCAGCCGCGGAGCGACTCCCCGGGGTGCTCGCGGTCGTCACCGGCCGGGACGTGGCCGAGCGCGCGGCGCCCCTGCCGTCGTTCGGGGCCGGCCCGATCGTGCAGGACCTGATCGCGATCGAGAAAGTGCGCCACTACGGCGAGACGGTCGCGGCCGTCGTCGCGGAGGATCGCTACGTCGCCGAGGACGCCTGCGGTCTGATCGAGATCGTCTACGAGCCGCTGCCCGTCGTCCTCGATCCCTTCGAGGCGCGGAAGGAGGGCGCGCCGCTCGTCCACGAGGCGCTCGGGACGAACGTCGCCTACGAGCGTACGTTCACCTTCGGGGAGGTCGAGCAGGCGTTTGCCAAGGCCCCGCGGAAGGTGCAGGCGAACCTCCGCTGGCCGCGCTCGACCGGCATGCCCATGGACACGAACGGGGCGATCGGCGACTACGACCGCGGCACCGGCGTCGTGACGATCTACGCCAACTCGATGAACTTCACATACTTCCTCTGGCTCGTCGCGGCGTCGCTCAAGATCCCGGCGAGCAAGCTCAGGATCGTCCCGGTCGCGGCCGGCGGCAGCTTCGGCTCGAAGTTCTTCATGCACAAGGTGCCGACCTTCGCCGGCTTTCTCTCGATGATCGCCGGCTGCCCGGTCAAGTACGTGGAGGATCGGATCACGCACATCGTCAACAACGACCATTGCGGCTCCGACCGCTACTACGACGCCGAGCTCGCCTTCGACGCCGACGGCGTCTTCCAAGCGTTGCGGATCGACTGCGTCGACGACTACGGCGCCTACCTGCAGTTCGGCACCGGGACGCACGGCAACGGCCTCTCTCAGATCGTCGGCCCCTACCGGATCCAGCACGTCGGGTACTCGCTGGCCGCGATCCTCACGAACAAGAATCAGCAGGGTGCCTACCGCGGCTTCGGGGCCGAGGTCAGCAACTGGATGCTCGAGCGGCTCGTCGACGGCGCCGCGCGCGAGCTGGGAATGGACCGGGTCGAGATCAGGCGCCGCAACCTGATCGCCCCCGACCAGTTTCCCTACCGCACGCCGACCGGGAACATCTACGACAGCGGCAACTACCAGGGCGTGCTCGACAAGCTGCTCGAGGTCGTCGACTACGACCACTGGGTTGCCGAGCGCGAACGGGCGCACGCGGAGGGACGGCACGTCGGGATCGGCGTCGTCGCCTCGCAGGAGCGGAGCGTGTTCAGCTCCACGGAGTTCTGGTTCTGGTTCGACGAGCCGAAGTTCACGCCGACGAGCAGCCCGGAGAGTGCCAGCATCCAGGTCGACCCGACCGGGCAGATCGTTGTCACGCTCCACTCGCAGTCGATGTGGGGCAACAGCCCGGAGACGGTCGTGTCGCAGGTCGTCGCGGAAGAGTTCGACGTCGACCCGGAATCGATTGTCGTCACCTATGCCGACTCTCAGCACGCGCTGCCGGGCACCGGCCCCGGCGGCTCGCGCTACACCGTCATGGTCTCGGGTGCGGTCGCCGGCGCCGCTGCCGAGATCAAGCAGAAGATCAAGCGGATCGCCTCGCACAAGCTCGAGGTGAGCGAGGACGACCTCGAGTTCCGAGATGGCCGCGTCAGCGTCGTCGGCACGCCCGACCAGGGCCTCGGGCTCGACGAGGTGGCGCTCTCCGCCTACATGTTCCGGCTCGACCTGCCGGCGGACATGGAGAGCGGCCTCGCGGCCCAGTCGACCTACGACCACCCGCTGACGACACTCCCTTCCGACGATCGCTCGGATCTCGGGATCTTCTATCCGTTCGTCGGGCACGCCTGGCATCTGGCGGTCGTCGAGGTCGACGTCGAGACCGGGAAGCTGGAGTTCCTCCGCTACGCGGCGGTTCACGACGCGGGGACGATCGTGAACCCGAAGACGCTGAACGGCCAGATCATCGGCGGCACCATCCAGGGGCTCGGAACGGCCCTGTACGAGGAGTACCTCTACGACGCGGAGGGGCGGGTCCGGAACGAGAATTTCGAGTACTACCACCTACCGTCGTCGATGGACGTCCCGACGATGACGGTGGACCACCAGGAGACCCCCTCCCCGTACACCCCCTACGGCATCAAGGGCGCGGGGGAGGGCGGCCGCATGCTCACCCCCGCGATCCTGAGCGCGGCGATCGAGGATGCCCTCGAGCCCTACGGCGTCCGCGTGACCTCGCTGCCGATCAGGGCGGAGCAGATCGTGGACTGGGTGGTTACGGCACGGGCGGGAGAACCTCTGAACCTCGATCCACCGTTTTCCGGGGTAGGCGCTGTCCGGGGCTGTAGGCAAAATGACCTCCTGAGCAGGCAAGACGGGCTGTATCGGCAGCCGCGGGTCCTGCCGTCAGGAGGTCACCCACATGGTGACGACGAAAGCGAG
>JBBRYP010000077.1:0-15829 GCA_038237515.1 Gaiellales bacterium
CCAACGTTTCGCTCGAAACTGAGGGTTCGCCGACGCCGCACTAGTCCGACCGCTCTG
This sequence comes from Gaiellales bacterium, assembly GCA_038237515.1. GTDB lineage: Bacteria > Actinomycetota > Thermoleophilia > Gaiellales > Gaiellaceae > JBBQDZ01. The sequence continues at coordinate 58 of JBBRYP010000077.1, forward strand.
CGGCCGGCGGCCGCGAAGCGGCCGAGTAGTGCGGCCTCCACCTGCCCTTCGTTTCCGGTCGAACGTTATGAGAGGCCGCACTAGTGGATGGGCGGAATCAAGGCCGGAAGGCTCTTGATGATCTGGACGATCGCGTTCTGCGCATGGCCTGAGTTAAGCTGCTGGACGATGGCGGCCAGTGTGGCGATCGCAGCGGAGACGTAGGCGGCGCTGAACCTGATCTCGTCGACGCGGTAGTACTTTCCGAGCGATCGCCAGGAGGCGCCGTGCTCGACCAGCGTCTTCGCGTCGAGCAGGATCCCGAGTACGACGAGGAAGAGCAGCACCTCGAGGCAGCGAAACGCCCAGTCGCCGCCGCCGGGGAGAATCCACATCTCGAGACCGGTCGAGGCGGCATAGACGACACCGAGGGCCGCTCCCTTGAGCGCTCCGACCGAGCCGGGAAGGTAGGGGTAGAGGATCCCGAGGACGAGCGCGGCGGCCAGCCAGAAGAGGATCTCGTGCACCGAGCTGCGCAGGACGTCCGCCGCGCCGCCGTCGTTGTCGAGCGAGAGGTCGTGGCCGAGGCGCTGTGTCGCCAGCACATAGGCGTAGAAGGCGACCGGCGCGAGCGAGAGCAGGGCGCCGAGCCGGACGGCGACGCGCCCGTTCTCCCACCAGGTGCGGCCCGGCCCGAGGCTCAGAGCGAGCCCTGAGGCGGAGGCGCCTGGCGGGAGCGAGATCCCGGGTTTGCCGCCTCCTGCCGCCTCCTCCTCCTTCGCTCCCGTCGCCTGCCGGAGAAGCACCGCGCGCGATCGCAGGGCGACCGGCTTCTCGAGGCCGAGGTTGAGGGCGTCGACGCCCTCGACGACGCGCTCGATCTTCCTTCGCGGGAGCAGGAGCGCGAGAACGATCGCGAAGGCGAAGGAGATCGGGACGCTCCAGCCGTAGAGGACGCCCTGGGCTCCCGCAACGAACGCCGCGAAGGTCAGGGCCAGGATCGGGCCCTGTCGCGACGGCGCCTCGAAGAGCGTGCTCGTGGCGGTTCTGGCCGTGGAGGAGAGAGCTGCGAGCAGGCCGGCGAAGGCCACGAGGGGCAGCAGGTCGAGCGCGAGCCCGACGAAGGAATAGGGGAAGTAGACGAGTGCGCCCGCGGCCCAGGCCTGCCAGCCGGCCGGCTTGCTCAGCGGGGTGAGCGCCGTGGCGACGTCGTCGCGCAACCGCCAGACGTGGTAGATGCCGGTTGCGCTCTGCAGGACGAGCCAGCCGGCGGCCATGCACATGCCGAGCGAGAGGAGCGTTCGCGCCCTAGGGAGGTGTCTTCCGAGCACCGTCGCGGTCAGTCCCGCGGTCAGCAAGCCCACGGCCGTGAGCGTGGAGAGGGCGATCACGACCGCCGCCACCACTCCTTGGGCGAACGTGATCCACCCGCCGCGCAGGAAGGCGTCCTCACCGGCCGCCGCCTGCGCCCAGAGAGCAAGGCCGGTCGTCGCTACGGCGGCCGCGAGCACGGCGAGGACCAGTGGACGCCTGCGGTGCCAGACAAGCAGGGCAATGGCGAAGGCGACCACCCCGGCGATCAGCGGCGGCCGGACCTGGTCGGTGTGGATCTGAGTCGAGCCCGGCCGGAGCAGCCACATGAGCACGCCCCCGGCGGCGATGACGAGCGCGGCCGCGAGCGACGACCAGAGTCGCCACGAGAGTTCGCGCTCGGGGCGTGCTTCCGACCCTCGGAGCAGCAGGTACAGGAGGGGCGCGAAGGAGAGCATGGAAACCAGGTACGACAGGACCAGCCGCAGGTGCGCCCAGAGCCCGTCGTAGCTCGCGACGACGATCCGGTCGCTCTTCGTCAGCCGAACCTCGAAAGCGAGCGCACTGACCTTGCCCCCCCCTGCGGCCGTCGCGTTGCAGGCGGCGACGGCCGGCGGGTCGGGCTCACCCGCAGGCTGCCAGACCAGGTGCGTGACGCCGCCCTGAGCGGTCTCGAGCGGCGGTGCGTCGGGCGGCGATTGAACGTTCGGACGCGCCGGGAACCGGGTCACGCGAGTCCAGGCAGTCGGCGGGGGCGCCGCCGAGACGACCGAGAGGCCGTCGACGTACGCCTCGACCGTCCAGTCGGCACCGGCGGGCACCTCCGCCTCGGGCAGACAGAAGCGGATGTGTTCCGAGTCCTCGCGCGAGATCTCCCAGAGTCCGCGCAGCTCGGGATCGAGAGACGAGGCGAGGTCTCTCGTCCCGCTGACGAGCAGCGTCGCGCGCCCTCCCGCGGCCGCGACGTCCGGAGGCGCGTCGGAGTCGATCGCGACCCGCGTCGCGAGCGGCGGGCCATCGTGTGCGTAGAGGCCGAGGCGGAGCAGGAGGCTCTGCAGCGAGGACGTGTACGTCCGGGTGCCGAGGCGGTTCGCCAGCACGCCGGCGACGTCTCCATCGGAGGTCGGTGCGTCGACTCGCAGGAACGTCTCGAGTGGCGTCGACCTCAGGCCGCCGGCATGCACCTCGAGCGTCAGCGTCGCCTCGAGCGGCTTCGCCTGGCCGACGGACGCAAGCGCTGTAGCCGGTGCGAGCAGCGCGGCCAGACAGGCCGAGCCCATGGCGACGCGAAGCCGTGGCCGATGTGCGATTCGCCTACGGAACGACGTGGCTTCAGGCAGTTGCTAGGCCCCGGCGTAGATGCGTCTGCTCACCGAGGGTATGTCCGTGTCACCGCAGAGGACGAAGCTGCTCGCGCCGCTCCACGTCACCTTCATGTTCCCGGAGTAACCACTCGCCGCGCCGAGGTAGAGCGGGACGCCGAAGGCCGAGAGGCTCGCGGCCTGGGTGTACTTCGCGGCAGCGACGGAGTTCCGCGTGAACGAGCCCGTGAAAGTCTCCTTGTTGCCGGAGTAAGGCCCGTTGGCGCACGCGCCGCTCGGATCGGTCGCGGCCGTCCCTTCCGAGACCGAGCCTGTCCAGCGGTCGACCTTGATCACCTGGCGCTCGCCGTAGCAGGTGTTCACGATCCGCGTCTTCCTGTAGCTGAACGAAGCGCGGATCTTGCGGTGATAGGCCGCCGTGGCGTTCCTCGTCACGGCCGTACGGGTGTTGCCGACATGGGCCGTGCCCGAGCGAGACCAGTGCGCGCCTCCGTCCCAGGTGACCGCGCTGTCGATCGTCGAATCGGCTGCCGGCCCGTAGGCGAGGCTGGCGGTCATGTTCGACGTGTGCAACTCGGCGATGCGCGTCGGCAGCGTCTTCGACGAGAGGACCTGGCTCGTCTCGGAGCACGCGGCGGCGGCCGCCGGTTTCCGTCCAGCAGAGCTCTTGCGCGAGCCACCCACGCCTGCCTGCCCTGGTGCGAGAACGACCGCGCCCATGCTCGTGCTGAAGTTCTCGTCCTCGGCTCCGACCCATTCCTCGGCGACGAACTTGCGCGGCAGGCTGCGGTAGACGTGCAGCGACCGCCTCCCGGCGACGTAGTCGAGGTTCACCCAGCCGTCGTTCTGCTTCGCGAGCGCCTGTAGCGCGTCCGAGTTCTCCACGGTCAACGAGAACTCGCCGCCCTCGCCGGTCTTCACAGCGTCGAGCACGACCGATCGGGCCCTATCCTTCTGAGGAGACGTCACCGCGTACAGCATCACCGGAAGGCCCGGCAGGCCGTTCTGCTTCTTGTCGACGACGACACCGTCCGCGATCACCGCCGGCTCGGCTCCTCGAGAGGACGGCTCCGGCGAAGCCGAAGCCGCTCCCAGCAGGCAGCCCGTCACCGCGAGAACAGCAACCACAGTGGATCGTTTACCGGCGATCATGGCGACCTCCTTGCCCAGCGGCCTGGGCAGACGACTGACGACTTGTGCTGCTCGTGGCGATGTTGCTCCTTGGTGCAGAGGCTGTCAACGCCGGGTCCGGTTTGCTTGGATCGTGCAAGCTGGGGAGCGAGCGGACCTGGCGATCCATCGCTTGCCACCTCGGCGGAGCACGGCGGCAACATGGACTACCGCGGCTTACGTGTGTGACGGCGTACTTCCCGGTCTTCGTCGAAGGCGCCTTGCTGCACGTGGCGACGGGCACGCGCTGCAGGGGGTGGAGAGATGGTCGGAACCGGCGTCGAGACATCGATGAACGTCCGATCACCCTTCGCGTGCTGAAGGGCCTGCCAATCCGCTGGCCGTGGGGAGAATCCGAACGAGGATCCGTGGGTACCGCACCGGCTACCCTGGCGGCTGCGAATAGGCGACTCTACGGTTTGCGACCAATAGAAGCAACCGTTTGAACCGGTATTGCTTCTAGTTCGAACCAGAGCAGGGGGCGGCGACACCGTCCTGGGCCACCCCGCCTGGCCGGTCGCCGTTCCCCCGTTTGGCTAAACATTCGGTAAGTCAGGTTTAGCCGGCTGGCGCGCCAGCACTAGCGCCAAGACCAGGCGGGATGGCCATGCGCAGACACGCGCCCCGTAAGCCTGCTTCTTCGACGACAGGGCGGTAACCCCGACTTTCCCGACGATCCGCTCGCCAACGGCACGAGTTCCCCGCAGATCGTGCGGTCGCCGGCTTGACAGCGGCGATGCTCGCGAGGGGACGGGCACCAGCCGTCCCCTCGCCGGAGACTCAACCTTCCTCGTCGGCGAGCCAGACGAGGCAGGGGCAGCGTTCGCGCAGCGCCTGCGCCGCCTTCCGGTAGGCCCGCTGCGAGAGGAGCGCCCGATCGGGGCCGAAGACGAGCAGTCCCGGCCCGCGCTCGCTCGTGAGCTCGAGCAGCGCGGTCACCGGTCGCGGGCTGCGGACGCGAAGCCGCTCGACTCCCACCCCCAGCGAGGCGGCGAGCGCTGCCGGTGCGCGAAAGGCCGCTTCCTGGGCGGGTGAATCGACCTGGTCGTAGCCGAGGATCACCGACAGCGGCAGCGGCGGCAGTTGGGCGGCGACGACGACGAGCAGCGGCCGGCCCGACTCCACGGCGGTGTCCACCGCGACCTCGCACGCGGCCGAGTCGAAGGCGACGCCGAGGGTGGCGAGCAGGACGGGCCCGCCTCCCGCGGTCGCCGCCGCCGCCGCCGGCGACCTTACTCGGGGTGTAGCTGCCACGTCGGCAGGCTGCGCGCGCGACGGCGCACCTTCCGTCGCCACAGCGGCATGTAGACGATGTACCAGCCGGAGAGGATCACCGGCAGGAGCAGGAACAGCGACTCCGAGACGAGCAGCGCGAGTATTGCGAACACGATTGCGATCGCGATGGCGAAGCCGATCGCGGAGAATCGGAAGCGGCGCATCTCCCGCAGGATCCCGTGGTACTCCTCGGCCGGGATCTGGGCCGTGTTCCAGCGCTTGCCGCAGCCCCCGCATTGCCATCGCTCCGCGTAGGGCACCTGGCGCGTCTCCCCGCAGTCGCACCGGATCGTGATCGGCGGACCTCGCATCCCTGAGGGTGATCCTACGCAGTCCCGGCGATCGCGAAGTCACGATTTCGCCCGGCCACGGCCGCAAGTTTGAAAGCCGACGCCTCACGTGTTACCTTCCGCGCCATCTTCGGCTTGGAGGGCGTCAACCGGCGAAGGAGGTGTCGACGTGGCTGAGGCGGCGATCGAGGAGCGGCAGCTGCTGAAGTCGCTTCGCTGGTACGACGGGTTCGTGATCGCGCTCTGCAACCCGGGGTTCCTGATCGGCTTCGTCGGCTACTCGTTCGGGACCCTCGGCGCCTGGGGTGCAATGGCGCTCTGGGGCGTGTCCGCGTTCATTGGCCTGCTGTCGAACTGGATCTACTCCGAAACGGCGGCGATGTTCCCGAACCAGTCCGGCGGGATCGCGCTCTACGCCCACGAAGGCTGGCGGCGCTACTTCTCTCTGGTCGGCCCCGTCGCCACGTTCGGCTACTGGATCGGCTGGTCGGTCGTGCTCTCGATCTTCGGCAAGATCATCGGCGACCTCGTCGAGGCCAAGTGGTTCCCGGGCCAGGCCGGCCACGTGTACTTCAGTATCGGCTCGAACCACATCGGGCTGCCGCACGTGATCGCGATCGGAGCGATCGCCGGGGTGTGGCTGTTCAACGTCCTCGGCGTCAAGCCCTCGCTCTGGCTCGGCTACGTCACCGGCGCTGTGTTGATGATCCCGCTCGTCGTGCTGATGATCGTCCCGTTCGCGACCGGCGACTGGCACAGCTCCAATCTGCACTGGTCGATCGGCGGCCCCTGGGGCGGCTGGCGGATCGTCTTCGTCTGGCTCTTCCTCAACGCCTGGTCGGCCTACGGCATCGAGGTGGCCGCCAGCTTCGCGCCCGAATACCACGATACGAGACGCGACACCGCGCTCGCGCTGCGCTCGGCGGCGATGTTCTCGCTGCTCGTCTACGTGTTCCTGCCGATGACGATCGGTGGCTCGATCGGCGTCGACGCGCTGAACAAGGCGGGCGCCGAGGGCCAGTTCTACGTGCCGCTCTTCAACAACCTCGTCGGCAGCGGCGCAGCCAGCGTGATGCTGGTCTTCGTGCTCGCGAGCCTGCTGCTGTCGATGAACTCCTCGACCGCAGACGGGGGCAGAGCGCTGTACGGCATCTCGAGAGCCGGCATGACGATCAAGGAGCTGGGTGTCCTGAACAGGTTCCACGTTCCGGCGAGGGCGATGACCGTCGACCTCTTCGTGAACGTCGCGCTCGTCCTCTTCGTGTCGAGCAACCTGGCGATCCTCTATCTGAGCAACATCGGTTACGTCTTCGCCCACGTCGCGGCGATGAGCGGCTTCCTGCTCCTGCGCAAGGATCGTCCGAACTGGCCGAGGCCGATCAAGGTGGCGCCGATCTGGCTTCCGATCGCGGCGGCGATCGCCCTGTCGAACGTCGTCTTCCTCGTCGTCGGAGCCGGCAGCCCGAAGCTCAACGGCTACGGGACGTGGGGCGACTTCGGCATCGGCGTCGGAGTCCTCGGCTTCTCGGTCGTGCTCTACGCCTTCCGCAAACTCGTGCAGGACAAACAGCCGATTCGCCTCCGCGAGGAGACGCCGCAGCTGCCCGACGAAGCGACGGTCCCGCCGCCCGCGGTGGCCGTGCCGGCGAGCTGAGCATCACCGCGGAAAGGGTGGTCTCGCCGCCCGTGCCGCCACAACGAGGACTGCCCACCCGCCCAAGGAGGCCTTCGCACGATGCCACGTAACCCGAAGCACGACGTTCTCTTCGAGCCGGTCCAGATCGGCCCGAAGACGATGAAGAACCGCTTCTACCAGATCCCGCACTGCAACGGCTTCGGGTCGGAACGGCCGCTGAGCCAGGCGTACTTCCGGGCCATGAAGGCCGAGGGCGGCTACGCCGCGTGCTGCACCGAGTACTGCTCGATCTCGCCGGAGTCGGACGACACCCACCGCGTCTCCGCGCGAATCTGGGACGACGGCGACATCCGCAACCTCTCGATCATGTGCGATCTGCTCCACGAGCACGGTGCTCTCGCCGCCTGCGAGCTGTGGTACGGCGGGCCGCACGCGCCGTGCATGGAGTCTCGCAGCGTTCCGCGCGGGCCCTCGCAGATCCCGAGCGACTTCGAGTACCTGACGTATGCGAAGGAGATGGACAAGGACGACATCCGCGAGGTGCAGCAGATGTACGTCGACGCGGCGAAGCGCGCACGAGAGGCCGGTTTCGACATCGTCTACGTCTACGGCTCGCACTCCTACCTGCCGCAGCAGTTCCTGACGCCGTACTACAACCACCGCACGGACGAGTACGGCGGCTCGCTCGAGAATCGTGCCCGCTTCTGGCGTGAGACGATCGAGCAGGTCAAGGGCGCCGTCGGCGACGACTGCGCGATCGCAGTCCGCATCTCGACCGACATGTTCATGGGCGAGGCCGGCACGCAGCTCGAGCGCGACGCGCTGCCCTTCGTCGAGCTCGTCGACCACCTCGTCGACGTCTGGGACGTGAACGTCTCGGGCATCTCGGAGTGGGGAGAGGACGCGACCCCGTCACGCTTCTATCCCCAGGGGCGGCAACTGCCGTGGCAGGCCGCCGTGAAGAGCGTCTCGAAGAAGCCGGTGCTCGGCGTCGGCCGCTGGACGAATCCCGATTCGATGGCGGACGCGATCAACTCCGGCAAGCTCGACATCATTGCGACCTGCCGTCCATCGATCTCGGACCCGTTTCTGCCGCAGAAGATCGACGAGGGCAGGCTCGACGACATCCGCGAGTGCATCGGCTGCAACATCTGCATCTCGCGCTGGGAGATCGGCGGGCCGCCGCTCATCTGCACCCAGAACGCGACTGCCGGGGAGGAGTACCGCCGCGGCTGGCATCCGGAGCGATTCGAGCCCGCGGCGAACGCCGACAACGACGTCCTCGTGGTCGGCGCGGGCCCCGCGGGCATGGAGTGCGCGATGATCCTCGGCAAGCGCGGCCTACGCCGCGTACACCTCGTCGAGGCGCAGGACGACATGGGTGGGATCATGCGCTGGATCCCGCAGCTCCCGGGGCTCGGCGAGTGGGCGCGCCTCGTCGACTACCGCAAGATCCAGCTCGCCAAGCTCGACAACGTAGAGTTCATCCCGGGGACGAAGCTCGACGCGCAGGGCGTGAAGGAGTACGGCGCCGAGATCGTGGTCGTCGCCACGGGCGCCTACTGGGCGACCGACGGGCTGAACGGTGCGACCCACGCCACGATCCCCGGTGCCGACGCGAGCCTCCCGTACGTGCTCACGCCCGAGCAGATCATGGTCGAGGGCAAGCAGGCGCCGGGCGAGCGGGTAATCGTCTTCGACAACGATGGCTACTTCATGGGGGTCTCGCTCGCCGAGAAGCTGGCACTCGAGGGGAAGCGCGTCACGATTATGACGCCGATGGGCCACATCGCGCCCTACATGCACTTCACGCTCGAGGCGCCGAACATGCACCGCAAGCTGCACAAGCTCGGCGTCGAGATCGTGACCTACCACATGCCGACGGGCATCGAAGCCGGCGGCGTGACGGCCACCCACGTCTACGACGCGGACGGCCACGTGCGGAGCTTCGAGGCAGACTCGGTCGTCCTCGTGTCGCAGCGGCGCTCGAACGAAGCGCTCTTCCGCGAGCTCAAGGACGTCGTCGGGCGGGAGGCGCTGGCCACCGAGGGCGTCGACGCGCTGTACCGGATCGGCGACTGCGAGGCGCCGCGGCTGGTCGCGGACGCGGTGTTCTCCGGGCACCGGCTCGCGCGGGAGATCGACTCGCCGAACCCCGAGATGCCGCTGCCGTTCAAGCGCGAGCGCCGCGTGCCCGACGCGGAGTCGCTCGAGGACGATCTGCGCGATCTGCGCGAGCGGCGCGAGCGAGAGGCGGTGCCGGCCTGAGGTCTCCTGCCGCCGGCGGCGGCGGCCTTTCGCTGAATGCCGCTCGTTCGCTCGCTAGCGAAAGGCGTCGGGCGTGAGGGTCGTCGTCGCGGTCAAGCAGATCAAGGTCCTCGGGGACGAGGTCGAGTTCGTGGCCGACGGACGCGATGTCGACCCCGACTTCCTCGACCGTGGCCTGAACGAGTGGGACGCCTGCGCGACCGAGGAGGCGATCCGCCTCCGTGAGCGGCTGGGCGAGGTCGAGGTCGTGGTGTTGACGGTCGGCGATCGCGGCAGCGAAGCGGCACTGCGCCGCTGCCTCGCCATGGGCGCCGACCGTGCGATCCGCGTCGACGCCGAACCGCTCGACCCGATCTCGACAGCCCGCGCGCTCGCGGGCGCGGCCGCGTTCGAGTCGCCCGACCTCGTGCTCACGGGCGTCCAGTCGGCCGATTCCGTCCAGGGCTCGACAGGCGTCGCGCTCGCCGAGCTGCTCGGCCTGCCGCGGGTCGCGGTCGTCACGAAGCTCGACTGGAGCGGCAGCGGACCGGCGACGGTGAGCCGTGAGCTCGAGGGCGGTCTCGCCGAGGTCGTCGAGGTCGATACGCCCGCCGTGCTGACGATCCAGACCGGAATCAACGAGCCGCGCTACGCGAACCTGCGCGCGATCAAGCAGGCCGAGCAGCGCGAGATCGCGATCGTCGACGCGGAGCCGGGGGAGCCGGCGTACCGCATTCGCCGGATGTTCTCGCCGCCGCGCGGCGCGGGCGCCGAGATCCTCGACGGAGGACCGGCCGAGGTTGCGCGGCGGATCCTCGAGCTGGTTCGGGAGCGGCTCGCGTGAGGCGGCCGGTGCCTACCATCCGCGCCCGCGCGTTCCTCGCGTCAGGCGGGGGCGGAGCTCGGTTCCGTCGGGCCGGAGCCCGGCTCTGCCGGGCCGGAGCCGCCGCTGGCGAGGTGCGGGCATGAGTGTGCTCGTCGTCGCGGAGCACCTGCAGGGGCGCGTTCGCGGCGTGACCTTCGAGCTCGTGACGGCAGCGCGCGCGCTCGGCGGGACTGTTGCGGTGGCGGTGATCGGCCCCGACGCGCTCGACGTGGACCGCGAGGGCGTCGACGAGATCGTGCACGTGCCGGTCGAGCAGGCGGAGTTCGAGAACGACGTCTATCAGCGTGCGCTCGAGGCGCTGATCGCGGAGCGGCAGCCCGAGGTCGTGCTCCTCGGCTTCACGGTCAACAGCATGGGCTACGCCGCCGCCGTGGCCGCGAAGCTCGGCCTCGGCTTCGCGAGCGACGTCTTCGCCGTCGCCCGCGACGGCGACTCGATCCGCGCGACGCGCGCGTTCTACGGCGCGAAGGTGCACGCCGAGCTGGAGTTTCCGCCCGGAAAGCCGGTGCTGCTGCTGCTGCGGCCGACGGCGTGGCCCCCCGCAGAGGATCAGGGCTCGGCGACGGTTGCGGAGCTCGACGTCGGCTCGGTCGCCTCTCGCGCGCGGCACCGCGGCTTCCAGGAGGTCGCCAGGGGCGACGTGGACATCACCACGGCCGACTTCCTGCTCTCGATCGGCCGCGGCGTCGGCGAGCAGGACAACATCGCGATGTTAGAGGAGCTTTCCGAGAAGCTCGGCGCGACGCTCGCCGTCTCCCGCCCGATCGTCGACGCCGGCTGGATGCCGAACGCGCGTCAGGTGGGCCAGTCGGGCAAGACGGTCAAGCCCAAGGTCTATCTCGCATTCGGGATCTCCGGCGCCGTGCAGCACCTCGCGGGCATGAAGGGGAGCGAGACGATCATCGCCGTCAATACCGACCCCGAGGCGGCGATCTTCGATGTCGCACACTACGGTGCCGTCGCCGATCTCTTCGAGGTAGCCGACGAGCTCGCGAAGCTCGTGTGACGGAAACGCGGCAGACGTTTGCCGGCCTCGCCCACTGGGAGATCGTCCTCTGGTACGGGCTGATCGCCGCCTCGACGGCCATCTTCTTCTTCGGCGCCGCGAGGCTCGTCCTCAAGTACCGGCAAGGTCGTGCTGCCGATGTTCGGGAACGCATGCGACTGCGGCGTCTCGCGCGCGCCGCCGCGATCGTCCTGACGCATCGCTGGATCAAGCGGCGCGACCCGCTCGCCGGGCTCGGCCACGCGCTGATCTTCTATGGCTTCCTCGTCCTCTTTGCCGGGACGGTCATCCTCGCTTTCCAGGACGATGTCGCGAAGCCCCTCCTCGGCTTCGACTTCTGGCGCGGCTCGTTCTATCTCGGTTACTCGCTCGTGCTCGACGTCTTCGGCCTGGGGCTCGCCGCGGGGCTCGCGATCATGGCCGCGAAGCGGCTGCGAGCGCCTCGGCGGCTCGACTACACGCGGCCGGATCGCGAGGAGGATCGGCGCGTCTACGTGATCGGCGACTGGGTGTACCTCGGGTCGCTGTTCTTCCTCGCGCTGAGCGGCTTCCTACTCGAGGCTTTCCGGATCGCCCAGACGAACCCGTCGTTCGAGACCTGGTCGCCCGTCGGCTGGGTCGCCGGCCAGGGGTTCCGGGGCCTCGGGATGACAGCGCCGCAGGCCTCGAGCGCGCACTTCGCGACGTGGTGGGCCCACGGCGTCGTCGCGCTCGCGTTCGTCGCCGCGATCCCGTTCACGAAAGCCGTCCACATGCTCACGGGACCGGCGAACGTCGGTGTCCGCGACGACCTCGCCGGAAAGCGGCTGCCGCTCCTCCCGGAGGGCGCGACCCCGGCGGAGGTCGGCTACGGCCGGATCGCCGATCTCTCGTGGCAGCACCTCGTCTCGCTCGACGCGTGCACGAAATGCGGCAAGTGCCACGTCGCCTGCCCGGCGACCGCCTCGGGCTACCCGCTGTCGCCGCGCGACGTGATCCTCGACCTGCGCGAGCTCGCGGAGCATGCGGGCCCCGAGGCACAGATCGGCGATCGGGTCCGGCCCGAGACGATCTGGTCGTGCACCCAGTGCATGGCCTGCGTCGAGATCTGCCCGGTCGGGATCGAGCACGTGCCGATCATCAACCAGATGCGCCGCCGCCTCGTCGAGGACGGCGAGCTCGATTCAACGCTGCAGGCGACGTTCGAGGCCGTCTACGAGACGGGCAACTCGTTCGGCGAACCGAAGCGCAAGCGTCCCCGCTGGGCGCGCGAGCTCGGCTTCGAGGTCAAGGACGTCCGCCGCGAACCGGCCGAGCTGCTCTGGTTCGTGGGCGACTACGCCTCCTTCGACGCGCGCAACCAGCGCGCGACGCAGGACCTCGCGCGCATCCTGCACGAGGCGGGTGCGGACTTCGGCATCCTCTTCGACGCCGAGAAGACCGCCGGTTGCGACGTTCGCCGCGCGGGCGAGGAGGGGCTCTGGGCCGAGCTCGCGCAGGAGAACGTGAAGACGATTTCCGGCTGCGACTTCGCGCGGATCTTCTCGTCCGACCCGCACACCTTCCACACGCTGCGCAACGAGTACGTCCAGCACGGCGGCGAGTGGGACGTGCTGCACCACTCGCAGCTCCTGCTCGAGCTGCTCGAGGGCGGGGCGCTCGCTCCGCGAAGGCAGCTCGGCTACCGGATCACCTACCACGACCCGTGCACGCTCGGCCGCTACAACGGAGTCTACGAGGCGCCGCGCCGGGTGCTGGAGGCGATCGGCTGCGAGCTCGTCGAGATGCCGCGGAACCGCGACAACTCGTTCTGCTGCGGTGCCGGCGGCGGCCGGATCTGGATGAAGGAGCTGAAGAGCGAGGGCGCGCGGCGCCCGAGTGAGCAGCGGATCGACGAAGCCGTCGCGCTCGGCGGGCTCGATTACTTCGTCGTCTGCTGCCCGAAGGACGTGACCATGTACGAGGACGCGATCAAGACCTCGGGCCACCAGGGCGAGCTGGAGCTGCGCGAGCTATCCGAGCTCGTGCTCGAGTCGCTCGACCTGACCGCTCGGGTGGCGCTCGCCGAACAGGAGGTGGCTCGATGACGAAGGAGACCGCGTTCCACCCGCGCCTGCGCGCGCTGACCGACGAGTGGATGGACCTGTTCGGCTACTGGGCGCCGACCCTCGTGACCGACGTGCAGGAGGAGTATCGCGCCGTTCGCGAGACGGCTGGCCTGATGGACTTCTCGATGCTGCGGAAGATCGACCTCGACGGCCCGGGCGCGCTGGAGCTCGTCAACGGGATCGTCGGCCGCGACGTGTCGAAGCTCCGCCAGGGGCAGATCGCGTACGGCCCGCTGGTGGACGAGGACGGCAAGATGGTCGACGACTGTACGGTCATGCTCCGGGCGCCCGACCGCGTCCGGTTCTGCGGCGCTAACGACCGCGACCTCGAGATCTTCAAAGCGGCGGCAGAGGGCACCGGGATCGAGGTGCGCGAGTTCACTGACGCGATGCCGCACCTGTGCCTGCAGGGTCCGCGCAGCCGCGAGATCCTGCAGCCGCACGCCGACAGCGACCTCTCGAACGGGGCTTTCCCGTACTACACCTTCCGGGAGGACGTCGAGATCGCGGGCATTCCGGTCTTCATGACGCGGCTCGGGTACACCGCGGAGCTCGGCTACGAGCTCTGGGCCGACCGCGAGCGAGCGCTCGAGCTGTGGGACGCGCTCGTCGCGGCGGGCGAACCCCAGGGCATGAAGCCAATCGGCATGACCGCGCTCGATCTCTTCCGGATCGAGGGCGGGTTCATCATCGGCGGGGTCGAGTACGACCCGTCCGTCTCGCCGTTCGAGTGCGGGCTCGGCTGGGCGATCTCCTTCGACAAGAAGGAGCTGCGCGGTCGCGAAGGACTCGAGCGCGACCGGGACGGCACGACGCTGCGGCTGACGAGCGTCGTGCTCGAGTCGGGCGGTGACGATGCGACCGGCGCGCCCCTCTCGGTCGGCGGCTTCGTTACCCAGGCCGTCGTGTCGCCGTATCTCCAGGGCAAGACGCTCGGCCTCGCGAAGGTTCCGGCGGAGCTTGCGAAGGCTGCGGGCACGCCGTTGACGGCGACGGTAGGCGGCGACGAGATCCCCGGCCAGATCGCACCGCATCCCGTCTACGACAAGGAGCGCAAGCGGGCCAAAGAAAAAGAAAGTTAGCTCTCCTGGGAGGCGGAAACGCGTGACCTTGTGACGAGCTCCTTCCGCGGGACTTCAAGGCTTTGCCCGGGAGCTCTAACGCGACGGGGTCTGCGTGATTGAAGAACGAGGACGGCGGTAACCCCCATCGGGATGCGTCTTCGACCAGGATCGGCGTGAGCGGGCGGGCGGGCGGGCGGTCCGGGCGGGCGCTCTCGTGCTCGCGGCGGCGGCGCTCGTTGCCTGGGCGGCCACCGCATCGACGGCGCTCGCCGCCGCGCCCTGCTGGCAGAGCGTGCTCGACGACTGGCGGCGGGACGCCCGGGTCAACCACGTCTATCGACCGGCAGCTCGGCGAGCGGCGCTGGGCGGTCGCGATGGGGCAGATCGGCGTGCTCATCCAGAGCTGGAAGCTCGACGGCTCGGACTCTGGTAACGACAGCGTGAACTGGCTCCCCCAGTGGGACCGCCGGGAGATCTCTAGCTGCTTCTCGAACCGAGTCGTGCGCCTCGCCGCATAACCGATGAATACCTTTGGGTACGACAGCGTTCTTCCCGCCCTCGATATCGGCCCGAACGGTGCCCGGCAGCGCGTCGGCCAGGCCGTTTCCGAGAGTCCGGCCGTACGTAGGTGATCGGCGATCAGGACTTCGGCGGACGCGCGGCCGAGACGGCGCTCAGACGCCCGGCTCAGACTGAATGAGCTTTTGAGTCGGCGCGACGTACGCGACTTTCTGGACCGGGCAGGGTGGTATGGTCGGATGTCCATCCGCTAGCGGGAGCGATTCAGATGGGCCTCCAGTTCCAGCTGCATAGCATCAAGTGTCTCAATGAGACTAGCGAGGTCTCGGCCTCCGACGAGGTGTACGTGCTGGTGACGGTGGTAGTCCTTCGGCCGGCACTGCCAGGACTACCTGCCGCACCGAATCAGCGGGTGTTCAGCTACGGGATCTTCGAGGACATGGACGACGACGATCCCGATCCCGTAGTCGTCGACGGCCAGCCGTTCTGGGGGCTCGACGGAAACCCCCAGACTATCCAGGATCCTGCTGACGTCGGGATCGTCGTGTCCCTGATGGAGAACGACAACGGCGTCCCAGCGCAGTACGTCGAGCTCGTCAACACGAAGACCGCGCTATCGCTCGTGGCGTCGCTGGGCGATCCGAATCCTCAGTCACGCGCGACACGACTCACCGCCGACATCGCCAATGTGCTCAACGCAATCGACGTCCCTATTCCCTTCACGTTCGATGACGACCACCTCGGGACACAGCAGCTCGTCCTCGACCGGTCTGACCTCTTGACCGGTGGCTCCAAGGACAAGACCATGGTTATCGCAGGCGACGGCGGCGAGTACGAGCTCGTCTTCCGCATCAGGTTCCAAGGTTGGGAGCACAACCTGCCGAGCGCCGGGCAGGTGGCGGTCGCGCCGGGTAGCAGCCCGACCAGCTGGTACACCACCCCCGAGAACCTGCAGCACATCGCCTACGTCGGCACCGACG
>JBBRYP010000078.1:0-15393 GCA_038237515.1 Gaiellales bacterium
AGCCGACGGTGTCCGCAGCACCGCTCGAAGCTGACGCTCCTCGTCGCCGGCGAGCTCGATCTCGACCGCCGCCCGCGCCACAACAACCACCGTACCGCAACTCTCCTACAAATGCAAGAAACTAACGGAACGCTGCACTAGCGCCCCGCCACCTCGAGGATCGTCTCGATCAGCTCGGCCGCGATCCGGTCCTTCGTGACGTAGGCGGCCGCGCCGGCCGCGCGGGCCCGGACGACGTCCTCCGGCGCGTCCGAACCCGTGAGCATGAGGACGCATGCATCGGGCCGGGCACGCCGGATCCTCCTCGTCGCCTCGACGCCGTCCACCCCCGGCATGCTGATGTCCATCAGCGTCACGTCCGGCTGGAGCTCGAGGGTGCGGGTCACAGCCTCCTCGCCGTCGCGCGCATGACCGGCGACATCGATCCGATCGTCGGCAGACAGGATCGCGTCGAGCGCCTCGCCGAACAGGCGATGGTCGTCCGCGATCACGACGCGGACGACGGAGGGATGCTCAGCTGCAGCCGGGATGGTCAGAGGGAAAGACTCCGAACGTCAGAATCATCGCGTCAGGTAACGCGAGGAGAGTCTGCCGAAAACTTTTCCCGCCGGGGCTGAACGAGGCGCAGGCAAGGCATGATCGAGAGATGCACTGGCGAGTCGCGACGAACCACCCTTCACGGTCGCGCGGACGCGCGGGGGCCTCGACGGGCGAAGCGTGAGCCGGGCCGACGCCCGCGAGCGCATCCAGAAGCTCCTGGTCACCGGCGACAACCGGCTCAAGCAGGGCGTCCGGCCCGAGAAGGCCCGCGAGAGCTACGAACAGGCGCTGGCGCTCGCGCGCGAGGAGGGCCTGGAGGCGGCGATCGGGCCGCTCGTCGCGATCAGGCTCGCCGACCTCGAGCGGCTTGCTCGAGCAGCTCCTCCACCCGAGCCGCCTGAGTCCTGAGGTCGTGCCGCTCGGCGGCCGCCCTCGCAGCCGCGTTCGGGCACGGCAGCTCGGAGGCTGAGACGAGCGCTCGAGCGATGGCCGCCTCGTCGGCGGGATCGACGAGCAGGCCTGCCGCGGGTGGGACGAACTCGCCCGCGCCGCCGACGCGGCTCGCCACGACCGGGCGCCCCATCGCCATCGCCTCGAGCAGCGACTGTCCGAAAGGCTCGATCAAGCTCGGCTGGCAGACGACGCTCGCCCTCGCGAGTACGTCGGGCACCCGATCGTGCGCGACCGGCCGCTCCACACGTATGGACGGCCGTCCCTGGAGGCGCGGCCGCAACGGGCCGTCACCCACGAAGGTGAGCACCCCGCGGCCGACTCGCTCGAACGCGTCTGCCAGCCGAAGCACGTTCTTGCGCGGAGCGAGCGAGCCGAGGCAGAGGAAGGCCGGCGCTCCCGCCGGGGCTGGGGCGACGGCGAAGCGATCGAGGTCGACTCCCGAGTCGATGACGTGCGTCTTGCCGACGGCCTCGGGAACCTTCGCCTCGAGCTCTCGCCGAAGGTAGTCGGAGACCGCGACGACGGCGGCCGCGCGCCGCACCGTCAGCCGGGTGAGGGCGCGGACGCCGGGGATCGAGCCGACGTTGCGGACGTCGCGGCCATGGGCGGTGACGACGAGCGGCGCCCGCTGTGCCAGCCCCGCGATCAGCCCCGAGGGAACCAGGAAGTGCGCGTAGACGACGTCCGGTCGCCGCCCGGCGAAAGCCCGGCGAGCAAGCGTTAGGTACCGGAGCCTGCCGCCCGCGCGGGTGTCCAGGACCGCGCGCTCAACCGTGTGGCCGCGCTCCACGAGCGCTCGCTCGAGCTGCGCGACGAAGACGCCGAGATCGGGTGCTTGCGGGCCTGGGTACAGCTGCGAGACGAGGAGGATTCGCATCGTCGCGCGGGGCCGCGGGGGAGGGATAGAAGCCTAGGAGCTCTGTGCATCGAAGGTGCCGAACAGCTCACGCAGCTCGTCGCAGATCTCGCCGACCGTGCAGCGCACCCGCAGCGCCTCCCGCATCGGCGGCACGAGGTTCTCCTCGGTCTGCGCCACCCGGCGGACCTCGGCGAGCGCCTGCGATGCCTCCTCCGCGCTGCGTTCCGCCCGCACGCGGGCGGTGCGCTCGAGCTGGCGCCGCTCGGCGGCCGGGTCGAGCCGGTGGAGCTCGGCCGTCTCGGCCTCCGGCTCGACGTACCGGTTGACCCCGACGATGACGCGCTCCCCCGCCTCGACCTGCGCTGTGTAGTCGTAGGCCGCGTCCTCGATCTCGCGCTGGACGAAGCCCTGCTCGATCGCCGCGACGGCTCCGCCGAGCTCCTCGACGCGCGCCATCAGCTCGCGCGCACGCTGCTCGAGCTCGTCGGTCAGCGCCTCGACGAAGTACGAGCCCCCGAACGGGTCGGCCGTGTCCGTTCCACCCGCCTCGTGCGCCAGGATCTGCTGCGTGCGCAGGGCGATCCGGGCAGAGCGCTCCGTCGGCAGCGCGAGCGCCTCGTCGAAGGAGTTCGTGTGGATCGACTGCGCACCGCCGCAGACCGCGGACAGAGCCTGGACGGCCACGCGCACGACGTTCGACTCCGGCTGCTGCGCGGTCAGGGTGGAGCCGCCGGTCTGCGCGTGGAAGCGCAGGGCCTGGGCCTTCGGGTTCTGGACGCCGAACCGGTCGCGCATGATCTCGGCCCAGAGCCGGCGGGCAGCGCGGAACTTCGCCACCTCCTGGAAGAAGTGGTTGTGGGCGTTGAAGAAGAAGGAAAGCCGCGTGCCGAACTCGTCCGGGGAGAGTCCCGCCTCCACCGCGGCGGTGCAGTAGGCGATGCCGTTTGCGAGCGTGAACGCCAGCTCCTGGACTGCGGTCGAGCCGGCCTCTCGGATGTGGTAGCCGGAGATCGAGATCGTGTTCCAGCGCGGCAGGCGCTGCGCGCAGTACGCGAACAGGTCGGTCGTGATCCGCATCGAGGGGCGGGGCGGGAAGATGTAGTTCCCGCGGGCGATGTACTCCTTGAGAATGTCGTTCTGAACCGTTCCTCGAAGCCGTCCCGCAGCGACCCCCTGTCCCTCCGCGACGAGCTCGTAGAGCAGGAGCAGGAGCGCCGCCGGTGCGTTGATCGTCATCGAGGTCGAGACCTCGCCGAGCGGGATCCCGTCCAGGAGGAGCTCCATGTCGGCGATGGAGTCGATCGCGACTCCGGTCCGCCCCACCTCGCCGATCGCGCGCGGGTCGTCGGAGTCGTAGCCGAGCTGGGTGGGAAGGTCGAAGGCGACGGAGAGCCCCGTCTGGCCGCGGTCGAGCAGGTAGCGGAAGCGCGAGTTCGTCTCCTCGGCCGAGCCGAAGCCAGCGTACTGGCGGATCGTCCACGGCCGGCCGCGGTACATGTCGCGGTAGGGCCCCCGCGTGAACGGGAACTCCCCCGGCGCCTCCGGCTCGTGGCTCACGTCCTCGGCGGTGTAGACCGGCCTGATCTCGACCCCCGATTCGGTCTGGCGGCGGTCCTCGGTCGTCGGCATGTACCCGCATCGTACGTCCGGGCGGCATCCCACCGCCCCGGGGGCTCTGGCCGTGTCGCGGACCGGCCAGGACGCCGCAGGACGTTCGCCTCCAGGGCGGCTAGCCTTGCGGGGTGGAGGTCACGGTCCGGCTCTTCGCGGGGTTGCGGGAGCTCGCCGGCACCGGCCGGCGGCGGCTGACGCTCGACGACGGAGCACCGGTCGCAGACGTCTGGGCTGCCCTGGACCTCGGCGACGAGCCTGCAGGGCTGCTCTACGCGGTGAACCACGAGTACGCGCCGGCAGGACGATGCCTCGCGGACGGCGACGAGGTCGCACTGATCCCACCCGTCTCGGGCGGGGCGTTCCGTCTGACAGAGGAGCCGATCGACGTGGCAGCGGTAATCGCCGAGGTGGGGGACGAGGAGGCGGGCGGCATCGCCGCCTTCGTCGGCACCACGCGAGTCACCTCACGCGGCCGGACCGTCCGGCACCTGGACTACGAGGGCTACCCTGGCATGGCCGAGAAGACGATGGCGGACCTCGCGGAGGGCCTCAAGGCACGCTACGACCTGTGCGAGGTCGCTATCGCACACCGGGTCGGCAGGGTCGGGATCGGCGAAACGAGCGTCGCGATCGCCGTGTCGGCGCCGCATCGGGACGATGCACTCGCTGCCTGCACGGACGCCATCGACACCCTCAAGCGGATCGTCCCGTTGTGGAAGAAGGAGGTCTACGAGGGCGGCGAGGAGTGGATCGGCCGCGGCTCCTGAGCGGCGTCCCCTACGTCACCGTCGCACAGAGCGCATAGGCGCGGAGCGCCCAGCCGCCGCCGTACGCCGCGGTCTCTGCCGCCGTGGCCGTCCAGCCGTTGTCGTTTGCGGTCGGAACGGACTGCCGGATCGCAAGCGGCCCGCTGTTCGTGAGCAGCGCACCGCCGCCGCCCACCGCCCGCTTCCCGGCCGGACAGCTGGCGGTGACGCTCTTGGGAGACGACGAATCTGTCGCTGTGGTGTCGGCGACGACCTGGAGGCCGCTGACGCCCGGAGCGCCGGCTGCACCCGCGGCCCCGGCGGGGCCGGCCGGCCCTGCGGGCCCGAGCGGCCCGGACGGCCCCTGCGGCCCGAACGGCCCGAACGGCCCGCGCGGCCCGGACGGGCCGCGCCGCCCACGCGGCCCACGCGGAACCTGACCCGGCTTGAAGTCGGTGCGCAGGAGCGAAGAATTCTTGATCTTCGCGGAGACGACTGCGTTGTCGCGTAGCTGGAGCGTGCCGACGCTGTTGCGGGGCAGCGTTACGGCCACCGCGGCGACCGCGCTCCCGCCGAGCGAGACGGCGAGGGCGGCGAGGGCGAGGACGAAGGCCGGCGAAGGCCGGCGGCGAGTCGGGGTCTTCATCGCGATCTCCTTTTCTTCGTTTCGGGGTCGGTCTCCGCCGCCGCGATTCGCAAACGCTCTCGAAGGGGAGGGGGAGCCCGGGAATGAGCGAGCGGGAGCAGAGCCTGTCCCGCCCGCCCTGCTGTCACAACCTGCTCGCCGCCGCCTGCGTGTACTCCTTCCCGCAGATCCAGGTCGACGGGCGGCAGGTACAACTCCCGTGATGGCTCTCGCCACGAGATCGCCCGTCCCGGGGTGCCCGCCGACCGGCCGCGGTGAGCCGCCGGGGGAGCCGGCGGAGCCGGTCAGCTGATGTCGGAGCGGCTGCCCGAGCACGTTCCCGACTTCCCGGAGCGCCTGCGCGAGTACGAGCCGGTTCAGCCGCGCGGACGCGACTGGCGCGACCTCCTGCGCAAGATCTGGGCGCCGATCGCAGCACTCGGCGCCTTCCTCGCGAAGTTCGGCGCCGTCCTCTTCAAGGCCAAGTTCTTCTTCTCGATCTTCGTCTCGGCAGCCCTGTACGTCTGGCTCGGCGGCTGGACGTTCGGGATCGCGCTCGTCGGGCTGCTCTTCGTCCACGAGATGGGTCACGTCCTCGAGGCGAAGCGCCAGGGACTGCCGGTGAGCGCGCCCACCTTCATCCCTTTCCTGGGTGCGATGATCACTATGCGGGAGATGCCCAAGGACGCGTGGCGGGAGGCGCAGGTCGCCCTGGCCGGCCCGCTCGTCGGCTCCGCGGGCGCAGCCGTTCTCTGGATCGTCGGCGAGGCGACGGACTCCTACCAGCTCCGCGCGATGGCGTTCCTCGGCTTCTTTCTGAACCTCTTCAACCTGCTGCCGACGCCGCCGCTCGACGGAGGCCGCGCCGTCGGCGCGCTCCACCCCGCGCTGTGGGGCGTGGGGATCGTCGGACTGGCAGCGCTCGCCGTGCTCCGGCCGAACCCGATCATCGTCATCATCGCGATCCTCTCGGCGCTCGAGCTCTACCGGCGCTGGAAGGTGCGTGACGTCCCCGGCTCGCGCGAGTACTACCGGGTGAGGCCGTGGCAGCGTGCCGTCGTCGCGCTCGTCTACTTCGGGCTCGCCGCCGGCCTCGTCCTCGCGATGCACGCGACTCACGTGCCGCGCTCGTACTTCTAGGCCTCCCTCTGATGCAGGACAGGCGAATCCTTTCGGCCGGGGACGTCGACCTCCGCCGGGACGTCTCGCTGATCGCAGAGGAGTTCCGCGAGGGTTTTGCGGCGGTGGAGCGGATCACGCAGCCGGCCGCCGCGATCTTCGGCTCCGCCCGGATCGGCGAGGCCGACCCGGTGTACGCGCAGGCGCGTGCGGCCGGCCGCGCCTTCGCGGCAGCCGGCTTCGCCGTCGTCACCGGCGGCGGCCCGGGCGCGATGGAGGCGGGAAACCGCGGCGCCAGGGACGGGGGCGGGCTCTCCGTCGGCTTCAACATCGAGCTCCCCCACGAGCAGCGCGGGAACCCCTACGTCGACCTCGCCCTCACCTTCCGCCACTTCTACGTGCGCAAGACGATGCTGGTGAAAGCGGTCGAGGGCTTCGTGCTCTTCCAGGGCGGCTTCGGCACGCTCGACGAGATGTTCGAGGCGCTCACGCTGATCCAGACGGGCAAGGTCCTTCACTTTCCGGTCGTCCTCGTCGGCAGCGAGTTCTGGCGCGGGCTCATCGACTGGGTTCACGGCCACCCGCTTTCCCGCGGCATGATCTCGCCCGAGGACGAGAGGCTCCTCCACGTGACAGACGACGTCTCCGAGGCGGTTGCGCTCGTCGTCGACTGCTACGAACGCCGTTGCGCGGCCGCGCCGGCGGAGCCCCCGAAGGCCGACGCTCAGTAGGGGGTCAGCCGCTCGGGCTTCGTTCGAGTGGGAGCCCAAGCCGCGCCGCCACCGCAGGAAGGCTCGTGCCCTGGACGACAACGGAGAAGGCGACGACGACGAAGACGATCCCGTAGAGGTCTCGCGCTCGCTCGACCCCTTCCAGGACGGCGAGGGCGGCCAGGAGAATCGGCACCGCCCCCTTGAGGCCGCCCCACATGACGAAGGCCCGTTCTCTCGATCCGAGACGGGTCCCGCCGAGAAGGACGGCGGCGGCGGCGGGCCGCGCGACGAAGGTCAGGATGAATGCGAGCGCGAGACCTTTCGCCCACAGGTGATGCGCACCAAGCGCCGCGACCTGGACGCTGAGGCCGAGGGCGACGAAGACGAGGATCTCCGCGAGGGCGGCGAGCGACGTGAGGAAGCGCTCCACCTCGAAGCCCTCCCGAATCCGGGCGTCTCCGAGGCCGACGGCGGCCACGAAGACGGCCAGGAAGCCCGACCCGTGCGCCGCGGCCGCAGCTCCGTAGA
The DNA here is from genome assembly GCA_038237515.1 of Gaiellales bacterium. GTDB lineage: Bacteria > Actinomycetota > Thermoleophilia > Gaiellales > Gaiellaceae > JBBQDZ01. The sequence goes on from JBBRYP010000078.1 coordinate 7,198, forward strand.
TCACGCCCGAGAGGGCGAGCGCCCGCAGGGGGTAGAGAGCATCGTTCGGCAGGGCCGTCCGCAGGATCGGCCTCGCGAGGATCGCGGCCGCGATTCCCACCACGCCGCCCACGCCCATCTGGAGGCCGAACTCACGAACGACGATCCAGAACGAGCCGTCCGAGTGCGTCGCGAGCTCGATCATGCCGATCATCAGAGCGATCCCGACAGGGTCGTTCGCACCCGACTCCGCCTTCAGGATCGTCCCGGCCCGCCCGCCGGCCTCGCGGTTCCCGAGCACCGAGAACATCACGGCCGGATCGGTCGGGGCGACCGCGGCACCGAGGATGCCCGCGGCGATCCACGAGAACCCGAAGAGCAGGTGCGCGGCGCAGGCCATCACCCCAGCGGTGGCGAACGTGCCGAGGACGCCGAGCGAGAGGGTCGGCCACGCCGAGCCCCGCACCGAGCGCCAGCCCAGCTGCAGGCCGCCGTCGAAGAGGATGACGATCAGTGCCACTGTGCCGATGCGCGTCACCGTCCTGATCGACAGCGCGCTCTCGAGGGAGGGGAAGAGGTCGGAGACGAGAGCGGCCGCCACGAGGAACAGAGCCGGCCCTGGAATCGGAACCCGCGAGGCCAAGCGGTTCGCGGCCACCGCCGCGCCGATCGCGGCGGACACGCCGAGCAGGATCAGGCCGAAGTGGTGGACGTCGGCCATACGGGCGACTGTAGTGATGCCTCTGCTACTGAGCCTGCGCCGGTCTCCCGAGGCTTCCGGAGCCCGACCTGCCCTGTTTAGCTCGTGTACTTAGCCGCGGGTCCGGAAGCCGTAGTCGAGCAGGCGGCGGGCGTCCGGGTAGGGATCCGAGGAGTGCAGGACGACGGCCAGGAGGCGAATGCCGTGACGGTGTGCGGAGGCGACGAGGCAGTGCGAGGCGATCGTCGTCCAGCCGGTCTTGATGCCGTCGGCGCCGCGGTAGCTCCCGAGGAGGTGATTCTTGTTGACGTAGATCTTGCTGTAGGTGGGCGCCGCCCACGCGACGTGCTTCACGCGCGTCCGGACGACGGCGCGGAAGCGCGGGTTCTGAAGCGCGTAGCGCGTGATCGTCGCGAGGTCCCACGGCGTCGAGTAGTTGCCCCGGTCGACGACGCCGCTCGGGCTCGTGAAGTGGGTGTCTCGGAGGCCGAGTGCCCGGGCCTTCCGGTTCATCAGCGAGAGGAAGGCGCCGCGGCTGCCCGCCGAGCCGATCGCGAGCGCGAGCGCATCGTCGTTACCCGAGTAGAGCAGAAGCCCGTAGAAGAGCTTCCAGGCCTGCACGCGCTCGTGCGCACGCAGCCCCTCCCGGAACGGTGCCGAGCGCGGCACCGAGGGGTCGACCGTGACGACGTCGTGCGGGGACAGGCGCTCGAGCGCGACGGCGGCGGTCATGATCTTCGTCGTCGAGGCGATCGGCAGCCGCAGGTGCTCGTGCTTCGCCCAGAGGACGGCGCCTGTCCGCTCGTCGACGAGGATTGCGGCAGAGGCCGTGAGCGGGCGATCGAGACCGCCCCGCGCCGGTGCACGCGAGGCTACGAGAAGATGTCGCGGCGCCCGAGGCGGGGAGAGCTTCGCCGCCCGCAAGCGAGCCGGACGGACGTGCCGAGGAGCCGGCGCCGCCGCTTTCCTGCCGCTCGGCCAGGCTTGCCAGGCACCGAAGGCGCCTGCGAGCACGACCACTGCGACGAGGAGAAGGCCGGTGCGACGGGTTCGCCGCCGCCGCACGCCGCCCTGGAGAACCGGAAGCGCCACAGGCCCGCCGAGTGTAACGCCCTATCCTTACGGCATGGATCTGCGCGGGCTGCCCTCGGTGGACGAGCTCGCGCGCGACGAACGGCTCACCCGCTGGGATCGGACCGCCGCGGTCGGGGCAGCCCGCGTGGTGCTGGCTCGCGCGCGCGAGGACATAAGAGCCGGGTGCGTAAGAGCCGGGTGCGTGCGAGGCGATCTCGTGACACAGGTGTGCGATGAGCTCACGGCCGAACGCGAATTCAGGCTCCGTCGGATTCTCAACGCGACTGGGATCGTCATCCACACGAACCTCGGTCGGGCACCGCTGGCAGCGGCGGCGCTCGAGCGCGTCATGCAGGTGGGAGGGGGCTACTCGAACCTCGAGTACGACCTCGACGAGGGTCGCCGCGGGTCGCGCCAGGATCATGCCGGCGAGCTCGTGCGCCGCTTGACCGGCGCGGAGGCCGCCCTCGTCGTGAACAACAACGCGGCGGCGATCCTCCTTGCCCTGGCGGCGCTCGCCGAGGGGCGCGAGGTGCTCGTCTCGCGCGGCGAGCTGATCGAGATCGGGGACGGCTTTCGCATTCCCGAGGTGCTCGCGCGGTCGGGGGCGCACCTGATCGAAGTGGGCACGACGAACCGAACGCGCCCCGAGGACTACGAGCGTGCGATCCGACCCGGCACGGCGCTCATCCTGCGCGTGCACCAGTCGAACTTCCGCCTCGTCGGCTTCACGGAGCGGCCGTCGGTCGAGAATCTTGCCGCCGTCGCGGCGGGCGCCGACGTGCCGCTCGTCGACGATCTGGGCTCCGGCGTGCTCGGGATTCCAAGTAACACTGTGTTACTTGGCGGCGAGCCCTCGGCGAGAGAGTCGCTCGCCGCGGGTGCGGATCTCGTCTGCTTCTCGGGCGACAAGCTCCTCGGCGGCCCGCAGGCGGGGATCGTCGCCGGCCGCGGCGAGCTCGTGGAGCGGCTCCGCCGCCACCCGCTCCACCGAGCGCTGCGGGCGGACAAGCTGACCCTCGCCGCCCTCGAGGGGACTCTGGCGCTCTACCTCGACCCGCACCGCGCGCGGCTGGAAATCCCTGTGCTGCGGATGGTCGGCCAGCAGCCCGAAGAGGTGCGGCGCCGGGCAGAGAGGCTGGCGGTACTCACCGGCGGCGAGGTCGAGCCGACGATCGGTCGCGTCGGCGGTGGCGCCCTGCCGCTCGCGGAGCTTCCGAGCTTCGCGTGCGCCGTCGAGGAGGACCTGGCGGCGCCGCTGCGGAGCGCCGACCCGCCGGTTGTGGGGATCGTCCGCGACGGCCGGTGTCTGCTCGACTGCCTCACCCTGGCCGATGCCGAGGTGGACGAGGTCGCGGCAGCCGTCGTACGCGCCAGGGCGTGAGCGCGCGGCCGCCGCAGTCGCTCATCTGGGACCTCCTCCGTGGAGCAATGACGACGAAGGCGCTCGGAATGGCGGCCGACCTCCGGCTTGCAGAGGCACTTGCCGCCGGGCCACGAGCGGTTACGGAGGTCGCGGCCGAGACCGGTGCCGACCCCGACACGCTCCGGCGGATCCTGCGCGCGCTGGCGAGCGACGGCGTCTTCGCCGAGGTCGAAGACGGTCTTTTCGGAAATACCGAGGCCTCGCTGCTCCTGCGCGACGACGCGCCACCGCGGGACTTCGCCCACCTGTTCGGCGGCCCCTGGTACAGCGCCATCGGGCACCTCGATCCGCGTACGGGCGACTCCAGCTTCCCGCGGACGTTCGGCGTCGACTTCTGGGCCTGGCTCGCGGAGCATCCGGAGGAACGCGCGGCGTTCGACCGCGCGATGGCGGATGGAAAGGAGGCACGGGTCGAGCGGCTTGCAGCGATCCAATGGCGGGGGGACGAGACGATCGTGGACGTCGGTGGCGGCGACGGCTCGCTGCTCGTCGCGCTGATCGAGGGCCGGCCGGGGCTACGCGGCATCGTGGTCGACCTGCCGGAGACTGTCCGCGACGAAACAGCCCTCGGCAATCGCATCGAGTTCGTCGCGGGCAGCTTCTTCGAGCGCGTCCCGGCCGGTGACGTCTATGTCCTCGGGACGATCCTCCACAATTGGGACGACGAGGCGGCGGCCGCAATCCTGCACACGATCCGCTCGGACGCGCCCGCAGGCGCCCGGGTGCTCATCCTCGACGCGGTCGTTCCGGCCGGCAACGACCCGCATGGCGCGAAGTGGCTCGACCTGCTCATGCTCGCCCTCTTCAGTGGCCGCGAGCGCACCGAGACCGAATGGCGAACTCTGCTGGAGAGCACCGGCCTCTACATCGATGCGATCGGCGATCGCTTGATCCAGGCCTCATGCCCCTGACGGTCGGCACGGCCGGCCACATCGACCACGGCAAGACCTGGCTCGTGCGCGCGCTGACGGGAAAAGACACCGATCGCCTGCCGGAGGAGAAGGCGAGGGGCATTTCCGTCGACCTCGGCTACGCGCCGCTGGAGCTCCCCGACGGCCGGCGGCTGTCGGTCGTGGACGTCCCCGGGCACGAGCGGTTCATTCGCAACATGGTCGCGGGCGCCACCGGCGTCGACCTCTTCCTGCTCGTCGTCGACGCCGGCGAGGGCGCGCGGCCGCAGACCCACGAGCACCTGGCGATCCTCCGCCTGCTGGGCATCGACAACGGCGTCGTCGCCGTCACGAAGTCCGACGCGGTGGACGGGGAGACGCTCGAGCTTGCGATCGAGGAGGCGCTCGAGCTCGTGCCCGGGGCCGAGGTGGTTGCCGTCAGCGCCGTCACCGGCGAGGGGCTGCCCGAGCTCCGGCGCGCTCTCGCCGCGGCCGCTGCTCGTGTGGTCGCGCGCCCGGACACCCGGCCGACGAGGCTCTTCGTCGACCGGTCGTTCACCCTGCGCGGCGTCGGGACGATAGTCACCGGGACGCTCTGGTCGGGCTCGATCGGCCCGGGCGACGAGCTGCGGACAGAGCCGGCCGGGCTGCCGGTCCGCGTGCGCAGCGTCCAGGTGCACGATCGGCGGGTGGAGCGGGCGGATGCGGGACAGCGCGTCGCGGTGAACCTGCCCGGGATCGAGCGGTCGCGGATCGGACGCGGCGACGCGCTCGTCGCGCCCGGCGCGTACCCCGTCAGTTTTCGCCTCGACGTACTGCTCGAGGAGCTCGAGCCGATTCCCGACCACGCACGCGTCCAGGTCCACCAGGGGACGGCCGAGTCCCCGGCACGAGTCGTGAAGGTCGGGCGCTACGCCCAGCTCCGCCTCGACCGCCCGGTGGTTGCCGCCCGCGGCGACCGGGTGATCATCCGGGCCAGCTCAACCCTGGGCGGCGGTGTCGTACTCGATCCGGCGCCGCCGAGACGCGTCGACGCAGCACGCCTCGAGCTGCTCGAGCGAGCAGATCCCGCCTCGATCGTGCGTGCGACGGTGCACGAGCCCGTGAGACGGGAAACGCTCGCACGACGAGGGCTGCTCGCGCCGCCCGAGCTCGAGCGAGGCCTGAGGGCCGTGCTCCGCGCGGGCGACTGGTACCTGGCGCCGGAATGGCTCGACGAGCTCCGAGAGCGCGTGCACGCGCGAGTGGCCGAACGCGCGGAGTCCGCGCCGCTCGATCCCGGTGTGCCGCTCGCGGAGCTCCTGCCGCGCCGTCCCTGGGCGAGCGCGGTCGCCCCTCTGCTCGGGCTCGAGCTGCGTGACGGAAAGGCGTACCTGCCGGGCCTTGCCGCCACTCTGGGGAACCGATCGGTCGAGGCAGCAGAGGCGGAGGCGGCTCTCGCCGCCGCGGGCACGAACGGCGTGAAGATGGAGGAACGCGAGCTCCTCGGATACCTCGAGGAAACCGGCCGTCTCGTCTCGCTCGGGGGCGGCCTCGCCGTCGGCGCCGCAGCCTACGAGGAGGCGCGGCGGGTGCTCGTCGAGGAGTGCGAGCGCGCCGGCTCGATCCGCCTTGCCCGATTCCGCGACCTTCTCGGAAACTCACGCCGCCCGGCACAGCTCCTGCTCGAGCGCTTCGATGCGGACGGCCTGACGCGCCGGCAGGGGGAGGAACGGGTCCTGCGGCGAGCGGCGCTCGCAGCTAGACGAGCGTCGCCAGAGGGGTAAGGGCCTGGCCGGAAAGTGGCCACGGTGGATGACACGCGACACGTGGCTTGAGGCAAGGACGCAGGGAGCGGAGGTATGCAGGCATATCTGCGCGATCGAGGACGCCGCATCGAGGCGCGTGACGCCTGTCAGGCGCCCCGGTTCACTTTTCCGGCCAAACCCTTCAGCCGCACCTCCAACCGGCACGCGTCGTCCCCGCGGAGCATGCAGCTCGTCTCGTCGATCTGCGAGGTCTCGCCGTAGTGCATTGCGGTTCCTTCGACCAGGCCGCGGAGCAGAACACACAGGTGGCGGCGTGAGGCATACTCGATCTGGAGGCGGTCGGCGTCGAGCCGGACGACGTGCAGCTGCGGCGGCGCCGCGTTTGGGATCGTGGCGCGCACGAGCTCGTGGATTCGGGTCTCCACCGTGAGCAGGAACTCGGAAGCCGACGGAGCGATCGCGAAGAACGCCGGGTAGAGGCGCGCGAAGGTCTTGCTGGCCGTGAAGACGCCGAAGTCGTACTCGATTTGGGCGGCGGTTCGTCCGCTCGCCGCAGCGGCGCGCGCGACCAGCGCGGCGAGCCTCTCGTCGGGGTAGGCCTCGCTCAGGAGGTAGAGGGGCTCGTCCTCGAACACCCCGCGTGCAGTGTCGGCTCCAAGCGCCGCCGTCACGTAGTCGCGGAGGCTCGTGAAGATGACTCCGTGCACGCGGGGCCGATCTTATGCCGCGGTACAGTGAACCGCAGGGAGCGGCATGGGCCCGGTGGCCCAGCCCGTCTTCAAAACGGGTGAGGTCGTGTAACCCACGGCTGGGTAGGTTCGACTCCTGCGCCGCTCCGTCGACGATTCTTGGGGGTTGCAGGCGGATCTGCCGCCGCCGGCAGGCCACGCTAGCGATCTTGCTTCGGCGCGGGGAGGGCTGGAGCCCCCGGATGTTGGTTTCTGTTGTCCCGGGAGGATCGCGCAACGATCGCGCACGGCGGACCGGTCCGGCGCCCGGCCGACTTGCTGGCGGGGACGAGCAGAGCTAAGAGTGTCTGCTGATGGAGGCTCAAGGCGCCGCGCCGGCACGACGAGCCCACGAGGGGATCACGGTTCGCCACTCGCGCCGCTGCCTGCGCGAGGGGGATCCCTGTTCGTGTTCTCCCTCCTACCAGGCGCAGGTCTGGTCGCCCCGTGACCGCAAGCCGATCCGCCGCAGCTTTCCGACGCTGGCCGCCGCCCGCGCCTGGAGGCAGGAGAGCCAGGTGGCGGTTCGGCGCCAGACGCTGCGGGCGCCAAACGCTGCTGACGGTGGCGGAAGTAGCCCAGGAATGGCTGGAAGCGGCCGAGGCGGGGATCATCCGCACCCGCTCCGGGACGCAGTACAAGCCCTCGGCGCTGCGCAACTACCGCGACGCGATCGAGGGGAAGCTGCTGCCGGAGTTCGGTCATCTGCGCCTCTCCAGCGTCACCCGTACCTGTGTTCAGGATCTCGTCGACCGGCTTGTCGCGCAAGGGTACGCGCCCAGCTCGGTTCGGAACGCGATCCTGCCGCTGCGCTCGATCTACCGACGCTCCGTCGACCGCGGCGACGTGGCCAGCAACCCGACCTTGAAGCTGTCGCTGCCTGCCCTGAAGGCGACGTGCCGTCCACTCCCTCGAGCTGCGGAGGCCGCTGCCTTGCTCGCGGCGCTGCCGCCCGGCGACCGCGCCCTCTGGGCGACCGCCCTCTACGCCGGCCTCAGGCGAGGGGAACTGCAGGCGCTCGACTGGTCAGCGGTCGAGCTCGAGCAGCGGCTGATCCGGGTCGAGCGAGCCTGGGATCGCCGGGCCGGCCTGATCGAACCGAAAAGCCGAGCCGGACTACGACGAGTCCCGATCCCGGAAGTCCCGCGGACGCACCTACTCGCCCACAAGCTGCAGCAAGGCCGTGGCGGGGAAGGATTCGTCTTCGCCGGCAGAAACGGCCGGCCCTTCGACCCAGGAGGAACGCTGAAACGCGCACGCACAGCCTGGCAGCACGCGGAACTCGAGCCACTCCGCCTCCACGACTGCAGGCACACCTTCGCCAGCTTCATGATCGCAGCCGGCGTCAACCTGAAAGCACTCAGCAGCTACATGGGCCACTCGACAATCACCGTCACCCTCGACCGGTACGGGCACCTCCTACCCGGCAACGAAAGCGAAGCAGCCGCCCTCCTCGACGCCTGGCTACAGCGGCCAAACGAGCAGGAGTCGCGGGTTCGAGTCCGCTAGGGTCCATGCCGTTGTAGAAAGCACAACGAAACGCCTGTAAATCGAGCGATTCGAAGCAGATCCCCCTGGGTGAGGAACCTGCCCGAGTTGCCGCTGGCGGGGGCCCCGCTCCGCGTCCGTTGCCATCGAGCCGCGGCGGTGG
>JBBRYP010000079.1:0-15132 GCA_038237515.1 Gaiellales bacterium
CGCCTACGGGCACATCGCGATCGGCGTCGACGATCTGGATGGGACGCTCGCGCGTCTGAAGGAGCAGGGGATCGAGCCGGAGCGAGAGCCGTATCGCGTGCGCGAAGGCGGGTCGCGGCTGTGCTTCGTCCGGGACCCGGACGACTACAGGGTCGAGATCATCGAGCGCGGGGATCGGTAACGGCTCGGTCGGCGCTCTCTGCCGCCTCGCGATCGGATGTCGATTCACGGGGCCGGTGCCGCCCTTTGATTCGCGCGAGTGAATCAGATTTATCTGATAGCTTGTGTTTCGTGGTTCGCCTGAGCGCAACCGAGGTCGCCCGCCGCTTCTCCGAGGTGCTGAACCGCGTCGCAGCCGGAGAGGAGATCGAGGTGACTCGGGCCGGCGTTCCGGTCGCCGTGCTCGCGCGGCCCAGGGTACGGCTGCTCTCTGCGGAGCAGTTCCGGGAGCTGCTTGCGTCTGCGCCGCCCGTCGACGAGGCGTTCGCCGACGACCTGCGGGCGATACGGAAGTCGATCGGGCCGCCGGAGAGCTCCTGGCAGTCCTGATCGACACCGACGTCCTGATCGCCTGGGATCGGGAGGAGACCCCATCGGCGCTGGATATGGTCGTGGGCGCGGAGGATCGTGCGATCAGCGTCATCACTGCCAGTGAGCTGCTGCACGGAATCCACCGAGCGTCGGGCGCTCGCCGCAACCGCCGTCGAGCGTTCGTCGAACACGTGCTCTCCCTCTTCGAGCCCATGCCGATCACCGAACCAATCGCGCGCGTGCACGCCGAGCTGTGGGCGGGCCTAGAGCGAGCAGGGAACGTGCCTGGCGCCCACGACCTGTGGATCGCCGCGACCGCGCTCGCCCACGGTTTCGGCGTCGTGACACGAAACCGTCGCGACTTCGCACGCGTAAGAGGCCTTCGCGTGATCACGCTTTAAGGGCCTGTCCGGAAAGTGGCCACGGCGGATGACAGGCGGCACGCGTTTCGAGGCAAGGACGCAGGGAGCGTCGATATGCATGCATATCTGCGCGACCGAGGACGCCGGATCGAGGCGCGTGACGCCTGTCAGGCGCCCTGGTTCACTTTTTGGACAGACCCTTAAGCCCAAGAAGCGACGGCACGCAGATCGACATCGGGTCGATGTGGCGGCGCTCGATCGCGCAATGGCCGCGCCGTCGGCTCTCGCCGCCTTCCGAAATTGAAGAGCTGGTCGTGCCGGTGAGCCTCTGACGCTCCGGGAAGATCCTGAAGGTCACGTGCGCACCCCTTCGCTGCCGGTCTCCGAGCCGCTCGCCCGTCTGCTGGAAGGCGCGAGCGACGCGTTCATGCTGGAGTGGCTCAACGGCGCGCGCCGGCAGCCGGGGAATCCGTGCGGCCTGCGGCTGGAGCGCATCGGTGCGGCGGTTGCGCCGGCGAGCCCGGGCGCGCCCGAGGTCGACTTCCTGAACCGCGTCATCGGGCTCTGGCCGGAGGACGCGGATCGCGTGCCGGAGCTCGTCGCGTTCTACCGTGGGCTTGGTATTCGCCCGTGGTTCGAGCTCGCGCCGGCGACGGACCTCGAGCGCTTGGCCGCGGCGCTCGCGCGTGCGGGCGCCGTGGAGGTGGGTGTCCAGGCGGTGCTGTACGGGCGGTGTGAGGCGTCGAGCGATCTGGCGGCGGGCTGCGTCGAGGTGTCCGAGGTCGGTCCCGGCGGTGCACGCGAGGTGGCCGACCTGCTGCTTGCGGGAAACGAGGTGCACAACGCCGATCGCCGGCTCCACGACGCGTGGAGCGAGAACGAGCGCTGGCGGTTCTACGTCGCGCGGGTGGACGGCGCGCCGGCGGGTGGGGCGGTCCTCCGGGTGGAGGGCGGGATGGCACTGCTCGCGACGGCGGCGACGACGCCGGCGCTGAGACGCCGCGGCGTCCAGCGGGGGCTGATCGCGCGGCGGCTGGCCGATGCGGCAGCCGCGGGCTGCGAGCTCGTCTCGGCACTGGCGCAGTTCGCCTCGCAGAGCCAGCGCAACCTGGAGGCGGCAGGCCTGCGGGTTGCCTACACCAAGGCCGTCTGGCGGCTGGTCGGGTGATGCTGGGAGACGATCGCCTGTTCCAAGTTGGCACGAAGTCTCCACAGACACGACACATCTCGATCACTATGTTGCCTCACATGGCAACGAAAGTGACGACGGCTTGGGGAACGGCGACGGTGGTCGACGAGGTGACGGTTGCGCAGCGTGCGGGCGACAAGCGCTTCGCCTCCGTCGTGCAGCTCCTCGAGGCTGACAAAGGAGAACGCCTCGTGCGTTTTGCGTACACGACGGACGGCCAGGCCCGCCGGGGGCCGGTCACTCTTCGTGCTCGCGACCTGGCGAGGCTTCGAGAGGCGCTGCGGGGGCATGCGGAGCTGGCGGCCGCGCTCGAGCTCGGGGCGGGTGAGGCCCCTGGCTCTGCCGGAAAATGAACCAGGGCGCCTGACAGGCGTCACGCGCCTCGAGGCCGTGTCCCCGGTCGCCCCGATCTTGCCTGCATGTCGCCGCTCCCGTGTCCTTGTCTCGCGACGCCGTGCCGCAGGTCAGTGGCCGCCTTGCGGACGGAACAATGGGACCTAGGAGGGATTGGCGAGACGGCTAGACCTTCAGCGGCGAGACGCCGCCCCACGTCACGGCGTGGATGTACGGGCCACGAAGGCTGTTCGCGATCTGTTCGATTCGTCGCCATCTGACGACAAGTAGTTCTAGGACCTCCCATCGCGTGGCGTTGCCCGAGTCCGTCATGCAAAACGCGCGGACGCCGGCAGTGATGAGAGCCTGTCGCTCGCCCGGGCGGGTCCGGATCTTCTAGCGCTATCCTGACCGCGACCGGGATGCTTGCGTCGATGTAGAAGGTCACGCAGCCCGGGAGAGTCGATTCTCCCAGGCGAGCGCCGCATCGACTTCGGCAGGGCTCATACCCCAAGCCTCTGCGGCTTCTTCGATCCCGCCGGCGGCAAACGATTCAGCGATCAACTCTGTGCGAAGGCCGCGAATCTGGGGGATTCCGAACGATACTTCAGGGTCGATTGCAACCGGTGACCCACGTCCGAGGGGATGGAGCCGCACCACCGCGTCGGTCTCCGGTGAGAACTCGACTTGCTCCAGGAACTCGCGGACCGGAGTCGCCCACAGAAGTTGATCGCCCTCGGCGCGAACGAGGAACAGTTCGTCGTCGAGGCCGCTGTCCTTCTGTAGCGCGTAGACGAGTTTCTTGTTGTCAATTAGCGGCTTGAAGTGGGCGAGCGGGTACGGGACTGCGAACTCCGTGCGCGCCCGCTCGATGAACGGCCGCATTCGCTGTAGAGGGACTCTCTTGTTGCGGTAACCGCGGAGGAATCCCGCCTCGACAAATTCTCCCCATGTGACGGCCTCCAACCCTGTCCGCGCAGGCCTGATCACGGGCGGATACTCGACACCGCGCACGGTCCAGCCGTCCACCCAGCGACGCAGTGTCTGGCCAGGGACGTCAAGAAGACGGGCGGCTTCAGAGATGGAGTAGAGGGGACGATCGAGAACGGTTACCGTCACTGCCTCTCCCTCTCTGGAGGTCATGCTGTCCGACCCACTTCTAGAATGTACCTGGAAATCCGCCTAAAAGCGATCACGCCACCGCTCCAACGTCTCGGGGGTCCGGGCCTTGGAGCGTGATCCTCCTCGCTGAAGAACCGTACCACTGCGTTCGGTTGCTATAGGTGTCGCCCAGATCCTCGACTCCCCCGAATTCGCCGCGCTTGTGGCGGAACTTGACGCGGTTCGGTGGACGGGTCGGCGCGGCTACCGCGCACGGGTCATGCTCGGCGCTTGCATCGTGGGGCTACCGCTCCGCCGTCTCGACGCTCAAGAGCGGCAGGTTCTACGGCTACAAGATTCACGCCGCCGCGTGTTTTTGCAGGGGACTCCCGCCGGAGTGGCAGATCGAGACGGGCCGTCGCACCTAGTCGGAGGGAGTGAATCGTTTCGCCAATTCCTCCTACTTGACGAGAGCGGGAAGGCGAGAGCGCACCGCGTCCAGGAGCGATCCGAGGATCGCCGCGCCGTCGGGGGAGCCAAGCAGAGGGTCGACCGCGTGCTCGGGGTGGGGCATGAGCCCGAGCACGTTGCCGCGCTCGTTCACGACTCCGGCCACGTCGCCGACGGAGCCGTTCGGGTTGTCTCCTGCGTCGTAGCGCAGGACGATCTGCCCGTTCGCCTCCAGCGCCTCAAGAAGCTCGCTGTCGGCGAACCACGCGCCGTGTCCGTGCTTGACGGGCAGGGTCAGGCGCTGCCCATGCTCGCACCGCGTCGTGAACGGCGTGTCCGCCTGGTCGACCCGTATTTCCGCGTCCCGGCAGACGAACGTCAGCGATGCGTTCGGCCGCAGCACGCCGGGCAGGAGCCTCGCCTCGCAGAGGATCTGGAACCCGTTGCAGATCCCGAGGACGAGCCCGCCGGCCTGTGCGAACGCCTCGACGGCCTCCATCGCGGGGGAGAAGCGCGCGATCGCGCCGCAGCGCAGGTAGTCGCCGTACGAGAACCCCCCGGGGAGAATCACGGCGCCAACGTCGGGAAGGCGCTCGTCCGCGTGCCAGAAGGCGACCGGCTCCCCGCCGAGGAACTCGAGCGCGAGGGCCGTGTCCCGGTCGTCGTTCGAGCCCGGAAAGGTGACGACGGCGACACGCGGCCGGGGACGGGTCATGGCTCGTGCAGCTCGATCTCGTAGCTCTCGATCAGGGGGTTCGCCAGCAGGCGCTCGCACATGCGCGCTATCTCGGCCCGCGCCTGCCCCAGGTTGCCATTGTCCAGGTCGACCTCGAGGTCCACGATCCGGCCAACCCGTGCACCTTCCACGGCGAACCCGAGCTGGCGAAGCGACGCCTCGACGGCAGCGCCCTGGGGATCGAGGATCCCCTCCTTCGGCCGGACGAGCACGGTCGCCCTCACTCGAGGACGATCTCCGGCGCCGCGAGGTAGTGGCCGAAAGAGCAGCCGGTCAGCCGCTCGAAGGCCTCGACGTAACGCGCTCTGGTACCCCACACGACCTCGTCGGGAAGCTCAGGGCCCGGCGGTTGTTTGTCCCAGCCGAGGGATTCGCAGTAGTCGCGGACGAACTGCTTGTCGAACGAGGGCTGCGGCCCTCCTTCGCGATACTCGTCCGCGGGCCAGAATCGCGAGGAGTCCGGGGTGAAGATCTCATCCGCGAGCACCAACCGGTCGTCCTCGTCGAGGCCGAATTCGAGCTTCGTGTCGGCTATGACGATCCCGCGCGCCGCTGCATGATCCACGGCGGCGGCGTACAGCGCGAGAGCCGTTCGCTCCACCTCACAGAATCGTTCCTTTCCGACGAGCGCGGCCGCCTGCGCCGAGTCGATGTTCTCGTCGTGGCCACTCGCCGCCTTGGTCGAGGGCGTGAAGATCGGATGCGGCAGACGCGCCGACTCCGCCAGTCCCTCGGGAAGCACGTGCCCCGATGTCGCGCCGCCGCGTAGGTAATCCTTCCAGCCCGACCCGGACAAGTAGCCGCGGACGACGCATTCGAGCGGGAGCATGGTGAGGCGCCGGCACTCCGTCGAGCGGCCGTCGGCACGCAACCCGAGCAGATGGTTCGGGCAGATCTCCTCCGTGCGCGCGAACCAGTAGGCGGAGAGACCTGTGAGCACCCGACCCTTGTCGGGGATCTCGGTCGGCAACACCACGTCGAAGGTCGAGATGCGGTCGCTCGCGACGAGCAGCAACCGCTCGTCGTCCAGCGCATAGAGCTCGCGAACCTTCCCGCTTCCGAGATGAAGAGCGGGTTCAGACACCGATCGCCTCCTCCTTTCGCTCGAGCGTCCGTAGCCGGTCGAGGACGACGTCGACGTGGCGGGTATAGGCGGCGAGATCGAAGACGGCGTCGAGCGTCGGCGAGTCGAGGTGGCCCGTAACCTCGACGTCGGCGCTCACGAGGTCGCGGAAGCCGCAACCCTCCTCCCAGGAACGCATCGCATTGCGTTGCACGAGTCGGTACGCGTCTTCGCGCGCGAGGCCGGCCTCGACGAGCGCGAGAAGCAGCCGCTGACTGAAGTGGAGGCCATGGCTCGAATCGAGGTTCGCGCGCATCCGCTCGGGCCGGACGACGAGTCCGTCAGCGAGCCATGCGAAGCGGTCGAGCATGTAGTCGAGTGCGAGGAAGGCGTCCGGGAAGATCACGCGCTCCGCCGAGGAGTGGGAGATGTCGCGCTCGTGCCAGAGGGCGACGTTCTCCAGGCCGACGACCGCGGCCCCGCGCACGACGCGCGCGAGCCCGCAAATTCGCTCTGCCGTGATCGGGTTTCGCTTGTGGGGCATCGCCGAGGAGCCTTTCTGACCGCGCGCGAACGGCTCCTCGACCTCACGCACCTCGGTGCGGGCGAGGTGCCGGATCTCGAGGGCGAAGCGCTCGAGCGACGCGGCAAGGAGCGCGAGTGTCGAGAGCAGCTCCGCGTGCCGGTCGCGCGCAACGATTTGGGTGGAGGCGGGATCCGGCTCCAAGCCGAGTCGCTCACACGCCAGACGCTCGACCTCCGGATCGAGGGCGGCGTAGGTTCCGACGGCGCCCGAGAGCTTTCCGACCCGCAGTCCCTCGAGTGCCCGTTCCAGCCGTGCCCGGTCGCGGTCGAGCTCGAAGGCCCAGCCGGCGAGCTTGAGGCCGAACGTCGTCGGTTCGGCATGGATGCCGTGGGTGCGGCCCATCATCACCGTCTCCGCGTGCTCCTCGGCGCGCGCGGAGACTGCGTCGAAGGTGCGGCGGAGACCGTCGAGAAGGAGGGCTCCCGCTTCCCGGACCTGCAGCGCGAAGGCGGTGTCGAGGACATCGGAGGAGGTGAGGCCGAAGTGGAACCAGCGTCCGGCGGGCCCGAGCTCGGCCGAGACGGCATCGACGAATGCCGCGACGTCGTGGTTCGTCCGGCGCTCGATCTCGGCGACCTGGTCGGGCGTCGGGACGGCCGCCCGCCGCCGGATCTCCGCGACAGCCTCCGCAGGTACACGATCCAGCTCCGCCGCTGCCTCGAGCGCCGC
Source organism: Gaiellales bacterium (assembly GCA_038237515.1). GTDB lineage: Bacteria > Actinomycetota > Thermoleophilia > Gaiellales > Gaiellaceae > JBBQDZ01. Next base: position 7,021 of record JBBRYP010000079.1, read on the forward strand.
CAGCTCGACGGCGAGCCAGTGCCCGAGCTTGGCCTCCTCCGACCAGACGTGCGCCATGGCCGGGCGGGAGTAGCGGGCGATCACCGAAGTGATTCTAGAAGCGGCCTAGGCCGGAGCCGACCCGATGATCCGGGCAGCGAGGATCGCCGCATTTCGCGCCCCGTCGAGGGAGACGCACGCCACCGGCACTCCCGGCGGCATCTGGACGATCGACAGCACTGCGTCGAGCCCGTCGAGGAGGCTCTTCGAGGAGCGCAGCGGCACGCCGATCACCGGCAGCTCGGTGTGCGCCGCGAGCGCGCCGGGGAGCGCAGCCGCCATCCCCGCTCCCGCGACGAGGACGCGCAGCCCGCGTGCCTGAGCGGTCTTCGCATACTCGGCCACGGAGTCGGGGTCTCGATGGGCCGAGCGAACCTCGAACTCGCAGGGGATTCCCCGGGCCTCGAGCTCGTCGAGCGCCGGCTGCATCCGCTCGCGGTCGGACTCGGAGCCGACGAGGATCCCGACCAGAGGATCAGGCACAGGCCCGCGCCTCGCGCGGTAGACCGATGTCCGAGCGCCGGCGCAGGCCCTCGAAGCGGATCAGGTCGGCGGCAGCGTAGGCGCGCGCCCTTGCCTCCTCGAGCTCCCCCGCGGTCGCCGTGACCGTCAGAACCCGGCCGCCTTTCGTGGCGAGCTCCCCGGCGGCGAGCGCAGTCCCCCCGTGGAACACGAGCGCGCCGCTTGCCTCCGCGTCTTCGACGCCCGAGATGGGGGTGCCGGAGTCGGCCGTGTCGGGATAGCCGCCTGCCGCGAGTACGACCGCGACCGCCGCGTCCGCACCTGCCGTGACTCTTGCCCCGGCGAGATCGCCGCCGGCGGCGGCCCGGAGCGCCTCTAGGAGATCGCCCTCGAGCACGGGAAGAACCGCCTGTGTCTCGGGATCGCCGAACCGGCAGTTGAACTCGAGGACGCGAGGCCCGTCCGCGGTGAGCATCACGCCCGCGAAAAGAAGGCCGACGAACGGCGATCCGCGACGGGCGAGCTCCTCGACAACCGGGCGGTGGACGAGCTCGACGAGCTGCGCGACGTCCGAGCCGTCGAAGCCCGGCACGGGCGTGAAGGCGCCCATGCCGCCGGTGTTCGGCCCGCGATCGCCGTCCTCCAGGCGCTTGTGGTCGCGAGCCGCCGCCAGGGCGACGACCTCGCGTCCGTCGCAGAGGGCGAAGACCGACAGCTCCTCCCCTTCCAGAAGCTCTTCCACCACGATCTCACCGCGGAGGTGCGACGCGGCGGCGAGGCCGGCCGCGAGCTCGCTCTCGTCACGGCAGACGAAGACGCCCTTGCCTGCGGCCAGACCGTCTGCTTTCACCACGCAGGGCGGCCTCGGCTCCAGGAGCACCGCGGCGGTGGGGACTCCCGCGGCGCGCATGACCTCCTTGGCGAAGATCTTCGACCCTTCGATCCTAGCCGCGGCGCCCCCAGGCCCGAAGACGGCGATGCCGCCGCGCCGAAGGTCGTCGGCGAGGCCGTTGACGAGCGGCGCCTCGGGCCCGACGACGGCCAAGGCGACCTCGAGGGACGTCGCGAGCTCGAGCAGTGCCTCCGAGTCCTCCGCGCGCACTGGATGGCACTGCCCTAGGCGCGCGATGCCCGGATTGCCGGGAGCAGCATGCAGCTCGTCGCACGAGGCGCTCTGAGCGAGCCGCCAGGCAAGTGCGTGCTCGCGTCCGCCGCTCCCAACCAGCAGCACCCGCACGCAGTTCACTCTAGAGACCCCATCGGAGCTTGTCCGTCGACGATCGGCGCTCGGGTGACCTCGTGTTTCGAATCGGCCGCGTCGGTTCATCTTGAAGGCTATGCAGGAGCCCGGGCTCGACCGGCACGAGTGGGAGACGGAGTGGCAGGCTCTCGAGCCGCTCGTCGTGGATTCGCCGGGCGAGGCACTGCCGGAGCTCGACGATCTGATCGCGCGGATGATGGTGGCGCGCGGCTATCCGACCGAGGAAACGACGGCCCGCGAGAGCGCGGAGCCCGAGATCGTCGCGGAGTTCCTGGAGGCGCGGCGGATCGCCCTCCTGGCGGACGCGGGGGAGGTCGTCCCGCCCGGCGACGTCGGCGCGGCGGTGACGGCGTACCGCGGACTCTACGAGCATCTCCTCGGCGCGCCGGGCCAGTAGCCGCCTCACGCGCGACGGCGCTCCAGGATTCACGATTCCGTCACGGTGCCGTCTCAGTTCCGTGCGCGCTTCCCCGTTATGCTCGACGTGGGGAGGAGGCCGGGGACACCTGGGAGGCTGAACCAGCGCCGCCCGAACCGAACGAGTCCGGTTCGGACAGCGCCTTCCGGAGGCGGTCAGGTGCTGCCGGCGAGAGCTCCGCGTGCGACGACCCGCTCCCGATCGGCGCCCGTGCCGACGAGCGTCACCTCGACGTCGAGGTCGCGCTCGACGAACTCCACGTAGCGCCTTGCGGCTGCCGGTAGGCCCTCCAGCGTTTCGACCTCGTCGAGCGGCCCGCGCCAGCCCTCGAGCGTCGTGTACACGGGCCGCGCGTGGTGGAAATCGCTCTGGTGGGCCGGAAACTCCTCGACCACGCTTCCGTCCGAAAGGCGGTACGACGTGCAGACCGGGATCTCCGCGAAGGCGCTCAACACGTCGAGCTTCGTCAGCGCGAGTGAGGTGAGCCCGTTGACGCGGGCGGCGAAGCGGAGTCCCACGAGATCGAGCCAGCCACAGCGGCGCTCGCGCCCGGTCGTCGTCCCGAACTCGTTCCCGAGGTGACGCACGCGCTCCTGGTCGGGTCCCTCGATCTCGGTCGGGAAGGGTCCCTCGCCCACGCGGGTGACGTATCCCTTGGCGACCCCCAGCACTCCGTCGATGCGGTTCGGCCCGATGCCGATTCCCGTCGCTGCGGCGCCCGCCACCGGGTTCGACGAAGTCACGAATGGATACGTTCCGTGGTCGAGGTCGAGCAGCGTCCCCTGGGCTCCCTCGAGCAGCACGGCCTGCTCGTCTCGCAGCGCGCGGTCGACGAGGAGCGACGTGTCGGCGACGTAGCTACGCAGGCGCTGGGCGAAGCTCTCGTAGCGCTCGGCTACGTCCTCCAGCCGCAGCGGCTCTGCACCGTAGACACGCTCGAGCCAGACGTTCCGCTCCGCCAGGGCGGTCTCGATCTTCTGGCGCAGGATCTTCGGGTCGAGGAGGTCCTGCACGCGAATGCCGAGCCGAGACGCCTTGTCGGCGTATGCCGGGCCGATGCCCCGGCGCGTCGTGCCGATCTGGAGCTTCCCCAGCCGCCGCTCGCTCGCTCGGTCGAGTGCGACGTGCCAGGGCATGATCAGGTGCGCGTTGCCCGACAGGCGCACCGGCTCCGTCGAGATGCCGCGCGCCTCCAGGTCGTCGAGCTCCCGGACGAACACCTCGGGGTCGATCACGCAGCCCGCGCCGAGCACGCAGATCTTGCCCCGGAGGATCCCCGACGGCATGTGGTGGAACTTGTACGTCTCGCCGTCGGCGACGATGGTGTGACCCGCGTTCGGTCCGCCCTGGTAGCGACAGACGACCGCAGAGTGTTGCGCGAGCAGGTCGGCGATCTTGCCCTTGCCCTCGTCGCCCCACTGAGCGCCGACGATGACGGTCGCGGGCACGTGTCGGAGTCTGCCTGACACCACGGCCGGACGACCGGCCGGCGCCTCAGCGAACGCGCATCGCGTACGCAGACGCTCGGCGAGCGCCCTCAGTTCCTCCTCGGGAACGCAATCGACCGCTCGTCCTCGCAGAAGACGTGATGCGAGAACTCGGGATTGCCTCGAACGAGCTCGCAGATGAAGCAGCGCCCGCCGAGGCTGCGGCGGAGCGCCTCGAAGTCGACGATCCGCCGGCTGTGGGCTTGCGGCGGCTCAACGCGGCGGGTCTTAGCGGATGACCTGCGCCAGCGATCCGTCCACCCGTTCCACCCGGATCTGATGGCCGCGCGCGCACGTTGCCCAGCCGCGTTTCGCGTCGAGGCGGAGCAGGCCCGAGACGCGCGCAGCGAGGAAGCTCTCCGTCGACTGGTCTCCGCCGAGGCACTCGTCGCAGACGGCGGTGAAGGCGACGGCCCGTGGAGCGAGGAAGATCTTCTGCTCCTCGTACATCAGGCGGCCAGGTCCGCGAACTTCGCGTAGCGCTTCAGGAACGAGAGCTTCAGCGAGTCGGTGGGGCCGTTGCGATGCTTCGCGAGGATCACCTCGGCGAGCCCCTGCTGGTCGGACTCCTCGTTGTAGTACTCGTCGCGGTAGATGAAGGCCACGAGGTCTGCGTCCTGCTCGATCGAGCCGGACTCTCGGAGGTCGGAGAGGATCGGGCGCTTGTCGTGGCGCTGCTCGACCGCGCGCGACAGCTGCGAGAGCGCGATGACGGGCACCTCCAGCTCGCGCGCGAGCACCTTCAGCGACCGCGAGATCTGCGAAACCTCCTGCACCCGGTTCTCGTAGGACGCATCGGAGGTCATCAGCTGGATGTAGTCGACGACGATGAGCCCCAGATCGGGCTCCTTCGACTTCAGCCGCCGGGCCTTCGAGCGAATGCCCATCATCGTGATCGAGCCGGTGTCGTCGACGTAGATCGGGGCCCGTGCAAGCTTGTCGCAGGCTGCGGTGAGGCGCGGCCAGTCGTCGGCAGCGAGCTTGCCGGTGCGCAGGCGTTGCGACTCCACCTTCGCCTCGCTGCACATGAGCCGCTGCGTGACCTCGGACTTCGACATTTCGAGCGTGAAGAGCGCGACCGGCACCTGGTGGCGCACGGCGAGGTTGGCCGCGATGCAGAGGCCGAGAGCGGACTTTCCCATGCTCGGCCGAGCGGCGATGATCACGAGATTCCCGGGCTGGAAGCCGGAGGTGAGGCGATCGAGGTCGCGAAATCCGGACGGGATTCCGGTCACCTCCGAGCCCTGCTCGTAGAGCTGCGTGATCCGCTCGAAGCTCTCCTTGAGGAGCGCCTCGATGTGGGCGAACTCGGTTGTCACGCGCGCCTGCGAGAGCTCGAAGACGATCTGCTCCGCCTTGTCGACGAGCGTGGGGGCATCGGCGCCGGCGGGCCGCTCCCAGCCGAGGCGGGTGATCTGGAGGCCGGACTCGATCAAGCCCCGAAGCGTCGCCATCTCGCGGACGATCCGGGCGTAGTGCGCAGCATTCGCCGTCGCCGGGACGAGCGTCGCGAGCTCGTGGATGCGAACCCTTCCACCGACCTGCTCGAGTCTGCCGAGGCGCTCGAGCTCCCCGACGAGCGTGATCGCGTCGACGGGCTCCCCCTTGCCGTAGAGGTCCCGTGCGGCCTGGAAGATCTTCCCGTGGCTCTCGCGATAGAAGTCGCGCGGCGAGAGCACTTCGCTGACCGCCCCGATCGCACCTGGGGAGAGCATCATCGCGCCGAGAACCGATTCCTCGGCATCGAGATTTTGCGGTGGGACCGGGGCGGCCGACGAAGCGGGGGAGGTTTGGAGCACGTCCGAAAGTCTCACGCGTGCGGCGGCCGGTGCAAACGTGGGCATAGCCTCGCTGTCCACAGCGGCATGCCTTTGCGTTTCCGGGGAGAAGGGAACATACGTTCCCCGATTTTGCCAGTGGCGGCGGACGACGTCCACAGCGGGAGGCCCGCGTATTCCCCAGGCAGCCGGGCGCTCCTTGCGGGAAGTTTCGCTCACTGCCCACAGGGTGTGGGCGCCGTTGTGGACGAGGCCCTACGTGCCGGAAGGCGGCGAGTTTTCCGCGACCGGGACGGCATCGACGGCGCGATCGAAATTCCCCTCCGCGGCCGCCTGCTCTTCTTCCTCCGGCGGCATCTTCGCCGCCGCCCCGGTCTCGGAGGCGGGTGGTTCGCTCACGAGCTGCTCCTCCGGCGGGAGCTCCCCACCCTCCGGGACGACGAGCACACGTACCTCCGCTCGGACGTCGGTGAAGATCTCGATCGGAACCCGATAGCGGCCGACGCGCTTGATCGACTCGAGCAGCTCGACCTTGCGGCGGTCGACTCGGATCTTGTGGGCGCCCCAGAGCTCGTCGACGAGGTCGGTCGCCGTCACCGACCCGAAGAGCGACCCGGTGGGACCGGCCTTGACGTCGAAGCGCAGCTCGACCTGCTCGAGCCGCGAGCCGATGTCGCGGGCCTGGTCGACCGAAGCCGCCTCGTGCCGGGCTCGCCGCGTCTCGCGCCGGCGAAGCTCGGCGACGAGCCCGGGCGTTGCCGGCTGGGCCAGGCGGCGCGGCAGGAGGAAGTTCCGCGCGTACCCGCGGGCCACGTCGACGACGTCGCCCCGCAGGCCGAGCTTTTCCACATCGTTCAGGAGGATCACCTGCATGGTCGACGCCTCCCGCTAGGCGGAACGGCCGCGCCGGCAGAGCCGGCACGGCCTCCATCCCGGCATCGCGAGCGATGCCTCGGCCACATCGTTCAGGAGGATCACCTGCATCGTCGAGACCTAGGCTCCGACGTAGGGGAGGAGCGCCATCTCTCGTGCGCGCTTGACCGCGACCGCCACCTGGTTCTGGTGGCGCCGGCAGGCGCCTGTGATACGGCGCGACCGGATCTTCCCCTTCTCCGAGACGTAGCGCCGGAGGTGGTTCATGTTCTTGTAGTCGACCTCCTCGACCTTCTCCTTGCAGAAATAGCAGTTGCGACGGCGCGTCAGCGCGGCGTCGCGCGGGCTCCGCTTGCGGCGGGGTGACTGCTCCTTGAGCTGGGCCATGCTCCTACCTTCCTAGATCCAGCTAGAACGGGATGTCGTCGTCCGCCGCGGCCGGGCTGAAGTCGGCGTTCTCGGCCGCTGCGGCGGCCGCCGGAACGTACTGGTTCTCGCCCTCGCCCTTGCCGCCGAGGAACTGGACGGTGTCGGCGATCACCTCGACTGCCTGGCGCTTCGTCCCGTCCTGTGCGTCCCACTCGCGCCACTCGAGCCGGCCGTCGATCCCGACCGGGCGTCCCTTGGAGAGGTACTGGGCGCAGTTCTCGCCCTGGTTTCCCCAGACGGTGATGTCGAAGTAGTTCGGCTTCTCCGTCCACTGACCCGACGCCTGATCCTTCCGCCTGGTGTTGACAGCGAGCCGGAGGCTGCAGACCGCCATGCCGCTCGGCGTGTGTCGCAACTCGGGGTCGCGGGTGAGATTCCCCACCAGAACGACCCGGTTGATGTTCGCCATCTCTCTACGCTCCTTCCTGCACGTCTTCGCCTACCGGAGCAGCGTACTCCGCCGGCTCGGCCGCGCCAGAGGGCGCGGGGGGACGTGCCTGCGAGCGTGCAGGCGGAACGATGCGGCGGAACGCGCCGTGGCGCATGACTCCGTCCGCGATCTTCAGCACGCGCGAGATCTCGTCCCGAACCTCGGCGTCGCACGTGAAGTAGAGGACGTGGTAGACGCCTTCGCCCTGCTTGCCGATCTCGTAGGCGAGTTTGCGCCGGCCCCAAGGATCGTGGCCGTCCCAGGTTCCGCCGCCGCCCTCGACCAGCTCGCGGGTGCGCGCGATGATCTCGTCGTGACGCCCCTCGGGCGCCTCGGGATCGAGGATCAACATGATCTCGTACTCGGTCATCGTTCCCCTTGCTCCTTCCCCCGGTCTGAGGCGGTCTCGCCGGCAAGCGCCCCCGGGAAGAGGAACGCGAGGCGAGACAGGAAGAGTGGCCGAGTGTAGCATCGCCTGGTGGGCGCCAAACGGCTGGCCTGGCTCGCCGCGGCCCTCGGAGTCGTCGCCGGCGCCTCGTTTCACAAGCGCCGCCGAACCGCCGCCGCGCTGCCGGCCGCTTCGCCGCAGCCCGACCCCCGCGCGCGGGAGCTCCGCGAGAAGCTGGCTCAGGCTCGCGACCTGGCGGGCGAGCGAGAGGAGTTCGAGGCCGGCGAGATCCCCGTCGACCGTGCCGAGCCCTCCGCCGACCTCGAGGCGCGCCGGCGACGCATCCACGAGGAGGGCCGCGCCGCTGCCGAGGAGATGCGCGGCGGCGGAGCCGAAGGCTTCTAAACCTCGATCCACCGTTTTCTTGACCGAGGCGGCGTTTGGCGATCGTTTGGGCTTTCGGGGGCGATGAGCCGGCGCCCGCTGGCGGGGTTGGTGTTCCCGGCTGGCTCGACGGGCTTCTGCGAGGGATTTCGGCCAGTGCGGC
>JBBRYP010000080.1:0-15131 GCA_038237515.1 Gaiellales bacterium
ACGAGGGCGCTCTCCCGGCGGTGGTCAGCCACCAGCCGACGCTACGAACCGCGCCGGTCGACACCCGCGCTGACTGCGTGCGGGCGGGCTCTCAGTTTTCAAAGAACAAGCAAAACCAAAAGCAAGGTTGACCTATGAGCGTGCCGGCCGTGTCGACGATGTAGACGCACTCCGAACCGGCGTCGGCGACGAGCTTCGCCGCCTCAGCGAACTCGCGCGGGCCGAGCAGGTGCGGCATCGTGACGTGGCTGTAGGGTTCCATGCCAAGCTCGCGCGCGAGCCGGAGGTGCTGGAGACCGATGTCGACCTCCGTGCAGAGGGTCGAGACCCTGCAGATGCGAGCGCCGGCCTCGTAGACGGACTCGAGGTCGCGTCTCGTTCCGATGCCGGGCAGGAGGCCGGTCGCGATCCTGGCGCGGCTCACGACGCCGCCGGCGGCGGCGATGAGCTCCTCGTCGGAGTGCAGCCCGAATCCGTATTGGACCGAGCGGGCGCCGAGCCCGTCCCCGTGGCCGACCGCGATCGCCCATGCGCCGGCGCCGTCGAGCGCCGCGGCAACGTGTCGGACGTTCTCGGGCGTGAGCCGGTGGGCGATCGCATGTGAGCCGTCGCGGAGGGTCGTATCGAGGATCCTGATCCGCGGTACCGTCACGCCATCGCAGGCTCCTTCGTATCAAGCTCGGCCACCCGCACCGCCGCCGAGGTCATGATGTCGAGGTTCCCGGCGTACGCGGGCAGGTAGTCTCCCGCGCCCTCGACCTCGACGAACACTGTGACCAGTTCGTCTCGGAACTGAGGCTCGGACGCGAGACGGTAGCCGAGAACGTAGCGGGAGACCTCGTCGACGGCCGCGCGAATGGCTTGTTCTGCCTTGTCGGGGTCGCCTCCGAGGGTCTGCACGTACACGGTGTTGCGAATGACCAAGGGCGGCTCGGCCGGGTTGAGGATGATGATGCTCTTGCCGCGCACGGCGCCGTCGACCGTCTCGAGGCTCCGCGCCGTGGCGAACGTGAACTCGTCAATGTTCTGCCGCGTGCCGGGTCCGGCCGAGCGGGAGGCGACGGTCGACACCGTCTCGGCATACGCGACGCTGGCGACACTCGAGACGGCAGCAACGATTGGGACCGTCGCCTGCGCGCCGCACGTGATCAGGTTCACATCCGGGGCGTCCCTGTGATCGTCGAGGTTGACCGGCGGGACGACCGCGGCCCTAGCGCCCCGGGGGTGCGATCGATCGAGCGGATCCCGCGCTGTGCGAGCAGCTCGGCATGGTGCGGATGGGCGCTCGCCGACGTCGCGTCGAAGACGAGTTCGATCTCCGGCTCGAGCTCGAGCAGATGCTCGAGGCCTTCGTGCGTGGTCGTCACGCCCTGCGCACGCGCGCGGGCGACCCTGTCCGAGGCGGGATCGATGCCCGCCATGCCGACGACCTCCACCGCTTCGCTGCGCCGAAGCTTCGCGAGCAGGTCGGTGCCGATGTTCCCCGATTCGACGATCGCGACGCGCAGCCGGTCCATGCGCACGTGGGCCCTTACCCGCCGGCGGACGCCGGGAGCCCCAGCACCTGCCCGCCGTCGGCGTGGATCACGTTCCCCGTCGTCCAGCTCGACTCCGGCGCGACGAGCAACCAAACCCATGCGGCGATGTCCTCGACACGTCCCATCCGGTGGAGCGGGATCCTGCGCGCGAGGTCCACGTATGTAGCCTCGAGGTCGTCGGAGTACGTGGCGTGGATCGGCGTGTCGACCGGCCCCGGCGCGATGCAGTTGACACGGATCGCATCCTCGGCCAGCTCGTACGCCCACGCACGCGTCAGATACTCGAGCGCCGCCTTCGTCGACCCGTAGAGCATCGTCCCCGGCTTCACGATCGAGCCGACGGAAGAGCTGATGTTCACCACTGCGGCGTCCTCAGACGCGCGCAGCGACGGCAGTGCGGTCGCGACGAGGAAGAACGGGCCGGCGACGTTCGCCGCGTAGTGCTCCTCGAACGTCTCGCGCGTGACAGAGTCGAGCGGGCCGGTACGGATCACGGCGGCGTTGTTCACGATCACGTCGATGCGCCCGAACGCGGCGAGCGTCTGCTCGACGATCAGCGTCGGCGCGGCCGGGTCGCCGACGTCGGCGGCGATCGCCAGCGCGTGCCCGCCGAGCTCGGCGCGCACCGCCTCGAGGGGCTCCGGCCGCCGTCCGACGAGCACGACGTCGAGCCCGTTCGCCGCGAGCAGCTTCGCGGCCGCGGCGCCGATGCCTGTCCCGCCGCCGGTGACGATCGCGACGCGGCCCTTCATTGGCGCTCGATGCCGGGGATCGAGCCGTCCGGGATGTCGAGGACGACGCCGAGCGTGGCGCCGCCGTCGACGATGAGATCCTCGCCGGTGATGTACGACGCCTCGTCTGAGGCGAGAAACAGCACCGCGTTCGCGATCTCCACCGGCTGCCCGAATCGTCGCAGCGGCACGCGCTTGAGGTACTCCGGGCCCGCAACAGGGTCGTGGACGAGCGGCGCCGAGAGCCGCGTGTCGATGATCCCCGGGAGAACGCTGTTGACGCGGATCCCGAACTGCCCGAGGTCGAGCGCGGCGTTACGGACGAACGTCCAGACCCCGCCCTTCGTCGCGCTGTAGTGCGACGTGTGCTGCTCGACGTAGAACGCGTTCGTCGAAGCGGTCACCACGATCGCACCGCCCCCACGCGCCGCCATCTCATGCGCCGCTTCTTGCACCGAGTAGAAGACGCCCGTGAGGTTGACGCCCAGCATCCTGTCCCAGGCGGCATCGTCGATCTCGAGCAACGGCCGCAAGTCGCCGATACCGGCCTGCGCGACGAGAACGTCGATGCCGCCGAAGTGCTCGACACAAGCCGCCACCGCCCGCCTCACGTCCTCGCGTCGCGACACGTCGCCGCTCACCGCGACGGCCGTGTCGGGCGCGCCGATCTCCTTTGCTGTCTGATCGGCGAGCTCCCCGTCCAGATCGAAGAAGACAACGGACGCGCCCTCCTCGACCAGTCGCTCGGCGATCGCCCGGCCCATTCCCTGGGCCGCCCCCGTCACGAGCGCCGACTTCTCAGCGAACCGATTCGGATTCACGCATTGCCTGCGAGCGGGGCAGCCGGCATCAGATCGCCGTCATCCCGCCGTCGGCCGCCCAGACGGCCCCGGTCACGTACGCCGCCTCGTCGGAGGCGAGGAAGAGCATCACCGAGGCTACGTCCTCAGGCTCGCCTTGGCGGCCGAGCGGAATCGTCTTCAGGAGGGCCTCGCGCTCCTCCGGCGTGACCCACTCCGTCATCGGCGTCCGCGTGTAGCCCGGAATGACGCCGTTGACGCGAATCCCCTCGCGTGCGTAGTCGGCTGCCATCACCCGGATGAGGCCGTAGACGCCGGCCTTGCTCGTCGAGTACGCGTCCTGGCCCGGAGCGCAGCCGTAGAGCCCGGTCGGCGAGGCGGTGCAGACGACTGCTCCACCGCCCGAAGCGAGCAGCGCTCGGATCCCGTGCTTGCAGGTGAGGAAGATGCCCGTGAGGTTGACGTCCAGCGTCCGCTGCCAAACGGAGAGCTCGAGCCGGTCGGCTCGGTCGTCCTGGCCGGCCAGCTCGATGCCGGCGTTGGCGACCACGACGTCGAGCCCGCCCCGGGCGTCCACGGCCTTCTCGACGGCGGCCGCCACCTCGTCTTCCTTCGAGACGTCGCCGGGGACGACGAGCGCCTCGCCGCCCGCCGCCTCGATCTCCGCGGCGACCTCGCGGGCGGTCTCCTCATCGTTGTCGAGGAGACCGACCCACGCGCCTTCGGCGGCGAAGCGGACCGCAGCGGCCCGGCCCATGCCCATGGCGGCGCCCGAGATGACCGCTCGCTTGCCCTGGAGCCGCCCCCTCGCCATGTGCTCAGAGGAGGGGACGGTGGGCGAGCTCTTCGGCGGTCTCCGAGCGCTCCTCAACGATCGCGCCCGCCTTGGCAAACCACTCTTCTTTGCCGCTGCGCTTGAGGTAGACGAGGATGGCGACGCCGAGGAGCATCCAGCTGCCGACGATCGCCGGCGCATACTTGTAGGGCGCGGGCGGGAACGGCTGGAACGACTTCACGACCGAGTAGGCGAGCACCCCGGACGTGCCTAACGGCAGCAGGAAGTGGAAGAACCAGTTGAACTCGCTGCGCCGCTCCCGCCAGTAGTACAGGATCAGGCCGAAGTTCGCCATCACGTAGACGAAGATGATCGCGAGCACGAGCGTCAGTCCCGTCAACAGGAAGAAGTTCACGTCTGGGCCGATCCAGAACGGGACGGCGAGGCCGAGCAGGAGCGCCATCAGGAACTGGACGAAGATCGCGACCGTTGGGGTCTTCCGCTTCGGATTGACCGTGGCGACCACCTTCGGCAACGCCCCCTGCCGGGCCATCCCGTACCACATCCGGGTCGCGACGTTCTGGGTCGCCAGCGACACCGCGATCACCGAGCTGAACATCGCAGCGAGGACCACCGGCCACGCTCCACCCCAAAACCTGGTAGCGAGGACGAACGCCGGCAGCGTCGCCGATCCAGTCAAGCCCTTCAAGTCGTTGGTGCCCCAGCCGACGATCTGGCCCCAGTAGGCGATGATCAGAAGGAGCCCGAGAATCAGAATCGAGCCGATGATCGACCGAGGGACGTTCCGGCGCGGGTTCTCGGTCTCCTCCGCGAGTGGGACCGCAGCCTCCCAACCGGTCAGCCCCTGCACACTGAAGACGACCGCCAAGGAGAATCCGCCCCCCACCGCGACCTGACCCGGATCGAAGCTCGGGTCGAACACCCGGAACGTGAACCCGCCCGGCCCGGGATCGACAAACCCGGAGAGCGAGAGCGCGAGCACGATCAGCATCTCGAGCGTCCCGAGGATCACGATCGTCCGCACCGACAGCGTGATCCCGAGGAACATCAGCACGGTGATCGCCGGCACAGCGATCAAGACGAACGCCCACCAGGGGAAGTCGAACCCGTACGCCGCCTTCAGCTGGTTCTCCATCACGAAGCCGAAGAACGCGCAAACAACTCCGGTGACCATCGGCGCGTAGAAGATGAACGTCCAAGCCGAGAGGAACCCCGCTCGCGGATGAACCGTCCGGCTGATGTAGGTGAAATAACCGCCCGCCGATGGGAAGTGCTTCGAAAGTATCGCTAAACAGATGCCCAGCCCGAGCACGACCAGGACGCCGATCAAGTACGCCAGCACGGCGCTCGCCCCGGCTAGGGAGACGACGAACTGCGTAAAGAAGAACCCGGCGATCGCGGGCGCGATGTGCGTGATGTTCTGGAACAGCACATCGACCAAGCCGAGTGCTCCCGCCTTCAGATCGGTCTTGGCGACGTAGACCTCGCCCGGCTGCTCGACGAAGTCTTCGATCGCGTTTCCTTTCGATGCTTCCGTCATGGCGCCTGCCTTTCGGTCTCGACTCGCATGCGGAGCATGTGCGGCATGCCGCTGGTTCGAGCCGGATTCAGCTCGGGGAATCGCCATGCGCGAACTTCGTTGCGGCGTCCGAACCCCGTCTCGGCACAGGCGGTCATACAGAATATGATGCTATGGCCTTCAGAGTTTCCTTGTCAACATGGACATATGCAGTCCCTGGACCTGCATTCGCGTGAACCTCGTGCCCGGCGGCTTCGAGGTTGAGACGACCCTCTACCGACCGGGCCGCCGGACGACAAGACGCGGGAACCGGTCGATCCGGAACGGCTCGAAGAGCGGAGGCCGCGTCCCGGTGGTGATCATCTCCGCCATGGCCTCTCCTGCAGGCTGCGAGAGCGTCATGCCGAGCATCGAGTACCCCGTCGCGACGTAGGCGTTCCGGTAGGGCTGCGCCCAGTCGAGGATGGGAAGCCCGTCCACCGTCATCGGCCGTAGCCCCGCCCACGGCTCCTCGTAGTCGGGCGTCTCGAGGTCGACGTAGCCACGGGCGAGGCGGAACAGGTTCGAGATCCGCCGCTCGTCGATCGACAGGTTGTAACCAGAGAACTCCATCGTGCCGCCGATCCGCACCCGGTCGCCGAGCGGAGTCACACCTGCGTGAATGTCGGCGAACAGGATGCCGTGCTTCGGCATCACCTTCGGCCGGAGCAGAAAGGAGTAGCCCTTGCCGGGCTCCATGGGGATCTTGATCCCGAGCTTGCGGGCGAGCGGCGTCGTCCATGACCCTGCGGCGAGCACGAACGCGTCGCCGCTCACGTCGCCGCTCGTCGTGCGGGCCGCGCGCACGACTCCGTCGGCGCGGTCGAAACCGATCACCCTGGCCCCCTCGGCGATCTCGACTCCCATCTCGCGGAGTTTCGTCCCGAGACCTACCGTCATCGTGTCAGGCTTGACGTTCCACTGCCCCGCGAGGTGGAAGCCCGCCTTGACCCGGTCGTTGAGTGACGGTTCCAGCGCGCGGATCTCGTCCTCACCCAGGATGTCGTCCGGCAGCTCGTAGCCGTGCTTGCGCATGCCCTCGAGGCTGCGCAGCACCTTACGCGCCTCCTCGGGCTTGGACGTCGCGCACACCATGCCCAGCTTCCACAGGTCGAACTGGATCCCGTCGTCGACCATCTCGTCGACGAGCTGAAATACGCGCTTGCCGAGCGCGGCGAGCGCGGCAGTGCCGGCGTCGTAGTCTCGCTGGTTGCAGTACGTCCAGAAGCGCAGCAGCCAGGGTGTGAGGCGAGGGAGGTAGCTGGGCCGAAAGTAGAGCGCCGAGTCCGCATTGGCGAAGGCGCGCAGCCCGTAAATCGTCAGGCCGGGCTCGGGCAGGGGGCCGGCCTGGGCCGGCGCGATCCAGCCGCCGTTACCCCACGACGACGCGGATCGCGCGCCGACGTGCGCGCTGTCGAGGATCGTCACCTCGACGTCGCGCTTCCGCAGGTAGTAGGCGCAGCAGAGGCCGGAGATGCCCGCGCCGACAACCACGGCCTTCATGACGGGATTCCCGCTGTCACCTCGATCTCGATCAGCATCCCCGGCACCGTGAACCCGGTGACGATCGTCGTCCGAACGGGTCGCGGAGCCGGGAAGTACTCGGACCAAAGCGTGTTCCAGGCGGCGAAGTCGTCTGCGTGGAGGAGGTAGCACTGCACGCGCAGCACATGCTCGGGCCCCGACCCCGCCTCGTCGAGCGAGGCCATGATCTGATCGAGCACGTTGCGCGCCTGCTCGGCGAAATCGGTCGAGACGATCTCCATCGTCATCGTGTCGATCGGAGCGCGCCCGGAGAGGAATAGGAGGTCTCCCCAGCGGACGGCGCTCGAGATGAGCGGCTCCGTTCCGCCGACGGGCAACTCTCCGACAACCACGCGCTCGGTCATGTGGCCCCACCTCCGATCGTCTGAGAGAATCGATCATACGGTATGCACACAGACCAGCGAGAGCCCTTTCGAATCGGTGTCACGCGAGACGTGCGCAGACCCGATGGCACGCTCGCATTCGCGCCATTCGACCTGTCGACGCTGGAGGTCGACGGCGTGGAGTGGGAGTTCCTCGCGGAGGATGCACGACCACTCACTCCGCAGCTCCTGACGGGCATCGACGGCCTGTACCACTTCTCGGCGCCGGTGACCGCGGACAGCCTGGAGGGGCTCGACCGGCTTGCCGTCCTCGCGCGTCACGGCGTCGGGCTCGACTCCATAGACGTTGCGGCTTGCACGGAGCGCGGCATCGCCGTCACGATCACTCCACAGGGCGTCACCCGCCCGATGGCCTCGGCCGCCGTGACCCTCGCGCTCGCGCTCTCCCACCGGCTCCGGGAGCGGGATCGCGCGCTGCACGAGGGCGCCTGGGGAGAGGGACGCTTCGCCCCGCCGGGGGTCGGGCTCACGGGACGCACGCTCGGCGTCATCGGCTACGGCCGCATCGGGCGCGAGGTGGCGCGGCTGCTCGCTCCGTGGCAGATGCGCGTGCTGGTCACGCAACGCACGCCGGTGGCCGAGGAAGGGGTCTCGTACGTGGCGCTGGAGACACTCTTGACGGAGGCGGACGTCGTTGTCGTCGCCTGCCCGCTGACCCACGACACGCGCGGCCTGCTCGACGCCCGGCGGCTCGGGCTGATGAAGCCGACCGCCTTCCTCGTCAACATCGCCCGCGGTGGGATCGTCGATCAGCGTGCGCTCACCGAAGCGCTCCGCACCGGGCAGCTCGCCGGCGCCGGCCTCGACGTCGTCGACCCCGAGCCGCTGCCCGCCGACGATCCGCTGCTCGAGCTACCGAACGTCGTCGGCGCGCCGCACTCGCTCGGCTACACCGATGAGCTGGTCCGCGGGTGCGTAGAGGGAGCGTGCGAAGCTTTGCTCGCAGTCGCAGCGGGCTGCGTGCCTCCCGATCTCGTCAACCCCGACGTGCTCGACACCCCGCTCTTCACTGAGAAACGCGACCGCCTTGCCGCCCGGCAAGGCGGATCATGACGCGAGCTCGCGACGGACGGCGCTCTCAACCATCGCCTTGATCGGCCCGACGTACTGATTCATGCCGAGCCCGTAGACGGCGTTGATGCCGCCATCTATACGACAGCATGCCATGTATCGAGGTTGCTTGGCATGCCATACGACCTTGATAGAAAGTCGTGACTGGCGACCCAACTGGGAGCGCTTCGCTGTTCGCGCAGGTTGTGCGGGAGCCGGGCCTCTCGGACAAAGTCGCGGACACGATGCTCGAGACGATTCTTGCGTGAAAGCTCGAGGTCGGGGATCGGCTCCCGTCCGAGCGTGAGCTGGGTGAGCAGTTCGGTGTCTCTCGTACCGTCGTACGTGAGGCCGTGCGGGGCGCTCGTTGCCAAGGGCGTGATCGAGGTTCGGTCGGGAAGCGGGTTGCGGGTGGCCGCCGTGGACGCCGCCGCCGTGTCCGAGTCGATGAGCCTGTTCCTGCGGGGTGGCACGCTTGGGTTCGAGAAGGTCCACGTAGTGCGTGCGCTCCTCGAGGTCCACATCGCCGGAGTCGCGGCCGAGCGAGCGACGGAGGAGGACATCGCACGGCTCCGGGCCGTGCACGAGCGAATGCGGCGCGAGACCGAGGATGTCGAGGCGGCGGCGCGCGACAACCTGGAGTTCCATCGCGCGATCGCCAGGGCGACCCACAACGAGCTGTTCCTCCTGCTGCTGGATTCGATCGGCTCGACCCTGATCGACATTCGCCGGGAGAACCTGGGGTCGGGTTCGGCGCCCATGACCCTCGGTCAACACGAGCAGGTGCTCGACCGGATCGTCGCGCGCGATCCGGTCGGTGCCCGTGCCGCGATGGCCGCGCACCTCGAAGGCGTCGCAGCGTGGTGGCGAGGCCACACTGCCGATGGGACTGCCGCAACATGAGTCTTGTTCGACGGCTCGACCATGTTGCGATCCCCGTCCGGAGCACGCTCGACGCGCTGCAGTTCTATGAGGGGTAGCTCGGCCCGCAGGTTCATGCGAGCGAGGAGATCGAGGAGCGCATGTGCGCCGGCAGTCACGGTGTCCGGATCGAGTGAATGGATCCGGGAATCCGATGGACCGACCGCGTCCGCGGCTGAGGAGCCCCATCGCCTCAGCCGCGGGCGAGCTGCTCGCGGGCGCGCCTGCGCAGCGACTACGAGGGAGCCGCAGACCTCGCAGCGGTGGAGGCGGGCGGTGTGATCCACGCTTGTCGTCGCCACGAGCGTTCGTCCGGGCTGAACCTGGCGCTGTTGACGATGCTCGTGTGACCGCGGATCGTGGCGACGAGGCGGCCGCTCGCCGCGTCCCAGACCCGCGCGCTGACGTCGATGCTCGACGTGAGGATTCGCTTCCCGTCGCCGCTCGACGGGCGACGTGTGCCCGTGGAGGACGAGGAGCCGGTGCCCCGACCGGACGTGCCACACCTGCGCGTCGTCGTCGCCGCTCGCGGTCGCGAGGCGCGTTCCGTCGGGGCTGAAGGCGACGGCCGCGACCCCGTGCCCGGGGCGGAGCACACGCACGCTCGCGCCGGTCCGGGCGCGCCAGATCCGCGCGGTCCCATCGTCGCTCGCCGTCGCCATCTCCCTCCCATCGGGGCTGAAGGCGGCCTCGAGCACGGTCTCGTTGCTGCGAAGGATGGCTATTGGCCGGCCCGTTCGCGTTTCCCAGACGCGGGAGGTCCCATCCTGTCCCGCCGACGCGACGAGCAAACCGTCGGGACTGACGACGGCTCCCCTGACGGCATTCGTGTGGCCCCGCAGGATCGCCGTGAGGACGAGCGTCCCGTCCGGGCTGAAGCGTGCGTCCGAGAGCGCTGCGGAATGACCGCGCAGGACCGCCACGGAAGCGCCGTTTCGGCCGTCCCACACGTGCGCCGTCCCGTCGAGGCTCGCAGAGGCGACGAGCAGCCCGTCGGGGCTGAAGGCGACGGAGACGACCGATCCGGCGTGACCGGGCAGGACAGCGAGCGCGCGACCGCTCGGGACCTTCCAGAGGCGCACCGTCTCGTCGTCCCCTGCGCTCGCCAGGCGTTTGCCGTCGGGGCTGAACGCGACATCCTCGACGCGATCCCGATGTTGAAGGACCGCGATCGGTCGGCGCGTGCTCGCGTCCCAGATCCGCGCTGTGCCGTCCTCGCTCGCGGTTGCGAGCAGGCTGCCGTCCGGGCTGAACGTCGGCGAGAGGGCAGTTGACCGGTGGCCGCGCAGGACGGCGAGGCTGCGACGGTGCGCGCCTCCCAGCGCTCCAGCGGCCGCTCGATCGCCTCGCGGGCGGCGGCGCGGTCGAGGTGGTCGATCCGCAGGAGGTTGTCCAGGAGCCCGGGGATCTGCCCCTCGAACCGGTCGAGGAGCGCGAGCGCGTCCTCGCGGATGGAGAGAAGCACGTTCGCCGCCGTGTCGCGCCCCCGCAGCGCGACCGCGAGCTCCCGATCGAAGGCGCCCGACTGCCCTCGCGTGAGTGGTAGAGGAAGTACTCCTCGAATTGGTCGAGGACGAGCAGCAGCGAGCCGCCGGTCCGGGCGCCGAAGCCGCGAGGCACTCGACGAGCGATCCTCCGGGCGGGTCGGCGGCGAGCGCGGGATCGACGGCCGCGACCGCCTCGCCGACCGCATCGCAGAGCGCGGCGGCGGGGTCCGGGGAACTCCAGCCGGAGAACGGCACGGCGACGAGCTCGGCGGCGCCGGACGCGGCGTACTGGCGGCGTGCCTGCTCCCGCAGGTGGCGGACGACGCCGGCGTGGAGCACTGAGCTCTTCCCCACGCCGCTCGCGCCGTAGAGCACGGAGACGCGGTAGGCGCGGAGGTTGTCGACGACGATCTCGCGCCAGCCGCCCCTTCCGAAGAACCAGTCGGCGTCGTCTTCGGAGTAGGGGACGAGGCCCTGTTGGGGTGACGCCCGACGCGGGGGAGGATCGCCCGACCTCACGCGAGCTGTACGCGCATGACCTCGACCCACTCCTCGAGTGCGCACTCGACGATCTCGACGCCGTTGCGATCCCAGGTCCTCCGGTCGATCTCGCCCGGCGCGAGCTGGATCGCCCACGACCCGAAGCGCCTCACCTGGCCCCCCAGATCAGGTGGAGGAAGACGCGGACGTTCCAGTCGCTCATCCCGAAGCCCAGGAAGAGGAAGTGGCTTGAACGGAGCCGCGCCATCAGGTAGGCGCGCAGCTCGGACGCGCTCCGGTGGGCCAGATACTGGATGTAGTGGTCCTCGGTGATCACGTAGCTGTCGGCGGTCTCGTCTCCGCGGTCGACGGCGCCGTGGATCTTGAGGATGACGCTGCGCTCCTCGAGCGCGAATTCGCGGTAGTCGGTGTGCCGCGGGATCGCTGCCCGCTCGCCGTCCGGGCGGACGTGGACGAACTTCCCGGGCTCGTTCGGATCGGTGTCGTAGTAGACGAGGTCGTACGGCTCGCCCGCCGCGGTGAATGCCCGTTCGAGCGAATCGTCGTAGTTCGTCGTGATCAGGAGCTGGCCGGGTTGGACGGAACCGAGCGTGCGCAGCGAAGCCGGCAGGGCTGCGAGCAGTTCGTGGAGCGAGTTCGGCTCGTAGGTGCCGCCGAAGATCGAGTGCAGCTCCTCGTAGAGGGCGGCGTCGCCCGCGACCAGCTCGACGTACTGCGACACCCGGACGAGCTCGCGCGCCTCCTGGGGGTAGGCGTAGCTGTCGGCGAGGTGGTCGGCCAGCTCGCCGGCGCTCGGGAGGTAGCCGCTCTGGTACCAGCTCGCGAGCTCCGGGCGCCCGCAGAGACTCGCGCCGGCGCCGAGGAACGGGATCACCTTCCCCTCGGACAGGCGTTTCGCGACGACCTGGCAGTGCCGTTGGAGCCGGTCGGCGGCTCAGCTGACGAACGACCGGGCTGCGGCCGGCGTCAGGAGCGCGTGCGAGCTCCTCGTCCGGTCGATCTTTGTGGCGCTCTCCACGGGCCGATCAAAGAGGACGCGGGAGGCGAAATCAAGAGGCATGGGTGTAGAGGGAGACGGCGCCGTCGCTCGCGATCCGCCTCCAGCCGTGAGCGGCAAGCGCTCCTCGGGCGCGGAGCTCGTCGGCCTTCGTCAGTCCCTTCGTCTGCTCGTAGATGCCGCTGTGGAAGGCGATGAAGCGGACGTCGAGGCCGCGCAGGCGCTCGACGCCGTGCTGGCTCCAGTCGCCGCGGTTCAGCGCCCGGAGGCCCAGGGCGACGTGGAGCGCCGCCGGCTGCGCGAGCGTCGAGTAGCCGCCGGGCCGCTCGCGCCTCGCGCGCATGTCGTAGTAGAAGTAGACGCTCCCGAGGTGCACGTCCGGGGTGAGCACGGGCAGCTCGAGCAGCCGGCCGGGGCCGTGGATGGCTGCGTACGCGGCGGCGCCCGGGCCGGCCGCGGAGGCGCCGTAGACGCGCACGTGGAGGTCGACCGCCACGATCGCGAGCGCGATCAGAGTCGGCACGCGCAGCCGCTCGAACGCGAGGGCCGCGAGTGCGGCGAGCGCGAGGCAGGCGATCGGCATCAGCCGCTCCGGCACGCGTGGGTAGCGGAAGGGCGCGAGGTGCCGGTAGAGCGAGGAGTAGAGCGGCAGGTTGGTACCGAGTGCAAGGAGGACGGGAACCGTGACGGAGAGGCTCAGCGCGAGGGCGAGGGCGCGCCGCTTCGCGGTGAGGGCTCCCGCGAGCGCGAGGAATGGGAGGACCCAGCCGACGAAGACGAAGCTTTCGGGGCCGTGGCGCTTGTGCCTCGTTCCGAAGTCGCGCCACTGCGCCGAGTAGCGGGCAACCTCCGCCAGCGAACGGCCGCCCGCCTGGAGCGAGTGGGCGATCACCGTTCGCTGCACGACGAAGCCCGCGGCGGCGGCGGCGGCGGCGGCGAGCGCCGCGCCCACCAGCGGGCGCGTCGCCCGCGAGCGGCAGGCCGCGTAGAGGCAGAAGAACGGGATCGCCCCGAGCGCGAGGTGCAGCTGACCCGAGAGCGGGATCGACGCGAGCGAGGCGGCGGCGAGCGCGAGCCAGCCGGTCGAGCCCCGGCGGCCCCGCTCGAAGGCCCAGAGCGAGAGCGGCAGCAGGAGGGAGATCGGGCCGAGCAGGTGCCCCGCGCTCTGCGTCGCACGGTAGGGCGCCAGGGCGAACGCCAATCCACCGGCGAGCGCCGGGCCTCGCGGGAGGTCGAGCTCGCGCAGCCAGGCGAAGGTCGCTGCGCCCGCTCCAAGGTAGGTCAGGAGCAGGAAGACGTTCCAGGCGAGCACCGTTCCGAGCGCCGCGGCGAGCGGCCAGTACGGGAGCCCGAACGGCCAGCCGGCCAGGTTCGCCTGCGGCGCGAGCTCGGGTCGAAAGGTGTACGGGTCGCGCCACGGCGCGCGGCCGCGCCCGAGCTGGTGCCCGACGAGCCAGAGCCGGTAGCCGGTCTGGAGATGGTCGCCGGCCGCCGCCTCGCCGTGGCCGGGGGCACCGCCCGCGAGGAAACGCGTGCGCGCGTGCTCGATAGCCGGCCAGGCCGCGAGCACTCCTGCGCCGAGGTAGAGGGCGCAGACCCCGGCGGCGAGCCATCGCCCGCGGGGCCTGGAGCGTGTGGGAGCCGCCAGGCCCGCGGGACGCTCGAGCCCGCGGCGGATCGCCCGGCCCGGGGCGCTCGTCAGGAGGCTCGCGCGGCGGCGAGCAGCTCGTCCAGGTCGGGTACCTGCCCCGTGGCGTAGTGCCATGCGCCGCGGACCGTACCGCCGCGGTCGAGGAGGAAGGCCGTCCGGTCCGACACGTCTCGGAGCCCCCGGAACTCGCGTGCGACGCCGAACCCCCGCGTCGCGTCACCGTTCCAGTCCGAGACGAGGTCGAAGTTCAGGTCGAGCGCCTGCGACCAGGCGACGTGCGTCCAGGGCGAGTCCCGAGAGATCCCGAACGGCCGGACGCCCGCCTGCTCGAAGTCCACTCTCCTGTCACGCAGAAGCTCCATTTCGTTCGTTCAGGTGGACGACCAGTCGAAGAGGTAGAAGAGGAAGAGCCCGGCCTGCGCCTCGACGAGCGTCGCGATCGTGACCGCCTCGTGCGGCCGCAGCCAGACGGTCGCCTCGGGAACCTGATCGCCTGCGACGAGCATCGCGCGAGACTACAAAACGAAGCCCCGGCTCGGCGTGGGCGTAGGGCGGGCGGGGCGCGGCGCGGGGTGGGGAGTGAAGTCTCTTGCGTCTCCGGAGGGCCAGGCAGGCGGCTTTGCGGAGCGCGATCGAGTGCGACCGAGGCGGGGCGAGGGGCGGTGAATCGTTTCGCTCTTCCGGGGGGCTCTCGCCTCCCCGGAGTCCCCCGGCGGCCATACAGGCGGGAGCAGTTGGACGCTCCGCCTGCGGCTCCGCTGGCTGGGGGAAAGTGGCTTTCCCCCATCAGCCCCCTCGGCACAACTGGACTGGGCCTTCGGCCCCGCAGATACCAATGGATGGCTCCGACAAGCAAGCGCGCCCAGGGATGATCTCCCGGGCTGCCGTGACGGCTGCTGGGGAAGCTCTCCCCCAGACCGGTGCTGGAGGGCTCGTGGTCCCAGACGCTGTCCTCCGCGGTGATGGAGAACCCGACCCGGACGGTGATGGAGAGCGTCTGTGCCCAGAGAACCTCCTCGGCGAGGATGGAGAGGTGTTGGTATGCACGAGCCGGTAGGCGAGTGCATGTGCCCGGAGGGGGCGAAGGGGGGAACTCCGTTCCCCCCTTGGAGCGGAGGCGGAGCCGCAGCGATAACTCCTCGAAGGGTGTAGGCGGCCGGGGGGTCTCGGGGG
>JBBRYP010000081.1:0-14705 GCA_038237515.1 Gaiellales bacterium
CCCGGCAACTACATCTGCGAGCTCGCGGCGCAGCCGCTCGCTCGGGACTATGCTCGCCATCAGGGCGTACCTCCTCGTCGACTACCAGGTCAACGCGGAGGCTACGCCCGACTCAATCCCCCCGGCTCCTGGGACGCGACCAACGTCAGCGTGACGCTGAACGGGTTCAGCCACACCTCGACAGACGACGTGGGGGTCCTGCTGGTGGCTCCGGGCGGGCAGAACGTCGTGCTGATGGACGGCGCGGGAAACGTCCTTACGCCCAAGTGCTCGGTCAGCAACCTCACCCTCACCTTCAGCGACGCCGCCGCGGCGCCGCTGCCGGACACCGGCTGCTTCGGCAGCGGGATGTACCAGCCGTCGAATTACTATCCGAGCGATACCTTCTCGGCCCCGGCGCCGGGCGGCCCGTACGGAACGACGCTCGCGGGCTTGAACGCCTCGACGCCGAACGGCACCTGGAGCCTGTACGTCCCGGACTTCGACGTTGCCGACAGCGGCAGCATCTCGGGGGGCTGGAGTCTCGAGATCGGTGGGCCGACCGCCGTGCGTCTGAGCCGCTTCGACGCGTCGTCGCGCGCGGGTCGGGTCTTGCTGCGGTGGCGAACCGCCTCAGAGGCCGACCTGCTCGGCTTCAACCTCTACAGGACCGAGCACGGAAAGCTCGTGCGGCTGAACCACAGCCTGATCAGTGGTGTCTTCGGCGGCACCGCCGGGGGTCACGCGTACTCATTCGTCGACCGGCCCGGCGTTCGCGGAGCCGTTCGCTACCGCCTGCAGGCGGTCGGGCTGGACGGCGCGCGGAGGTGGGTAGGAACAGCGACGGCGCGAGCGCTTTCGGGAACCCGCTAAGCCCCGCGGCGACCGGAGCGCGCCCCGCCGAGACCCAGCGGGGCCGCTGCTTCCGGTCTACGCTGCCATTCGTGGACACGCTCACCTGCGGCGAGTGTGGCCGCGAGGCGTCCGGCGCCGAGACCCTGCGCTGGCGCGCCTGCCTCACCGACGACGAGCCGCCGGAGGTGGTGAGCTTCTGGCCGGAGTGCGCCGAAGCGGGAGTTTGGAAGCTCGTAGACGAGGCCGGTCAGGAGACGGAGCCCCGAGGTCGTGATCGGGCCTGCCCGCGTCGGGGGTGTGAGGCTGCGATTCTCGGTCGATAGGAAGACGACGGAGCCGCTCCCCGTCGCTCCGGCGTAGGCGCCCGGGCCGGACACGACCCGCCATTTGCCCGTCGTCCTGAGGGCTTCCCGGACTGCCGCTCGGCCGTGTCCGTCCGTCGGTTGAAAGCACGAGCTTGCCAGCCTCGAACCTGAGCGTCAGCCGGCCTACTCGCGCGCCGTCGCCGGAGTCTGACCCGAGCGAGCGCATTGCTGATGGTCAGACTCCATGTCATATAGAGAAACGCCGATTAATCCGCTTGGTTGAGCCAAAATCACTCGGTTGGTGTGGTATCATCGTTGCCAATGGAAGCAACGGTTGGTGCGTACGTGTGGACGGCATCGTCCGGCCGCTCGACACTCACACGCGACGTTGCAGGAGCTCGAGCCTGACCAATCAGCAAGCCGCGTGACCGGCTTATCGTTTCCGCATCGTCCACCTGGACATGGGCATTGGCCTCGCGAAGACCGCTGCTCCTCATCCCGACCTTCGGGCTTGTTTATGAGCGGGCCGCTCTGCCCTCACGACCGCGCTTCGTCCAGGAAGGCTGTCAGGTCGTGTGGACTAGGACGGAAATGGGACGCCGATGGGTGCGGGTACGCGTAGGACGACGCAGCCGGGAGTATCGAATCCTTTAGCGTCAACAAAGCATGAGCCCGGTGCTTCCGCGACCCAAGCCGCCACGCGCACGAAGCGGTACCGGCCTTTTGGTATCGGTACGTCAAGCGGCAGAGATACTGAGCCGCTGTTATCCGGGCCGAGTCCACCTTGGAAGAGTCGTTCCTCTATGCCGTGCGTGTCAGCGTCGCTGCCGCGACCGGGCCGTTCGCCGATTACTATCACTTTGAGAATTGCTTTCGGGCTCATTCCGGTTATGTCGACGGTGCCCGAGACGTCGATTTTCGTCGTGCCTTTGAATGAGAGCTTAATGCTCGGGGGAGGTCGGTTCCCGCGCGCGACGATGACCAAGTAGATGCCGGCGACTGCGGCGAACGCGAACGCGGTCAGCGCTAGGCTGATCAGGATCGTCTCGAGCGTGTTCGTTGTCAAACCCGCACCGATGACGAGGAGTCCAGCGATGAGGGCGGCTGAGAAGACTGCGGCGGACCACTGCGGTTCGCCGCGTTGCATCTGTTCAAACGATCCGGTCGCGGTGGCGAGCACCGCGATCGCAGATCCGAGGGCCGTGACGCCAGCGATCGCCTTGATGAAATCGATGCTCACGTGGGAGTGTGCGGGGCACGTTGACGGAGTTGCTCAAGCGCCATTTTTCCTGCCAGGAATTCCTCTTGGAAGTCCGTTAGCTCGACAGGTTGGGCGTGGGCGCTGGCGGCAATCATCTCCATCGCTTGGGCGTGCTGTTCGGCGTGGAATTGGCTCATTTCGTCGATCAAGTGCTGGTAATCTTCCTGCGACGGCGCTGGGCGGGGTTGCCCAGCTGTGAGAACGGCACCGAGGTGATTCGCGCCATGGACGCGGGCGCCCATGTCTGGGACAGAGCCGTCCGGGCGCTGGCAGAAGCGCATGAGGATGGTCTTGATGATCGAGGTATGGTCGAAGAGCACGTGCGAAACGTGCCCCTGTTCCATCCAGGGTGAGATGGCGAGGGCGGGGACGCGCGGGCCGTAGCGGCGGAAGGTTGCGTCGTCGTCGGGGGCGGCTGGCGGGGGGACGTGGTCGAAGAAGCCACCGTGCTCGTCGTAGGTGATGAGCAGGAGCGTGCGCGGCCAGGCGGGGCTGCGGGCAAGGGCGTGGAATGCGCGCAGGACGAGATCTTGCCCGGCGCGCAAGTCGGAGGGAGGGTGGTCGTCGTTTGATCCCTCAGGGCCGAAGCTGACGTCGATGAAGTTCGGGTCGATCCACGCGACATCGGGCAGTTGGTTAGCGGCGGCTGCTTGCAGGAAGCTCTTCGGCCCGAAAAAGTCGTGACGGTCGAAATAGGTTGGGATGCTGAGGTGTCCAAAGGCGTAGAACTGGTCGATGAACCACAGTAGAGGAACGTTGTCATGGGCATACCAGCGCCAGCTGCGGCCGGCGTGGTCGAGATGGCGGACGAAACTTGAGAGATGGTAAAGGGGCGGGTTGATGTTGTCGCGGCTGCCCTGAGCTCGCCCAGCGACGGCGTAGCAGCGGTTTGGCATCGTCGCGCCGGGAACGGAGCAGAACCAGCGGTCGCAGACCCCGAAAGCGTCTGCCAGGTAGTCGTAAACAGGTAGCTGCTTGGCAGTGTGGAATGCGAGGACCGTCTCCGCTGAGTCGCCGGGGTAAGACTCCGTTCGGGTCTTCGCGTAGTTGCTGGCAAAGCCGCTCATTGCCCCGCCAGCCGTCTGCTCGTCGACGCACCAGCCCGAGTGACACGGGTCCTGCGCCTTCACGAGCTTCGTACACCTCGCCTGGTGAACGGGGTAGTCGGTGCCGCTGGCGTTGTTCTTGAAGCCGGGTGGAACGCCGTCGATCTCGCTTCGGCCTGCGTCGATCGAGAGGTAGCCGAGCATGTGGTCGAAGCTACGGTTTTCCATCATCAGAACCACGATGTGGTCGACCTTCTGCAGGTTCGCGTCCGCTTCGGCGGGCGGCGGTACTCCATCCGCCGGGACGGTGTTACCGGGCTGGGCGCCTGCCTTCATAGGAGACACGATCCTCCGCCACACAGCGACTCTTGTCAAGATGAAGGACCTGGAATTCTGGGTGGCTCCGACGCCAGACTCTGTCCTAGGGGAAGGAGAATGCTCAACGAGGAAGTATTCCGATGAGTTGCGTGAGTGTCCTGTTGGCTTCTACTTCGAGCCGGACCGGGCGATCGCGCACGTCGCCCGCAACCTTGGTATCCAAAAGGGGGGCGCTGCGGCAGTGGGTGCGGCGGGCCGAAGGCCGATCAGGCCATGTGGCTTCTCCCAACTCTTGGCGAAACGCTGGCGAAACGCTGGCGAACCGGCGAAACGGAGGTCATGCGGCGTCTTCGGGGGAGGTGAACTCGACGGGTCCGAGGCCGACGTACATGGGCTTGTTGCGGGCGTCTTGGGTCTTGCTGAGCCGGTCGGTTTTGAAGCCCTGGTCGAGCGCCCGGTGGAAGGTGCCGCTGCTGTAGCTGACGCCGAGCTTGAGCGAGAGCTCGTTCCTGCTGAGGACTGACTCGGGGAGCGCACGGAGGGTCTTGACGATCTGCTCGAGCATCGCCTGGTCGGCGCCGAGGGCATCGAGCTGCCGGCGAAGGTCGTGCCGAGTTCGTCGCGGAGCGCGAGCAGCGGCGCGAAGAATCCGGCGATCGCGGACGAGTCGTTCTCGTCCACTCTTGGGGCGAGCCGCCGGAAGGAGTCGAGGACGACGAGCTCGAGGCTTTCCGCCTCGATCGTCGACCGGAGGCGGGCGACGCCGGCAGCGTCGCCGAGGTCGACGCGTTCCTTGATGTAGACGAGGCCGTCGACGTCGTCTGCGGCGAGCCCGAGTTTCCGCAGCCGGCGGTTGACTTCGCGTTCGCTGTTCTCGAGGTCGATGTAGCCGCAACGGGTCTTGGAGGTGTCGAAGCCGAGGAAAGGGCTGCCCGTCCGCAGCGCGAGCACCAGGTCGAGCGCGAGCAGGGACTTGCCGGCGTACCCGTCGGCGACGAGAGCGCCGACCGTTCGCCGCTCGATCAGCGGGTCGCAGTGCCACTCGATCGGCGGCAGCGGCCCCGCGAGCATCTCGGCGAGCGGCAGCGGTTGAAGGCCTGTGCCGCGGCGGGGCTCGAGGAGGGAGCGCACCTTGTCGCGCAGGTCCTGGTTCTCGCCGATTCCGACACCGGCGTCCGCGTCGGCGACGATCGCCTTCCCGATCTGCTGCTGCCGGAGCCGATCTGAGGCGTCCTTGGCGAGCCGCGCATAGTGCTCAGCGTTCGAGGTAGCCGTCGTCAGGTAGGCGAGCTCTGACAGCTTCGCCTCACCGCCGATCTCCTCGAACTCGTTCCGGCGGCGGAGCTCGTCAGCGACGAGGATCACGTCCGTCGGCTCGTGCCGACCCGCGACCGCGACCGCCGCCCGGTAGATCGTCCCGCGGCTCAGCGCGTAGAAGTCGGAGGGCGCCAGTCCCGTCTCACGGACGCGGGCGACGACGGCGTCGCTTGCGGCTGGCCCTGTCGCGCCCGCCATCAGCAGCGCGCCGAGCAGGCTCTCCTCCGCACCGGCCGCTTGCGGCTCGAGCATGACGTCCGGTGAGGTGATCGGGTGAAGCGTCGTCTGGCGCGTCGTCAACCTGCCCGCCCCACTCCACGGCTCCGGCGCTCGCTGTCGATCCGCTCGTTGATCTCCGGGTAGGGCGTCGGCGGCAGCGACCGCATCCACGTGTCGAAGTCCAGCTCCTCATCGACCGCGGACGGAACATCGAAGATGCTGAGTTGCAAGGGCTCAGCCGGCGGCTTCCGCCGCGCAGGGCGGCGATTGCGGGGCCGGCCAAGCCGAGACGTCAGATCCGCGCTCACGACTCGCCGCCGCTCAACAAGTCAGCAGGCTCGAGGCGGTTGAGAAGCTCCCGGTCTGTCCGGCATCGGTTGATCTCCCAGAACGCGCTTTGCGCCCGCTCGTCGAGTAGCTCTTCGCTGAGTGCGAACACGTCGAACAGGCGGCCGAGGACGATCTGCAGCGGCGTTAGCGGGGCCGTCGCGACGCTCACGCTGCCTCCGTTCGCGTCGGGGCGGGCACGGGGTCGACCAGTCCACCCGTCCAATCCTGCGGGCGCCAAACGTAGACGGCTGCACCCGCCGCGGCCAGCGTGTCCAGCCACGCCTGCTGATCGGGCCGGACTCGGTCACCGTCACCTTTGATCTCCGCGAAGATGATCCGCTCGCGGACGAGGCAGAGATCCGGCCAGCCGGCTCCGTCCGCCGCGACCGGCGTTCGCCAGCCGTGCGCCGTCCGCGCCGCCCGGAAGTGCGCCACCCGCCAGCCGAGCATGCGCGCTGCCTCCACGATCGCGGCCTGAAGCTCGCCGCCGGTCATCCGCCTGCTGCCGAGACGCTCACGACCCGAGCTCCGAATAGCGCCGCAGCCGGGTCGACCGTCCGCCACACCGCTGCTCGTCGAGCCACGCGGCGACGTCAACCCACGAGTAACGGACATACCTGCCCAAGCGGCGCGACGGGAGCACACCCGACCGCGACGACTCCCGAACCCAACTCACCGGGACAGCGAGGCGGGCCGCGACCTCGTCGGCGTTCAACAGCCGGTCTACCGGCGCCGCGCTCTCGGTTGCTATCGTCGGAGGACTGGTAGACGAAGCATCGGGGGCGGCGCCGTGGGGGCGCCGTCCTTCTTTTTCAGGCATCGCCTACGTCCCGCCGCTCTCGTTCCAGATCAGCTCGACGGGGAACCCGAGCCGCCGACAAGCCTCGATGAACCGCGGCGTGGGCCGCTTCCGCCCGGCAAGGATGTTGCTGACGAACCCCTTGCTCAGCCCGCTCTCGCGGACGATGTCGGCTTGACTGGGCCGCTGCGGGGCCATCCAGGCCTTGAGGATCGGCCCTTCGCTATGGAGGCGAGCCGGCCCAACAGTCCTTGTAGTGGATTCTTTGGGGAATACCATGGCTCCCGCGCGGGAGCCTAGCAGAGGAACGCGCAGCCGTGTGATGCCTGAGTGTTGACGTCACAGGAAAACAAGGTATCCTCGGGGCGTGGCCGACCACTTGTCCTTCACACTGCGATACGGGCTGATCCGAGTCGTCGACGAGAGCGGTAAGGAGTACGGCTCGGCGAAAGCGACTGACGAATTCGACGCAGGTCCGAGCCACGGGCCTTGGCGCCTCGAGCGCCTCGTGGACGTCGCGCTCGGGCTCCTACGGATTCGACACTTCGCTACTGAGAACGAGGACGGAACGACAAGCTACGGTCACGACGACGCCTACCTCAACTACCTGTTCCTCTGGTACCCGTCGGAATTCACGTCCACCCACGGCGTTACGGGCACGGCCGAGTTGGGCGGCCAAGTCTTCCCAGGCCCAGCGTTTCCGCCTCCCGAGCGCCTTCTCCAGCTCGGCCTGCAGTTCGAGCGCGCCGTCGCCTCGGCCGCCCACGGCGTCTTCGATGCAGCAGAGCTCGGCGCTCATCTGGGAGCCATCCAACACACAGGCAGAGGAACCGCCCGCATGGCCGCGCCGCAAGGATTCTGGCCTTTCCCGTCGCTCTGCACGTTGGCCCTGCAAGAGCTCCTACGTCGTGGGCCTCTCAAGCCTCGTCCGTGCATCAACTGCGGCCTTCCCTGGTTAGGTGCGCGCGGCAATCCACAGGCGTGCTTCCGACCGGCTATCGGGCGGTTGACGGCGTGCGCCAAGGTGACTGCTCGGGACAGGTTCCGCGAACGCAACCCCGAGTTCTTCCGTGAGCGCGCGAAGCTGTACGAGCGCGTCCGGCGCGGCACCCTCCAGCTTGAGATCTACCACGGCTGGCGCGAAGCGAACTCACCGGGTGAGAAGGGCGAGGCGTGGGCGTCCTTTGAAGACTGGCAGGCCGGCAAGCGCCCAAAGGGAGAAACCCAGAAGAAGAAGACGACGAAGAAGAAGGCCCGTGCCTAGCGGCGCCGCTGTAATCCGGCGCGATGGGATGCGCGGCGCTGTCTTCTACGTCAAGTTCCTCGACGTCGACGGCCGGCAGGTGAAGGAGCGGCTCGGACGCGAGGCGGACGGGTGGAACCGTCAGCGTGCGGAGCGTGAGCTCGGGAAGCGGCTTGATCGCGTCGAACACGGGCGGTGGCGGAAACCCGAACGGCTGCTCTTCCGCGACTTCGCCGAGCGGTTCCTCGAGGAGTTCATCCCAGGCCGGGGCCTCAAGACGTCGACGGTGATCGACTACAAGCAGGTCGTCCGCGGTCACCTCAACGGGTTCTTCGGAGATGTCGAGCTCGCGACGCTCGCGGCTGAGCCGGAGCTGATCGACCGCTACATCGCGGCAAAGACACTGGAGCGGCTAGCCGGAAGACGATCAACAACCACCTGACGACCCTGAGCGTGATGCTCAAGGTCGCGCTCCGCTGGCGGCTGGTGCCAGCGAACCCCGTCGCGCTGATCGATCGGCCGCGAGGGGACGCGCCGGAGATGCACGTCCTCACCGAGTCCGACGTTGCCGCGCTCCTTGCCGCGTACGCGGAACTAGAGACCGCAGCCGAGGAGGACGAGCGAGCTTGGTGGGCGATCGCTCGCCGGCTCGTCGTCGTTGCGCTCGGCACCGGCCTACGGCGCGGCGAGCTGCTCGCGCTCGCGTGGGGGGACGTCCAGCTGCTCGAGCGGCGCCTGACGGTGCGGCGATCGTTCGTCCGCGGGGAGATGACGACGCCGAAGAGCCGCACCTCCCGACGGATGCTCGAGTTCGGCACGCGTGTCGGCGACGCTCTTCACGAGCAGTGGGCGGCGTCGCAGTACCGCAGCGACGACTCGATCATCTTCGGCCACCCGCAGCTTGGCACCCCCCTCGACCCGTCGAAGCTCTTTCGGAGCTACCTCCGCCCCGCTCTCAAGCACGCGGGGATCGTGAAGCCCTTCCGGGTCTGGCACGACATGCGCCACACGGCCCTGACGCACGACGCCGCTGCCGGCAACCCGCAGGCGTACGTTCAGATGAAAGCCGGCCACTCCCAGGGGTCGATCACCGAGCGCTACATACACGCCTCCCAGGTGCTCTTCCCGGGTGCTGCTGAGCGGAGCGAGGAGCGGCTGTTCGGAGCGCTGCCGGTACCAAGTCCGGTACCAACCCCCGGCGCCGAATAGACCCGACTCCACAGAAGAAGCCGCTTTTGCAGCAGCTTTCGACGACTCCCCGGGTTGGACTCGAACCAACAACCCTCCGGTTAACAGCCGGATGCTCTGCCAATTGAGCTACCGGGGAACGGTGCTCGGCCGGCGGCCATTGTAGCCACCGGTCGGCCGCTACACGTGCTCGACGGCGGCCTCGCGGATCCTCTGGAGCGCGGCTTGGAGCTCGGGCACGCGCTCGAGCGGCGCTGCCTTCAGCGCGCGGTGGAGGCCGCGTTCCCGGAGCTTCAGCAGGAGCTCCCTGGCGGTGGGGACGTCGATCGCCTCGGCGTCGGCCCGCGCGTCGAGCTCGGCGAGCAGGGGGACGAGATCCTCTCCCGGCTCGCCGCCGGCGACGAGGTGCTCGCGCAGCCTTCGGTGGAGGTCGTCGTCGAGATGGTCCGCCGAGAGCTCGGCGAGCGCCGGCACGAGCTCCGGGTGCCGAACGCAGCCGGCAAGGACGTTGCGCTCGAGGCGATCGCCGGTCTCGACGACGTTCGCCGACACCCGCGCCGCCGCTCCGGAGATTCGGGGTGCGAGCCCCGACTGGAGCTCGCGCGGGAGCTCGAGGCGATCCGCGACGAGCCGCAACGCATCCTGACGTTCGGGTGAGTCCTCGAAGCGCTCTAGCACCTCGCGGACGCGCATGAACCCTTCCTGCCGGTCGGCTGCACGCTCGATCTCGAGCCGGACGCGGTGGACGAGGTAGTTCTCGGAGCGCCCGAGCAAAGGCTCGAAGTCTCCCGCGAGGTCGGCGGGGTCGCGCCCGGCCGGGAGCGGCACGATCCGGACGTCGAGACCCTGGGCGACGGCGAGCTCCATTCCGCGCAGCGTCGCCGTCTCCCCGGCCGCGTCGCCGTCGAAGGCAAGGTAGACCCGCCTGGTGAGCCGCGAGAGCTCCTTCAGCTGGCGTTCCGTGAGCGCCGTTCCCATCGAGGCAACGACGGGCTCGAGACCTGCTTGGGCCAGCGCGAGAACGTCGGGATTGCCCTCCACGACGACTGCCCGATCCTGCTTCGCGATGGCGCTGCGCGCGCGGTCGAGCCCGTAGAGCAGGTCACCTTTCCGGAAGAGCTCGCTCTCGGGCGAGTTCACGTACTTCGCGCGCAACGGGTCGTCGTCGCGGAGCCGCCGCGCCTGGAACCCGACCACGCGGCCGCGCGGATCCGCGAGGGGGAAGACGAGCCTGCCGCCGAAGTAGTCGCCGCCCCGCCGCCCGACGAGCCCTGCGGCAACGAGCTCCTCGTGGGTGAAACCCTTCTCCAGCGCCTTCCGCACGAGCGTCGAGCCGCCGGCGGCGAAGCCGAGGCGGTATGCCCGTGAGACCTCCTCCTCGAGTCCGCGCTGCGCGAGGTGCGCGCGGGCGAGCTCGGCCGCGGGCGCCTCCCAGAGGTGGCGCTCGTAGAAGACGGCCGCCTGCTCCAGCAGCGCGGAGAGCCGGTCCCGGCGGCGGCGCGTCGCCTCCTGCCTCGGCGAGCCCTCCTCGTACTCCAGCTGAATGTTGAAGCGCTCGGCGAGCCACTCGATCGCACCGGTGAAGTCGAGCTGCTCCGTCTCGCGGACGAAGGAGATGAGATCGCCGCCCTTCTGGCAGCCGAAGCAGTAGAAGAGCTTGTCCTGCGGGTTGACCGAGAAGCTCGGCGTCCGCTCCTCGTGGAAGGGGCAGCGGCCCTGGTACCGAGCTCCCTGCTTGCGGAGCGGCGTGCGTTGCTGGACGACCGCGAGCATGTCGGCGGCGGCCTTCACCTCCTCCACGGAGACGTCCTTGATGCGGGCCACTACAGCGTTCCCGCGTACGACAGTGCGAACCGGTCGGTCATGCCGGAGACGAAGGCCACGATCTCGTCCGATCCGGTGCCGCGTTCGGCGAGGTGGTCGAAGATCGAGCGGACCGCCGCCCTCGCCCGCTCGTGCTCGGCGACCGAGTGTTCGCCGAGGTACACGCGCGCGAACATGAACGAGCGCAGCGACAGCATGGCCTCGCCAACCTCGTCCGACTGCGCGATCCCACCACCGCTCGCCGAGGTCTCGACGAGATCGCGCACGAGCGTGTCGATGCGCTCCGACCCACGGGCTCCGAGCAGCTCGATCTCCTCGTGAGGCAGGTCGGCCTCCGCGAGGATCCCGCACCTGATCGCGTCGTCGATGTCGTGGTTGATGTAGGCGACACGGTCGACGAGACGCACGATCTTTCCCTCGAGCGTGGCCGGCTCGACCGGGCCGGTGTGAGTGCGGATGCCGTCGCGCACCTCGGCAGTCAGGTTCAGCTGCTCTGCGATCGCGAGCGACTGCTCGTTGTGCCGGAACCGCCGGCCGAAGCGCAGGTGGAGCACCTCGTCCAGCGTCTCTTCGCCGGCATGCCCGAAGGGCGGGTGCCCCATGTCGTGGCCGAGCCCGATCGCCTCGACGAGGTCCTCGTTCAGCTGAAGTGCGCGGGCGACCACCCGCGAGATCGACGTCGTCTCGAGGGTGTGCGTCATCCGGGTCCGGTAATGGTCGCCGGACGGGTCGATGAAGACCTGAGTCTTCCCCTTCAGCCGGCGGAACGGCTTCGAGTGGACGATGCGGTCGCGGTCGCGCTGGAACGGCGTCCGGAGGTCGGATTCTCGTTCCCCCCGCAGGCGTCCACCCGTCTCGTAGGAGCGCACCGCGAGCGGCGAGAGAGAACGCTTCTCGAGCTCGCGGACGCGCGCGGCGAAGGTGTCGGCAACGGTTGAGGCGAGCTTCGGCATCGCGCTCCCCAGACTACTCCCGGGCACGGCCGGGCCATCGAACGCCTACACGATGATGGGAACGGTGCCGCCGTCTGCACTCCAGGCGGCACCCGTCACGTACTTCGCTCGATCGGAACATAGGAACACGATCACGGCCGCGATCTCCTCCGGCTCCGCGAGACGGCCCAATGGCCGCCCTTGCCCGACCGCCGCGAGCACCTGCTCGCGCGTCTTCCCGCTCCGCTCCGCCTGCTGGTCGGCGAGGCCTCCCGGTCCGAGCCAGGCCTCCGTCGCGGTCGGCCCCGGGGCGACGGCGTTGCAGCGGATGCCGTCCTTCGCGTACACGTCCGCGACGAGGCGCGACAGCGAGAGCACCGCCGCCTTGGTGACCGAGTAGTCGGGCATGCTGGCCGACGGACGCTTGCCCGCCGTCGAGGAGACGTTCACGATCACACCCGATCCGGTTTCGCGCAGCGCCGGCAGGGCTGCGCGAATCGAGCGCACGTAGCTCATCACGTTCAGCTGCCAAAGCTCCTGCCAGTCGGAGTCGGCGAGCTCCTCGAAGGTGCGCTGGTAAGCGATCCCGACGTTGTTTACGAGACAGTCGAGCCGGCCCAGCGTGGCGATGCTCTCCGCCACGAGCGCCTTCGGACCGCTCGCCTGAGCCAGGTCGCAGGCGACCCCGAGATCGGCACCGGCCTCCAGGCGCGCCCGCTCGACCCGCTCCGGGTCGCGCCCGCAGACGACGACGGCCGCGCCCTCCTCCGCGAGCAGCCTCGCGGTCGCGAGACCGATCCCGCCGGTGGAGCCGGTGACGATGCAGACGCGGTCGCGTAGGCCGAGATCCACGGCCGGTAGCGTAATCGCCGTGGCGACCACGATCCTGCTCGCGCGCCACGGGGAGACCGACTGGAACCGTGAAGGCCGTCTCCAGGGTCATGCCGACCCGCCACTGAACGACCGCGGACGCGAGCAGGCTCGGGAGCTGGCGCTTCGGCTGGCAGGGGTGGGCCTCGATGCCATCTACGCGAGCGACCTCCGGCGCGCGCTCGAGACGGCGGAGGTCGTCGCCGCCGCGCACGCCTTGCCCGTGACGAGGGACGCGGGCCTCCGGGAGATCGACGTCGGGTCGTGGTCCGGCCTCACCCGCGAGAAGATCGAGGAGCGCTTTCCGGAGTCCCACCACCACGACGGGGAGACTCGCGACCAGCACCTCAGTCGCGTTCTCAGGGCGGTGGAGCGCATCGCCCTGCGCCACGGGGGTGCGGACCGGATCCTGATCGTCTCCCACGGTGGCTCGCTGCGAGCGCTGCGGCGGCATACCCTTCCGGCGGAGACGATTCCGCGCCTGGAGAACTGCGCGGTGTACGCCCTGGCGTTCGAGAACGGCAACTGGATGCGGGTAGATGGTTGATCGGTGACCCGCACACCCGTCGGGGATGGCCGCAGATCGAGCAGGGCGGTCGACCGCCCGCCACTTCGTGGCGCAGTCACCGACGGTGGCGGGCCTCGCGATCCGGTGGGTGGGCGTGCTGATCCCGCGCCGCGTCTCGGCCACCGACCCGGCTCGCGTGAATCGACGATCGAGTATCTAGACTGACCTCGAGTGGAGGACTACACGAACAAGTACAAGGGGGAGCAGGTCGAGGTCGCCCTCTTCGGCGGCGACTACCAGGACGGCGTGCTCACCGCGTACTGCTACGTCGACGACGTCGCCCACATCGAGCTGAACGGGCACATCCTGATTCCGCTCCAGAACATCGCCTCGCTCCACTGTTCGAGCCGCTGCGACGCTCCCGAGCCGGACTGGCCGCCGCGCGGCTTGGCCGAGGACGACCAGGAAGAGACGTAGCCTCGCAGGTGGGGATTGGGCTCGCCGCGGCCCGGAACCTGCTGAAGGCGTGCCTGCTCGCCATCGCCCTCTGCGTGTCACTCGGCGCGATGGGCTGGGCGCTCGGCGGATACCGAATCGCATCGATCTTCGTCTTCTGCGGCGCGCTCCTGCTGGGACTCGTCCTCTGGTCGGCAGACCGCCTCATCACGGGGCTGGGGAGCGCGCGCGAGCTTCTGCCCGCGGAGGCACCGGGACTCCACTCGGCGCTCGATCGACTCACGCTCCAGGCAGGCGTGGCGCGGCCGAGGCTCTACCTGATCGCCGACGTCTATCCGCGGGCTCTCGCTGCCGGCCGCGGCGGCCGCGGCTCGGTGATCGGACTCAGCAGCGGCCTCCTGGCGGTCGCGGCGCCGGCGGAGATCGAAGGGATCCTGGCGCACGAGGTGGCGCACCTCCGCAACGGCGATCTCCTCGTGCAGACCACGGCAGCCGTCCTCGCAGCGGCGATCGTCGAGACGAGCCGGATCGGCGGGTTTCTCCAGCGCGCGCTGCTCTTCCTGCTGGGCCCCGTCGCCGCAGCCTTCGTGCACCTGCTCCTCTCACCGAAGCGCGAATTCGAAGCCGATCTTCTCGCCGCCGCGTGGTGCGGCTCGCCGCACGGCCTGGCCGACGCGCTCGTGCGACTCGAGCTGGCGCGGGAGGCGGTTTCACTCGCCGGCACGCCCACGCTCGAACCACTTCACACGGCTAGCCCGTACGCCGACGAGGGCTTCGCCGCCCTCTTCGCCACCCACCCTCCCGTCGAGCAGCGGGTGCGGCGCCTGCGCGCTCTCGATCCCGGTTGGAGCGAGCGCCGCCGCGCGGCCTGAGCGTCGGCAGGCCGAGAAAGTGGCCGAGAGCCTGCCTTGCGTACTCTCCAGCGGCTTCCGAGAATAAGGGCCTGCCCGGAAAGTGGCCACGGTGAATGACAGGCGGCACCCGTCTCGAGGCAAGGACGCAGGGAGCGTCGATATGCAGGCATATCTGCGCGACCGAGGACGCCGGATCGAGGCGCGTGACGCCTGTCAGGCGCCCTGGTTCACTTTTTGGACAGGCCCCTAAATTAAACGGCCGAGGCCGCCCGAAGGCGGCCTCGAAGGTAATTCGGCGGCGACCTACTCTCCCGGGAGGTTGCCCTCCGAGTACCATCGGCGCAAGCGGGCTTAACTTCTCTGTTCGGAATGGGAAGAGGTGTACCCCCGCTGCTATGACC
>JBBRYP010000082.1:0-14532 GCA_038237515.1 Gaiellales bacterium
CGGACCGCACGAGGATCGCTCTCCCAGGTAAAGAGGGCGTCGAGATCGCTGTCTGCGAACGTCCGAAGAGTTATCGCCATAAGCACAGCCCGTCGATCGTCTCCCGGCGCACTCAACGAGCATAGCGTCAGGGGTCATTCCCGAACACTGGCGCAGCCGAGGGTTCTCCTAGCCGACGCTCGTGGACTTCGTTAGGCACGCTGCGACCCGCCGAGTGCGCCGCCCTTCTCAGACCGGTCGCTAGTACCCGAGAGCGTCGAACGCGGCCGGATAGACGATCCGACCGGCGAGGTCGGGGCTATATCCCGGGAGCCGCTTGACCATGAAAGCGTCGTCGGGGATCTTCGGATGCGGGGAGATGAAACCTAGCGCGCTCGCCTGCTCGAAGCCGAAGCAGGGATAGTACGCGGAAATGCCCTCGACCATGACCGCAGGCTCGCCTGCTTCTTCGGCGCGGCCGAGCGCGTCCCGGATCAGCCGTGCCCCCACACCGATGCGCTGGCGGTCAGGCCGAACCGACACCGGCGTGAGATTGAGGATCCTTGTACGGGATCCGCCTTCAACGCCGACCCAGCTCAGCATCACGTGAGCAATCACACCGGAGGAGTCCTCGGCGACCAACGCCAGCTCCGGAATGAACTGTTCCGACGCCCGAATGCGCTCGACGAACGACGCGACCTCGTCGGGGTGTCCGACGAATGCCGCGCGGACCACCTCCGCGATCACGGGATGGTCCGCGTCGCGCTCGGGACGGATGACGACACCCTCGGCCATAGGTGGCGATGGTAATTGGGGCACGCCGTTCGCGCCTCCGGCCACGCGCCCCCACGAACGCTAGGAACGGTGCTGGGTCGCGGTGATGCGTTCGGCATGACCATCGCAGCGCGATCAGCGAGCATCCCCGAAAACTGGCCCAAGCGAGCATCACGCGGCTAGCAGCTGGCGGTCCCCGTGGAAGACTGCTTCGACGTTGTTCCCGTCCGGGTCAATGACGAACGCTGCGTAATACCCGGCGTGGTTGACCTGGTCTCGTTCCACCGCCACGAGTGAAAGCCCCTCGCCTCGCGCTACAGCGTCGCGCAGGTCGTCGACGAGGTTCGCAACAACCTGGCCGTAATCTCCGAATGCCGCCAGATGCACTGCCCGCACGGACGGCCAATCGATCATCGCTTCATCGCGCACTCCACTCGCGCCAGGGTAATCGGCAGGGAGAACTGAACGCGCTGTGCGCCTCTGGTGAAATTCCCGCACGCTCGCCCATTTCACGTTCGCGACCCTCGACGTCACTGCATCAGTGCCGCGAGGACGCGCGCATAGATGACGACTTCGCCCCCGTACGCGACGACCCACGGTTCGAGGAGGCTCTTCGCTGAGCGCGTATGTCTCGACCCTCGACGAAGCTGAGGCTAGGGCTTCCGCGGCTCGGAGCATCATTCCTGAACGCCGGCCCAGGCAGCGGTTGCTCCCCGCTTCGCCTGTTCGATCGTTCGAGACATGAGCGTCGGGGAATGGGATGGTCGCTCAGAGTCTTCGACCACGTCCAAGTCCACGCCAGCGACTACCGCGAGAGCGCGCGGTTCTATGAGACGGTGCTGGCGGCGCTTGGGGTTCCGCGGCTCGCGAGCATGACGACTGGACCGACTTTACGGACCTGGCGAGTAGCGATGGTCGGACGGCCGGCGCCAATTCGGCACGTTCGGCCCCCGCGTCGTGGCCGTCCCCGCGCCGCGTGCTGTGCGGGTTTGAATAAGACATCTTGCTATCTGAAAATTTGGTCCTGAGAGGAAGACTCTCAAACCACCCCTTCGGTGACCTCCTCCAGTGTCTCACGACACGTTCGCGCCGCCAAGCCAGTACTCAAGCCAAAAAGAGAGCAGGCTGGTCAGACGGTCGGCGGGCCTTCGGCACGGTCAGCGCAGCTGTTCTGGCCGTCCTGACCGAGTCAGGCGAGGAGATGCGAGCCAAGGCCATCCACGAAGAGGTTGAGCGTCTTCTTGGTGGCCCGGTCTCGCGGTTCTCGGTCTCCG
Source organism: Gaiellales bacterium (assembly GCA_038237515.1). Taxonomy (GTDB): domain Bacteria; phylum Actinomycetota; class Thermoleophilia; order Gaiellales; family Gaiellaceae; genus JBBQDZ01. Next base: position 2,028 of record JBBRYP010000082.1, read on the forward strand.
ACTTCCTCCTCACGCGCGCGAGGGCCCAGAACCCGCCGCTCGAGCGGACACGGCACGGGCACTATCGGCTCTTTCCGCCCGCGTGATAGACGGAGCGCCGGAGCTGAGGGCGCGGGCTTGATCGCCCGTGGTGGTTGAAGTCGCTCGGTGATCGCCTACTGCGGTCGTTCGGCGTCGCGCTCGCAGCCTGCGTGTCTCAGGAACCGCAGCAACCGCATTGCCTTCCGGAGGCGCAGCAGGCATAGCCGCTCTTGCAGGAGCAGCACTCGGCGATGTTGTTGCAGCAGATGTCTCCGCATTCGATCTCCTGAGCGGGGCTACATTTCGGACGCGGCTTCGGCGCCTTGCCGCCAGGATACTTCTTGGGATCGCCGCACTCGGAGCCTCTGCACTTCAGCACCTCCCGGTGCCACTTCAGCTCGGCGGAGGCCATGCAGCTTTCGAAGTCGGAGACGCCCCAGAGGGTGAGCAATATCCCCCCGACCCCTAGCGGGCCCACCACCGTGACCGCTACGCCTTTCAAAATGTTGTGCTTGCAACCGCTCGGTCCCACATCGTTGACCGTGTTGTGCCATTCCGCTGCTGCGTCATCGTTGCAAGGTCCGAAGCAGGGCTCCGTCGGCGTGGCCCAGGCGCGTGGGGTGCGGAGGGCCGGAAGGGCCGCCGCGGCGCCGGCCGCCAGAGCGGCCTTCAGCACCGTCGCCCGGGTGTGGGGCCGCGAGAGACGGTCGAACCAGTGCTCCACGCTCACCGCCCCTGTCTCAAGTCGCGAGCGCCCGCCCGGCCGAGCACGCCCGCCTTCTTGAAATGACGCTGCATGACGACGATCGAGGCGTCGACCTCGCGGATCTCTGTCGAGTCGAGCCCGCGGCGCCAGGCGTCCACGGCCGCCGCAGTCTCGGTCAGGGCGCTACGCAGGAGACTCTCGGCGCGCAAGCCCGTGTGGAGCCTCTCCAGCCGGTCGCGAGCGCGCAGAAGCTCCGCATGGATTTTCGCGAGGGTGTTGATCGCCGACCCGAGGTAGTCGAGCCGACGGACAACGTGCTTCATCGCGTAACGCTCGAAGGAGGCGAGGCTGACGAACTGCGCCCTGAGGAAGCCGTCCGACTCCTCGAGCGCCGCCTTGATCTCGCGCACCTTGCGCTCCTTCTCCGGCGGCAGCGACCTCGGGGCGTCGTCCGCGCGGCTGTCGAACCACTCCCTCACTGCCTGCCCGCGTCCGCGTAGACGCCAGCGGCGAGCCCGGGCGCAGGAGGAGCGAGATCCTCGAGGACGGCCGCAACCGCCTTCGCACCACTCTTGCGCTCCGCGGCGATCCTGCCTGCCGCATCGACGAGCACGGCGCCTGGCGACCCGTAGACGTGGTAGCTCTCGGCCACCTCGAACTCGTCCTGGAGCAGCACCCGGACGATCCCGTGCTCCTCGGCGTTCGCCCGGTTGTCGTGGACTGCGCCGTTGCTGATCAACGCGACCGGCGTCCCGTCGGGGTCGGCCTGCGCACGTCCGAGCGCGGGCAGCAGCGGGTTGCAGTGCACGCAAGCGGGATCGATGAAAACGAGGAGCACGCCGCGGCCCGCGGTGAGCAGGTCTTCGAGGGCGACCCTCTGGCCGTCGAGGTCCGGAAGGGCAAAGTACGGAGCGGGTTCGCCAACCGCGAGACCGTCATTGCCGGAGCCGTGCCCGGCTTCGAGAGCGGAAACGCGGTCGAGCAGCCGGCCATTCTGCCTGAAGAGCTGCCACGAGAAGGCCAGATGCGCCGCCGTCACGATGGCGACCACACCCACCACTGCAGCGAGGGCCGCGTGACCACCGATCCACGCGAAGGCGCTTGCTCCGCCGTCGCTCCAGCCCGCGATCGTCACAAAGCCCGCCATCGCCAGCAGCACCCCATTGCGACCGAGCGTCCCGCGACCCACCCGCGCCGACCCGAAGCTGCCGAAGCAATTGCAATCGACCGTCTCGCCGCGCACGACAACCCGGACGAGCACAGCGGAAAACGCCGCCAGCAGGACGACGGCCGACAGCGCCGCCCAGCGTGCCGTCCCGACCGGGACCAGCATCGCCGCGACCGCCAACTCTGCGACCGGAAAAAACACGCCAGCCGGCTCCGCCAGACGCCCAGAAAGACCAAAACGCTCGAGCGCGTGACGAAATCGGCCCAGATCGGAAAACTTGGCGAGCGCCGCCACCGCGAAGACAGCGGCGAGCGCCAGACGGACGATCAAGATCGAGACGTCCAAACCGAGACCCCCTCGTAGCGGCCACACAACCATCTCCGGTTTCCCGATCCATGTCAATTCTAGGCCGATGCTGGCGATCCGCAGCCCGCCCTCGGGACTCGCCCAGACCTCATGTGCTCTGACATCTCGAGATCACGAGCGTCTGGGTTGCCGAGCACGGCTGGACGTACCTGAACGCGGCGATCGACTGCTGCACCCGCGAGACGTGGGCTGGTACCGGCGACCCCTTCGGCACGGCTTCCGGTGCCCCAGGTAGCCCGCGGTTTGAATAGCAGCAGTTATTTGCCGCGAGGACACAAACCAAAAAGATGCCGCTGAGCAGCGACATCGTTGTGTTCAGAACAACAGATGGTCCTGAGAGGAGGACTCTCAAACCACCCCTTCGGAGACCTCCTCCAGTGTCTCACTCATCCCCGCCGCCAACCACGCCAGCGGCGGGAAGGGGCGGGTGCGGGATGGTCCGACGGGCGCCGTAGGTACGGAGTTGTCAGCAGCGCCGTCGTGGCCGTGCTTGTCGCCGCGGATTCCGAGATGCGCGCGAAGGCAATCCATACCGACGTAGAAACGGCCCTCGGCGAACCGGTATCGCGCCACTCGGTGTCGGACTACCTCCTCAGTCGCTCCAAAGGCCCAAGACCGCTCTTCCTCCGAACCCGCCACGGCCATTACCGTCTAGCGGATTCTCCTGAGGTACGGCGTCTGGTGCGACGCTAACGGGTACTTCAGCAACGCGCGCATCAGTCCTCGCCGCGCTAGCTCGGAAGGAATTTCCGGGAGAGCCGGAGCTCTCCGGCGACAGGACGCTCGCGCAGGAGAACACCTGGCGATGATCAGGGTGTACGCAGGGCGTCGACCGTTACGGTCTTGATAAGCCCGGCAACGGATCGCGCCAGCTTAGGGTTCGACGTGACAAGCGCGTCTGCTTGGAGTGTGGTCAGCGCCACGTACTCGGCGTCGTAGGTCGTCTCCCAGCCGAGTTGCTCCGCGATCTTCCACGCCTGTCGCTGAAGTGCTCTGTCTCCGAGGAACCGGACTTTCAGCGACGCGGCATTCAGGCGCGAGACACGCTCCAGTCCTTCGGCCACTGAGATCTCGCCGTTTCGTGCCGCGTCGTACAGCGCCGCGAGCGCCTGTGACCGAACGAGCGTCGGCGCGAAAAGTCGATGGCTCGGCGCAACCTCAATATCCCCGGAGGCCATCAGTAGCAGCGTCTCGCAATCGATGACGAACCGGGCCACGCGCAAAACGCTACATGCTCTTACTCGGGCGGCATCCAGGAACTCAATGTCATTCTCGGCGAGCGGCAGCGTCCGGTAGCTGGCGCAGGCTCGATCGGCAGCGGCTGACTCGATTCCGAATGTCGTCCCGTAAGTGGTCTGACCATCCAGCGTTGTGTCGCCGCCGCCGACCGAGACCGTCGAACGTGACCTGATGGGAGCGTGGCTTCGCCTCGATTGAGGTCTGTCCGTTCGCCGGTCGCCCCCAACGGCAATTTTGGAGGCGAGCTAGATGATCGTGATCGGAGTGGACGTACACAAGCAGTCGGTGACCGCGGTGGCGGTCGACGAGGCCGGCCGGATGCTCGACGAGCGGACGGTGAGGGTAGGCAGCGATGAGCTGATCGGCTAGGCCTCAGCCTTCGATGCGGAGCGCCTTTGGGCGATCGAGGACTGCAGGCTCTTGACGCCGTGGTTGGAGCGGCAGCTGCTCGGCCTGGGCGAGGAGCTGGTACGGGTCTCGCCGAAGCTGACGGTCCCGGAACGCCGCGCCGGCAGGACACGCGGGAAGTCGGACCGATCGACGCGCTCGCGGTCGCCAGGGCGGCGCTGCGCGAGCCGGACCTGCCGCGGCCTCAGCCAGGTGAGCATGTCCATCGCGAGATCAAGCTGCTGGTTGACCATCGCGACCATCTCGTCGACGAGCGCAGGCGGACACAGCAGCGGCTGCGCTGGCACCTGCACGAGCTCGACCCGACCCTGGTCGTCCCGTTGCGGAGACTCGACCGGGCGAGTCACCTCGAACGCGTCGGCCGCTGGCTGGCACGGCGTGAGCAGGACGTCCAGGCGCGGATCGCACGCGAGCTCGTCAACCGCTGCCGCCCGCTGACACGCCAGATCACCGAGCTCGACCAGGAACTCGAACAGCGGCCGGCCGCAGTCGCGCCGACGCTTCAAAACAGACGCACAACTCGCACGCCACAGCGGCGTCGCACCACTCGAAGCAAGCCCAGGCAAAAACCAGCGACACCGGCTTGCCCGCGGCGGCAACCGCCAACTCAACGCCGCCCTCTACCGGATCGCGATCACGCAGTCCCGTTACCACCCTGCAGCCCGCGCCTACCTCGAACGCAAACAAGCCGAAGGCAAAACACGTCGCGAAGCGATCCGCTGCCTCAAACGACTCCTCGCCCGCACCGTCTTCAACACACTGAAAGCGAGCCCCGCCTTGACATAGGAGCAACGCTGGCCCATGCAGCGGTTGCTCCCCGCTTCGCCTGTGCGATCGTCCGAGACATGAGCGTCGGGGAATGGGATTGGTCGCTCAGAGTCTTCGACCACGTCCAAGTCCACGCCAGCGACTACCGCGAGAGCGTGCGGTTCTATGAGACGGTGCTGGCGGCGCTTGGGGTTCCGCGGCTCGCCGAGCATGACGACTGGACCGACTTTACGGACCTGGCGAGTAGCGATGGTCGGACGGCCGGCGCCAATTCGGCACGTTCGGCCCCCGCGTCGTGACCGTCCCCGCGCCGCGTGCTGTGCGGGTTTGAATAAGACATCTTGCTATCTGAAAATTTGGCCCCGGGAGGAATCGAACCTCCGCACGCAGATTCGAAGTCTGCCGCTCTATCCACTGAGCTACGGGGCCGGGCAGTGCCAGACCGCTAGGGGTGGCGGAGGGGACTCGAACCCCCGACCACCGGGACCACAACCCGGGGCTCTACCAACTGAGCTACCGCCACCTCGCGCGGTACAGGATAGCCGCGGCCCCCGCAGCCTCACGCTGCAGGCGCCGGAGCGTTAGCGCAGGGCCGTCTCGTCGAGGCGCTCGGTCAGCTCCTGGATCGAGTCGAACACGCCGGACGCGCCCGCGTCGAGGAGCTCCTGCCGCGACCAGCCGCCGGTGAGCACGCAGAGCGTCTCGATCCCGACCTTTCGTGCCGCCTCGACGTCCCAGCCGGTGTCCCCGACGAAGACGGCTTCCCCGCCACCCGCCTTCTCGAGCGCGGCTGCGACGATGTCGGGATCGGGCTTCGTCGCCTCCACGTCGTCGGAGGTCGTCCAGGCATCGACGAGGTCGCGGGCGACGAGCTTGTCGAGATAGTGGTCGAGCTGATTCTCGGGCGCCGAGCTCGCGAGGACGACGGTGTGGCCGCGGCGCCGGAGCTCTACGAGGAATGCTCGCGCGCCCGCGAGCGGCTCCGTCTCCCCCATCAGCTCGAGGTAGAGCTGCCTCTCGGCGGCGCGGACGCGGTCGCCCGAGCGCTCCTCCGCCTCGGGCCCGGCCGCGGCCTCGACCAGCTGGTCGCCGCCCATCCCGACGAGCCGGTGCAGCCGCCAGACCGGCAGCACGATCCCGTGCTGGCGGAAGGCGCGCGCCCACGCCAGGGCGTGGTGGTAGTTGGTGTCGACGAGCGTCCCGTCGAGGTCGAGCAATGCGGCGAGCGGCACGAAGCGCTGTGCCGCTCAGGCGCCGGTCTGATCAGCGAGCTCGACCCGCTCGATCACGACCGGCTCGCGGGGCCGGTCGCTGGCGTCGCGCGGGACCGCGGAGATGCGATCGGCCACGTCCATGCCGGAGGTGACGCGGCCGAAGACTGTGTGCTTGCCGTCGAGCCAGGACGCGTCTTCGGTGGTCACGACGAAGAACTGGCTGCCGTTCGTGTTCGGGCCGGCGTTCGCCATCGCCAGAGCGCCGCGCGCCACCTTGTGGTCGTTGATCTCGTCCTCGAACTGGTATCCAGGCCCGCCGCGACCCGTGCCCGTGGGGTCGCCGCCCTGGATCATGAAGTCAGGGATCACCCGGTGGAAGACGACCCCGTCGTAGAACCCGTCGCCGGCGAGCTTCGTGAAGTTCCCGACGGTCTCGGGCGCGTCGTCGTCGAAGAGCTCGACCTCGATCGGTCCGTGGTTTGTGTGGAGGGTTGCGCGGCTCACGGCGGCGGGAGGCTACCGGAGCCGGTCGGCGAGCGGCTCGACGGCTCCGGCCGTCGGCGCTAGCTCGCCGGACTCGAGACCGGCGACGACCTCGCGCGCGAGCGCGAGTGCCTCGCTCTCCTGGTCGGGGTCGAGCACGGTGTTGACGGCTGCGATCGGCCGCCCCTCCTCCCAGAGCTCCAGGTCGACCGTGGCGAGCTCCTTCCGCGCGATGTAGGGATCCTCAGGAACGCCGACGCGTACCTGCACGGAGCGGCCGTCGGGAAGCGCAGCCATGTGCTCGATCGTATGCGAGCGGAGGCTCACCTCCTGGATCTGTCACCGCCGCGCTCCACCTAAACGTCCGACGTGCGCGGCAACCTTCGGTCGATGCTGGAGCGCATCGTTCGGTTCCGCGTGCGAACGGTGCTCGCCGTCCTCGGCCTCGCGATCGCTGTCTTCGCCCTGCTGAAGGTCGTGATCATCGCGCGGCACGTGATCGCGTGGTTCTTCGTGGCGCTCTTCCTCGCGCTCGCCCTGAACCCACTCGTGGAGTGGCTCCAGCGGCGCGGCATCCGGCGCCGGGGGATCGCCGTCGCGACCACCTACGTGCTCGCGATCGGCGTGATCGTCGGGGTCGGCTTCCTCTTCATCCCGACGCTCGTCCACCAGGTGAACGACTTCGTGCAGAAGCTCCCGGACTACGTGCACGACCTGACGCACGGCCGCGGCCGGCTCGGGTTCCTCGAGCGCAAGTACAACATCGTGGAAAAGGTCAGGAAAGCCGTGAAGGAGGGCGGGGCGACGAAAGTGCTCGGCCTCTCGGGCGCCGCCATCGCGATCACGAAGAGCATCATCACGCTCGTCGTCGCGACGATCACGATCGCGTTCATGACCTTCTTCATGCTGCTCGAAGGGCCGCAGTGGCTGGAGCGGCTGTACGGCCTCCTGCCGGAGCACGCCCAGCCGCGCTGGCGAGGCGTCGGGCGCGATATCTACCGGACGGTCGGCGGCTACGTGACCGGCAACCTCCTGATCAGCCTGATCGCGGGCGTCCTGACGACGCTCGTGCTCCTCGGGATGGGGGTACCGTACGCGGTCGCCCTGGGGCTGATCGTCGCGATCCTCGACCTGATCCCGCTTGCAGGAGCGACGATCGCGGCGGTGATCATCGCCGTGGTTGCGTTCATCCACTCGATACCGGCGGGCATCGTCGCAGTCGTGTTCTTCGTCGTCTACCAGCAGGTGGAGAACCACCTCCTCCAGCCGGTGATCTACGGGCGGACCGTGCAGCTCTCGCCGCTCGCGGTGCTCGTGTCGGTGCTGATCGGCGCCGAGCTGGCGGGCGTCCTGGGCGCCCTCGTGGCGATCCCGGTCGCGGGTGCGATCCAAGTCCTTCTCCTCGACTGGCTTCGGGCGAGGCGCGCGCGGCTCGTCGAGCCGGTTACGGTCGTCGGGACGTCGCCGGAGGCCTGAGCCCCTTGGGCGGGTTCCCTCACGCGGGGGAATTCACGGGCGGGTGCCCAGTTCGAGCGATCCAAAAGCCCGTCCGCCCGCCGATCGACGCACCGATGGCTACCCGGATGCTTCGCGCCATAGGTCTGGCCGCCGTGACCGCGGCCATCTGCCTCGTAGCCTTCTCGGCGGCCGCCGGGGCTGGCCAGTCGAACCCGGTTCGCACCCTCTCCGCGCTGGACACGCTCGAGGGCCGGATCCTGTCGGACATCAACAGGATCCGGTCGAACCGCGGCCTTTCACCCCTCCGGATCTTCGGGGGTCTCACGGCCGCGGCGGACACGCATTCGCGCGAGATGGCTCGCTCGGGATTCTTCGCGCACAGCTCAGCCGACGGATCGTCCTTCTCGAGGCGCGTCCAGCGCTTCTATCCCACCAGCCGGTACTCGAGCTGGCTCGTCGGCGAGAACCTGCTGTGGTCATCGCCCTCGATCGACGACAGCCGTGCCGTCGACCTGTGGATGCGAAGCCCCGGCCACAGGGCGAACCTCCTCGAGCCGCGCTGGCGGCAGATCGGCCTCTCCGCGATGCACGCCTCCTCCGCGCCGGGGACGTTCGGCGGCCGAGAGGTGACGATCCTCACGGCGGACTTCGGCGTCAGGCGCTAGCGTGGGCCCGTCGTGGGATTCCTGCGCAAGCTGAAGAGCTTCTGGGGGTCAGCCGAAACCCCGGAGCAAGAAGCGGCGCGAGCGGAGGCTCTCAGGATCAAGGCCGAAGGCAAGCGCGAGGGGCTCACGGGCGGCCACGGTCGGTACAAGCGCCGCTAGGCAGAGCCGGCGTCTCGGCCATCGGGAACGCGCTTTGAAATCGTCGAATACCCGGGCAGGCCTTCAGAGACGCGGGGCAGGCAGGGAAGGCGAGTTGAGGTTCACGAGACGCGAAACGTGACGCAGCCTCGGAGGCCACGGGTGGGCGCGTGGAAGAAGCCGCAGGGGCTGGGTACTCTGCAGCTCTCGCGCCTGTAGCTCAGTGGAAGAGCGGCGGCCTTCTAAGCCGCGGGTCGGGGGTTCGAATCCCTCCAGGCGCAAGAGAAAACCCCCGCAGATCGGGGGTTTTTCTCAAGTGAAGGTCGAGAGTCGGAAGACGTCAGTGCCCGGCTAGTGCCCGAGTCGCGGCCGGATCGAACTGCATCGCTGCGTCCCGGAGGCGCGTGTCCCGCAGGTGGGTGTAGATCTTCAGCGTCGTCGCCGCGGAGGCGTGGCCGGCGACAGCTTGGACGATCGCGACGTCAGCACCGGCTGCGATCAGACGTGAGACGGCCGTGTGGCGGAGGTCGTGCAGCCGGTAGCCCGAGCCTTTGAGCTTCGCCGTCGTGAGCGCCGGCTGCCAGACGCGCGCATGCACGTTGCTCGTGTTCAGCGGCGTGCCACGGACTGTGCCGAAGACGAGCTCGCCTGGCCCGTACCGTCCACGGTCGAGCGCGCGCGATGCCAGCGCCCGCAGGGCAACGGCCACGGTCTGGAACATCGGCACCGTGCGGACGTGCCCCGACTTCGGCGTCTTCGTCTCGCCGAGTACGACCGCGCGCTCGACACGGATCGCGCGCCCTTCGAGGTCGCAGGCACCCCAGGTGAGGCCCGCGAGCTCCGAGAACCGCATCGCCGTCCCGAGCGCGACGTCTGAGAACAGCGGCCAGCAGAGATCGGTTTCGCCCGGCCGGAACGGGTCGGCGGGAGCAAGGTCGACGAGCGCCTGCCGGATCGCGTTCAAGTGCTCCGGCGGGATCTCCTTCCCCGCGGAGGCCGGTGGTGGGGGTAGGTCGACGCGAGCGGCCGGGTTCGACGGGAGCAGGCCGAGCCGCACCGCGTCCGAGAGAATCGACCTGACCGGGACGATCGCGTTCCGGACGCTCCCCGCCGGCATCCCCGCGGCCTCGAGCCTGCCTACCAGCTCGTCGAAGTCGAGCGGCCGGAGCGACGCGAGCGGACGGCCGCCGAGCGCCGGGTAGACGTGCCGGTCGAGGTACCCCTGGTAGCCGGCGATCGTCGACTTCGCGAGACGCGGCCGGCGGCGCTCGATCCACCGTTCAGCGAACGTCCGCAGCGTCTCTTCGCTCGGCGGCCGCCAAGTGCCGGTGTCGAGTTCCCGCAGCCGTGCGGTCAGCGCCCGCTCGGCGTCCTCACGGTTGCGGCCGATCGTCTCGTAGTAGCGACTCTTGTCCGGTCCGTAGTACCTGATCGCGAAGCTGCCGCTCGGACGTTTGACGACGCTACCCCGCATGTAGGTGCCTCCCTAGCGAAGGCGCCTCCGGGCGACAACGGATCTGCCCCGTCGCGCCCGGAGACGCGCAGGAACATAGCCAACGGCCGGGGGCAGATCCCAGCACGAGGGGGATCATCGCATCCGGTCCGGCCGCGAGCAAGGTGCTCCCGACTCGATCCACCCTCGCGCGCGCGGGGGATCAAAGAACCACGAGCCGGCGAGCTTCACGGCGCCTGGGACCTCCCCACGCCGCAACCGCTCGTACAACCACGCCTTCCAGGTCTCCGGTCGCTTCGCCGGCGGCAGCTCAGCCACGAGCTCGTCCAGGGTGACGAGAGACGACGTGCCCGCCGCTGCCGGCAGCATGGTCGTGGCGCCCAGTCTCGCGGCGACCTCGTCCGCGACGCGATCGGCGAGCCTGTCAACGATCAGGTCGGCGAGCTCGTCGAGCAGGTCGGCGGTCATGCGGCCGCTCCTGCGCCTGGTCCGACCGTACCCGAAAAGTCGTCGAACGTGTGATTGGGATAGGTATATAGGGGGTCTCCCGACATTTCGGGTACGGTCGTGGCGTAGTGGAACTGCCGTTCCGCCCAGGGGTCGATTCGCCACAGATCCGCCTTCCCTGGGCCCTGCGGCTCGCGGTTGACGACGCCGTGCGCGGTGAGGTCCTCGAGCACCCGCCGCGTCGTGTTGGACGGCAGCCCGAGCTCCGCGGCCGCGTCCGTCGTCGACAGCGGCGTCCCGCTTCGTTCGACGAGCAGCTCGAGCGCGCGTCGGCGCGCCGCGGGCATCGAGTCAAGTCCCGCTTTCACCGTCACGCGCCATGCCTCGAGCTCCGGGACGCCGATCAGCCGCAGTCCGGTGAGGAGCCGGGCGAGCGCGCCGACGAGCCTCCCGGGTGCCTCGGAGTCCGGGACGAGCTCGATCTCCCGCTGGTAGGAGTCGCGGACGACGGGGCTGCGGGCGCGCGCGACGAGCGTTGTCAGCGCCACGAGGCGCTCTCCGTCGCGAGGCTCGAGCGGCGGGGTTGCTGAGAAGTCGATCGCGGCGAAGAGCCCTGAAACCGCTTCGCGCAAGGCTTGGCGCATCCCGCGTTCCCGGCCGTGGTGGTCGAGGCTGCGGCGCGCCTGGTCGGCAGCGTCCCCCACGTTCAGCCGGTAGGTGACGAACCGCTCTCCGAGCTGGGAGAGCACGCTGTGGTGCTGGTCGATCGCGGGGGTGGCGCCGGCGACGAGGCCCAGCTTCCCGCTCCAGGAGAGAGTCCGGCCGCCGTCCGTGCCGACGTGCCGTGTCCAGGAGCCGTCATAGACCTCTCGCAACGCTGCGAGCACCGCACCGCGCGCGTCGCGGTGCATGCTGAGCACCGACCCGAAGTCCTTCAGCACGAGCACGCCGAAGTCACCGACCTCGCGTAGGAGACCTCCCTTCGCGCCCGACGCCTTCTCGCGTGCGGCCGTCCCGCTGAGGAGTGAGGCTTCCGTCAACGTCGCGGCCTGGTGGACGTCGCCGAGGCCGCCGATCGCCGCGAGGGTCTCCGACTTGCCGCCACCGCTCGGACCGACGACGAGGAGCCAGCACGGGTCGAGCTCCTCGACGCGGTTGGCGGCGACCGTCGCGAGCACCGCGTACAGGGCACCCGCGTCCGGCAGATGCATCCAGAGCTCGAAGGTTCTGACGACGCTGGACAGCGGGACAGGCTCACTCTCCTGCTCGGTTGCGAGCGCACCCTCCGGGTCGGGCAGGTAGCGAGCCGCGACGTCCCCGGCGAGCGCCTCGAGCTCGCGCAGCTCGAGCGGCGGCCGGCAGCGCGTCTTGTTGACGGCCACCAGCGTCGGAACGATCTCGCCCGCCGTGAGGCCGCGCCGCCGAAGGCCGCCGGCCACGGAGAGCAACTCCTGACGTCGACGCCCCTGCGGGATCACGCCCTCGACGGGTGGCGCGGCACCGTTCACCCGCCGGGCCGCGTCCTCGAGCAACCAGGCGGGCGCCTGCACGAGCTGGGCGCGGTCGAACGCACGCACCCACTGATAGACGCGCCCGCAGGCGTGGACGCTCGGCGGCGCAACCAGATAGCCGCCGTCGCCGCGCACGTCCAGGCCGCTCCCGAGCGTCCCCGCTGAGTTCTTCACCGTATGGCCCGGGTAGGCGAAGTAGTAGTGCGCTCCGCCGGAGCCGGTGAGCACCTGGGGCACCTTCGGGAGCTTGCCGTGCTGCTTTTCGAGCCGGGCGAGGGTGCCTGCCGCGCCTTTCGGGACGTCGGCGTCGAGCGCGACAATGCCGCTCGCCGCACCGGTCACGATCCCGACGTTCGCGGTCGGCCACCGCGCCCACCACTCGAGGACCGTCGCCGAGTCTGTGCTGGCGTCGCGCAAGCCGTTCATCGTCCGCGGATGCTTCCCGGGACTGGCGCAGTCA
>JBBRYP010000083.1:0-14030 GCA_038237515.1 Gaiellales bacterium
CCATCACCGTCCCGGGTTGAGTTTCTCCATCACCCGTCACGGCAGCCCGGCGGTTCGTCCCCGGGCGCGCTTGCTTCTCGGAGCCTCCCATTGGTACCTGCGGGCCGAAGGCCCAGTCCAGTTGTGCCGAGGGGGTTGATGCGGGAAAGCCACTTTCCCCCATCCAGCGGAGCCGAAGGCGGAGCGTCCAGCTACTCCCGCCAGTAAGGCCGCCGGGGGGACTCGGGGGGCGAGAGCCCCCCGTAAGCGAAGCACTTCAAGCCGGAAGAATGAAGAACGCAACGGCCGCGTACTGAAAGGCAACGGCTGCGACCACGAGTGCATGGAACAGCTCGTGGTAGCCGAAGACGGTCGGTGCCGGATCGGGCTTTCGCCGTGCGTATACGAGGGCTCCCGCGGTGTAGCACAGGCCGCCGAGGAGGATGAGCGACGCTCCGCCCGCGCCCGTCTTCTGGAGGAGCTGTGGGAAGCAAATGACCCCGACCCAGCCGAGGCCCACCGCGACGACGGCCGCGATCCACTTCGGGCCGCTCGGCCAGACGAGCTTGAGCGCGATCGTCGTCAGCGCGCCGCCCCAGACGATCGTGAGGACGGTGATCCGCCACGCGCCGTGGAGCACGAGCAGGCCGAAGGGCGTGTACGTGCCCGCGATCAGCCCGAAGATGCCGATGTGGTCGAGCCGCCGGGCCCAGAGACGCTTCGCCGGCGACCAGGTGACGCGGTGGTAGAGGGCGCTGGCGCCGAACATCAGGACGACGCTGGCGGCGAAGACCGCGGAGGCCAGCCGTGCCAGCGCTGTCTCGGCGAAGACCCCGAGAACGATGCCGAGCGGGATCGCGCAGAGGAAGGCCCACTGGTGCGAGACGCCGCGCAGGCGAGGTCGCGAACGAGCGGCCGGTACGGTTCCCCCGGCGGTCACTTCGAGACACTAGCCCGTGCCCGGCTCAGACGTCCAGGAACTCGCGCGCCCAGAGCTCGAGATTGAGCGCGCGCCAGAGCTCCATGCCGGCGTCGACCTCGCCGCGGCGATGGCGCTCCAGCCTCCGGTTCGCGGCGGCGGCGTCGACGAGGCCCCGCTCGGAGAACGATCGGGAGGCAAACGTCGCCGCCGCGAGGTCGGAGAGAGGGCCCGCCCGCATCCAGTCGCGCTCCGGGGTCACGAACCCCAGCTTGTCGCGTCGGTCCCGCACGGGCGGCGGGAGCAGGTCGGCGAAAGCGCGCCGGAGAACGTCTTTCGTGCGCCCGGCGCGGATCTTCTCGTCGGGCGGCAGCGAGAAGCCGAGCTCGACCAGGCGGTAGTCGAGGAACGGGACCCGCGCCTCGAGCGAGTGGGCCATCGAGTTGCGATCCTCGTAGCGGAGGAGCTCGGGCAGGCCACGCGAGGTGAGAATGAGTTCCTGGTGGCGGCGCATGCGGTCGGGAAAGGCTGATCCGTTCGCCGCCGGCAGGCGCCTGTGGTGCCGAAGATCCGTTCCGAGCAGGCTCGAGGAGCCGCGCGACCGGGCACGGACCGCACGGGTCAGCCGGTCGGGCGCGAACGGCCGTGCGAGCGCGACGGCGATCGCTCCGGCCCCGTGGCTGGCCAGGGCGCCCGCGGCCTCGGCCCGAAGCTCGCGCAGCTGTCGCGAGACGAGAAGGTCGGCGAGCCGGAAGCCGAGATAGGAGCGGTACCCGGCGAAGATCTCGTCACCGCCCTGCCCGTCGAGCATCACCGTCAGCCCTGCCCGCTTCGCGCTGCGTAGGACGTACCACCCGGCGCAGATGCTCGTGGAGCCGAAGGGCTCGTCTTGGGCACGGACGATGCTCGGGAGGTCGTCCACGAGCTCTTCGTCGGTGAAGGAGATCCAGTGGCTCGAGGCTCCCGTCCGCTCGACGACCGCTTCGGCGTACGGCCGCTCGTCGAAACCAGGGCGGTCGAAGTAGACGGTGAAGGTCCGCTGGCGCTCGCCTACCGGCGCCGCGTTTGCGGGCTCGGAGCGCAGCAGCCGGTCGACGCTCACGGCGACCGACGAGGAGTCGATTCCGCCCGAGAGGCAGGTTCCGATCGGGACGTCGCTGCGTAAGCGCAGGCGGACCGCGTCGAGGAAGAGCTCGCGTACGGCCTCCGCGGCGTCGCCGGCCGGCGGCTCGCGCGGCTCGAGGCGCCAGTACCGCTCCGTGTGCAGGCCGCGTCGGTCGAGGACGAGCGAGTGCGCCGGCGGGAGCCGGAGGACGCCGCGGAAGAAGGTTTCGTCGGTGTGGTCCAGGTAGGCCTGCTCGAGGTAGTCCCCGACCATCGACGGGTTCGCCTCCAGGCGGGCGCGCGGGTCTGCCAGGAAGGCCTTCGGCTCGCTCGCGAAGGCGAAGCGCCTGCCGTCGTAGCGGTAGTAGAAGGGCTTGACGCCGAAGCGGTCGCGCGAGCAGAAGAGGCGCCGGCGGCGGCCGTCCCAGATCGCGAACGCCCACATCCCGTTGAAGCGCTTCACGCACTGCTCGCCCCAGCGCTCGTAGGCTGCGAGGACGACCTCCGTATCGGTGCGGCTCCGGAAGCGCCAGCCGTCCTCGAGCTCCCGTCGGAGCTCGCGATAGTTGTAGATCTCGCCGTTGTAGACGAGTTGAACGGCGCCGTCCGGAGTCTCGAACGGCTGGCGGCCGTCCTCGCTCAGGTCGAGGATCGCAAGGCGGCGGCTCGCAAGGGCGACGCCCTCCTGCGCGAAGACGCCGGCACCGTCTGGACCCCGGTGCCGGAGGAGCTCCGACATCCGCGCGACGGTGTCGCGCTCCGGCGGAGCCCCGAGAGCGACGACGCCGCAGATCCCGCACATGGCCTCCATGATCGCAGGGGACCCGCGCGTCGCCGCCGGCGCCGGGCGTCCGATCGGAGGCAGGCCGCCGCTGCTACGGTCGCCGGCGTGGCGGAGTGGAGGTCGGAGACGTCGGTTCGCACGCGGCCGCTGCGGCGCGCGCTGCAGCCGTTCCGCGAACGCCGCTTCACCTATGAGGCGTACGACCGGTTCCTCGGACGGCTCGGCGACGCGCGCTACCGCGTCGTCCGGCTGCGCGAGCTGGCCGAGACGCCGCGCGACCGCGTCCTCGTCGGCCTCCGCCACGACGTCGACGAACGCCTCGAGAGCGCGCTCAGGTTCGGGGAGCTCGAGCACGCGCGCGGACTGCGCGCGACGTACTTCGTCCTGCACACGGCGTCGTACTGGCGGAAGCCGGCGCTGCTCGAGAAGCTGCGGCGACTGCAGGCACTCGGGCACGAGATCGGCTGGCACAACGACCTCGTGACGCTCGAGCTCGTGCACCGGTGCGATCCGGTCGAATACCTGCGCCGCGAGCTCGCGCGGCTGCGCGAGGCGGGGATCGACGTCATCGGGGTGGCCGCACACGGGTCGCCGTGGTGCCACCTGCTCAGATTCCGAAACGACGCGTTCTTTGCCGACTTCCCCGAGGCGGGGCGGCCCAGGGGGCAAAGCCTACGGCAGGGGCGGCTCGCCGACTTCGGCCTCGCCTACGACGCGTACAGGCTCGGCGAGGACAGCTACTTCTCGGACGCGCGATTCGACCGACGCGGTCGCCGCTGGCACCCGGACCTGCTGAACCTGGACGCTCTCCGGCCCGGAGAGGTCGCGATCGTGCTGACGCATCCATGTCACTGGGACGCGTCCCTCTGGCCGAAGCTCGCCCGGCTGCCGCGGCGGCTCGCCGGGAAGCCGCGGGAGCTACTCGAGCGCCGCCGCGTTCTCGCGCGCACGCCACGCCGCGGCTAGCCCCTCCGCCTCGGTCTCCGCGTTGAAGTGGTCGAGCGCGAGACGGCGCGGTCGTTCCCCGCCCGCGGGCCGGCTCGTGCTAGGGCTTGCGGCTGTGACCTAGAGGCGATGGAGCACCTGGAGCCCCGCCCCGTTCGCTCCTCATGAGGGCCCTGGGGCGGCGCCGAGGAGCGCGCGACGAGCCATCCTGCCTAACATCGCGCTTACCGGGGCCAACGCTACAGTCTTCGGGGTGGAGGCCGCCACGAGCGTCGAAGGTGGGCGTGGAGATCCGCTCGTCATCCGGCCCGCCAGTCGCTGGACCGGCTTCGGCATGCTGGAGCTCTGGCGGTTCCGCGAGCTGCTGAGCTTCCTCGCCTGGCGCGACCTGAAGATCCGCTACAAGCAGACCCTGCTAGGGGTCGTTTGGGCGGTGTTGCAGCCGATCCTCTACATGGTCGTCTTCACTCTCTTCTTCGGGAAGCTCGCCAATCTCTACGACGAGGGGAAGCCCTACGCGCTGCTCGCCCTGGCCGGCTCCGTGATCTGGCTCTTCTTCGCGAACTCCGTCAACCTCGCCTCCGCAAGCCTCGTCGGCAACGCCTCGATGATCACGAAGGTCTACTTCCCGCGCCTCCTCGCGGCCATCGCGCCGGTCGTCGCGGGACTCGTCGATCTGGCTCTCTCGTTCGGGGTCCTGCTGATCGTCATGGCGGCGTACGGGCTGTATCCGGGCTTCCCGCGGCTGCTCTTCCTCGTCCCATTTCTGCTGCTCGCGCTCGGCACCGCGGTCGGCGTCGGCGCATGGCTCGCCGCGCTCAACGTCAAGTACCGCGATATCCGGTATGTCGTCCCCTTCCTGCTCCAGCTCTG
The DNA here is from genome assembly GCA_038237515.1 of Gaiellales bacterium. Classification (GTDB taxonomy): domain Bacteria; phylum Actinomycetota; class Thermoleophilia; order Gaiellales; family Gaiellaceae; genus JBBQDZ01. The sequence goes on from JBBRYP010000083.1 coordinate 4,605, forward strand.
GCTGTTCGCGTCCCCGGTCGTCTACTCGAGCCAGCTGGTCGACCAGCCCTGGCGCACGGTCTACGCGCTCAATCCCATGGCTGGTGTCGTCGAGGGCTTCCGCTGGGCGACGCTCGGCGGCGTCCATCCGTCGGTCGGCCGGGTCGCGCTGTCGACGCTCGGCGGGGCCTTCGTGCTGCTCGGCGGGCTCCTGTACTTCCGCCGTATGGAGCGGACCTTTGCCGACATCGTCTGAGCACGCCATCGAGATCCGCGGGCTCGCGAAGCGGTATCTGCTCGGCGAGCGCACCGTCCTCTACGGCAGCTTCCGCGACGCGTTCGCGGGGGCTACCTCCGCAGTACTGCATCGCGCGCGAAAGGGGCGGCCGAGGAAGCGCGAGACCTTCTGGGCGCTCGACCACGTCACCCTCGATGTCGAGTGCGGCCAGGTTCTCGGTATCGTCGGCCGGAACGGCGCCGGCAAGACTACGCTGCTGAAGATCCTCTCGAGGATCACCGACCCGACGGCCGGTGAAGTACGGATCTGGGGCCGCGTGGGTTCGCTGCTCGAGGTGGGGACCGGCTTCCACGGCGACCTGACCGGCCGCGAGAACATCTTCCTGAACGGCGCGATCCTCGGCATGCGGCGCCAGGAGATCGAGCGCAAGTTCGACGAGATGGTCGCCTTCGCAGAGGTCGAGCGCTTCATCGACACGCCGGTGAAGCGCTACTCGAGCGGCATGTACCTGCGTCTCGCGTTTGCAGTCGCGGCTCACCTCGAGCCGGAGATCCTGATCGTGGACGAGGTGCTCGCGGTCGGTGACGCCGCCTTCCAGCGCAAGTGCCTGGGGAAGATGGGCGAGGTGAGCAGCGAAGGCCGGACCGTGCTCCTCGTCAGCCACAACATGTCGGCGATCACGTCGCTTGCGACCACGTGCATCTGGCTCGACCGCGGGCGGTTGCGCATGTCCGGGCCTCCCGACGAGGTTGTCGCGGCGTACCTGACCGAGGGGCACGCATCGGCCGAGCCCGGCCACGCGGACCTGCGGGACCCCGCCCTGCGCGAGGGGGTGCCGAAGCCGACGTTCAAGCAGGTCCTCTACGAGAGCGTCCGGCTCGTCAACGCTGACGACGAGACGAGCGGGGTCTTCTTCGAGGGGGAGCCCATGCGAATCATGCTGGGGTTTCGCTCCGAGATCCCGATCAGCCGGCTCGAGGTGCTGCTCAAGTTCATGTCGCTCGACGGGGTCCTCATCTTCACGCTGACGTCCGGCCAGATGGACGTGGCCCTCGACCGCGGCGCCTTCGAGCTGCCGGTGGAGATCCCGCGCCTGCCGCTGCGGCGCGGTCTCTATAAGATCGAGATGTACGTCCTCAGCGGCTCGGTGCCCCAGGACTACCTGCTCGCAGCGGTCGAGTTCGAGATCGCGGGTCAGCGCGGGTTCGTCGAGGACGCCCGCCACGTGCGCGACTACCTCGGCGTCGTCTCCGTCGACCACGAGTGGGGAGAGCCGCGGCAGGTCGGCGAGGCGGTCGAGCAGACCGTCGCGCGGTAGCAGCGCCGAACGGGTGTCAAGTCGCCGTCACCGGTGCCGGCGCCCGGAGGCGGCTCACGATGCCACACCCGTGTGCCGGCGCCCCGTCCGTCGCTCCTCGCGCTCGGCGGCGGGCATGGGGTCGAAGCGACGGATGTCGTCCGTCGTCGCCTCGTAGATCCCGGCCGGTGCGCCGGGGGCGTGCTCGTAGATTCGCAGTGCGGCTGCGGCCACGCGGGCCGGCTCGTGCCGCGCGACGTACTCTCGCCCGCGCTCGCCGAGCTCCCGTCGACGGTCTGTGTCGCCGAGCAGCGCCTCGAGCTCGTCTCCGAGCGACTCCGGAGTCACGCGCACGACGGGAACGTCGATCTGGTACGGCGCGAGCAAGCGTGGGTCGTACTCGGCCAGCACGGGGACGCCGGCACGCATCGCCTCGAGCGCGAAGATGCCGATCGACACGAAGTTCAGCTGGTCGACGACGACGGTCGCCCGCCCCAACTCCGCCTGAACGCGATCGTGCGCCACACCCGAGAGGACGCGAAGATCGGCGCTGCGCCCAAGCGACGCCATCGTGGCCTCGATGATCGCGGTTCCCTTCGTGCGCGGGTCGGAGGGCGCGTGCAGGACGACCGGCGGATCGCCGGGCGTCGGCTCCGCCACGGGGACGGGATAGAGCGGAAGCGGCAGGAGGTACGTGCGCTCGAAGAACGGCGCCACGTACGCGAGAAGCTCCAGATCCTTCACGATCGCGGCGTGACAGACGCCGGCGAGCCGCCGGAGGCGCTCACGCACCGGGGAGTCGTCGCGGGCTGGCGGGTCGTTCGCCGCCGGCGGGAAGAGCGCCCGCGTCAGATCGTAGAGGCGGCAGTCGTTTCCGTGGAAGGTCATCGCGACCGTGGCCCCTCGAGCGCGGGCGAGTCGTGCGTCCACGAGGGACGGCAGCCAGGTGCGGCCGAACTGGTAGTGCAGGACGTCCCGCATCTGGGCGGCGCGCAGGCCGTAGGCCACGCGCTGCCGCCGGCTCAGCACGCGGTCGGCCGGATACCCGAACGGGTGCGCGAACGACACCGCGACCTCGGCGTCCGACCCCAGCGCGCGCAGGCCCACCCCGAGGGCCGCGGCGCAGCCTGCTGCCTCCATCGGTCCGATCGCCACCGACGGCATCGTCCTCGTCATCTGCAGCACGCTAGCCGACCGGATCGCTCGCCCGGATGGGCGCGGCGCGAGCGCTTCAGGGGTCTGGAGCGGCGCCGCCTATCCAGCCGCGCCGCTGCAGCGTGAGGCGAGCGCGCAGGCGGAGCTCGTCCAAGCGAAGACGTCCGAGCGGCGCGCGAGGAGGAGCGGGAGCCGGCTCGAGCAACCGCAGCAGGGGCTGCACGACCCGCGGCCAGGCCAGCTCTAGCCGGACGAGCGCGAGTCGCTCGCGAATGCGCGCCCGCTCGTCGCGGTCCTCGACCAACGCGCGGATCGCGTCCCGCCAGCCGTCGACGTCGCCGGGCGCGACCGTGCGGCCGACCCGGTGCCGCTCGATCAGCTCGCCCAGCTCGTCCCCGCTCGTCGTCACCGTCGGCAGGCCGGCCCAGAAGTAGTCGAGCAGCCGAGTGCGGAACGAGAGCCGTGTCTCGAGGGTGTCGAGGTGCGCTGAGACGCCGAGGTCGGCCTCGCAGAGGTACGCCGCCCGCTCCGCGTACGGAACCCAGCCCGGCAGCGCGAAGACGTTCGTGTTCAGCACGCCGAGATCACGCGCCACCGTCAGCGCTCGCTCGGCCGCGTTTCCGAGGCGGCTCGGGGGCACGCCGAGGAAGACGAGGCGCGCGTCGCCGCCGGCGACCGCGCGGACGACCGTCTCGGGATCGAACCATTCCGCAAGGCCACCGCCCCAGAGCAGCACCTGGTCGCTCTCGCCTATGCCAGGCACGACGCCCCTCAGCACGGCCCGGTCGTGGCGCGGCGGGTCGTCCGACACGCCGTACGGAACGACGCCGACGAGCGAACGGAACGACGGATCGCGGCGATACGTTGCCGGATCGAGACGGCGGAGAGCCGCGAGCATGCCGAGGAGGTAGTCGCGCTGGCGCTCGCCGGCGCAGACGAAGGCGTCGCCGGTCGCGAGCGCCGCGGTCTGCGCGACGGCTGCGGCATGTCCGTGGGCACTCCAACCGGTGGCCAGGGCCTCGGGAAGCGCGGGAACGGAGAGGTCGAACACGAGCCGCGTGCGGCCGGCGAGCCGCCGCAGCGCCTCACCGGGCAGCTGCCGCGTGACGATCGCGTCGAACCCGGCGAGCCGGCGTGCGAGCGCCAGCGGCCGCCAGCTCTCGACGCCGACGACGCCGCGGTCTTCGTCCGCCTCCGGTCCGAGGAGCGTGACGTCGTGGACTTTTGCGAGCTCCTGCGCGAGGTGGTACGCGCGAATGCCGGCGCTCGACATCGACCTGCCCACCGGCACGTGCGAGAGGACGGCGATGCGCACCGGCTCAGCGGCGAGAATCGCCGGCCGGCCGCAGCCCGGCCGCCCGGCCGCGGTCCGAGACGAGGCGCTCGCGTGGCTCGGCCGCGGCGGTCAGCGACACGCGGACACGTTCACGGCGCAGCGAGCTTACCGCCGATACCCCAAGCCTGCGCGAGCGCCGGCCGCTGCGCCTCCGCGTTGTAGCGCCCGAGGGCGACCCGCCGGGCGTTTCGCTGCATCCCCGCGAGGCGGGCCCGGTCCACCGCCAGCTCTTCCAGGGCGCCTGCCAGCGCGTCCGGCTGCCCCGGCTCGAACGTCAGCCCCACGCCCTCCCGCTCGACGAATGCGGCGAGCCCGGGAAAGGCGGGAACGGCGACGGCCAGCCCCGCCATCAGGTAGTCGAAGAGCTTGTTCGGAAAGGAGAGCTCGTTGTTGCGGGTCGCCGGGCGGTCGAAGATCAGGCCCACGTCGAAGCTCGCGAGGGCCTCGACGAGTCGATCCGGCGGGAACGGCTCGGCGACTTGGACGCGGTCGCCAAGTTCCCGCGAGCGGATCTCCTCCTGCAGCACGGTTGCCGGAAAGCGGACGACGCGAATCGTCAGGGCCACGTTCTTCGCCGCTGCGAGCGCGTCCAGGAGGTCGCTCGGCGGTCGGCCGGGGCCGAACGCGCCCTGGTAGACCGCGCGAAGCGGCCCCGGCTTCCGCGGCGAAGGATCGCGCGGCTCGCGCGCAGGGGCGTTCAGGACTACGATCGGCTCTGCGGGCAGCCAGAGGAGGCGCCTCAGTTCCTCCGCAAGCGGTTCGCTCACCGTGACGACGGCGTCCGCCCGCCGTGCCAGCGCGCCCTCGAGCGGCCCGACGGCGGCGCGCCACAGCCGCGGCGGATCCGCATCGAACTCGCTGTAGAGCTCGTGGGCGTCGTAGACGAGGCGTGCACGGGAGCGCCTGGCGAGGAGCCAGGCGGCGGGGAGCGTCTCGAGGTCGTTCGCGTGCACCACGTCCACGCGGCCGAGCGCGCGGCCACCCTGCCAGAGCGCGAGCGTCCGCATGCCGAGCCGGAGCAGGCGGAAGCCGCCGCGCAGCTCGCGAGCGACCGTCGTCTCGCCCAGCGCGACCGCGCTTTCGTGCGCGAGCCGAGGCGCGCCGCGCCGGCCGACGCGCCGGACGGGGATCGGGAGATCGACCGGCGGCTCGCCCGTGATCTGCCCAGACAGACCGACGACGTCCAGGCCGAGAGAGACCGCGGCTGCGACCTGGCGGCGGGCTCGGACGTCCCGCGTCAGCTCGCTCGCCGTGACCACCAGCAGGCGCCGAGGCGGCACGGCGGCTCAGCCGGCGGCCGCAGCGACGCGCGTGACCTTCGCGAGGATCTCCTCGAGCGCGTCGAGCCGCACCATGTTGGCGCCGTCGCTCGGCGCTCCGTCGGGGTCGGGATGCACCTCCAGGAAGAGCGCGTCGATTCCGACGGCCGCGCCCGCCCGTGCAAGGGGAGCGACGAACTCGCGCTGGCCACCCGATGTCCCGCCCAGACCGCCGGGCATCTGAACGCTGTGCGTCGCGTCCAAGCCCACCGGATACCCGAGGCCGCGGAGCTGCGGCAGAGCCCGAAAATCGACGACGAGCGTGTTGTAGCCGAAGCTCGTCCCCCGTTCGGTCAGCAGCACCCGCCGCGTCCCTCCCTCCTCGAGTTTCTCCACGACGTGGCGCATGTCCCACGGGGCGAGAAACTGCCCTTTCTTGACGTTGACGGCGCGGCCGCTGGCAGCGGCAGCGAGCAGGAGATCCGTCTGCCTGCAGAGGAAGGCCGGAATCTGTACGACGTCGACCACCTCCGCGACCGGCGCGACCTGCGCCGCCTCGTGAACGTCCGTCAGCACAGCCACTCCGACGTCGGCCTTGACGCGCGCCAGGAGCTCGAGGCCCTCTGCCAGCGAGTGCCCGCGCGGCGACTTGATCGACGTGCGGTTCGCCTTGTCGAAAGAGGCCTTGAAGACGTAGCCGAGGCCGAGTCCGTCGCAGATGCGCCGGCACACGGTCGCGATCTCGAGCGAGAGCGCGTGGTCCTCGAGCACGCACGGCCCTGCGATCAACGTGAGCGGGCAGCCGTCGCCAACGACGAGGCCGTCGGCGAGCTCGACGCGGATCACAGGCGCGAGACCCGCAGCAGCGCCTCTGCCGCCGTCAGGTCCTCCACCCTGTTCACCTCGAGGACGGGGTTCTCCGTCAGCGACACCGCGATCCGGTGGCCGTGCTCGAGCGCGCGCAGCTGCTCCAGCCGCTCGCTCCGCTCGAGCACCGTCTCGGGGAGGTGCGCGTACCGCTGCAGAAACTCACCTGTGAACGCGTAGAGGCCGAGGTGGTGGAGGTAGGGCGCGGTTCCCTCCGGCGAATGAGGGATCGGCGAGCGGGAGAAGTAGAGCGCGAAGCCGGCGCGGTCGCAGACGACCTTGACCACGTTCGGATCGGCTACTCGCTCGGGATCGAGCGGGCAGGCGACGGTCGCCATCTCCGGCGGGTCGCCTGCCTCGTAGGGTGTGAGAAGCCGCTCCAAGGTCGTCGAGGTCACGAACGGCTGGTCGGCCTGCACGTTTGCGACGACGTCGGCCTCTGGCCGGCGTGCAGCAACCTCGGCGACCCGGTCGGTGCCGGTGCGATGGTCGCTGCGGGTGAGCTCCGCGCTGCCGCCGAAGCCGCGAACGCAGGCTTCGATCTCGTCGCTGTCGGTCGCGACGATCACGTCGTCGAATCCCCGGTGGCGGGCACACGCCTCGTAGACCCATTCGACGAGCGGGCGCCCGCCGAGCCGGGCGAGCGGCTTTCGCGGAAACCGCTTCGCCTCCAAGCGCGCGGGGATCACCGCCAGTGTCGTCAGCGGAGCCCTGCTTGCACTATGTCGTGGAGGCGGAGCAGCCCGACGCAGCGTCCTCCGTTCGAGACGACGGGGAGCACCGCAATCTGCGACGGGCGGTCCTCCATCCTCCGGAGGGCGTCGTAGGCGAGGGTGTCGGGCGCGACCACCGTCGGCTTCGCGGTCATCACGTCGCGTGCCTCCACCGTCTCCAGCTCGGCGAGCGGGCCGTTCTGCAGGGCGCGGCGCACGTCGCCGTCGGTGACGAGTCCGAGCAGCCGGCCGTCGCCGTCGACGACGTTCGCGGCGCCGAGCCCTCCACGGGTGATGGCGTCGAGGACCTCGACGAAGCGCGTGTCCGGCGGGATCGTGGGGTTCTGCTCGCCGTCGTGCATGAGATCCGCGACGCGGAGCGTCAGTCGCTTGCCGAGCCGCCCGCCCGGATGATTGAGCGCGAAGTCCTCCACGGTGAACTCCTTCAGGGTCATGAGGATCCCGGCGAGCGCGTCGCCGATCGCGATCGCGACGGTTGTGCTCGCGGTGGGGGCGAGGTTGAGCGGGCAGGCCTCGACGTCCACCGCGGCGTCGAGCGCGACGTCCGCGAGCCGCGCCACGTGCGACGAGAGGCTCCCGACGATCGCGACGGTCGGGACGCTCCTGTTCCTCAGGTGGGTCAGCACGGTGATCAGCTCCTCGCTCTCGCCGCTGTTCGAGACTCCGATCGCGACGTCGTCCGGTCCGACGACGCCGATGTCGCCGTGCAGGGAGTCGACGGCGTGCATGAAGATGGCGGCCGTGCCGGTGCTCGTCAGCGTGCTCGCGATCTTCCGCGCGGCGATCCCCGACTTGCCGGTTCCGAAGAGGACGACCTTTCCCTCGCAGCGAAGCAGCAGGTCGACGGCCCGCTCCAGCGCCGCCGTCTCGAGCCGCTCTGCGGCGGCGAGGATCGCGCCTGCCTCCGCCCGGAGAACGCGCACCGCCAACTCGGACCTCACGAGTGAAGACCTTAGCGCCGCCTCGGGTGCACGAACGGTCGTCCTCGACTTCGACGGAACGATCACGGAGCAGAACACGCTCCACCTTGCGGTCGCGCGGTTCGGCGACCTCGAGGCGCACGACCGCCGGCAGGCGGAGCTGGGGCGGACGGTCACGCTCGAGGAGGTCGTCGCCGGTGGCTACGGGTCGCTCTGCGCGCCGCGCGAAGCGGTGATTGACTGGCTGGCGCGGGAGACGCGGTTCCGTGCGGGCTTCCGCGACCTCGTCGAGCTCGTGGAGACGCAGGGCTGGCGCCTTGTCGTCGTCTCGTCGGGTGTCCGCGAGCTGATCGAGCCGCTGCTCGCCCGCCAGGGCCTCTCGCGTCTGGAGGTGGTCGCGAACGAGCTCGAGCGCGACTCGTGGACGGTTCGCTTCCGCGAGGCCGTCACCTGTGCCGTCTGTGGCGAGCGCTGCAAGCGTCCGGTCGTCGCCGGGCTCGCCTCGGTGGGGCAGGTCGTGTACGCGGGCGACGGCTATTCCGACGCGTGCGCCGCGGAGGCCGCCGATGTCGTCTTCGCGCGGGCGCGCCTCGCGGGGCACCTCGAGGAGCGATGCATCCCGTTCCAGCCGTTCGAGGACTTCTTCGACGTGCTCCACGCGCTCCTCGAGCGGTGAGGGGGCGGATTCGCAGCTAGCGCCCGGCGAGCTTGCGCGCGCGGAACCGGACCTTCTCGAGAAGCGTCGGCTGTCGCGGCCCGAACTCGAAGACGACGGTGAAGAGTCGGCGGAAGGTCTGCTCCGGGCAGTCGAGTGCGCGCACGCCGTGCCATGCCTTCCGCGCGTTCTTGAACAGGAAGCTGTGGTTGTCGAGCATGCTGCTCGAGCGAACGCTCGCGAAGTCGCCGAAGTCCGGATTCATCGACTCGCCCCGCTTGCCGTCGAGGACGAGCGTCTGCCCGCCCCAACTCTCGTCCCAGTCCTCGCTCGTGTTGAAGTAGAAGAGGTGCGAGCCCGCCTTCTCGAGCGCGTCCTGGTGCGGGGAGACCTCCGACCCCCGGAAGCCCAGGTGCCACGCGTAGCGCTGCTCGAGGTCGTCGTCGCCGAGCAGCCTGGACACGAAGGAGCGGTACTCCGGCCCCTCGAGCTCGTCGATGAACGCCTGCCACGACGGCGCCAGCTCCTGGTGGTCGATCACAGCTCCCCCACCGTCCTCCTCCGCGTGGTACAGGGACTGCTCGTACGCGAGGTAGTACCGGTCGTGCGGCCGCTGCCCGTGTGCGCGCGCGATCCCCACATGCTTCTCGAATCGCTCGAGCGGTGGGAAGTCGCGGACAAGGGCGTCGAACGCCTCGGGGCGGAGCAGCTCCGGGAAGTTGAACCAGGGGTAGGGGTCGTTTCGGGTGAAGTGCTCCGCCGGAAAGCTCGCGAGCAGCTCGCTGTCGAGCATGGTTGCCACCGCGGCGGCCACGATACCGATGGCCGTGGAGCGTCGTCAGTCGGCCCTACGGCCACGGCGCGCGCAGGTGTGCGGCGAGCTTCCCCGCCTGGCGGCCGAGCGCTCCTTGGGGGCCACCGAGGGAAAGCGAGATGCGGGCGCGGAGGGCGAGCTCCTGAAGGCGCAGCCTCGTCGTCGGCGCGGC
>JBBRYP010000084.1:0-13806 GCA_038237515.1 Gaiellales bacterium
AGTTGCATGTGCCCGGAGGGGGCGAAGGGGGGAACCCCGTTCCCCCCCTTGGAGCGGAGGCGAAGCCGCGGCGATAACTCCTCGAAGGGTGTAGGCAGCCGGGGGGTCTCGGGGGGCGAGAGCCCCCCGGAAAGCGCAGCGCTAGATCCGCGCCCCCCGCCTCCCTCGCCCCTCGCCGCGCCCCGGTCGCACCCGGTCGCGCTCCGAAAAGCCGGGTTGGTATGCACGAGCCGGAAGGCGAGTTGCACGTGCCCGGAGGGGGCGAAGGGGGGAACCCCGTTCCCCCCTTGGAGCGGAGGCGAAGCCGCGGCGATAACTCCTCGAAGGGTGTGGGCAGCCGGGGGGTCTCGGGGGGCGAGAGCCCCCCGGAAAAGCGAAGCGATTAACTCCCGCCCCTCGCTAACCTCGCCCCTCGCCGCGCCCATCCCCCTGAAACCTGATTTGAAATCGCCTCTGCCAGGTGGTGAAATAGGGTGTACTCGACCAGACCATCCAGCCGGTGTCACGCAGCCTCACCGCAACCTGCGCCGGCCACCGACTGCGAGGAGGACGGGTAATGGAGAAGGATCACCGGAAGCGACTCGACCAGTACCGCCACGAGGAGGCGGGGACTGTCGAGAACACGCTGCTCGACGAGCTCCGCCAGGGTGAGCTCGACCGAGGCGAGTTCATCCGCCGTGCGGGAGTTTTCGGAATGTCCGCGTCCGTGATCGGCACGGCGCTCGCCGCGCTCGGCGAGGCCCCGCTCGCGTTCGCGCGATCCGGCGCGGCGAAGGCCGGCGGGCGCCTCCGGGTCGGGATCATCCCGGGGCCGACGAAGGACCTCGAGCCGCACACGCTCGCTGACCTCGGCGGGTTCGAGGTCGCGGGCATCGCCGGCGAGTTCCTGACCCGCGCGACCAGCACGCTCGGGCTCCAGCCGGAGCTGGCGACGAGCTGGAAAGCGAATCACGCGGCGACGGTCTGGACGTTCAAGCTACGACCCAACGTCAAGTTCCAGAGCGGTCAGAAGCTCGGCGCCGACGACGTCGTGACGACGTACAAGCGGCTCACGTCCGCCGGCTCCGGGGCCCTCTCGGCTTTCGGCGGCGTCCTCTCGCCCTCCGGTGTCCGGAAGGTCGACGACCTCACGGTCGCCTTCCACCTCGAGGGGCCGAACGCGAACTTCCCCTACCTGACGAGCTCGACCACCTACGAGGCGATCATCCTGCCGTCCGACTACAAGCTGGGCACCTTCGCTTCGAAGCCGCAGACGACGGGCGCCTTCATGCTCACCTCCTACACGCCCGGCGTCGGCGCGAAGTACGAGCGCTTCGCCGGCTGGTGGGGTGGCCACGCGTCGCTCGACGGTGTCGACGCGACCTTCTACACGGCCGACGCTGCCGTGGTTTCGGCGCTGCTCGGCGGACAGGTCGACCTAGTGGGGCAGATCAACGTCACGAGCGGGCGGGCCCTGCTCAAGAACAACAACATCCAGGTGATCCGGGCGCACGGATCCTCACACCGCCAGGTCCCGATCCGCGTCGACCTCGACAACCCCTTCAAGGATCCCCGCGTCCGCCAGGCGCTCGCGCTCACGCTCGACCGCCCGGCGATCGTCAAGACGCTCTTCTCGGGCTTCGCGGACATCGGCAACGACTCCCCGTTCGCGCCGGTGTACCCCTCGACGGACAAGAGCGTGCCGCAGCGCCACAAGGACCTGCGCAAGGCGAAGCAGCTGATGGCGGCCGCCGGCCATTCGAAGGGCTTCTCGATCCAGCTGACGACCGAGCAGGTGGGCGAGATCCCCCAGCTCGCCCAGATCATCCAGCGCTCGGCGAAGGACATTGGGATCAAGATGGACCTGAAGATCCTGAGCTCCGCCGCGTACTTCGCGGGCTCGTCGACCGGGCCACCTTCAGGGTGGGGAACGACCCCCTGGCTGAACGCCCCGATCGACATCACCGACTGGGGACATCGACCGGTGCCGAACGTCTACCTGACCTCGTCGTTCCAGACGAAGGGCGTCTGGAACGCCGCGCACTACTCGAGCAAGAAGTTCGACTCGCTCGCCAAGTCGTACGTGGCGGCGGTGGCGCTGCGCGACCAGCGTAAGTACTCGAAGCAGATGGAGGAGCTGCTGCTCCACGACACGCCGGTGATCTTCCCGTACTTCTACAACTTCCTCCAGGCCAGCTCGAAGAAAATAAAAGGGTTCAAGGGCGACCCGCTCGGCCAGACCTACCTCAGCAGGACCTCGCTCGCCTGATCGGCGAGCTCGTAGGCGACACCCGGCCGCCGCGTCCCGCGCGGCGGCCGGGTGACGCACCGGACGGGGGACTCCGATCGCCCGCTTTCTCCTGAAGCGACTCGCACTCGCAGTCGTCACCCTTTGGCTGCTGAGCCTGCTCGTCTTCGCGGCGGCACAGCTCCTGCCGGGAGACATCGGGCGCGCGGTGCTCGGGCCCTTCGCCGACCCCGCCTCGGTCAAGGCGCTCGACCACCAGCTCGGCGTCGACCGGCCCTTCTACGTCCAGTACGGGGACTGGATCTGGAAGTTCGTCCGCGGCGATCTCGGCATGTCCCTCGAGTACAGGGTCTCGGTCTGGTCGCTCCTCGGCGCCTCGCTCCTCAACTCGCTGAAGCTCGCGGCCGTCGCGTTCGTGCTCGTCGTGCCGCTCAGCCTCCTCGGCGGCGTCGTCGCGGCGCTCAAGCGGGGACGCTTCGCCGATCGCGCGATCACGCTCACGGGGCTGTCGCTGACGGCCGTACCCGAGTTCGTCTCGGCGATCATCCTGATCCTCGTCCTCGGGATCTGGCTGAAGCTGCTGCCCGTCACCGCCAGCGCCCCGTCCGGCAGCGGCTTCTTCACCCAGATCAAGTTCCTCCTGCTGCCGGGGCTCGCGCTCGTGATGGTGCTCTTCGGCTACATCGCACGCATGGCGCGCGCGGGGACGATCGAGGCGCTGAACGCGGACTACGCGCGAACCGCCTACCTCAAGGGGCTCGGCACGCCGGTCGTCATCCGGCGGCACGTGCTGCGGAACGCGCTCCTGCCGACGATCGCGGTGATCGCGACGCAGGTCGGCTACCTGATCGGCGGCCTCGTCGTGATCGAGCGGCTCTTCAACTACAACGGCATCGGCTTGCGCATCTTCACCGCGGCGCAGAACAAGGACTTCACCCTCCTTCAGAGCGGAGTCCTCCTGATCGGGATCGTCTATCTCCTCGCGACCTTTACCGCCGACGTCCTCTATGCCGTGCTCAACCCGCGGATCCGCCACGGGGCTGCGGAGTGAGACGCCCTGCGACGACCATCGACGCTTGCGGCGAGGGGCGCGCGTGAGCACGATCACGATGCCCGTCCGGCCGACGGCCGCGGTCACGGCGCGGCGGGAGACCTTCCGGCAGCTGCTCCGGTCGAAGACGCTGATCCCCGGCGCGGCGATCGTAGGGTTCTGGATCTTCTGCGCGATCCTCGGACCCACGATCGCGCCGCACGACCCGCTCGGCCAGACCCAGCCGCAGCTCGTCGCTCCGAGCTGGAAGTACCTCTTCGGGACCGACCAGCTCGGGCGCGACGTGCTCTCGCGCGTCCTCGCCGGGGCTCGCAGCATCATGGTGGTCGCACCGGCCGCGACGCTCCTCGGCCTCGTGGGCGGCACGATCGTCGGGCTCGTCACCGGCTACTTCCGCGGCCTCGTCGACGACGCCGTCAGCCGGGTGATCGACGCCGTGCTCGCGCTGCCGTTGATCGTGATCGCGGTCACCGTCCTCGCCGCGCTCGGGCCGTCGACCGTAACGCTGATCGTCGTCATCGGGATCGTCTTCACGCCGCTCGTGGGCCGGACGGTTCGCGCGGCGGTGCTCGCCGAACGCAGCCTCGAGTACGTGCAGGCCGCGCGGCTGCGGGGGGAGCGAGCGCCGTACGTGATGTTCGTCGAAATCCTTCCCAACGTGATGGGGCCGATCGTCGTCGAGGCCACCGTACGCCTCGGGTACGCGATCTTCGCGATCGCCGGGCTCACCTTCCTCGGCTTCGGCGTTCAGCCGCCCGCTCCGGACTGGTCGCTGCAGATCTACGACAACTACACGCTCCTGAGCGCGGGCACGTACTGGTGGACGGTGCTCTTCCCGGCGCTCGCGATCGCCTCGCTCGTGATCGCCGTCAACCTGATCGCCGACGGGATCGCGCAGGTGCTCGACCGGTGAGCGCCGACGCGGCACCCGCGCTCCAGCTCGTCGACGTCGACGTCGTCTACCGCGTCCGCGGCCGCGAACGCGAGGTGCTCCGGGGCGTCTCGCTGACCGTGGGACGGGGCGAGGCGTACGGTCTCGTCGGCGAGTCCGGGTGCGGCAAGTCGACCACCGCGCTCGCTGTCGTTCGCTACCTGCCGCGGAACGGGCGGGTTCGGGCCGGCTCGATCGAGGTCGCCGGGCGGGACGTGCTCTCCCTCTCGGGAGCCGAGCTCCGGCGGCTCCGCGCGCAGGAGCTCTCGATGGTCTACCAGAACCCCGGCGAGGCCCTGAACCCCTCGATCCGCGTCGGCGACCAGGTGGCAGAGGTCTTCCGGGTGGGCGGGGTTCCGCGCGGCGAGGCGCCCGCGCGGGCCGAGGGAGCGCTGCGGACGGTTCAGATCGCCGCGCCGGCCTCGGTCATGCGGCGCTACCCGCATCAGCTCTCGGGCGGCATGCAGCAGCGCGTCGTGATCGCCATGGCGCTCGCGAAGAACCCGGCGCTGCTGATCCTCGACGAGCCGACGACGGGGCTCGACGCGACCGTCGAGGCGGAGGTCCTCGACCTCATCCAGCAGCTTCAGGCGGAGTTCCACACCTCGGTCCTCTTCATCAGCCACAACCTCGCCGTGATCGCGAAGATGTGCGAGCGCGTCGGCGTCCTCTACGCCGGGCGCCTCGTCGAGGAGGGGCCGGTCGAGCGGGTGCTCCACGATCCCCGCCACCCCTACACGGTCGGCCTGCTGCGCTGCATCCCGCGAGGCGGCGTCCGCAAGGACCACGGCCGGCTGGACACGATCCCGGGCTTCCTGCCCTCTATCGGCGAGGAGCTTGCCGGCTGCGTCTTCGCCGACCGCTGCGCGCTCGTCCAGCCGATCTGCCGAACCGACGAGCCGCCCCTCTACGACGTCGGCACCGCGCACGCGAGCCGCTGTCACTTCCACGAGATCGCGCAGGAGCTGCCGCGCGCGACCCCGGCAGACCTCGAGCAGCCGCTTCGGATCGACCGCACCTCGACGCCGCTCCTGCGCGTGGAGGACCTCGCCAAGGTCTTCCACCAGAGCGGGCACGACGTCCATGCCCTCGGCGGGGTCTCCGCGTCCATCTGGCCCGGCGAGACCCTGGGGCTCGTCGGCGAGTCCGGCAGCGGCAAGACGACGTTCGCGCGTGCCCTGCTCGGCCTCGTCGGGCCGAGCGGCGGCACCGTCGAGCTCGACGGTCGCGGCCTCGCGCCGCGGCTCGGCCAGCGAACGCCGGAGGACGTCCGCGTGCTCCAGATCGTCTTCCAGAACCCGGACTCGGCGCTCAACCGCCGCCACCTCGTCCGGCGCATCCTGCGGCGGGCGTTGAAGAAGCTGGCCGGGCTCTCGGGCTCGGGCGCCGAGGAACGGATGCACGAGCTCGCCGACTCGGTGCGGCTCGCGGAGCGGCACCTCTCGGTCCGCCCGAACCAGCTCTCGGGCGGCCTGAAGCAGCGGGTGGCGATCGCGCGCGCCTTCGCGGGATCGCCGCGCCTCGTCGTCTGCGACGAACCGACCTCGGCTCTCGACGTCTCCGTCCAGGCCGCGATCCTCAACCTCCTGGTGGAGTTGCAGGCCGACCAGAAGGTCGCCTATCTCTTCATCTCCCACGACCTCGGTGTCGTCCGCTACATCTCCGACCGCATCGCGGTGCTCTACCTCGGCCGGCTGATGGAGCTCGGACCCGCGGACGTCGTCTTCGAGGGGCCGCACCACCCGTATACCGAGGCGCTCCTTTCGGCGGTGCCGACGATCGACGGCGGCGGCCGCGATCGAATCCGCCTCAAAGGAGAGATCCCGAGCCCGGCCGCCCTTCCGAGCGGCTGCGTCTTCCACACCCGCTGCCACCGGAGGATCGGGCCGATCTGCGAGCAAGAGGAGCCGCCCCTCGTCGAGGCGACCCCGGGGCAGTTCCTGCGCTGCCACATCCCGATCGAGGAGCTCCGGCGCCTGCAGGCGCCGGAGCCGGCCGAGGCGGCGCCGGCCGCCGTCGTGTGAGCATCTCGATCCGGGCCGCCGTGCTCGAGCGCACGGGCGGGCCGATGACGCTCTGCGAGCTCGACCTCGCCGCTCCCGGCCCCGGCGAGGTGCTCGTCCGCCTGCACGCGAGCGGCGTCTGCCACTCCGATCAGAACGCGATCGACGGGACGGCGGAGACGCGCTGCCCCGCGGTGCTCGGCCACGAGGGGGCGGGCGTCGTCGAGGCCGTCGGCCCCGGAGTCGTTCGCCTCGCCCCCGGCGACCACGTCGCCCTCTCCTGGGCGCCGTCCTGTGGCGCCTGCAGCGAGTGCCTGCGCGAGCTGCCGCAGCTTTGCTCGACCGCCTGGCCGGCCATGGCGGTTGGCGGCCTCCTCGACGGCACGGCCCGACTGTCTCGCGATGGCGAGCCCGTCTACCACTACTCGTTCATCTCCTCCTTCGCAGAGGCGTGCGTCGTGCCGGAGCGTTCGTGCGTGCCCGTTTCCCGCGATGTGCCGTTCGAGGTCGCGGGCCTCGTCGGGTGCGCCGTCACGACCGGCGTCGGCGCCGTCTGGCGAACCGCTCGGGTCCGCCCTGGCGACCGCGTCGCCGTCATCGGCTGCGGGGGGGTCGGCCTCTCCGCGGTGCTCGGCGCGGCTGCGGCTGGCGCCTCCGACATCCTCGCCGTGGACGTCAATCCGCGGAAGCTCGTCGAAGCGGAGGGCTTCGGGGCCACCGGCGGCGTGCTCTGGGCGGGCTCCCCGGAGGAGACCGCGGCCGCGGTCGTCGAGGCCTCGGGGGGCGGGGTCGACTACGCGATCGAGGCGACCGGGCGGACCGAGGCGATGCTCGCCGCCTTCCTCTCCACGCGGGCACGCGGCGCCGCCGTCCTGATCGGGATCCCGCGCGAGGACGCGGTCCTCCCGCTCCCTGCGATCACGATCCCCCGCCTCGAGCGCCGCGTGCTCGGCTCCATCTACGGCTCGTCGCGCCCCGAGCGCGACTTCGCGCTGACGCTCGACCTGTACCGCCGCGGGCGCCTGCCGCTCGATCGGCTGATCTCGCACCGCCTGCCGCTGGAGGAGATCGAGCAGGCCTTCGACCTGATGCGCTCGGGCGCGGCGCTGCGCGTCGTCCTCGACCTCGCACACCGAAACGGAGGAGGTCCGGCATGAACCTGGACGAGCTCGACGGCCGGGTCGGGGAGGGCTTCGCCGGCGAGGATCCCGACTCGAGTCACGTCAACATCGTTCTCGCCCGCCGCGGCAGCGCCACCGCCGCCGCCGCGATCGGCATGCTGGCCCACCCCTCGCCGGGGCACACGCCGGTGCTCGTCTGCGTCGGGGCCGAGAAGGCCTCCTACGAGCCCGTCTGGCCGCCGACGCTGATGATGAACAAGGCGACCGCGACGGAGGAGCGCCACCAGACGATCACGTGGGGCGCTGCGCAGCTCGGGATCGCCCAAGGGGTGCTCGACGCCGTCGCCGACGGCCTGATCGAGGCTACGGGTGACCTGCTCGTGCTCGTTGCGGTGTGGGTCGACCCGGGTGCGGACGACGAGACAGCGGTGCGCCGCGCAAATCGCACTGCGGTTCGGAAGGCGCTCGAGACCTGCGTCAACGGTCGCGACTCGGCCGCCGCGGCGCGCCTCGTCGAGCGCCGCGACTGGCTGCGCAGCCCCTTCTACGGCGGCAAATGATGCGGATCGAGGCGGTCGAGACCCGGCGCTACGCCTTTCCCTTCGACCCGCCGCTTAGGGTGGCCTGGGACCCCGAGCCGCGGTCGCGGCAGGAGGCGACGGTCGTGGTCGTCCGCAGCGACGACGGCCTCGAGGGCTACGCGAGCGGGGACGCCGTCCCCGACCGGGAGCTGCTCGAGCGCCTCCTGGTCGGAGTCGACCCGCTGCGCAGCGAGGTCGTCCGCGAGCTCTGCGAGACCGTCGACTTCCACCACGGGCGTCCGTGGACCGTGGAGGCAGCGGTCTGGGACCTCGCGGGCCGCGCCCTCGACACGCCGTGCCGGCTGCTGCTCGGCGGCCGCTCCGAGCGCCTGCTCGCCTACGCCTCCGCCTGCGAGCCGCTCGCAACCGAGGAGCGCGCGAGCCGGTGCGCCGCGCTTCGCGATGCCGGCATCCGCGCCGTCAAGCTCCGCTTCCACCACTCGGACTGGCGCGACGACCTTCCGACCGTGGAGGCCGTCCGCGACGCCGTCGGGGCGGAGTTCGCGATCATGGTCGACGCCAACCAGGGCTGGCGCATACCCGGCGACCGGGCGCCGCGCTGGGACGTCGCCACCGCGGCGCAGTGTGCGCGGGCGCTCGAGCCACTCGGCGTCTACTGGCTCGAGGAGCCGCTGCCGACCGGAGACCTGGACGGCTACCGGGCGCTCCGCGGCCGGACCGACCTCAGAATCGCGGCGGGCGAGATGGTGCGGACCGAGGCCGAGGCCCGCGACCTCGTCGTCCGCGGCGGCGTCGACGTGATCCAGACCGACGTCGTGCTCGCCGCCGGCGGCATCTCCGGCTGCCGCCGGGTCGCCGCCCTCGCCGACCTCCACGGGCGCGCGTGGTCGCCGCACACGTGGTCGAACGGATACGGCCTCGTCGCGAACCTCCACCTCGCGCTCGCGGTCTCGACCTGCCCCTACGTCGAGGTGCCCTACGACCCGCCCAACCTCTCCGCCGAGCGCCGCGATTGGCTGCTTCCCGCACCCGTCGAGATCGCCCCCGACGGCACGATTGCCCCGCCGCCGGGAGCGGGCCTCGGAGTCACACCCGACTTCGACGCGCTCGAGCGCTGGCGCGTCGGATGAGGATCCGCGCCGCGGTCCTGCACGAGCCGCGCACGCCGCTGTGCGTCCAGGAGGTGGAGCTCGACGAGCCGCGGGACGGGGAGGTGCTCGTCCGAGTGGCTGCCGCCGGCGTCTGCCACTCCGACCTGCACCTGGCCGAGGGCGCGCTCGGCGAGGGGCGCTGGCCGATCGTCCTCGGCCACGAGGGCGCCGGCGTCGTCGAGGCGGTGGGGTCGCGCGTGGCGCACCTCGCGCCCGGCGACCGGGTGGCATTCTGCTTCGTCCCCGCCTGCGGCTTCTGCCGTGCCTGCCGAGCCGGCCGCCGAAGTCTCTGCGAGCCGGCCGGCGCGAACGGCATCGCCGGAACCCTGATGGACGGAACCTCGCGACTTCGCCTGCCCGACGGAACGGTGCTCCAGCACGGGCTGATGACCGCCTGCTTCGCCGAGCGCGTCGTCGTGGCGGCAGCGGGCGCCCTGCCGCTGCCGCCCGGCATCCCGCTCTGGCAGGCCGCGCTGATCGGATGCGGGGTCGTCACGGGCGTCGGCGCCGTCCGCAATGTCGCACGCGTCGGCATCGGCGACACCGTCTGCGTGATCGGCTGCGGCGGCGTAGGCCTGCAAGTGATCGCCGCCGCCAGGCTTGCCGGCGCGGGGAAGATCGTCGCCGTCGATCGGGAGCCGGCGAAGCGCGAGCTGGCGCTTCGCCGCGGCGCGACCGACGCCGTCGAGGCCTCGGCGGCGCAGGTTCTCGCCCTCTGCGAGGGCGGCGTCGACCACTCCTTCGAGGTCGTGGGCCGCGCGGAGACGATCCGGCTCGCCTGGGACGTTCTGCGGCCCGGGGGGACTGCGGTCGTCGTCGGGCTGGCACCGAGAGGGGTCGAGGTCTCGCTGCCCGCGATCGAGTTCCTCTCGGAAAAGTCGATCCGCGGCTGCTACTACGGTTCAGGGGACGTCGCAACGGACCTGCCGCGGCTCGCCCGGCTCGCGGCCGACGGTCGACTCGATCTCAGGGGCGTCGTCTCCCACCTCACCGACCTCGAGGGTCTCAACGGCGCACTCGACCGCCTGCGGCGCGGCGAGGGAGCCCGTACCGTTGTGGTCCTCGATCCCGAGCTCGCCGACGCGCCAGGAGGTTTCCCATGACCATCGCCCTCGATCCGACAGCTCTCGACATCCGCGCGCAGGCGTTCGTCGACGGCGAGTACGCCGACGCCGCGAGCGGCGAGACCTTCGACTGCGTCAACCCCGCGACGGGTGAGACCATCGTCTCGGTCGCCGCGTGCGACGCCGCCGACGTCGACCGCGCCGTGCGTGGCGCTCGCACGGCCTTCGAGAGCGGCGTCTGGTCGCGGACGGCGCCGAAGCAGCGCAAGCGCGTCCTGCTGCGCCTCGCCGAGCTCGTCCGCGAGCACCGCGACGAGCTCGCCCTGCTCGAGACGCTCGACATGGGCAAGCCGATCCGCGACTCGCGGAAGGTCGACGTGCCCCTCGCCGCCGAGTGCATCGCCTATTACGGCGAGGCGGTCGACAAGGTCTACGACGAGGTCGCACCTTCCGGCCCCGACGACGTCGTCCTCGTCGTCCGCGAGCCGCTCGGGGTCGTGGGGGCGGTCGTGCCCTGGAACTTCCCGCTGCTGATGGCGTCGTGGAAGCTCGGCCCGGCGCTCGCCACCGGCAACAGCGTCGTGCTGAAGCCCGCCGAGCAGTCGCCGCTGACGGCGCTCCGTCTCGCCGAGCTCGCCTCCGAGGCAGGGCTCCCGGACGGCGTGCTCCAGGTCGTGCCCGGCTTTGGCGAGACGGCGGGGCAGGCGATCGGGCGGCACCCGGACGTCGACCTCGTCGCCTTCACCGGCTCGACCGAGGTGGGGAAGCTCTTCCTGCGCTACTCCGGCGAGTCAAACATGAAGCGTCTCGCGCTCGAGTGCGGCGGCAAGTCGCCGCACGTCGTGCTGGAGGACTGCGGCGACCTGGACGCGGCGGCGCAGGCGGCGGCGTGGGGGGTCTTCTACAACCAGGGAGAGGTCTGCAACGCCGGCTCGCGGCTGCTCGTTCACGAGTCGCGCAAGGACGAGCTGCTCGAGCGGATCGTGAAGGTGGCCGAGACGATCCGGCCCGGCGACCCGCTCGACGCCGCGACCCGCATGGGCGCGATCGTAGACGAGACGCAGCTCGACCGCGTGCTCGGCTACATCGAGAGCGGCAGGGCGGCCGGGGCGCCGCTGCGCCTCGGTGGCTCGCGCACCCGCGAGGAGAGCGGCGGCTTCTTCGTCGAGCCGACGATCTTCGATGAGGTCTCGAACGACATGCGGATCGCGCGGGAGGAGATCTTCGGCCCTGTCCTCTCGACGATCACCTTCCGGGACGAGGAGGAGGCCGTCCGGATTGCGAACGACACCGACTACGGGCTTGCGGCCGCGGTCTGGACGGAGGACGTGAACCGGGCGCACCGCTTCGCCCGGGCGATCCGCGCCGGCGTCGTCTGGGTCAACTGCTTCGACCGGGGCGACATCACCGCGCCCTTCGGCGGGTTCAAGCAGTCCGGGTTCGGCCGCGACAAGTCGATCCACGCGCTCGAGAAGTACACCGACCTGAAGACGATCTGGATCGCGCTGCGCGAGGTATGAGAGCCGTCGTCTTCACCGGCGCCGGCGCCCGCGAGGTCGTCCGGGTCGAGGAGCGGACCGAGCCCGTCCCCGGCTCGAGCGACGTTCTGGTCGCCGCGAGCTTTGCGGGCCTCAACCCGGCCGATCTCCTCCAGCGCGCCGGCCGCTATCCCGCGCCACCGGGGTCTCCGCCGGACGTTCCCGGACTCGAGGTCGCGGGTCGCGTCGTGGCGTGCGGCGGCGCCGTGCGGCAGTGGTCGGAGGGAGACCGCGTCTTCGGCCTGGTGGGCGGGGGCGGTCTCGCCGACCGGGTCGTCGTGCACGAGCGCCACGTCGTCGCCGTTCCGGAGCGGCTGGACGAGCGGGAGGCCGCGGCCGTGCCGGAGGCGTTCGTCACCGCTCACGACGCCGTCGTCACGCAGGCGGGGCTCCGCCCGGGCGAGCGCCTCCTCGTGAACGGCGCCGGCGGCGGCGTCGGCACGGCGGCGGTGCAGATTGCGCTGCTCGTGGGCGCGAGCGTCTTCGCGAGCGCACGCTCGGAGGAGGTGCGAGGGCGGCTGGAGGACCTGGGCGCGGTCGCCGTCGACCCGGGCGAGGCGGTGGATCGAGTCCGTGCCGAGGGTGGGGTGGACGTCGTACTCGAGCTCGTCGGCGCGCCAAACCTGACAGGCGACCTGGAGGCACTCGCGTCGAAGGGCCGGATCGTCGTCGTCGGAACGGGCGCCGGAGCCGAGGCGCAGCTCTCGCTCAGCACGTTGATGGCGCGCCGCGGGCGGATCCTGGGAACCGTGCTGCGGGCGCGTCCGCTCGAGGAGAAGGCGGCGGCGGTGCAGGCGTTCGCGCGCGAGGTCGTGCCGTTCCTCGCCGACGGCCGCGCCCGTGCCGTCGTCGACCGGACCTTCCCGCTCGAGGAGGCAGCCGACGCACTCGACTACCTCGGGCGCCCCGGCAAGTTCGGGAAGGTGCTGCTGGAGTTCTAGGCAGCGCCGCATCGGGCACCGCGTCGACAGACGTTACAAACGTGGGTGCGGTGCGTGTGGCGACCGTTGTGACCGCCCTCAGCTCGTGCCTGCATTGGGGCCGTCGCCCGCCATGCGCGTCAGGCGGTGGGCAAGCTCTCTGACGCTCACGCGAAGCTCCTCCGGCCGCTTGATGCTGAAGTCGCAGGCGAGGCCGGCAAGCAGACCGGCCAGCCAGTCGAGCGAGCTGACGCGCATTCGTAGCAGGGTGCGCCCGTTGGCGTCCTGGAGCTCCGCGAGCATTCCGCGGAGGCGCTGGGTCGCCTGATCGACGGGCAGGTCGAGCAGCACCTCGACCTCCCACGGCCAGGGCACGCGCGCGAGCGAGCGGCGGACGTGGGCGACCGGGTCGAACGCGTCCGGCGGCGCGAGCGCCGAGCGCTCGCCGGCTGAGACACGGCTCATGCGATCGACCCGGAAGGTTCGGAGGTCGCTACGTGCGTGATCGTGGGCGGCGAGGTACCAACGTCCCGAGTGCACGACCAGCCCGTGCGGGCTGAGCTCGCGCTCCGTCTCCTCGCCTTCGAACGAACGGTATCGCGCGCGCACGCGCTGTCGCCGTCGGATCGCGTCGGCCAGCCGGAGCACCGGCTTGCCGGCGACCGGTGCCCCGGCCATCGGCGGCATCGTGAAGCCGAGGGTCATCTCGAGCGCCTCGACTCGGCGGCGGAGTGCGTCGGGGAGGACCCGCTGGACCTTCGCCAGCGCGCTGTCGGCGGCGCTGAGACCCTCGCGCCCCGCCGCGATCAGACCGAGCACGACCGCGATCGCCTCGTCGTCGCCCAGCATCAGCGGCGGTAACCGGTAACCGGGTCGCAGCCGGTAGCCGCCGCCGACGCCACGCTCACCCTCGACGGGAAAGCCGAGCTCGTGCAGCGTCGCGACGTAGCGCCTGACGGTCCGGCGGTCGATCGCGAGCCGGTCAGCGATCTCCCTGCCGGTTGTGAGCGGCTGTGTCTGGAGGAGCTCGAGGAGCTCGAGCAGGCGGGAGGCGGGGGTTCCCATGCGGTAGAAGTGAACCCACGGACTGCGGGCGTAATCCGCCCTATTTCACCGCTAAGGGCCCGCGCGTCAATGACCGCGCGGTTTGATGGTGTAGTTCCATTCGGGGTGGAAGGGGTCGCCGGTGATCTGGACGGCGGCGAGTTCGGTGTCGCTGATTTTGATGCCTTTGGGGTAGGAGCGCTCGTCGAGGCGG
>JBBRYP010000085.1:0-12980 GCA_038237515.1 Gaiellales bacterium
CCTCTCATAACGTTCGACCGGAAACGAAGGGCAGGTGGAGGCCGCACTACTCGGCCGCTTCGCGGCCGCCGGCCGCAGAGCGGCCGGAATAGTGCGGCGTCGGCGAACCGTCAGTTTCGAGCGAAACGTTGGGAGACGCCGCACTAGGCGCTTCCGCCCGCCTCCGCCTCGGCGATTGCATCGGCGAGCCAACCCGGAAAGCGCATCGGGCGAAAGGTCTCGCGGTCGACCACGGCATGGGCGGTCCAGCCGTCGGCCACCACCTCGGCCTCCCGCTCGATCGCGTAGTCGTAGCGGAAGCGGGCGCCGCGGATCTCGCTGCACCGTGCATGGACTCGCAGACGGTCGTCGAATCGCGCGACCGAGAGGTAGCGGACATGCGCCTCGATCGTCAGCGCCTCGTAGCCCTCCGCCTGTAGCCCCCGATAGCCCTCCCGGAAGCGGGCGAGGTAGTCGATCCGGGCAACCTCGTACCACACCAGATATGACGCGTTGTGCGCGACGCCCTGCGCGTCGGTCTCGGCGAACCGGACGCGTAGCTCGGTCGAGAAGGCGAAGTTCTCCACAGGCCTGCCACTCTACGATCCAGCGCGTGCGGACACGCCCGTCGGCGGCGCTGCTCCTCGGGTCGCCACCCTGCGCCGCCGATGCAGCGCCTGGGTCCTAGAGAGCGCGCAAGGAATGGTCGTCCGGGTCATGATGTGAAGGTGCGGAAGGCCTTTGCATGCGGATTCCTCGTGCTGGCCGCGGCGCTCGTTGCCGACGCGAAAAGCCAGGGTGCCACGCCCGCCCGCTGCGTCGCCGGCAAGCTGTACGGCCTGGGTACGCAGAAGCTCGCGTACTACGCGGAGGTCAAGGCCGTCGCGACCGCCTACCGGCAGCCCGGCGCGGGAGCCTTCGCGAACTTCGGACGCGTGAACGCGAATCGTGTCCCGACGGTCCTCGGCGTGCGCGGCGCCGTCGTGGGACCCGACTGCCTCCCGCGGTGGCTGCGCGTCCAGCTGCCCCGGCGGCCGAACGGGGTCACCGGCTACGTGTCTGCCGGCGACGTCGAGCTGGGAGCCGTCGCCACGCGGATCTCCGTGGACCTCTCGGCGCGGCGGCTCGCGCTGTACGACCATGGCCGGGAGGTACTGGACGCGACGGTCGCGGTCGGTGCGCCGTCAACGCCCTCCCCGACCGGCAGCTTCTACGTGAACCAGAAGCTTCGCGCCGACCCGCGGGGTCCGTTCGGGCCCGGCGCGCTCGGCGTCTCTGCCTTCTCGCCGGTGCTGACGGGGTGGACGCAGGGAGGGCCGATCGCCATCCACGGGACCAACGACCCGTCGTCGATCGGACGGGCCGCCTCGAACGGCTGCATCCGGCTTCCGAACGCCATCTTCGCACGCGTCTACGCCCTGGCGGCCACCGGAACACCCGTCGTCATCCGGGCGTGAGGCGCGTGCTCGCAGCGCTCGCTGCGTGCCTCGCGCTGGGTGGGGCCGCACTGGCGGCCGTCCGCCTCACGCGCCCCGACCCGCGCTCCCAGGCCCTCGCCGACGGGTGCCGGCGCGACAAGCAGCAGATCTTCGCAGGGCTCGCGCCGAATTGGGTCTATGTGAACGACGCGGCCGCGCCCGCCGACGGGCCCTCTCCGGCGCCGCAGCGGGTGAGCGGCGTCGCCGACGCGGCCAATCGTGGCTACCTCGCGACGCATCCCTCCGGTGGCGACGACCCGCTGACGCACCTCTCCTACGACTTCAACGTGAACGTCCTGCCGGACGCCCGGTACGAGGCGCTCGTCGGCGGGGAACCAGCGTCGCGCGTCGGCAACTTCGCCGGCGAGGGCGAGGAGGCCGGCCGGCTGCACAGTGAACGGGAGATGGGCTCGCTGCCGGTCTTCGCCTGGGCCGAGCGAGGTGACCGCGTCTCGCTCCTCGGCTCCTGGGTCTGGGACTGCGACCACTTCGACACCGGGGAGCGGACCGAGTTCCACCCCTACCGGGCGATCTGGATCGAGCGGAACGCGCGCGGGAGTAGGGCCGGCCCCTCACCACGGAGCCCGAGGGGCGAGTCGGAAGGCGACCTGTTCGTCTCCACCGACGCCACTCCCGCCGGCATCGAGGCGGAGTGCGCCCACCGGACGAAGGGCGCCGACTTCAAGACGTGCATCCACGGCTCGCCGAACTGGCTGAGCGCGAACGGGCGCTACGAGTTCCGCCTGCCCGCCCCGCCGCGGCCCGGGCCGGGGGCGAGGCTGACGGTGCGGGTCATCGACCGAGGCTCGAGCGGCAGCGCCCCGAAGCTCGCCACGAGGCTCGACGCTGCGGGCGTCACCGTCTCGGCCGTTCTCGACGCTCCCGCCGGAACGAGGCTCGTGCTCGCGAAGCAGGTCTTCCTCGGCTGGACGCCGATGCCTGCACGGTCGCTTCCCGAGCACCTCCGGCTGACCTTCACGCGCGTGCTGATCCGCCGTGCGATGGATCCCAGCTGCCCGCCGCAGAACCCGGGCTGCCCGTACGCGAACGAGACGACTCTGCTGGGCCAGAACTCGACCGCGCCCGGCGAGTGGAACGTCTATTGGGACGTCGACGGCATCTGGAGCCTTTGGAAGCCGGCACTGCTCCTGGCTCGCGACGGACAGAGCTTTCCCGGCACCCAGACCGTCGACTTCTATGTCCCCCGGGGCGAGCCCTGGCGGCTGTTCGCGGTCGCGCGCGAGTGCGACTTCGGCGTCATCGGGAGCTTTGCCGGCCAGAACGTCCCCATCGCGCCGTGCCCGAAGACGGGCGAGATCGGCAATGCGGCGGGCGACGACTATGCGGGCGCGCTGGAGGCGCGGTTCGCCTCGCCGGCGGCGGGTCTCGGGCCGCACCGGACGAACTCGATCGTCGCCGGGTCGGACTGTCCCGTCTCGAACCGGAGCGGATGCTACGCGATCTCCTACTCGGTTGCGAGGATCGACGACGCCGGGAGGCGCGCAGCGGGCGGCAGGTGATCGACCGAAAAGTGCCTCGATCGATCACCTATCTTCGATCATCTAAAATCGCGAGCAAAGCGAGCGAGGGGGGTGTCATGGCCGGCGAGAGCGAGAAGGACGTCGTCAGCAGGCTGATCGGCCGCGGCGAGGACGTGATCGGGCGGATCAGCGACCTGCCCGGGGCGAAGCAGTTCGTCGAGGCGACCAATTCGATGCGGGAGCGCATCGACGAGCTTCAGAAGCGAATGATGGGAATCGACGTGCTCGAGAGACGTGTCTCGGAGCTGGAGCGCCGACTCGAGGAGCTCGCCGGGGCCAAGGCCACCGACGAGCCGGTCGGGCGCGGCACGCACACGCCTGCCGCGGAGCGCGCGCGTTCGGCCGTCGAGGGCTCGGAGCAGGCTCAGCCGGGCGAGCCTACGCCCTAGCGGCCCGCCGGAAGCCTGCCGGGACGCCTGACGGGCGTTACGCCTCCCGATGCCGCGTCCCCGGTCGGCAGGCTCGTCGGGAGGGGCTCGAGGTATTGCGGCACTCGCCTGTCGACGAACTGCTGGCGAGAAGTGCGAGGAGCGGCCTGCCAGCGACGTTGCGCCTGTGCTATTCGGCCGTCGCGCACGAGGTGCCCTCCGCTAGCGCGTCCTCGCGTTCCAGCGCGAACGCGTTCTCCAGATACTCGATCGTCTCCAGGTCTCGCAGCTTGCAGGCCGTAACCTGGTTCGTGAACAGCCCCGGCTGCCAGATGGCCTCCGCCACGGGCCGCGTCCTCAGCCACTCGACGCGCACCAGGTGCTCGCGGAGAGCCGGGTTGTCGGCGTCGTGCGACACCTTCTCCGCGTCGGCCAGGGGAACCTCGGTGATGGGCACCCTCTGTCCGTGGATCTCGACCTCGAACTCGGTCACCGGCCGCGCCTTCTCCTTGACGATTCCGACGGCGACGTAGCCCTTGACCGGGTAGGGCTTGTAGAGGAAGACTCGGGACCCGGGGAAGAGTTTCTCGAGCGGCTTTGTATAGGAGTCACCGCCGCCAGCGGAGACGAAGCCGTAGCGCTCCGAGTCCTCCCACGGCCGGTCGCCGATGGTGACGTAGAAGTCCCGGCCGTTCCAGGTCGGCCGTGTGGTCGGCTCGCTCGTCACCGGCTCGGCGTCGACCATCAGCTCGTCGAGCCGTTCGGCAAGCGCGGCAACCTCGGCCGCCTGGAGCGCCGTCGGGCCGAGCCGTCCGAGCTGGCGCTCGACATCGTCTGGATCAAGCACATAGAAGGTCTGAAAAGTGTCAGAAGCGCAGTAGAGATCGATGCGATCATCGTCGCGGATCGTCAGCGTGAACAGTGCTCGCGAGCGGTTGACGGGCGGCGCGAACATCAAGGTCCGCTTCCACGGCCGTGGGTAGAGACCGTTCCGCACAGCCGCCTCGACGACTTGGAGCAGCGCCTCCTGTACGGCCAGGTCCCCCGCCTCCTCGACGACGCGCTCGATGCCGGCCTGCGACCACTGCGGCTCCTCGTAGCCCTCCTCGCCCTGGAGCTCGAAGGACTGCCGGATGAGCGCCATGATGTCCTCGAGCTGCTCCTGCGTCTTCAGCCGGACCTCGACACCTCCCGTGCCCCAGTGGCCGACCGTCTTCACGTCTCGGGCCACGCCCTGCGGGTCGTCGAGCTCATCCTTGGCAATGTCGAGGTAGAGCTTGAGCTCGGACCGCAGCGGAACGACCTCGGCGAAGTTGGTGGCCAGCTTGTAGGCGATGTAGTGCTTGCGCACCTCCTCGTGCACGCCGGCATCGAGGTTCTGGATCCGTCGGCGGAACTCGTCGAAGAGCGGGCGGATGGGGCCGGCCAGCGCCGGATGGTCGTCGAGCGTGTAGACGGTCGTGGCCTTGGCCTTCGTCTTCCGGTACTTGGCCAGCGTCTCCTCCGGCAGCTGGGGGACCGGCCAGATCTGAAGGGCTTGATCCGCCAGCTGCGCCGCCCGCTTCTGGATCTCCTCTTCGTTCCAGTGCTCGAGCTGCGCAAGGTAGTGATTCAGCCGCAACGGGCTGTCGCGGAAGCCGCCCTTCATCGTCAGCTTCTCGCGGAACGGCCGGTCGCTGAGTTCGGGGTTGTAGCCGGTGAGGGTCAGGTTGCCGAGCGTGTGCAGGTACTTCTCCTGCACCGTCTTCCAGTCGGGCCCGAGCTCCTCCTGCCACTTCAGGGGCAGGTCGGGGTTCTGTGGCAGGACGTGCTCGATGGTGTAGCTGTCGACGTCGACGAGCTCCTTGCGATCTCGGTTCTCGAGCTTGCGGAGGAGGTAGTTGCGGCTACGGAAGTTGTAGACGTCCTTGACTAGGAGCGCACTCCGGACCTCCTCGTCGGTCGGCATCCGCGCGTAGGACTCCTTCAAGAGCAGAGCCGCCCTGAGGCTTTCGCGATAGTTGTCCTTGTCGATCTCGCGCGCCAGTGCGGCGAAGGTCTTGTTGAGGATGTTGGTCGGGATGCCGGCCAGGGCGCGCCGGAAGACGTAGCTCTCGACAAGGCGGACGACGGCAACGAGGTCGGTGTCCGTGATTGTGGCCTGCTCATGGTCGTCCATGACCTCGAGCAGGAAGGGGTAGGCGACATCGACCTTGAGCTGGCTGAGGTCGGCGATGGCATTCCGGAGCGCTGGGTCCTCGGCGCGATCGAAGGCCAACCTGACCCAGTTCTTCGAGTGCTGGTAGACATCGGCGACCAAGTCGGCCGCTGGGAGCCCGCTCGACTGGGCGAGCGTCTTGAAGCTCTCGTAGACGCGGTCGATCTTCGGGATCTGGCCGGTCTTCATCGTCAGGTAGTCGCGCATGAACCTGTCGAACCGGTCCTGATCCTCAGCCGGAAACGACTGCTCAAGCGGGTGCCAGAAGTTGGTGTAGATCTCCTTCTGGAGCTTCGGCGGCTGCCCCATCAGCACGTAGTTGCGGATCAGGTCGGCCTGCGACAGGTCGAGCCCCGTGGAGTTCAGGCTCTCGAAGATCAACTGCGGGTTGTCGTGGTCCTTCTCGAGCGCGATGTCGACCATCAGCAGCTTGCCGAGGCCAGCGAGGACCTGGTCGAGCGAGAGCGTAGTACGCCGCAACTGCTCCTCAAAAAGGTTGAAGGTGTCGACCAGCCTGGGCGCCTCGGACGGGTTGATCTCGAGGCCGTCGATCAGGCGCATGAAGGTATCGCGGTCTCCCTTGGTGAGAAGGAGCTTGTACCGGCCCTCCACCCCGTGACCGACGTCCTCGTCCTGGAGCAGATAGTCCTTGATGAGCTTCCGCGCCGTCGCCACGCTGCCGTCGCCGTCGGCCTGCATCGCATGGGCGACCGCGAGGAGGAGGAGCGAGATGGTCGTCAGGCGCTGCTGGCCGTCTATGACCTCGATCGTGTTCGCGGCCGTGACTCGGTAGATGCCGGTGTCGATGTAGACGATCGAGCCGATGAAGTGCCCGGAGACGTCTTCGTGAGTCGCGCGGACG
The DNA here is from genome assembly GCA_038237515.1 of Gaiellales bacterium. Classification (GTDB taxonomy): domain Bacteria; phylum Actinomycetota; class Thermoleophilia; order Gaiellales; family Gaiellaceae; genus JBBQDZ01. The sequence goes on from JBBRYP010000085.1 coordinate 6,426, forward strand.
ATGTCATTCCAGAGCTGGAGACATTCGGGGCGCGTCCAGCTGTAGGTCCGTTGGTAGATCGGGACCTCGAGCTGGTCGCTCTTGTTCAGAAACCTTAGGAAGTTGGCTTCGGCAGCCTCAATCCGTCACCCTCCTCGACGGCTTCAGACGATTTGCCCCGCTCCCACCGTCACTTCGCCACTGCCGGATCGGGGCCAGCCGTGACCATCCCCTCGCGCCTCGCTCGAGCGCCGGGATACTCGCGATCCGCAGGGAAGTGAACGGCTCCAGCACGTCAGGCGATGTCCAGGTACTTGCGCAGCGCCCTGCGGATCACCGACGAGGTCGTCTCCTGGTCGCGTCGTGCCCGCTGGGTGAGCGCCTCGCGCAGTTCGGGATCTAGCCGGACGGACTCGACGCTTGCGGCGCCCGAGCCGATCGTTGGGCGGCCGCCTCGGCGGCGCAGCATCTCGTCGACGTCGTAGCCGGCCTCGGCCGTCTCGGCCAGCTCTGCGACCAGCTCGTCGGTGATCGGCATGCCGCTCGCCGTCTTGCCGTACGTCTTCTTCGCCATCGTCACCCTCCCGGCAGCAGGCGCTGGTACTTCGCCCGCATCTTCATCGCATGGATCGCCAGCTCTGAACCTTCGTCGCGCACGATCGTGACGATCTCCAACAGATCGGCGCTACGCGACGGACCGAGGTACAGCCGCGTGTCGTCATCTTGGTCTTCGATCGCCATCGCGTGTGCCGTCGCATGCTCGATGTCCTCGTCGGTGATCCCGTGCTTGCGGGCCGACGGGTGGACATCCACAGGAGAATCGTAGTACAAAACCTTGGCGTCGTCGCCGACTCGGCTGGCCTGCAGATTGACCGCTTACCTCGAGACGCCTGCCGCGTGTCATCCACCGTGGCCACCTTCCGGGCCGGCTGTAGCCGGAACCCGGACTCGCAGCGCGCGGGGAACCACCTCGAAGCGTGCCGGGGTCGTCCCGGGCTGCTCGCCGTCCAGCTCGATCGGGAGTGGCTGATCCGCCTCGACCGAGACGGCGCTTCCCTGCAGGAGCTCTGCCTTCGGGTGGGGCAGGTGCTTGCCGCGATACGTCTTCGGGAGGGTGAGGAGCAGGTCGCGCTTCGTCAGGTCGCCGATCAGGAGGACGTCGAAGAGCCCGTCTCCTGGATCGGCTTCGGGGCACATCATCATCCCGCCTCCGAAGTAGCGGCCGTTGGCGACGACGACATCGTGCATCCGCCCCTCGCGCTTCTCGTCACCGATCGTGACGCGAACGGTTGTGCTCCGCCAACGCGAGAAGACGGCTACCGTCGCCCAGGCGTAAGACGCTTTCCCGCCGAGCGCCTTCGAAGTCTCGTTCGTGCGCTTGGCGATCGCGCCGCTCATCCCGGCGCTCGCGATGTTGGCGAAGTAGGACTTGCCCGGGCTGCCGTCCCAGGCGCGGAAGCTTGCGCGCCCCAGGTCGAGCTCCCGCGACGGCCCGGCAAGCGCAACCCGCACCGTGTCCTCGAAGCGGCTCGGGATGCCGAACGTCCGCACGAAGTCGGTTCCGGTCCCGCGCGGAACGATGGCGAGCTCGACTTCCGGATTCCCCGCCATCCCGTTCACCACCTCGTTCAGCGTCCCGTCGCCGCCGACGGCGACGAGCAGCTCCGCTCCGCCCTCGATGGCACGCCGCGCGAGCGCGGTCAGGTCGCCCGGGCGCTCGGAAAGCAGGGTGTCCCCTGTGAGCCCGAGGCCGGCGGCTCGCCGCGCAAGCTCAGGCCACCGCCGTCCGGTCGAGCCGTTGTCGGACGCCGGATTGACGAGGAAGACGGTGCGGCTAGTCAGCCCCGGCCGTGACGGTGTCGAGAGCGACCCGCGTCATGCGGTCTACCGCCGCCCTCAGCTCGTCGTCCGAGATGCGGGTGAACTCGCCCTCGACGACGATGTCGCTCACCGTGAGCAGGCAACCGGCCTCGACGCCGCGAATGGCGCCGACGGTGAAGAGGGCGGCCGCCTCCATCTCCACGGCGAGGACGCCTCGCTTCGACCACCGCTCGTACTGCCCCTCGTCAGGGTTGTAGAAGAGGTCGCTCGAAACGATCGAGCCCACGTGGAGCGGCTGGCCGAGCTCCTTGGCGGCGTGCACGGCGCCGTGGATCAGTTCCCAGCTCGCGGTCGGGCAATGGGGCTCGTTGCCCACCAGGTGCATGGCCGTGGCGTCGGCAGGAACCGCCGAGAGCGCGACGATCACGTCGCCCAGCGCGTGGTGGGGCTGCAGCCCGCCGCAGGTCCCGACCCGCATCAGTTTCTTCACGCCCAGCTGCACGAGTTCCTCGAAGACGATCGTCGCGCCCGGGCAGCCCATCCCGGTTCCCTGGACGGAGACGGGTCTCCCGTTCCACTCGCCCGTGTACCCCAGTAGGCCCCGCTCCTCGTTACATACGCGGAAGTTCCCCAAGTAGGTCTCGGCGATGTACTTCGCGCGCAGGGGGTCGCCGGGAAGGAGGCAGGCCTCGGCGAAGTCGCCGGGATTCGCGCGGATGTGGATCGGCATCGGAGGGAAGCCTAGAGTGTCGCGGCATCGCGGCGAAATTGACCGAGCCGACCCTCGACGCGATCCTCGACTTCTGTGCCGAGGATCCAGTCGAGCGCGTCTTCCTGGAGGACGTCGCTCGGCGGGGCCTCGGGCATTTCGCGGCGCTCGCCGGGCACGACGGGCGGCTCACCGCCCTCTGCCACGTCGGCGCGAACGTCGTGCCGTCAGGAAGCGGGTGCGCCGGGTTCGCAAAGGTCGCAGCCCGCAACCGGGCGCGGATGATGATCGGTGACGAAGAGGCAGTGAGCGCGCTGTGGGAGTCGGCGCGACCGAGGCTTCCGATTCCTCGCGAGGACCGGCCGAGCCAGCCCGTCTACGTCCTCGAAGCCGCGCCGTCCGAGGCTACGGGAACCGGCTTGCGCGAGGCGCGGCCGCTCGACCTCGACCTGCTGATCCCCGCGTGCGCGGCCGCCCATAGGGAGGAACTCGGCGTCGACCCGCTCCGCCGCGACCCAGAGGGGTTCCGCTGGCGGACGCGTGCGCAGATCGAGGAGGGGCGATCGTGGCTTTGGGAGGAGGGGGGCCGCATCCTGTTCAAAGCGGAGGCCTCGGCATGGACGCCGCGGGCTGTCCAGCTCCAGCAGGTCTGGGTAGACCCGTCAGTGCGCGGCCTCGGGAACGCCCAGCGGGGGATGCGCGATCTGTGCGCCCTCCTACTCGCGCGCGTTCCGCGCGTCTGCCTGTTCGTGCGAGCCGAGAACGCACCGGCGATTCGGGTGTACGAGGCCGTCGGCATGCGCCGGGTCGGGTACTACAGGAGCATCATCTTCTAGCGGGGGGCGCGGAGGGCGGGGTTGCGGAGCGCAACGAGTGCGACCGGGGGCGCGGCGAGGGGCGGGGGATGCGAGGGGCGCGAATTGAGTCGCTCCGCTTTTCCGGGGGGCTCTCGCCCCCCGAGTCCCCCGCCGGCGTTGCGGAAGTTGGATTTATCGCTGCGGCTTCGCCTCCGCTCCAAGGGGGAACTCGAGTTCCCTCCTTCGCCCCTTCCGGGCCCATGCAACTCGCCTTCCGGCTCGTGCATACCAGACAGTCCTCCAAGAACGCCGAGGCAGACCACTGGGCACAGACGCTTCCCATCACCGTCCCGGGTTGGGTTTCTCCATCACCCGTCACGGGCAGCCCAGCGGTTCGTCCCCGGGCGCGCTTGCTTGTCGGAGCCTCCCATTGGTATCTGCGGGCCGACGGCCCAGTCCAGTTGTGCCGAGGGGGTTGATGGGGGAAAGCCACTTTCCCCGATCCAGCGGAGCCGAAGGCGGAGCGTCCAACTGCTCCCCCGGTATGGCCGCCGGGGGACTCGGGGGGCGAGAGCCCCCCGGAGAGGGGAGCGTCTACTCCGAGATGCCAGGCCGCAGCGGCAGGCCTCTCCACCCGCCCGGCCCCCTTCGCCCGAGGGTGAGTGCGAAGCGATTAACTTCCGGCGTGGAACCGGTCGCCCTGCGAGTACGCGTCGAGGCGCACATCCGCCGCCACGACCTGATCGAGCCCGGCGTCGGCGTGACCTGCCTGGTTTCCGGCGGGGCCGACTCGACCTGCCTCTGGCATGTCCTCCGCGAGCTCGGCTACGAAGTCTCGGCGCTGCACGTCAACCACCGCCTGCGCGGGGAGGAATCCGTCACCGATGCCCGGTTCTGCGAGGAGGCGCTCGGAGCGAGGGTCGTAGATGCACCACCGCTGGGCCGGCCGACCGAGGCGCACCTGCGCGACCTGCGCTACGAGGTCGCGGCCGGCCCCCTTCGCGCGACCGGCCACACGGCCTCCGATCAGGTCGAGACCGTGCTCTACCGCCTCGTCTCGAGCGGGACGATGGGCGCAATCGACACGAGGCGTGCCGACGGGGTGGTGCGGCCGCTGCTGACCGTCTGGCACTCGGAGACCGTGGCCTACTGCCTCGAAGAAGGTCTGGCTTTCCGCAGGGACAGCTCGAACGCCGATACGAAGCGAGGCCTGATCCGCGACGAGATCCTGCCGCTCCTGCGCCGCCTCCACCCCGGTGCGGACGAGAACCTCCTCGGTCTGGCGGACGAGCCGCCGCGGCTGCCGCGCGGTCTCGCCCGGACACTCTCAGACCTTCTCCGCTCGCGCAACGGGACCAAGGAGGCCGACCTCGGCCATGGCCTGCGCGCGGTACGCGAGTACGGCCGGGTCTCGCTCTCGCGGGGCCCGATCCGGTGGGGCCCGTGGACGATCGACGCCGACGACCCGGCGCTGGAGGTTCGCGCCTGGCGCGCTGGCGACCGCCTCGCGGGGCGCAGTCGGAAGATCCAGGACGTTTTCGTCGACGCAAAGGTGCCTCGCGCGGAACGTGCGAATTGGCCCCTGGTGGTGCGAGAGGAAGAGGTTGTCGCCGTGCCCGGGATCGTGGAGACTCCGGGTGTGCGCGCCGACCGCTCCGAGCCTTTAGGGGCCTGCCCGGAAAGTGGCCACGGTGGATGACAGGCGGCACGCGTCTCGAGGCAAGGACGCAGGGAGCGTCGATATGCAGGCATATCTGCGCGACCGAGGACGCCGCATCGAGGCGCGTGACGCCTGTCAGGCGCCCTGGCTCACTTTCCGGACAGGCCCTTAGTGCACCGGTGATGCACCAGACCGAGCTCGAGCGGGGCGTCGGGGAGATCCTGATCGACGCGGACGCGCTGCGTGCCCGCATCGCGGAGCTCGGCGAGGAGATCTCGGGGCACTACGAGGGTCGCGACGTGCTCCTGATCGGCGTCCTCAAAGGTGCCGTCTTCTTCATGGCCGACCTCATGCGGCACCTCACCGTCCCGTGCGAGGTCGACTTCATGGCGATCTCGAGCTACGGCGCCGCGACCGACTCGTCGGGCGTGGTGCGGATCCTGAAGGATCTCGACATCAACATCGAGGACCGGGACGTGCTCGTCGTGGAGGACATCATCGACTCGGGCCTCACCCTCTCCTACCTGATTCGCAACCTCGAGTCGCGCGCCCCCGCGAGCCTCGAGATCTGCGCGCTGATGACGAAGCCCGAGCGTCGCGAGATCGACGTGCCGGTGCGCTGGATCGGCTTCGAGATTCCGAACCGGTTCGTGATCGGCTACGGCCTGGACTTCGCCGAGCGCTACCGGAACCTCCCGTACGTGGGCGTCCTCTCGCCGGAGCTCGTGCCGGAAGGAGCTTGAGGTCCGTTCCCGGAGAAGAACCCGGGTGTCTGACGTGCCCTCGACGAAGGACCGGAGGCGCTGGAGCGCGAATCCAGGCTGCTACCCTGACTCCGGAGCCTAGGTGAATCGCTTCTTCCGTAGCGCGCTCTTCCCGCTGATCGTGATCGTGCTGCTCGTCTACCTGGCGAGCCAAACGCTGATCCCGAAGTCCGGGAAGGCAAAGAAGGCGACGTACGCCGACCTGATCACGCTGGTCCGGCAGCACCCGGCGAAGATCGACCTCGCGGTCTTCAACCCCAGCAAGCGGCAGATCACGGCGTCCGCGAAGCCGGGGGAGACGTTCACCGACTTCGACAACGCGAAGAAGATCAAGGTCAATTATCCGAGCGACCAGTCGCAGGTGCAGTTCCAGAACCTGCTCCAGCGCGAGCACGTCAACTTCGACTCCAAGGGGACGGGCTCGTCGCCCTGGTGGTCGATCCTCACCTCGCTCCTGCCGTTCGTCCTGCTCTTCGGCTTCTGGATCTTCCTGATGAACCAGGTGCAAGGCGGCGGCTCCAAGGTGATGAGCTTCGGCAAGAGCCGCGCCAAGCGCATGGCGCCCGATTCGCCGAAGATCGGCTTCAAGGACGTCGCGGGCGTCGACGAGGCGGTAGAGGAGCTGCAGGAGATCAAGGAGTTCCTCGAGAATCCGAAGAAGTTCCAGGCGCTCGGCGCCCGGATCCCGAAGGGCGTGCTCCTCTACGGGCCGCCCGGCACGGGAAAGACCCTGCTCGCGCGCGCGGTCGCCGGAGAGGCGGGAGTCCCGTTCTTCTCGATCTCCGGCTCGGACTTCGTCGAGATGTTCGTCGGCGTCGGCGCCAG
>JBBRYP010000086.1:0-12854 GCA_038237515.1 Gaiellales bacterium
CGCAGACCGCGCTCATCGAGCTGACCCGCCAGCAGCTGGAACTTCGACCCGATCGCCTCCTCGTCGACCACCAGCCCATATTCGCCGCGCCACCCAAGGACCCTTCACAGACACCTCGATTATTTATGCGCGGCCCCTAACTGCGGTAACGTCCCACGACCTTCACGAAAATCTCCTCGTGACCCGCGGTTCCTGCTACGAGATTAGAGGCGTCAGAGGAGAACAGGACGCGCGTGCCGTCCGGGCTCCAGGAGCCCTCACGAGAAAAGCCATTTCCCGCGGCCCCACGCTTGTTCGTGCTGACTGTGGTGACCTTACTCGACCCCACCTCGCTCACGAACAGGTTCAGGGGAGAAGCACCACCACCCGCAGCGAATAGGAGCCTGCTGCCATCTGGACTCCAAGCGGGAAGCTCGAAAAAACCTCGATCCTCCAGCGCGACATTTCGTCTTCCGGACACGAGCGTCAGCGTCCCCGCCCGCAGATCCCTGATGAACACTCGATACCAAGTTGGCTCAGATTTCTTCGTGGCGAGGTTCCGCGCATTCGAGACGAACGCGACCCGTCGTCCGTCTGGGCTCCATGTGGTGCCAAGAGAACTGCAATTTTCGAAGGTGCCAAGACTAGACGTACCTACCAAGACCACCATGCCTGTTCGTAAGTCCTTGATGTAGTCGTGGCGTAACTCGGTTCCGTCGGACGCTCTCGCTCGCACTCCGTGAATAAGGTTGGACGCAGACGAACTGAACGAGAGCTGAGCCCCGTCGGGGCTCCAGGAAGAAAAGAAGCTGCTTCCGTTCGCAACGTCGCCGCCACCGCTCGTACTGACAAGCTGAAGCGACCCGGTGCGGAGGTTCTTGACGAATACCTCAAATTCTTTGGGTGCTGGATTTCCGGCCGTGAAGGAAATGCGCGCCCCAATTGGATCCCAGCCAAACCCAAGCACACCCTCCTTAAACGTTCGCTCGCGACCAGAGTCAACTAATTGAAGGAGGCCCGTCCGTAGATTCTTGACGAAGAGATCATCGGAGTCATTGTTATCGCCGCTCGCGAAGTTGCTGGCAGCGGACAAAAATGCTATTCGCGTACTGTCTGGACTCCAGACAGGTGGATGGTTCACTTGCTGATCCGCCCCCGAGTTGCCGTTCCCAAGCTCTCCGCGGGGCGTCCGGCTAACGAGCGCAAGCCCGCCCGTCTTCTCGTTCCAGATGAAAAGATCTCCAAACTGATTAGTGTCGCTTGCCACGAGGTTCGAGGCAGAGGACATAAACGATAGATACTTCCCATCTGGACTCCAGACGGGCGCGTGACTCGATCGGTTGCCAGGCATCCCATGCCTGTCGTGACTCACCAGCCTCAAACGCCCGGTCGAAAGTTCCTTCACGAATATGTCGCAGCCGTTGTTCATGTCGTGCGGAGCGAGGTTCGATGAGTCGGATTCGAATATCCGGTTCAGCTCGCTCACCCACTGCGGCGCAAGCCTTGCTGGGGGAGCCGCATCGGCGAGACGAATCCTCTCCGCGTACAGCATCGGGGGCGATGGACGGTTTTCGCCGGCTTGGACATGGGCTCTACACGCTGGCCGAGGTCGAGGACGTCGTGGAGTCGGCCGCCGGTGGGCGAGGCTCCTAACGGCACGCGGACCTGCCTGCTCGTGGTGTGGCGCTCGCGTCGGATCTGCTCGTCGGTCGGGCGGTAGAGGTTTCCGGTTTGACGAGAGTGGAGTGACAAGGAGAGTCTCCTCTCTAATCGGCTTCTCATGTGCTCGGGCTACCTTCGAGCCTGTGTCCGGAAGTACTGAACGGCGTTCGTCCACCGAGGCCGCCGCGCGCGATGCGGGGCTCGGTCGGCTCAAGCGGCTGACACAGATCGCGGCGGCGAGCGCTGCAGCCCTGACCGGCGTCTTCTCCGGGCTGGCGGCGAACGCGTTTCCCGGCCGGACGGTGCACCGGATCGTCCGCGGGAACCGCGCCGTGCCGGAGATCCCAATGCCGGTGTCGGCGTCGGAGCGATCGCGGCCGGGTCACGTTCGCCATCGGCGTCCTTCGGTGCGCCCGCCCGCCCGGACCCGAGCCGTGGCCCCTGAGGCGACGCCGACAGATGTCCCCGCTCCTGCGCCAGCGCCGCTCGTCCAGCCGCCTGCGCAGCCGCCTGCGTCGGTGCAGGCGCCTCCGGTAGTCGTGTCCGGCGGCTCGTGAGCGCCGCTGCCGCGTCTGTCTCCTTTCCGGCACTCGGGTCGACCGCCGTCCTCTGGGTGACCGAGGCGGCGGCACTCGGGCGGGCGCGCGAGCTGCTTGCTCGAGAGCTCGAGGCGATCGATCATGCCTGCAGCCGCTTCAGGCTTGACTCAGAGCTTTGGTGCGTGAACTGCGCCGGCGGACGGCCTGTCGAGGTCAGCGAGCTCCTGCTGGTGGCGGTCGAGGTGGCGCTGCGTGCGGCGGAGGCGACCGAGGGGCTCGTCGACCCTACGATCGGACGCTCGCTTCGTCTCGCCGGGTATGACCGGACGTTCGCCCTCGTCGGCGCCCGTTCTTGCACCGTCCGGAGGGCCGCCGTCCCCGCTGTCGGCTGGCGAGCAGTGGAACTCGACCGGGCTCGGCGGACGCTCCGCCTCCCCCCGGGGGTGGAGTTGGATCTCGGCGCGACCGCGAAGGCGCTCGCGGCCGACCGCGCCGCGCAGGCCGTGAGCCGGGCCACGGCCGCAGGGGTTCTCGTCGGACTTGGTGGGGACATCGCAGTCGCCGGTGCGGCCCCGGCTGCGGCCTGGCCGGTGCGCATCGCCGACGACCACGCGGCCGGACTCGGCGTTCCTGGTCCGACCGTCGCGATCTCCTCCGGGGGCCTGACGACATCGAGCGTCACCGTCCGCCGCTGGCAGACCCGCAATGGCAATGCCCATCACATCATCGACCCGGGAACCGGGGTCCCCGCCGAGACGCCCTGGCGAACCGTTTCGGTCGCGGCGGGGTCATGCGTCGACGCCAATCTCGCCTCGACCGCGGCGATCCTCCTCGGGGAGCGGGCACCTCGGTGGCTCACCGAAAGAGCTCTTCCGGCCCGTCTTGTCCATTCCGGCGGGCTGGTGGTAACGGTCGGGGGCTGGCCAGAGGAGGCTTCGTGATCGCGTTCCTCGCGGCCGCGGGGCCAAGCCCGCTCTGGTTCCTGACCCGTGGCACCGGGGTGGTCTCACTGCTGCTGCTGACGAGCGTCGTGCTGCTTGGTATCGCATCGTCGACCCGCTGGCAATACGCTCGCTGGCCGCGCTTCCTGACCGCAGGTCTGCACCGGAACGTGACGCTGCTCGTCCTCACCTTCCTCACCGTCCATATCGCGACCACGGTCGCGGATCCGTTCGCGCCGATCCGCCTGCAAGACGCCGTCCTACCCTTCGCGTCGAGCTACCGGCCGATCTGGCTCGGGCTCGGCGCTCTCGCCTTCGACCTGCTGCTCGCGCTCGTCGCGACGAGCCTGCTGCGTGCGCGGGTCGGCCTTCGCGCCTGGCGGCTCCTGCACTGGCTCGCTTACGCGGCCTGGCCGGTCGCGCTCGTCCACGGGCTGGGAACCGGGAGCGACGCCAAGTTCGGCTGGATGATCTTCCTGACGGCGGTGTGTATCGCGTCGGTCACGCTGGCCGGGTTCTGGCGGCTCGGCCAGAACTGGCGCAGCCGGACGCCGCTGCGAGCCGCGGCTGCGCTCGGAGCCGCGGCGCTCTCGCTCGTCATCGGCACCTGGTACGCGACGGGACCGCTCGGCCGCGGCTGGGCGGCACGCGCCGGGACTCCACGCTCACTCCTCACCAGCTCCGCCGCGCTCGCCTCCGCGAGGACGACGCCGGTGGGTCTCGGCGGCACGTATCGCGAGACCGGCCCCGACGGCGCCGGTGAGGTGACGCACACGATCGACGCGCTCGCGCCGGGCGGAACGCCGGAGCGGCTGCGGCTGACGCTGCGCGGGCGGCGGCTGCCGGGCGGCGGGGTCGTGCTGACGCAGAGCCGGGTCACGTTCGGCCCCGAGACTGCGCCCGGCGCCTTCGCCGGAAGTATCGTCGCGCTCGACGGGCCGCGCCTCCTGGTCTCGCTGCGGAACAGGGCCGGGTCCAGGCTCGAGCTGCTCGTCACCCTCCACATCGACCGAACGGCGGGCACGGTGAGCGGGCGGCTCCGCACCATCGCAGCCCAGCCCTCATGACCGGCCTGAGCCTGCTCGAGGGCGTCCGACCCGACGGCGCGCCGCTCCCGCTCGAGGAGCACCTCTCGCTCTACGGGCCCGCACCGCCGATCCGCAGGGGCAGGGGGGCGGGCCTGGAGCTGATCGAGCTCGTGGAGGAGAGCGGCCTCCGCGGACGAGGCGGCGCCGGGTTCCCCACCTCGGTGAAGCTGCGGGCTGTCGTGCAGTCGGGGCGGCGCACGGTCGCGGTCGCGAACGGCGCCGAGGGCGAGCCGCTCAGTCGCAAGGACAAAGCACTGCTTCGCGCCCTCCCCCACCTGGTACTGGACGGCGCGGCCCTCGCCGCCCGTGCCGTGGGCGCGGAGGAGGCGATCGTGGCGGTCGGGGCGGGCGCCGTGCGGGAGCGAGCGGTCGTTGCGGCCGCGATCGCGGAGCGGCGGAGAAGCCGCCTCGACGGGGCCGTCCTGCTCCGTGAGATCTCGGTTCCTGACGCGTTCGTCGCCGGCGAGGAAACGGCGCTCGTGCAGTGGCTCAACGGCGGGGCTGCCAAACCGACGTTCACGCCGCCGCGACCGTTCGAGCGGGGAGTCGGCGGCCGGCCGACGCTCGTCCAGAACGTTGAGACCCTGGCGCACCTGGCGCTGATCGCGCGCTACGGACCGGACTGGTTTCGCAGCTTCGGCACCCAGGAGGAGCCGGGATCGGTGCTCGTAACACTCGCCGGCGCGTTCCGGCGTCCGGGCGTGTACGAGTTCGATTTGGGGACAGGGTTTCGTGACCTCATCAGTGTCGCTGGCGGGTTAACGGGGGCGCCGCAGGCGTTTCTCGTCGGCGGCTACTACGGCAGCTGGCTCGCGCCCGACGACCTCCTCGGCCTTTCGCTTCTCGAGGCTGACCTTACAACGGCCGACTCCTCGCTTGGCGCGCGCACGATCTTCGCGCTGCCGGCAGGCGTCTGCGGCTTCGTCGAGGCCGCCATTGTCACGCGCTACCTCGCCGCGCAGAGCGCCGGGCAGTGCGGCCCGTGCGTGCACGGGCTCGCGGCGATCGCGCGCACCGTCGCATCGCTGACGCGGGGGGAGCGCAACCCCGGCGGCCGCGAGCGCCTCAGCCGCTGGCTCGAAGAGGTGAACGGCCGTGGCGCGTGCCGCTACCCCGACGGCGCGGCGCGCTTCGTCGAGAGCGCCTTGCGCGTCTTCTCGGAGGAGATCGACCTCCACCTGCGCCACCGGCGCTGCAGCGGCAGCCGCGCGCGGCTGCTGCCGGCACCGGCGATGGCCGCGCAGGCCTCCGGTCGCCGATGAGCCAGTCGCTGAAGGTCAATCCAATCGCCTGCGAGGCGCACGGCCTCTGCGCGGAACTCTTCCCGGAATGGATTCGCCTCGACGACTGGGGCTATCCGATCGTCAACCCGGCGCCCGTTCCGTCACGGCTGGACGAGCATGCTCGCCGAGCGGTGGCCGCGTGTCCGACTCTGGCGCTGCTGGCGAGCAAGTGGTAGGACAAACGATGGGAAACCCGGCCGGCAACGAGCGATTGACGACGGCGACGGCCGCGGTCCTTCTCGTCCTCCTCGCGGTGGAGGGCGTCACCATCGTCCTCCTGCGACCGCTCCTGTCGGTGCACGTTTTCGTCGGGATGCTCCTGATCCCGCCCGTCCTGCTCAAGCTCGCGAGCACCGGGTACCGCTTCGCCCGCTACTACGCCGCCAGCTCCGCCTACCGGCTGCAAGGGCCGCCCCAGCTCCTGATGCGCCTGCTCGCGCCCATGCTAGTCCCGGCGACCGTGGCTCTGTTCGCGACTGGAGTCGCGCTGCTCGTGCTTGGGCCGGACGGAGGCTGGGTGCTCGGCCTGCACAAGGCGAGCTTCGTCGTCTGGTTCGTGGTGATGAGCGCTCACGTGCTCGTCTACGCCCGGCGGATCCCCCGGCTCGCCGCGGCGACCATCCGCGGGCGAGTGGCGCGTGCGCGCGGCGGGCGGGCACGAATCGCGCTCGTCCTGGGCATCCTCTTCGCCGGCATCGTTCTTGCTGCGGCAACGCTGCCGCTCGCCGACCCTTGGCTGCGGTTGGTCGTTCGCGACGGCGGCTGAACCGTGTTTACGGGATCAGCTGGAGAACCGCTGCGCTTGGCGCCGAGCCTGCCCCGCCGAGCACGATGATGTGGCCGTTGAGGGTGACTGCGCTCGCGTCGCTGAGCGGACTGTGCAGAGTCCCTGAGGGCGAGACCGCCCCGGAGGCGGGATCGATCCGCAGGATCCCTGTTAGGGGCGCGCCGCCTGCGTCGCGGCCTCCTACGAGGTAGAGAACTCGGCCGAGCGCGACCAGTGGCGCGTGCGCGACCGCGATCGGAAGTCTCCCGATCGCGCGCACTGTTCCCGCGAGCGGGTCGATCCTGTAGAGGGCAGCGCTCTCGCCGGCTGGAGTGGATCCGCCCGCGACGTAGATCTTGCCACGAAGAGCGGCGACCCCGGCGTAGCGCAGCCCGACTGGAAGCCTGGCAACGGTCGTCGTCCGCATGCCTGAACCGACGCGCAAGACCGCGCTCGCGTAGCGAGAGCCGGTGTAGCCGCCAACGAGGTAGGTGCGGCTGCCGATTCTCACGGCGCCGAGATCGGAGAGCGGCTCGTCGAGGCGCCCTGCAGCCCGTGGCAGTCCGGTCGTCGGATCGACGCGAACAACGGCGGGGCTTGAGACAGCCTCGCCACCGCCGAACAGCTCGACCGCCCCCGCGACCGCCGCCGCGGCGGCGTCGTGGGTCGGGGCCGGCAGGCGCGCGACGGGGCGCAGACGGGCGGGAGAACCGAGGAGCACCTGGTCGGAAGAGGTTCCTGCAACCAGGCCGCCGAGGACGAGGATGCGGCCGCCGGGAAGAGCGACCGCGGCCATGCGCGACGCTGCTGCAGGCAAGCTGCCGATCCTCCGCACGAGCATCTTTCGATGCGCCGGTCCTGACCTCGGCGGCGTCGGGGGGACGAGGCGGGCGGGAAGCAGGTCGAGACCGTCGGGTTTCGAGAGATAGCCGTCCGCGCTCGAGGCGACGCCGAGATGACCGTACTGCCAGACGATCCGCTTCGTGCTCGGGTCGATCACGATCACCCTGTGGTGCCAGTCGTCGGTTACCGCGATCAGCCCGTTCGGCCAGCGGACCGCGAGCGATGGGCGATCGAGCGCGCGCGGACCCGTGGAGGGAGCGTAGGTCCAGACGATCTTTCCGTGCGAAGTCAGCTCGTCGATGCGCCCGGGCGTGTTGAAACCGGCGACGAGCACGCGGCCGTTCGGCAAGAGCTGGGCATCCGAGGGGTAGGAGGTCGGTGTCCTGATCGACCAGAGCAGCCGTCCGCGCCGGTCGATCCGGTCGATGTACCCGCCGATCTCGGTCACGAGCACGCCGCCGTCGGCGAGGGGGGTCGCACCGTTGGGGGCGAGCAGCGCGCGCGGCGGGTCGTGGACGCAGCGCCCGGCTGATCCGATTTCGCCTACGATCGCATCTCGCGCGTCAAGCCGGAGGACGCGGCAGTTGCGGATGTCGGCGACCATCACCTGCCCGTTGGGAAGCTTGTACGCGTCGTCGGGGTTCGACAGCTCGCCCCGCCCCGAGCCGGCAGTTCCTGCCCGCCCGTAGGACCAGATGATCCGTCGCGAGCGCAGCGAGATCACCGCGATCTGCTGGTTGAACTCCTCGTTCGTGGAGATGCCGCGATAGTCGGGGGTGAAGAAGGCGTCGTCGGGATCGTGGAACGACTGGCCACGTCGGAGATCGCCCGGCCGGGGAAAGCGCCAGACGATTCGCTTCGACGGTGAGACGATCAGGAGCCGGCCGTTGTTTCGGTCAGCGATCAGCAGGTAGCCCGGCACCGGCCCCGCCGCGACACGCGCTAGGCCAAGCCTGCCGGCGGGGGAGCTTGAGCCGCGTCGCAGACGCTGTCGCCTGGAATGGTTGGAACGAACAGCGGTCGACCCCGGCTTGGCAAGCCTTGGAGGCATGTGCTGCCGGTCGGCGAGCCAGAACGAGAGGATTCCAGCGAGGAGAAGGCCTGCCGCGGCGAGCGCGCGGCACCGAAGCCGCCGACCAGCGCGCCGGTCGCGGCGGCCTGTCACCGCCGGTGTCCGACAACCCGCATCGACCCGTTCGCCGCGGCTCGGGCGTGGTTCGCGCTTCCGCCGACGAGGGCCACGTCGCGTGCCACCGTAGCCGCGCTCTGTTGGACGACCATTAGAGGCGTTCTTCTAATGCCGCTCTAACGTGCGGCGGTGACAATCTGCTTGGGCATGCGGATCCTGATTGTCGAGGACGAGCCGAAGATCGCGGGGCTGTTGCGGCGCGGTCTGGCGGAGGAGGGTCACGCGGCGGATGTCGCGACACGGGGCGAGGATGCGCTCTGGATGAGCAAGGCGACCGATTACGACGCCCTCGTCCTCGACGTGATGCTCCCGGGGATCGACGGCTTCGAGACCTGCCGGCGGCTGCGCTCGCAGGGCATCTGGGCGCCCGTCCTGATGCTAACGGCACGAAACGCGATCGAGGATCGCGTCGCGGGGCTGGACGTGGGCGCGGACGACTACCTGGCGAAGCCGTTCTCGTTCGCGGAACTGCTGGCGCGCCTGCGGGCGGTCCGCCGGCGCGGCATGCCCGAGCGCCCGACCCTGCTCCAGGTCGGCGCGCTCCAGCTTGATCCGGCAACGCGGGCTGTCCGGCGGGGCGGAGCAGAGATCACGCTCTCTGCAAAGGAGTTCGCGCTGCTCGAGATCCTGATGCGCCGGGCGGGCGAGGTCCTCTCCCGCTTCCAGCTTCTCGAGTACGCCTGGGACGGCGACTACGACAACCGCTCGAACGTCGTCGACGTCTACATCTCCTACCTGCGTGAAAAGGTCGACCGGCCCTTCGGCGCCCGCTCGATCGAGACCGTGCGCGGCGTCGGCTACCGGCTACGCAAGGACGGCGGATGCTAAAGCGCCTGCCGATCCGGATCCGCTTGACGCTCGTCTTCGCGAGCGTGCTCGCGCTCGTCTTCCTGACAACAGGCGCGTTCGTCTACCTGCGCGTCGGCAGTTCGCTCAGCCGTTCGGTCACCACTGACCTGCGGACCCGCGCCGATGATGTCGCCGGCCTCGTCGCACGCCCGGGCCGGAACGCCGACCCGCGCGAGTTCGCAGGCGGCGAGGGCGTGGCGCAGCTGATCGGCTCGAATGGGCGCGTCCTGCGCACAACGCCTCCGCTCGGCACGAAGCCGCTGCTCTCCCCCGCCGAGCTCCAACGCGCGCAGCGGCGGGCGATCCTCGTCGAGCGCCACACGTTATCCGGCTTCGCTGAGGGAGGTTGGCGCCTGCTGGCGACCCCGGTACGGATACGGGGCCGTCGTTCCGCCGTAGCCGTCGTGGCGGCTTCGCTTGAGCCGCGAGAGGAGGCGCTCCACCACCTGCTCGTGCAGCTGCTGCTGGGCGGTGCTGCTGCGCTCCTGCTCGCCTCGCTCGCCGGCTATGCCCTGGCCACAGCCTCGCTGCGGCCGGTCGAGGCGATGAGCCGCAAAGCGGCGGCCATCTCGCTGCGCGGCGACGAGCAACGGCTGCCGGTGCCGCCGACACGTGACGAGATCGCGCACCTCGGCGAACGCCTGAACGAGATGCTGGCGCGGATCGAGGCTGCGTTCGCCCACGAGCGACGCTTCTTCGCCGACGCGAGCCATGAGCTGCGAACTCCGCTCACCGTCCTGACAGGGGAGCTCGAACTCGCGCTGCGCCGGCCGCGCACCCGCATCGAGCTCGAACGGGTGCTGCGATCAGCGAAGGAGGAGAGCGACCGGCTCGTCCAACTCGCGGAGGACCTACTCGTCGTCGCGCGCGTCGACCAGGGAGCGCTGCCGACCCGACAGTCGCCGAGCCCCGCGCAGGAGATCCTGCGCGGCGTCGCCGACCGCTTCGCCGCCCCCGCGCATGAGGCGGGTCGGCGGATCGTCACCCGCTCGCCGACCGGACTGGACCTGCTCTGCGACCCGTTCCGCGTCGGCCAAGCGCTCGCCAACCTCGTCGACAACGCGCTTCGCTACGGAGACGGAGAGATCACGATCGAGGCGCTCGAACGCGACGGCAGCGTCGAGTTCCACGTCTCCGATGACGGCGACGGCTTCCCCGCCACCTTCCTGCCGCACGCATTCAAGCGTTTCAGCCGCGCAGACGAGACGCGCTCCGGCGGCGGCAGCGGGCTCGGGCTGGCAATCGTCGAGGCGATCGCCCACGCGCACGGCGGCACCGCCGGCGCCGAAAACCGCCGCGACGGCGGCTCCGACGTCTGGCTCGCTCTCCCGAAAGAAGCAGCGTGAGTCGGGCAGAGAAGAAGCGGCGGAGCACCGCGGCGACGCACGCTGCTGCCGCCATCACGCCTGACTCCGACGCCGCCACACCTCCCCCGGGTTCGCGGCTTCAGCGTGCCCGCCGTCGGGCGGGCGCTGCCAAGGCACTGCTCGGTACCGGCGGCGCCCTCGCCTTCGGGGCTGTAATGCTGTTCGCGCGCGTCTCCTACGCCGGCCACCCGAAGCGGCCGCCGCGCCCACTCGCCGCGCCGCCCCGCTTTGTGAGCATCGTCAGCGAGAACCTTCTGCAAGCGGGCATCCTCGCTCCCGCCGAGGCGTCCCCCGACGCCGCGACGAGCGTCTCATGAGCGACTACCAGTTTGCCGCGATGGGCTGCGAGATCATCGTCGGCGGCGGAGCGCCGAGTGAGCACAGAGCGGTCGAGCGCCTCTTCCGCGAACGCGAGCTCGTCTTCAGTCGCTTCCTGTCAGGTAGCGAGCTGAATCGGGTCAACGACTCCCAGGGTCGCCTCATACCCGTCTCACAGCTCTTCGCCGACACGCTCGCGGTCGCGCTTCGCGTCGCCCGGCAGACCGAGGGACTCATCGAGCCCACGCTCGGCGCAGCACTCCAGGCAGCCGGTTACGCGCGCGACTTCGCGCTCCTCGAAGACGACCCGGAGCCGCCAGGAGCGTCGAAACGCGGCGCCTGGCAAACGGTCCTTCTAATCGGACGGCGCGTCGGCATTCCCCACGGCGTCCAGCTCGACCTGAACGGCGTCGTGAAAGGGTTGGCCGTCGACGACGCCCTCGGCCTCCTCACAGGAGACGCCTTCGTCTCGGCAGGCGGCGATCTCGCGGCACGCGGGGAACTGAATGTTGCCCTTCCCGACGGCGAAACGGTGCTGCTTCGCCGCGGCGCGCTCGCGACCAGCGGCAGCACAAAGCGCCAGTGGCTCCGAGCCGAACGGCTCCAACACCACCTGATCGACCCGGACAGCGGCCGGCCGGCCCAGTCACCCTGGCAGCAAGTGACTGCCTGCGGATCAAGTTGCCTCAGCGCCGACGTCGCAGCGAAGGCAGGGTTCCTGCTCGGCGAGCGCGGACCGGCGTGGCTCGACCGGCGCGGAATCCCCACGCGATTCCTGACGCCCGCCGGAGACGTCGTACTCAACCGAGCGTGGCACCGCAGTATCAGCAGAACACTCGTTTGCACCTGACCTCGAGCCCACTCGACTGGTACGCAGCTCGCGCCGGCGGCGTAGTCGCGTACGTGCTCCTGAGCGCGGTCGTCGCCCTCGGCCTCTCGATGTCAGGCAAGAAGACGCTCAAGCGCTGGCCCCGCTTCGCCCTTGAAGACGTGCACCGCTTCGGCGGCCTGCTCGTCGGCGCATTCCTGGTCATTCACATCGCCACCATCGCGATCGACTCCTACCTACCGTTCTCGCTCGCCTCGCTCGCGATCCCGCTCGTCGCTCGCTATCGACCGCTCTGGACAGGGCTCGGGATCGTCGCCGCCGAACTCCTGCTCGCGCTCGCGGTCACGAACCACTACCGCCATCGCCGCCTCTCCTACGCCCTCTGGAGACGCATGCACTACCTCAACTTCGCGGTCTGGGGCGCAGCCACCCTCCACGGACTCGGCAGCGGCACCGACCGCAGCACGCCATGGCTGCTCACGATCGAGGCCGTCGCCGTCTCAGCAATCTGCGGCCTCACCACCTGGCGGTTGCTGCGCCCCCGCCAGCCCTCGTCACCACTCCTGCGGCTTGCGCCCGCCGGCGCCGCCGCGGCAGCGGGCCTTGCCGTCGGCGCGCTCGCCCTCGGCCCGCTCCACTTCCAACCAAAAACCTGGAACGCCCCTAGCTTCCGGGACACCCTGACCGGGCAGATCCTCCGCGACACAGGCGTCACCAGAGGCATCGTCTCCATGGCCGGAACCGGCTCCGGGAAGCAGCGCGTGCTCGTCCGCGCCGATCTCCTGATCGCGCCCGGGCGGCTGGTCTCAACCGTCTTCCAGATGGAGTACCTCCCAAGTGGCGCGCTCTGCCGCGGACACGTCACGCACGTCCAAAACTACGGCTTCGATGCGAGCTGCCGCCTCCCAGGCGGCCCCCGGCGACTCGTGCGCGCAGACTGGCAGCCGAGCGACAGCCCCGATCTCCAAGGCGGCGTCATCAGCGCACGCACGGGCCAACGGCCAGGTCGTCACTCGCGCTCACCGCGGCCTGAGCAGCCGACGAACCCTTCAACGAGCTAAACCTCGATCCACCGTTTTCCGGGGTAGGCGCTGTCCGGGGCTGTAGGCAAAATGACCTCCTGAGCAGGCAAGACGGGCTGTATCGGCAGCCGCGGGTCCTGCCGTCAGGAGGTCACCCACATGGTGACGACGAAAGCGAG
>JBBRYP010000087.1:0-10950 GCA_038237515.1 Gaiellales bacterium
CCATCACCGTCCCGGGTTGAGTTTCTCCATCACCCGTCACGGCAGCCCGGCGGTTCGTCCCCGGGCGCGCTTGCTTCTCGGAGCCTCCCATTGGTACCTGCGGGCCGAAGGCCCAGTCCAGTTGTGCCGAGGGGGTTGATGGGGGAAAGCCACTTTCCCCCATCCAGCGGAGCCGAAGGCGGAGCGTCCAGCTACTCCCGCCAGTAAGGCCGCCGGGGGGACTCGGGGGGCGAGAGCCCCCCGGAAGAGCGAAGCGACTCTCTCCCGCCCCTCGCCGGCTCACCCCCACAGCGCTCTCCCCCCGCCGACCAGCGCGGGTCTCGGACGCTGATAGGTTCGGTTCCCGAAAAAACGAGGAGGCACCGATGCCGCTGATCGAGGTGAAGCTCTACGACACGCGCGTGAACGAGGAGACGGTGCCGGAGCTGGTCGAGAAGCTGACCGACGCATTCTGCGAGGTGACGAGCGAAGGCCTTCGCGACCAGACCTGGGTGATCGTCCAGGGTGTCCCGCCGCGTCAGTGGGGCATCGGCGGGAAGACGGGCTAAGGGCCTGTCCGGAAAGTGGCCACGGTGGATGACACGCGGCACGGGTCTCGAGGCAAGGACGCAGGGAGCGTCGATATGCAGGCATATCTGCGCGACCGAGGACGCCGCATCGAGACGCGTGACGCCTGTCAGGCGCCCTGGTTCACTTTTTGGACAGGCCCCTAAGGAGGGAGCGAACGCGCCCGTGATCGTCTCCCTGCACGTTGCGACAGGCGCCGCCGGCGGCGTCCTCGCGGGGTCGCGATCACGCGCCGCCGCTCTGGGGGCGCTACTTCACTTCCTCGGCGACCGCGTGCCCCATCACGACATCCCCTCCGAGACGTTCGAGCTGTGGTCAGGGCTCGCCCTGATCGCACTCCTCGCGAGCCGGCGAGGGCTCGGGAGCCCCGCGGTCATGGGCGCGATCGGCGCCTCGGCGCCCGATCTCGAGCACGTGCTGCCGCTGCCTCGCCCGGGGGGGCGCAAGCTCTTCCCGAGTCACCGCCTGGAGGGTTGGCACCGGGAAGGCGGGCTGCCCGCGCGGACCCAGCTCCTGGCAGCAGGGGCGCTGGTGGGTCTTGTCGTCTCGAGCCGGCGCCGCTAGCGGGCCTGGCCGGCCCCCCCCGGCGTTCCGGCGACGGGCAGCCGCGCCACCTCCACCGCCGGTGCGCCCGGGACGATCGCTTCGGTCTCGCGCGCGTGGAGGAGCGTCGTCTTCACGATCAGCTTGGCGCGCGCGAAGTTGTCCATCTGAGTCGGCACGGGGCCCACGGAACGGCCGAGTGCGTAGCCGGCGGCGTTCCGTCCGATCGCCCGGTATGAGTCGAGCGTGTAAAGGGGCGACATCCCGAAGAGCTCGAGGTTGTCGAGAGGCTCGAGATCGGAGCGGTGGATGATCGCGGTGCCCTTCGACTGAAGCCCGACGGAGACGCCGGAACCCGAGAGCCGCGCACCGTCGTGCCCGATGAACGCGACATCCGAGGAACGGCGAACCCGCACCAGCCTCGACACCGCCCCTTCCTCCTGCACCCCCGCCTCGATCGCCGCGAGCACCTCGCCGTGGCGGAGCCCGTTGATGGTCGCGTCGAGGCCGCTCCCGAAGGCAGGTCCGAGAGCGATCACGACCTCGTCCGATTCGTTGCCTACACTGGCAACGTGGAGATTCTCGAGAAGCGGTGGACCACCGTCCGCGACAATCATTGCGCGCGGATCGACGACGTAAGGCAGATCCTGGAGCAGCTGCCAGCGCTCGCCGTCGAGGCGATAGCCCGTGCCGGGGCCCGTGTAGCGGTTTGGATCGCTGACCGCCGAGACCACGGCGCCGCTCGGCTCGATGATCGCCGATGTCTGCAGGTAGTCGGCGGACACCTTCTGCCGCTGGATCCCGAGCACCGCGTCGGCGACGTCCGCGAAGCCGCGCCGATCGAGCTCGCGGGCGACGTCGACACCGCTGATCCGGTCGGTCAGGACGCGATCCGCGGCCGCGACGTCTGCGGCACGGTCCCGGTCGGGCAGATCCCGGCTGTCGAGCGCGAACACCGCGGCCTCGACCTCCGCATCGGTGACGGCGGGGAAGTTCAGTCCGGAGAAGACGGCCTGGACCGCCCGCGCCGCGCGCTCTCGGACGGCGACGACCTCCTCCTCGCTCACGGGCTCGAGCCCGGCGTCCACCTGCCAGTCCCGCTGCACGGTGAGCCACTCGTCCAGATCGTCGGAGTCGTAGTTGCCGCCGCCGAACATGTTGTCGTAGCGGGGCATGACGCTGTAGCCCGAGGTCACGAAGTCCGTCCCGGGCAGGAACTGCCCCATCAGCTTCGCCGTCCGCCGGATCGGCGAATGGGACGCGATGGCGTCGTTGCCGGAGGCCACCTCGAGGTCGAGCCACGCCGCGAGCAGGTTCTCGGCCAGGATCTCCCGCACGCCGCCGGGAAGGCTGAGAACGAGGGCGACGCACGAGATCGACCCGTTCTGCACTCCCTGCGAGCCAGCGGCTCGAATCGCCGCGAGACAACGGGCCTCGAGGTACAGAGCCGAGCATCCCTCGGCCCGACCCATCAGCGCCTCGGAGCCGCCGCCAGAGGTGAAGCGGACCTTCACCCCGCGCGAGGCGTAGGCCGAGGCGAGGAACGCCTTCGACCACGGCGTGTCGTCGCCGTCCACGAAGACGCCCTCGGTGCCGTACACCGAGAGCGTCTCCGCGTAGGTGACGAGCCCCTGGATCGCGAGCTGCAGGTTGCGGCGCTCCTCGATCGCGCACTGGGTCATGACGCCGGGACGCCCGGTCTGGGAGCCCACGAGAATGGAGATCGCGTTGAGCGGCGCGTAGCGCGAGACACCGACCGTCGTCTCGACCTCCGCGAACCCGCGGGCGGCCGCCTCGGCGGCGTCCGCCGCGAGGAGCGCCGGGTTTTCCTTCAGGTTCGTGACGTGCGCCTGGTTGGCGGGCCGCCTCCGCGCGCGAAGCTTCTTGAGCGCGAACATCATCTCGACCGGGTCGAGGAGGGAGACGACGCGGGCGAGACGCGCAGGCGTGAGTCCCCGGGAAAGCCGCACGAGCTCCTCCCGTGGCTCGTCCACGTCGACGAGCCGACGCGCGAGCTCCGAATCGGACAGCTCCATCGCCTCCCCGGCAACGGCCGCGTCGAGCCCGTGCCGCGCGACGAAGTGGTCGATGACGTCGAACTCCGCCTCCGGCCGCCCGTCCAGCTCGACGACGCGCCCGTCTACGACCTGCAGGGAGGGCTCGGGATCGTTCGGCCCGTTCATGGCGACCAGGCCGAGCTCGGGGTGCGGCGAGATGAGCACCTCGCGCCGCAGCTCGCGGCGCTCGCGCTCGACGAAGCGCCTAGATCGCCTCGACGGTTCGGGCGCGCCCATCGAGAAGCCCCCGCTTCGCATAGACCTCCGCCGCCTCGCGCACGAACGCAGCCGTCAGCGGCGCGGCGAACTCTTCCTCGAGCCGGCCCGCCCACGTCTCGAGCTCCGCCGCCGTCGACCGGTGAGGCCGCAGCGCGGTGTAGATCTCGAGAATCGTTCCCGACGGCACGCGGGCCAGCTCCGCGGCGCGTTCGAGGTTCGCCGCCAACGGCTCTCGGTTCGCCGCGCGCGAGATCGCCGCCTGCCGCTGGAGCGTCTCCGGCGTCGCTCGGATGTCCTCGCCCGTGACAGTGCCCGCCCGTACGGCCTCCAGGGAAAGCTCATCCAGCGTGAGACCCCCAGGCGTGGTGACGAGGTCGCGCCGTCGGGCACCCAGCGGATAGTCGCCGACGGGGTCGAAGCTCACGCGCGGCAGCTTACTTTTCGCGGACACTGCATCCGCACGCCCGCGCGTGGCAGCACGCTCCGCGAGGAAGGCGTGGCCGCGGGCTTTAGAGTTGGCCCAGCTTGAACAGCTACGACTTCACCGGCAGGGTTGCGCTCGTCACCGGCGGCGCGAGCGGCATCGGCGCCGCGACCGCGGCACGGCTGCGGGAGGGCGGCGCGAAGGTCGCCGTGTTCGACCGCGACGAGGCCTCGGAGTTCTTCAGCACGACCGGCGACATCAGCCGCGCCTCCGAGGTCGCGTCGGCAGTCGCCCGAGTCGAGGCGCAGCTCGGTCCGATCGACGTCCTCGTCAACTCCGCCGGTATTCCAGGCGCCTCGCTCAAGACCGTAGACGTCTCCGACGAGGAGTGGGAACGGGTGCTGGCGATCAACGCGAGCGGCACCTTCTACGCCTGCCGAGCGGTGATCCCTGCGATGGTCGCGCGCGGGTACGGGCGCATCGTCCTCGTCTCCTCGATCGCCGGCAAGGAGGGCAATCCGATGGCGGCCGCCTACTCGGCCTCGAAGGCGGCCGTGATCGCGCTGACGAAGGCGATCGGGAAGGACCTGGCCGGCACGGGTGTCCTCGTCAACTGCATCGCACCCGCCGTGATCGAGACGCCGATCCTCGAAGGCCTCTCGCAGCAGCACGTCGACTACATGCTCGAGCGGATCCCACTCGGCCGCATGGGCAAGGCGACGGAGGTCGCGAACCTCGTCTGCTGGCTCGCGAGCGAGGACTGCTCCTTCTCGACAGGGGCCACTTACGACGTCTCGGGCGGGCGGGCGGTCTTCTGAGCGCCGCCCCTCGCGGCTGGCGACTCGTTCGGTTTCGTGGGCCCGACGATCTCGACCGGGTCGGCGCCGTCGATCCCAACCGGCCGGCGCACGTGGCCGAGATCGCCGCGCCCGACGTTCTCGACGCCATCCGCTTCGGCAGCATCGCCGACCGTGCCAGCGCGTCGGCGCACCTGATCGAGGCAGTCGACCCGGAGACGCTCGAGCTTCCGGAGCCGTGGGAGCTGCTCGTCCCGATCGTCCCGCCCGAGACGTGGGCGGCCGGGGTCACCTACGAGCGCAGCCGCGACGCCCGCCTCGACGAGAGCCGCGTCGAGGCGCGCGACGTGTACGGGCTCGTCTACGACGCCCGGCGTCCCGAGCTCTTCCTCAAGGATGCCGCAGGACGGCGCACGGTCGGCCCGGCGGCGGCGATCGGCATCCGTGCCGACGCACGGTGGACGGTGCCGGAGCCCGAGCTCGCGCTCGTCCTCGGGGAGGGCGGCCTGCCGATCGGCGTCACGATCGGGAACGACGTCACCGCGCGCGACATCGAGGGCGAGAACCCCCTCTACCTCCCTCAGGCAAAGATCTTCGCGGGAGCGTGCGCACTCGGTCCCGCAATCCTGCTTCCCGAGGACTGGTCGGAGCCGTTCGAGATCGCGCTGACGATCTCCGGCGCGGACGGAATGACGATCTTTGCGGCGTCGACGTCGACGGAACGGATGCGCCGAACGTTCGCCGAGCTCGCGATGCACGCTGCGCTCGACAACCCGATCCCGGCGGGGACGGTGCTCCTGACCGGCACGGGAATCGTCCCGCCCGACGAGGTCGCGCTCCAGCCGGGGCAGCGGGTGGACGTGAGCATCCCCGGAATCGGCAGACTCTCAAACCACGTTGTCCCCGCCGCCGACCTACTCGATGCAAGGAGCGAAACGCATGGCTGAGCTTGTCACGGATGCCCCGGCACGCCCAGCCGCGGCGAACTACCTCGGCGGGGAGTGGCGGCCGAGCGCGTCTGGCGAGACCTACGAGAAGCGGAACCCGGCCCGGCCCTCCGAGATCGTGGGGGAGTTTCCCGCATCGGGAGCCGAGGATGTCGAAGCGGCCGTCGGCGCCGCTGCGGAGGCGTTTCCACGCTGGTCGAGGTTGCCGGCAGCGCAGCGGGCGGGTTTTCTCGCCAAGGCAGCCGACGCGCTCGAGACCCGAGTCGAGCAGGTCGCTCAGGACATGACGGCCGAGATGGGCAAGCCGATCCGGGAGGCCCGTCTCGAGGCAGGCCGCGGCGCGCAGATCCTGCGCTTCTTCGCCGGCGAGGCCTGGCGGCCGACGGGGGAGCTCTACGAGCAGTCGGCAACCGGAAGCTCCGTCTACACGGTCAGGCGGCCCCTGGGCGTCGTGGCGCTCATCACCCCGTGGAACTTCCCCGCGGCGATCCCGCTCTGGAAGACGGCGCCGGCGCTCGTGTACGGCAACACCGTCGTCCTGAAGCTCGCCCAGGAAGCCCCGCTGACCGGCCTGCACATCGCCGAGGCGTTCGCCGAAGCGGGCCTCCCCGCAGGCGTCCTGAACGTCCTCGTCGGACGGGGCGCGGAGATCGGCACCCCGCTCGTCCGGCACCCCGCGGTGCGCGCGATCTCGTTCACCGGATC
Source organism: Gaiellales bacterium (assembly GCA_038237515.1). Classification (GTDB taxonomy): domain Bacteria; phylum Actinomycetota; class Thermoleophilia; order Gaiellales; family Gaiellaceae; genus JBBQDZ01. The sequence continues at coordinate 6,260 of JBBRYP010000087.1, forward strand.
CGTGCCCGTCGGTCGGGGGGTTCGCGAGGAGGCGACCCGGCTCGGCAAGCGGGTGCAGCTCGAGCTCGGCGGTCACAACCCGCTGATCGTGGCCGCCGACGCCGACCTCGACCGCGCCGTCGAGGCCGCATACGCGGGCGCCTTCTGGTCGGCCGGGCAGAAGTGCACCGCCACCCGACGCATCTACGTGGAGGACGGCGTGTACGACGAGTTCAAGCGACGGTTCCTGGCGCGTGTCGAGCGCGGCACGGTCGGCGACCCGACCGACCCGGCGACCGAGGTAGGGCCGATCGTGAGCGAGCGCCAGCTCGAGGACATCCTTTCGGCCGTCGCGCGCGGGCGCGAGGAGGGCGGTTCGATCCTCGCCGGCGGCGCTCGGGTCGCGGACAGCGATGGGTTCCTGATGGAGCCGACCGTCTTCGAGAATGTCGGCGACGGCGGGTACCTCTCCTGCGAGGAGGTCTTCGGGCCCGTCACCTCGCTCTACCGCTTCTCGTCGATCGACGAGGCGATCGAGCGAGCCAACGCCGTCGAGTTCGGCCTCTCCGCCTCGATCTTCACGGCCAGCCTGGCGCATGCCCAGCGGTTCGCGCAGGAGCTCCAGGCCGGCCTCCTGCACATCAACTCGCAGACCGCCGGTGCGGATGTCCACGTGCCGTTCGGAGGCATCAAGAGCTCCGGCTGGGGCCCGCACGAGCAGGGGCGCTCGGCGCTCGAGTTCTACACCGAGGTCGTCACCGTCTACCAGGACGTTTAGGGGCCCTCCGGAAAGTGGCCACGGTGGATGACAGGCGGCACGCGTCTCGAGGCAAGGACGCAGGGAGGGTAGATATGCAGGCATACCTGCGCGACCGAGGACGCCGCATCGAGGCACGTGACGCCTGTCAGGCGCCCTGGTTCACATTTTGGACAGGCCCTTAGACCGAGTGCGCCCTCGACCGGCTCTCTGGCCCTACAGGCCCCGAGCAGGATATCCGAGCGTGCCGAGTTGGCTGCTGGTTCTCATCCTGTTGGTTGATCCTGTTGGTTGGCGCCACAGGGCTCGTCGCCGTTCTCGTTCTCCTCGCGATGCTCGCCGGCAGCGATCCATCACTCGGCGGCGGCGGCCCCTACGGCCCCGCGAGCGGATGATCTGCGTTTCGGCGCCGGTTTGATGGCAGAGGAGCGGTTCCTCGTCACCGGCGCCCTCGGCTGCATCGGCGCCTGGACGGTCGCGACCCTCGTGCGCGAGGGCGTGCCGGTCGTCGCGCTCGACCTCGGCGACGACCGAGGCCGGCTCGAGCTCGTCCTCTCGGCGGCGGAGCTCGAAGCGGCTACCTGTCTGCGCGGCGACGTCACCGACCTACCCGGGCTGGAGCGCCTCCTCGACGAGCACGGGATCACGCATGTCGTGCACCTTGCGGCACTGCTGATCCCCCTGATCAAGGCCGACCCACCGCGTGGCGCGCTCGTGAACGTGGTCGGCACGACAAACGTCTTCGAGGCCGCCCGCCGCCGCGGCGTCCGCGGGCTCGCCTACGCGAGCTCGGCGGCGGTCTACGGGCCTGCGGACGGTCCGGCGATCGAGGACGCCCTTACTCCCGCGACCCTCTACGGTGTCTTCAAGCACGCGAACGAGCAGACTGCACGGGTCTATTGGCGGGACACGGGTCTTCGCAGCGTCGGCCTGCGGCCCTACGTCGTCTACGGCCCGGGGCGGGACACGGGCCTGACGGCGGCGCCGACACTCGCGATGGCGGCAGCCGCGAGGGGCGAGCCGTATCGCATCGCGTTCGGCGGCAGCTGCCAGATGCAATATGCGCCCGATGCCGCGCGAACATTCGTCGCCGCCGCCCGGGCCGCAGCGGACGGCGCCCCGGCGTTCAACCTCGGGGGGCCCGCGAGCCACATGAGCGAGGTGGTGGCCGCGATCGAGGCGGCGGCGCCCGCGGCCGTCGGTCGGATCACCTTCGACGACGTGCAGCTTCCGTTCCCGGAGGCGCTCGAGCCGGGCGCGCTCGCCGAGGTCGTCGGATACGCGCCGTCCACCCCACTCTCCGAGGGAGTTGCGGAGACGATCGCCCTGTTCCGCGTCGCGGCGGCCGCATGAACGTCGACGATCGCCTGTGCGCGTACGCCCGACTCGCCGTCCGCGCCGGCCTCAACCTCCAGCCGGGCCAGGAGCTCCAGATCTCGGCCCTCGTCGAGCACGCGCCGCTTGCCCGCGCCGTCGCGGCCGCGGGCTGGGAGGCCGGCGCCTCCTACGTCGAGGTCTTCTACGTCGACCAGCACGTCAAGCACGAGCTGATCGAGCACGGCAGCGACGACGCGCTCACGCGTACGCCGTCCTGGCTTCTGACGCGAATGCACGAGCTGGTCGCGAAGGAGGGCGCCTTGCTCGAGATCACCGGCAACCCGGAGCCCGAGCTCTTCGCGGGCCTCGACGAGGGCCGCGTCGGGCGCACGCGCATGCTCGAGTACGCCGAAGTGCGCGGGAAGATCGTCGGCGAGGGGCGGGTGAACTGGACGATCGTCTCCTGCCCGACTTCCGGTTGGGCGACGGCGGTCTTCGGCGAGCCCGACGTGGAGCGGCTCTGGGATGCGGTCGCCCACGCCGTGAGGCTCGATGCCGAGGATCCTGTCGAAGCCTGGCGGAAGCACATCGCGACCCTCGTCGGCCGCGCGGAGGAGCTCACCTCCCGGCACTTCGACGCGCTTCGCTACCGCGGGCCCGGCACGGACTTGACGGTAGGCCTCAATCCGGGGTCGGTGTGGGGGGCGGCGGAGTTCACGACCTCGTTCGGCCTCGTCCACATCCCGAACCTTCCGACGGAGGAGGTGTTCACCACGCCGGACTGGCGCCGAGCCGACGGGATCGTTCGCTCGACCAAGCCGTTGAATCTCCCCGGCCAGAGCGTCGTCGTCCGGGACCTCGAGATCCGGTTCGAGGGAGGTCGTGCCGTCGCCGTTTCGGCAGCGACCGGCGCCGACGCCGTCCGAGCCCAGATGGCCACCGACGAGGGAGCGGTCCGACTGGGCGAGGTCGCGCTCGTCGACGGAGCGTCCGCGGTCGGCCAGACCGGCATCACGTTCCTCGACACGCTCTTCGACGAGAACGCCACCTCCCATATCGCCTACGGTCGGGGCATCGTCTTCGGCGTCGAGGGCGCGCGGGAGCGGACGCCCGACGAGCAACTCGAGCTAGGCGTGAACGACTCTCGCGTCCACACCGATTTCATGGTCGGCGGCCCGGAAGTGGACGTCGACGGCGTCACCGCCGAGGGAGACGAGATCCCGATTCTTCGCGGCGACCGCTGGCAGCTCGCGTGAACGAGACCGCGGACGCCCGCCTCCAGACCTACGCGCGACTCGCCGTCCGGGTGGGCGCCAACGTGCAGCCGGGGCAATGGCTCACCCTAACCGGGTTCGTCGAGCATGCGCCGTTCATCCGCGCCCTCGCGCGCGCCGGCTGGGAGGCCGGCGCCGGCTACGTCGACGTCCGCTACACCGACCAGCACGTCAAGCGCGAGCTGATCCGGCACGGGTCGGACGACGCGCTGACCCGGACTCCCGGGTGGCTCCTGGAACGCTACGAGGAGCTGGCGCGCGAGCAGGGAGCCGAGATCTTCGTCGCGGGCGACCCGGAGCCCCAGCTCTTCGCGGGCCTCGATCCTGCCCGCGTCGGACGCGCGCGGATGATCGACCTCGCGAAGCTCACCTCGACGCAGATCGACGGGGGACTCATCAGCTGGTGCATCGTCGCCTACCCAAACGAAGGCTGGGCGCGCACGGTGTTCGGCGAGCCGGACGTGGAGCGCCTCTGGCAGGCGGTCGCGACGGCGGTGAGGCTCGACGAGGCCGATCCGGTCGCTGCGTGGGAGGCCCACATCGGCAGGATCTCCGCTCGGGCAGGACAGCTGAACGAGCGCCGCTTCGACGCACTCGTCTTCGCCGGCCCGGGAACCGACCTGACGGTGGGCCTCAACGCGGGCTCCACTTGGCCGGTCGAGACGAAGACGGCGTGGGGAGTCCCGTTCGTTCCCAACATGCCCACCGAGGAGGTCTTCACGACCCCCGACTGGCGGCGCACCGAAGGCGTCGTCCGCTCGACCCGACCCCTCGCAATCCCAGGGAAGGGAGTGATCGTCCGCGAACTCGAGGTTCGCTTCGAGGGCGGCCGGGCCGTCGAGGTACGCGCCTCGGAAGGCGCCGAGGTCGTCCGGGCACAGATGCAGAGCGACGAGGGTGCCCCGTTCCTCGGCGAGATCGCGCTGGTCGACGGCTCCTCGGCCGTCGGCAAGACGGGCGTCACCTTCTTCGACACGCTCTTCGACGAGAACGCGACCTGCCACCTGGCCTACGGGCAGGGGTTCGGCGCAATGGTCGAGGGAGCCGTCGGCCTCGAGCGCGACGCGCAGCGGGAGCTCGGCGTGAACCAGTCGTCCGTCCACACCGACTTCATGATCGGCGGCCCCGAGGTGGTGGTCGACGGCGTGACAGGGCAGGGCGAGCGCGTCCCGATCATCCGTGACGACCGCTGGGTCCTGTAGGCGTGGGGGAACCCCTGGTTCCCCCCCGGACCCCCCTCCTTCCGGGCGGCTGCGCTGCGTGGACTGTGGGCTGGGGCCGTTCACCCACAGCTGAATACCACCGTTGCCTAGCTCGCGATCTGGGCTCCCGCCGGGCAAGCCCGGCTCCGCCCGCAGCTGCCG
>JBBRYP010000088.1:0-10007 GCA_038237515.1 Gaiellales bacterium
ACGCAAACCCGACCCAGGCGCGCGCGCTCACGCTCGTCGCGCTCGATCCAGGGCGGCTGTAGTCAGTAACGATCCAGCCCTCACGGTGCCGAATCGCACATCCCAAGCCAGATCTACCGCTCAACCCAGGGGTAACTTCCGTCTAGAACACGACCACGAAGCTTCCTCCAAGGCCGGGCCGCCCGAACGAAATGGCGGCCCGGCCGTCGGAGCGTCAGATTCCGAACGACCGGCGCAGGAAGGTCGAGAACGCCACACCGGCCCCCGTCGACAGGTCGTGCTCGACACCCGGGTCATGGTCCTTGTAGGACTGCGGGAGGCCGAGCGGGCCTGCGGCGAAGCCGACCTCGCACCAGCCGCGGCTGTGCGGGCTCGTCTTCCGAAGCCCCCACGCATGCTCCTTGAGTCGCGCCACCGGTGCTCCTGCCTCCACGATCTGGCCTTTCCTGACAAGTGGCTCTGCGTGGCCGACGTAGATGTGCTGGCCCGCGCGCGGTCCGTCGAGCAGGCGGTAGACGACGAGCATGCCGAAGCCGCCGACCCGTCTCGAGCTCGTCACCTCGGCCTTGCCGATCGCAAGAACATGCTCGCCCGGCTCGCCCTGGAAGTCGACGCCCGAGTCGGTTCGCTTGCGCAGTGTCCCCGCCTTCACCGGGCTGACGTACGAGCTCTTCGGTCGGGGCGCGGGCGGAGCGATCCGAACCGATGCGAGCGCCTCGTCGATCAGCTGCCCGATCCGCTTCCTCAGCTGCTTGCGGCCGCTCTCGCCGGAGGCGAAGCGAAGGAGCTCGGGCGCGTACTTCTCGTAGAGACTCGCGTGCGCCTGCGCGTACGGGGTGCGCGCGATCTTCGCGCGGGGCGGCTTCTTCCCGGCCTTCGCAGCCGCCCGCACCGCTGCGACGCTCGGCTCCTTGCGCTCGACGAACCGCTTCGCGTCCGTCAGGGCGCCCCTGCGCGCGGCTGCGAAGGCGTCCTCGCGCGCTTTGATTGCAGCCTTGCGATCCACGTCGAGATCCTGCCACCGGGTGCCTCCCGCGGCAACCGCGGGTAGCGGTCGGCTCGAGAGCGACCTCGACGGCTGGCAGGACGCCGCGGCTGAGGTTCGAGCGGGCCGCCGTCCTCAGGTTCGACACGAACTCGTGTGGGCAGGATGTGGGCCGCGGAGGCGTGTGGCGTCCTGAATGTGGTCTCGGCGGCCGCGCGAGCCGGCGTCGGGCGTCAGGCGGTTCTGGGAGGATTGACGGACGACTCGCAACGAGGAGGAGAAATGATCAAGAGGAGACGCTTCGCGGCGCTGCTCGTGCTGGCGATCGCAGGGGCTGTCGCGACGGTGGTCGCCGCGGGGGGCCCGAGTGGGGCGAAAGCGGCGAGCGGCGTACCGAACATCGTCGTCATCTACGAGGAGAACCACAGCTTCGACAACCTCTACGGCTTCTGGGAGCGGGTGAACGGCCTCACCACGATCGACAGGGCGCACACGATCCAGGTCAACCAGGCAGGCGCGCCCTACAACTGCCTGATGCAGGTCGACGTGAACCTCGCGGCCGAGTCGCAGACGTGCAGCGACTCGACGACGGCGACGTCGTTCACGAGCCACTTCCCGAATTCGCCGTTCCTGATCGACACCTATCTGCAGCCGGCGGACACGACCTGTCCACCCAACCCGAACGCGGCGTTCTCGTCGCCGAACGGGTTCAGGAAGGGAACCGGGTCGCCGGGCGGCTGTACCCGCGACCTCGTGCACGAGTTCTACCAGGAGCAGTACCAGCTGAACAACGGCCAGCAGAACCGGTACGTGACCGGGAGCGACGCCGTCGGCCTGACGATGGGCGTCTACGACTCGAGGTCGTTGCCGATCTACCAGTACCTCCATTCAGGTCAGCACCCGAAGTACGCGATCCTCGACAACTTCTTCCAGTCCGCGTTCGGCGGCTCGTTCCTCAACCACCAGTGGCTGATCTCCGCGGCCACGCCGACCTACCCGAACGCGCCCGCGAACCTCCACTCGGTCATCGACTCCAACGGGATGCCGGTGCGCTACCCGCTCTACACGCCGACCGGAACGGTCGCCCGCGGGCCGCTCACGGTCGTCTGCCCGTCGCCGCTCCCGAACCGGGCCTGCGGCGACTACGCAGTGAACACGATGCAGCCCTCGCAGCAGCCGTTCGGCGCCTTCGGCGCGAAGCTGCCGCTGCTGACGACGCCGACGATCGGCGACCGGCTGACCGGTGCCGGGTTCGACTGGGCGTGGTATGCGGGCGGCTGGTCGAACGCGGCCGGCGTCGTGAACGCGCCGGGCTGGACGAACGGCAACGGGCCGACCTGCTCGGATCCGAACGTGATCCCGAACTCGCCGTACCCGTACTGCCCCGACGGGCTGTTCCAGTTCCACCACCAGCCGTTCAACTACTACGTCAACTACGGGCCGGGAATGCCCGGTAGAACCCACCTCCGGGACGAGGCCGAGTTCCAGCAGACCCTCGCGAGCTCGACGGGCAGTTGCGGACTGAAGCCGGTCAGCTTCGTGAAGCCGATCGGCGAGGAGAACGAGCACCCGGGCTACGCATCCGAGTCGAGTGGCAGCAGCCACCTCGTCTCGCTGATCAGATCGATCTTCGGGAGCGCCTGCCGCGACAACACGTTCGTCGTCGTCGCCTACGACGAGTTCGGCGGGCAGTGGGACCACATGACGCCGCCGGGCCAGGGTGGCAAGGCGGGCCCGGCCGATATCTGGGGGCCCGGCACCCGGATTCCGGCGATGGTGCTCTACCAGGGTCTGCGGGGGCCCTTCGTCGTCGATCACACCCAGTACGACACCACCTCGATCCTGGCGACGATCGAGCATGGCTACAACCTGGCGCCGCTCGGTACTCGCGATGCGGCGGTCAACGACCTCAGGCGGGTCATCAGCGCCGGCTGAGACACTTCAGCGGAACGCTGTGCAGAGAGGGGGCGCTTCGGCGCCCTCTCTGCGTCCGGGAGATCGAGACGCTCGCGCTACAGGCCCGGAGGCGTGAGCACGACGATCGCCGACGCGTCCGGGAGCTGCTGGAAGTTCCAACGGAACGTGCGGTCGTTCGTGATCGCCGCAATCGTCCCCGCCTCGCCCGAGATCGACGCGGTCGTGAGCGGCTGCTTCGCCGGCAGCGTCGCTCTCAGCGGCTGCGCGAGCGCGTCGTGGAAGTCGTCACGGCGGAAGAGGATCGTCGCATTCAGCTGCTGACCCTTGGGCGGCGGCAGGTAGGCGAGCACGGCGTCGGCGCTGTCGATGTAGCGGAACGTGTAGAGGGCCAGCTCGATCGCCTCGCGCTTCACGAGCCTCGCGCGCGCGGGCGAGGCGGCGCCGGTCAGGATCGCGCAGCTCGAGCCGAGGCCGCAGAGCGTGTACGGCACTGTCTTCGCCGCCGGGATGAGCTGATCGTCCTGCGTCGACCCGCCGTTGCGGACGGCGACGTACGAGATCGGGTAGTTCTGCGCCTGGAGCGGTGCCACCACGACGGCGGCAACCTGCTGGTTCCCCGCGAGGCGGTACCGGGGAGCGACATGCTCGGCGATCTGCCTGGCGCCGTTCAGGCCGGAGTCCGTCGGCTTCCACGACGACCAGCGGACGCTCGAAGCGCTGCCAGGCCGCTTCAGCACGACGGCGAATGCCACGACGGCCGCCGACACGATGAGCGCGAGGGCGATGTAGGCCACGTTGAAGCGCCCCTCGTAGGCGCGCAACGGCAACGGGCCCTTGCGCTTCGGGACGACGAGGGTCTCCGGCGCGGGTGTCCGCTCGCTCAGAGAGTCGGCCACGACGCCTCCTCGGTCAGGTCGATCGCCGGAAACTCGAGGTGCGCCTGGTCGAGCACGCGGACGAGCTCGTCGCCGTACAGCTCCCGGCGCTCGATCACGGTGTTCGCGATGCGCTCGACCTTGTCCCGATTGTGGCGGATCAGGTTGTAGGCGTCGACGTAGGCCTGGCCGAGGATCTGGGCCGCGAGCTGGCGCTTGTGGCGGTCGCCGAGGACGCCTGCGATCGTGTCGTGGCCGAACGGGCCGCCGCCGCCGGTGCGGCTCATCAGCTGGTTTCCGATCCCCTCGAAGCGACGCATCAGGCGCGCGCGCGTGTCCTCCTCGGTCTCGTCGTCGAAGCGCGCGTCGGAGAGATCGACGCGGGCCGGCGCCATGCCGCAAGCCCCGACCATGTACGCCGCGCGGGCGGTCGCGCTCTCGAGGTCGCCGCCGACTCCCGTCGCGTTCTGGCCGAAGAAGACGTTCTCCGCCGCCATCGCGCCGAGCGTCCAGACGAGGCGAGCGGCCTCCTCGTCGCGCCAGGAGCTGAACCGCTCCTCCTTCTCGAGCGCCATGTGGTGGCCCAGCGAGCCGGCCCGCATCTTGATCGAGAGGCGGGTCGACTCGGCCCCCTTCATGTGGACGTGGGCCGCCGCGGCGTGCCCCGCCTCGTGGATCGCAACCGCCCGGGTCTCCTCGGGGACGTACTCCACGCCGATGGCAGTCCCCGACTCGACCGTCGTCATCGCCTCCAGGATGTCCTCCCACTCGAAGCGGACCCTGCCGTCGTGGTGGGCGTAGGTCAGGGCCATCGAGCACACCTGCTCGACCATCGCCGGCGAGTAGCCGTTCGTGATCCGCGACAGCTCGTCGCGCCGCTCGGTCCGATCGAGATCGGGCTCGTGCGCGACGCGGGAGAGATAGAGCTCGAAGATGTCCTTGCGGTCGTCCTTCGTCGGCGTCCGAAACCAGACGTGGCGCCCCATCCGGCCGGGACGTCGCAGCGCCGGGTCGAGCGCCTCGAGCGGGACGTTCGTCGCCCCGATGAAGTAGATCTCGGCCTTGCGCGGTTTCGGCCGCGGCAGTCGCAGCGAGATGTTCTTGACGCGCCGCGGCACAATGAACGCCGCGTCGAGCAGCGAGTTCGTCCGGTTGACCCAGAACCGCCGCCAGAACGGCGGGTTGTCGATCCCGTCCATCACGACCAGCAGCTGGTTCAGTGCGAGCTGGCCGCCGCCGCCACCGAACATCCCGGGAGGGACCGCCTGGTTGACGATCGCCCCGACCCGCTGGAGGAGATGCGGCGTGCGCGCGGGCTCGCGGTTGGCGAAGATCCGCTCCCTCCAGGCCCGGCTCTCGAGGATGAGGTCGCCGCTCGCGGTGAGCGCGCCGTTCGGGCCGTAGAAGCAGTGGTCGTGGAAGCTGCCGACGCGCATCGAGGGCGCGCCGCCGAGCGACTGGCGTCGCATCCCGACGGCGTCGATCTCGTCGATGAAGACGATGCACTGGCCGCCCCACTTGCGCGCCAGCCGCTTCGCCTTGAACGCCAGGTAGCGCACGATCAGCGCGTCGATGCCGATGAAGGTCTGGGCGAAGCCGGAGCCGGGAATCGACACGAACGGGGAGTTGAAGCCGGTGGCAATCGCCTTCGCGAGCATCGTCTTGCCGGTACCGGGCGCCCCGAAGAAGATCAGGCCGCGCTCGCGCTTGCCGCCCGCCTTCTCGAAGGCCTCGCCAGATTGCCAGAGCGAGACGACGCGGCGAACCTCTTCCTTAGCCTCCGCCTGTCCGCGGACGTGCTCGAGCTTGACTCCCCAGTCCGCGTCGCCGGGCTCGAAGCCGCGGATCTGCGAGATGCCCATGAAGAGCATCGGCCCCATGAAGATCAGGAAGTTGAAGAGGAAGAAGAACGGGAGCTGGAACCAGAGCCCCTGGATGTTCGGGTCGGTGATCTTCTTCTGCACCACGTGCCCGATCGAGCCGGCGGCGCCGAGCCAGTCGGCCGGCTGGCCGTGGAGCAACCGGATCACGAAGACGAGGGTGATCACGCCCGCCGGCCAGGCGGCGAGGCGCAGGAACCAGCGCCAGAACCACGCGCGGCGCCGGCCGACCACGTCGTCCTCCTTCAGCCTCGCGTCGTCGGTCCCGAACAGGCTCGGCCAGGGAATGAAGCGGCGAAAGCCGACGTCCACGAGGCCGCGGAACCCGATCACGACCGCCGCCGTCGCGATCAGCGACCAGCCCAGGTTCCAGCCGTTGTGGTGGTGGAACCAGGTGAAGGCGACAGGGCTCGTGACGATCGCGACGCCGGTCGCGACCCGCGTCAGGCGCCGCCACTGGTGTGCGAGCTCGGCCGATTCTCGGCCGGAAGCGAAGCCCCCGGGGGCGGGCTCGGCCGTCGTCGTCACTGCTGAATCGTAGTCGTCAAGGCGCCTGTTCCCCGATTAGACGACGTAACCTCGTTTCGGATTGGCCGGCCCCACCGATTTCTTCACCGCAGAGGAGGTCGAGCGAGCGAGGCGCTACCACCGGCCGCGCCATCTCGCGCTCCTGCTCGACCTCCTCGTGTCGCTCGCGCTGCTCGCCTGGCTCTCGTTCGGGTGGCCGGGCGACCGGCTCGATGGCGGCCTGGCGAGCCTCCCCTGGCCGCTGCGGTCGGCAGCGCTAGTCGCGGCCGCCGCCGGCCTGCTCTCCCTCGGCGGGCTTCCGACCGAGTTCCTCCTGCGCCACCGGCGCGAGCGTCGCTACGGCCTCTCCACCCAGAGCGACGCCGCATGGCTTCGCGACCAGGCGGCGAGCCTCGGCGTCGGCCTGCTCCTGGCCGCGGTGCCGGTGGTCGCGCTCGCCGCGCTCGCGCGCGCATTTCCGGCTGCCTGGCCGCTCGTCGGCGCTCCCGCGCTCGCGCTGCTCGTCATCGCCCTCAGCTTCGTGGCGCCGGTCGCGCTCGAGCCGCTCTTCAACCGCTTCGAGCCGTTGCCGGACGAGGCGCTCGCCGAGGATCTGCAGAGGCTCGCCCGCGCGGCGGGCGTGCCGGTGAGGGACGTGCTCGTGGCCGACGCGAGCCGCCGTACGACGAGGCAGAACGCCTACGTCTCTGGCCTCGGGCGCACCCGTCGCGTTGTCGTCTTCGACACGCTCCTACGCGGGGCCGACCGGCGGGGCCTGCGGCTCGTCGTCGCGCACGAGCTCGGGCACCGCCGCGCCCGTCACGTGCTTCAGGGGACACTGCTGGCGGCGGCGGGAGCGGCCGCCGCGGTGCTCGCGCTCTGGGGGCTCCTGCGGTGGCCCGCGCTTCTTCGCGCCGTCGGCGCGAGCGGTGCAGGCGACCCTCGCGTGGCGCCGTTCGTCCTGCTCGCCTTCTCGCTCCTCGAGCTGCTCGCGCTGCCCTTCCTGAGCGCCCTCTCGCGGCGCTGGGAGCGCGCGGCGGACCGCTTCTCGCTCGAGCTGACCGGCGATTGCGAGGCCTTCGCGGACGCTCACCGGTCGCTGGCCCTCTCGAACCTGGCCGAGCTCGACCCGCCGCGCCTGCTGCACGCCCTGCTCGCATCCCACCCGACGCCGCCGGAGCGGCTCGCCTCCCTCGACGAGGGTGCTGGGTAGATTGAGCCGGTGGAGGACGAGCTCCCGAGCCTCCTCGGCCGGCTCCTCGTCGAAGACGGCCTCGCCGACGCTGTCCTCAGCAACCCCCGGCACCGCGCCGAGCTCGTCCGGAGGGTGACCGTGAAGCCGGTGGTCCTACGCGGCGCGCTCCGGTTCCAGCTCACAAGCCACCTCCGCGATCGGGCGACGGACGAGAATCTCGCCCCGGCCGAGGCGGCGCGGCAGCTGGAGGAGCTGCTGCGGAAGGGCTACCGCCAGGGTCTCCTGCGCTCGCCCGAGACCGAGCATCAGGTGCTCGTCTCCCGCAACGGCGAGGTCAAGATCCTGAGCCGCGCCCGTGCCGCCGCCGCTCCACCCGCAGACCTGGCACACGACCGCCGGAAGCGGCGCCTGCTCGAGGAGGGCCGGCCGAACCCGCTCCTCGTGGAGCTCGGCGTGATGAACGCACGCGGGAAGGTGCGCGCCCAGCGCTACGGCAAGTTCCGGCAGCTGAACCGCTTCCTCGAGCTCGTCGACGACGTGGTCGGAGAGCTTCCGCACGGCCGGCCCGTTCGGATCGTCGAGGCCGGCTCCGGCAAGGCGTACCTCACCTTCGCGCTCTACCAGCACCTGCGGGACGCGAGAGGCTTCGAGCTCGACGTGCTCGGCCTCGACCTCAAGGCCGACGTCGTCGCCGACTGCAACGCGCTGGTCGCCCGGCTCGGGTACGAGCGGCTCCGGTTCGAGGTGGGTGACGTCGCGGGCTACGAGCTCGAGGGCGAGGCCGATCTGGTCATCTCGCTGCACGCCTGCGATACCGCGACCGATGCCGCGATCGAGCGCGCGATCCGCTGGCAGGCGAAGGTCATCCTGGCTGTCCCGTGCTGCCAGCACGAGCTGATGCCGCAACTCCGTAGCGAACAGCTCGATGCCCTTCTCGAGCACGGGATCGTGCGCGAGCGGCTCGCCGCGCTCGTCACCGACAGCCTGCGCGCGAAGCTGCTGGAGCTCGCCGGCTACCGGACGCAGATCCTCGAGTTCGTCGACCTGGAGCACACGGCGAAGAACCTCCTGATCCGCGCCGTGCGCCGCCCAGGCCGCGACCGCGAGCGGCTCGCGCGCGAGTACGTCGCCCTACGGGATGCGCTCGGCGTCGACCCCTTCCTCGAGCGCGCGCTCGAGGACGTCGTCGAGCCGGTGCTCGCTCAGTACGGCCTGACGGCGCCCGCTAAGCGGAGCGCATAGCCAGCGGCCTTCGGAGAGAGGCCGCCTTCTCGAATCAGCCTCAGCGGGCCGCGACGTCGAGCGCAGTCTCGCACGCTTGGGATCGTCCCTCTAGAAAAATCGTGGGGGAGAGCCTACAGTCCGAATTTGGTACTTGGCAGTCCTGGACTGCCTGGGGAGAGGGGAGAGTGGTTATGCGGGTTTTTCGTGGCGCCTTGGTCTTGGCGGCGTGCATCCTCGTGGTTTCGGCGGCGGGGTCGGCAACCTGGAGTGCGGCTAGCCCGAGGGTGGCCGGGGACGCTTCGCTCCAGTACGACCGCTGGCAGTCGCCGACGGGCAGGATCCGGTGCGACTACCGCGATCAGGTAGGCGTGGGGTGTGTTCAGCTCGACCGTGGCTGGGGCATGTTCCTGCGTTCCTTCGCCGGGGTGTCCTTCGGCTATCCCTACAGCTACCCGGGCCCCGGCCGGACGCTGTACTACGGCCAGACCTGGCGCGCCTCGAGCTTCCGCTGCCTCTCGCAGTCGACCGGGATGAAATGCTGGAGCACCCTCACCGGCCACGGCTTCCTCATCAGCCGCGAGACGAGAATCCGAACCGGTTAGACACCCGGCGTCGCGATCGAGCGCCGGAAGCTCGGGGTCGATGTCTCTAAGGGCCTGTCCAAAAAGTGAACCAGGGCGCCTGACACGCGTCACGCGCCTCGATGCGACGTCCTCGGTCGCGCCGATATGCCCGCATATCGACGCTCCCTGCGTCCTTGCCTCGAGACACGTGCCGCGTGTCATCCACCGTGGCCACTTTCCGGACAGGCCCTCAGCAGTGCGGGTCGACGAGCGGGACGGGCGGGCCGAGAGGCACCCGGTAGCGGCGCGCGAGCGCCCGGAGCCTCTGGCGGTAGATCTCCATGTCGCTTCGGATCCAGTCGCCGTGGGTTTGGCATCTCCAGGCCGGATACCGCTCCAGGTGCAGCTTCGAGGTCAAGCTCTCGTTGTGGCCGATGACGTCGCCGAGCGGGATCCGGTACTTCTGCATCAGCCAGACCGTGAGGCGCAGGGAGGCGTCGATCTGGCGGGGGTTGCCGAGGATCTGTTGGTCGCTCGTGCCGACATGCTCGATCCCGATCGCGGCGTAGTTCAGTCCGACCGTGTGCCGGCAGATCACCTTCAGATCGACGAGCTGGTAGATCGTTCCGTCGGTGTCGACGACGAAATGCGCGCACGTGCCGGGAAGCTCGTGCAGCTCCGAGTCAGGCACGTCCTGCGCGAACGTCGAATAGGCGGATGAGAAGCTCGACGAGGCGGTGTAGTGCTCGACGACTGCCCGCGGGATCAGCGTCCAGGTGTCTTTCCCGTAGTGGCGCGACGCGTAGGCGGCCATCTCCGCACGACGTTTCGCCCCGTAGGGAATCGGCTTGGACACGATCC
>JBBRYP010000089.1:0-9238 GCA_038237515.1 Gaiellales bacterium
CAAGTGCGAGTGTCCAAAAGGGACGGAAGGGATGCCGCCCCCGGCGCCTCCGCTCGGCGTGCCTGCGCTGCTCGCCCTGAGCGGCGGCCGGAACGGCATCGCCGGCCAGGTGTCGCTCGAGGGGCTCGAGAAGTACTGCAAGAAGAAGGAGGAGAAGAAGCCGCCTGCGCCTCCGAAGTCGCCCCCGATCGGCGGCGGGGGAGCGGCCGGTGGCGGGGCCGGCGGCGGGGCGGCAGGCTGCGCCGGGGGTTGCGGCGGCTCGAACGGCGATCCGCATCTGACGACTCTCGACGGACGTTTCTACGATTTCCAGGCCGCCGGCGAGTTCACGCTCATTCGCTCGAGGAAGGATTCGCTGGAAGTCCAGGTGCGGGAGGAGCCGTACCCGGGCGCGCCGAACCTCGCGATCAACACCGCCGTCGCGCTTCGGGTCGGGTCCGACCGCGTGGTCGTCTCGCGCGGCCAGCCGCTCTCAGTCCAGGTCGGCGGTCGCGGCTTCCTCGTGCCCGCGCGTCCGGCGCGCCTGGCCGGGGGCGGGCGGATCGCCATGGTGCGCGACCAGGTCGAGGTCGTCTGGCCCGATTCGACCGTCGCCCGCATCTGGTCGGTGGGAACCTGGGGCGTCGCGGTGCTGGTCAAGCCCGTGGCGGCGCGCAAGGGGACGCTCTCCGGCCTCCTCGGGGACTTCGACGGCAATCAGGACAACGACTTCAAGACCCGGGGCGGTCGCGCGCTCGGGGAGGTAGCCGACTCGCGCCGCAAGCTCTACGGCGTCTTCGGCGAGAGCTGGCGGATCACGCAGCGCACCTCGCTCTTCGACTACGCGCCCGGCCAGTCCACCCGCACGTTCACGAACCGGAGTATCCCGCACGAGATCGTCATCACAGCCTCCCTCTCGCCCAGCGCCCGGCGACGGGCCGAAGCTGCCTGCCGGAGCCTGAAGATCAGGGACAGCCGGATCTTCCAGGCCTGCGTGCTCGACGTCGCCGGCACCGGCGACAACCGCTTCGCGACCGCCGGCGCGACGCTCCAGCAGACCGGCGTCTCGTTCGCGCCCAGCAAGGGAGGCGGCGGCGGTGGGGGAGGCGGCGGAGCACGTGGCGACGAGACGTGGACTCAGATCTCGACCGGTGGCTCGAACGGCATCGCCCCCTCGCTCGCCACGGACGGCGGAAAGGTCGTCGTCGCCTACGGGAGCGGAGGCCGGGCCGAGGCGGCGACCTTCACTCCGTCGCTCTCGCAGGACGTCGTCGACCTGCGCCGCGACACGATCACCTCCGGCTGGGGTCAGGTCACGGACCCGGTGCTGCTGCCGCGGCCCGGAGGAGGCCTGCAGGCGCTCTTCGGAGGCATCTCGTCCAACAGGTCCGGCGCCTACTTCGCCGCCAGGAACCCGGACGGCAGCTTCGGAGCGCCCGCGCTCGCCTTCGGGGACCCGGCCACCGGAGGAGCGGCCGTTCTCGCTCCGGACGGGCAGCCGCTCTGGGCGTCCACCCGGGGCGGCCTGTCGCTCCTCCACGGCTCCGCGAACGCGACCCAGGTCTTCCTGGACACGCCCGGCACCGCGTACATCCCCTCGGTTGGAAGGGACCGGTCCGGACGCTACTGGCTCGCCTGGTATGCGATCGGGCCGCCGAACGGCATCCGGATGGTGCAGATCGACCCGACGAGCCTGAAGCGCCTCGGGCCGGTCCTCCGCGCCCCGGCCAGCAGCCCGATCGAGAACAACAGCACCGCGCTCGCGCTCGCCTGCGCAGCAACCTGTCGCGTCGCCTATCTCGAGCCGGATCGGCGACTCGTCGCCTGGGCACCCGGCGAGGCTTCGGCCGCGCTCGTCGCCCTCGGCGCCAACTCGGCGTCGGGCACCTTCTGGGTCACCGCCGTCTACCTTCCGAGCGGCCGTCTGTGGATCGCGTGGTACGACCGCAAGCAGAACACGTACCGCGCGGTCACCGGCGACGCGGCGGGGCGGGGCGGGGAGCCGGTGTCGATGGGCGCGCCGGCGGGTGTGGGTGGGTTCGGGGTAGCCGCCGCCGTTGCCGGCGACAAGGTCGTCGTCGTCACGAACTGGAACACGAGCACGACGTCCCTCGCCCGCTACGTCAACGTCGTGAAGCCAAAGTGACCTCGCGGCGAACAGGAGCGGTCGGCCGTTCGGATCAAGACGCCGCGCCCTGCTCAGGGCTCGGAGCTCCGAGCCCTGAGCAGACCTCCGAGCGGTACTCCACCCGCTCGCGACGGCCGCTCTCGTCGGAGCGGACGATCGCATCACAGACCTCGGCGGCCCGGTAGCCGTCCTCGAAGTCGGCGCCGTAGGGGCGAACCTCCGTCTCGCCGGCGATCGCTCGGAGCAAGTGGTGGAGCTCGTGCACGAACGTCTCCCCCCAGCCGATGATGTGGCCGGGCGGCCACCAGTGCTCCCAGAACGGGTGGTCGGCCTCGGAGACGAGGACGGTCTTCCACCCCCGTGCGCGGTCGCCGTCGGCTCGGAACACCTGGAGCTCGTTCAGGCGCTCCATGTCGAACGCGAGCGATCCCTTCGAGCCGTTGATCTCCCACTGGAAGGCGTTTCGCCGCCCGAGTGCGAGGCGCGTCGACTCGATCGTGCCGATCGCGCCGCCCTCGAACTCGACTGCCGCCTCGATCGCGTCGTCCACCTGGCGGCCCGGCAGGAAGGTCTTCACGAGCGCCGAGACGGTCGAGACCTCCCCGACGAGGAAGCGAGCGAGGTCGACGACGTGCGCGCCGAGGTCGCCGAGCGCGCCCGAGCCCGCCTCGTCAGGGTGGAAGCGCCAGGTGTCGAGCGCCGGATCGTCGCCCCAGTCCTGGAGGTAGCGGCCGCGGAAGTGTCGGATCTCGCCGAGCTCGCCGGCGTCGATCAGCTCCCGCGCCAGGCGAACCGCCGGTACGAACCGGTAGTTGAACGCGCAGAGGTGCCGAACCCCCGTCGCCGCGACGGCCTGCCAGATCTCGTAGCTCTCCTGCGCCGTCCGGCCGAGCGGCTTCTCGCAGACGACGTGCTTGCCCGCCTGCGCCGCAGCGATCGTCGGCTCGGCGTGGAGCGAGTTCGGGCCGCCGTTGTCGAAGAGGCCGATCCGCTCGTCGGCGACGACGTCGCGCCAGTCGCTGCACCAGCGCTCGTAGCCGTAGCGCTGCGCCGCCGCGGCGACAGCCTCCTCGTTGCGTCCCGCGATCGCGACGAGCCGCGGCAGGAGCGGCGGCGGCCAGGTCATGTACGCGATCTTGCGGAACGCGTTCGAATGGGCCTTGCCCATGAAGGCGTAGCCGAGCATCCCGATCCCGATCTCCTCGAGCTCGCCCGCGCGCTCGACCTCCGGCGCCGAGCCGATCCCGCTCATCTTCTGCGCGTGCGTATCGCGTCATCGCCTCCTTCTCGCTCCGAGGCGCGATACTAGGCCGATGAGCGAGTCCGTGCGCTGGGGCATCCTTTCGACGGCCCACATCAACCGGCAGGTGATCCCACCCGCCCACGCCTCACCCGCCGTCGAGCTTCTCGCCGTGGCAAGCAGGGACCGCTCCCGTGCGGAGGAGTACGCGGCGAAGTGGGAGATCCCTCGCGCATACGGGACATACGAGGAGCTGCTCGCCGACTCCGACGTCGAGGCCGTCTACATCTCGCTGCCGAACTCGCTCCACGTCGACTGGTCGATCCGCGCGCTCGAGGCCGGCAAGCACGTGCTCTGCGAGAAGCCGTTCGACCGACATCCGGCGGAGGTGGAGCGGGCCTTCGACGCCGCGCAGCGAGCCGAGCGGTTGCTGATGGAGGCGTTCATGTACCGCCACAACCCGCAGGCCAAGCGTCTGAAGGAGCTCGTCGACGGGGGTGCTGTGGGAGATCTGAGGGTCGTCCGGTCGGCCTTCAGCTACACGCTGCTCGACGCCGACAACATCCGCCTGCGCACGGACGTCGACGGCGGGGCGCTGATGGACGTCGGGTGCTACTGCGTCAGCGGCTCGCGCCTGCTGGCGGGCGAGCCCGAGACGGCGTTCGGCCACGCCTACGTGGGCCCGTCGGGAACGGACTGGGTCTTCGCCGGCACGCTTCGCTTCCCGGGCGACGTGGTGGCCCTCTTCGACTGCGGGACGAGCCTCCCGGAGCGGGACGAGCTCGAAGCGATCGGAACGGAGGGCTCGCTCTTCCTCGACGACCCGTGGCACGCCCGCACGCCGGTGATCGAGCTGCGCCGGGAGGGAAGCGTCGAGCGGATCGAGGTCGAGCCCCAGGACTCCTACGGCCTGCAGCTGGAGAACCTGAGCGCCGCGATCCGGGGCACCGACGAGCCGCTGCTCGGGCGCGACGACGCGGTCGCGCAGGCACGCGCGATCGAGGCGCTCGCTCAGTCCGCGCGCTCGGGCGCCTCGGTCGCGCTGTAGCCCAGCCCCCGCTCGACGACGACCGCGTTTCGGTGCGGGCGACCTTTCCAGTCCGCGCTCGCCAGGGCGTGGACGAACGCACTGGAGAGCGGCGACCACTCGCTCCGCGTGTACGCCGAGAGCTCCCGGACGACCGGCGGGTCGAGGTACGCCGCCGTCGCGCCGAGCGGCTGGGGCACGACGTTCTCCGGAACCATCGCGGGGCCGAGACCCGCCGCCGCAAGCCGCGACGCAGCCTCGACCTGCGTCGTCCGCACGGCGCCGCGCGGTTGGAACCCGGCGCGCTCGCAGGCGGCCGCCACCACCTCCATCAGGCCGTGGCCGGGCGGGAAGAGGACCCAGCTCCGGTCGGCGAGCGCCTCCAGCGGGATCCGAGGCGTGCCCGCGAGGGGGTCCGAAGGCGGGAGCAGAACGATGAACTCCTCCCAGCCCACGATCGTCACCGGCCCTTCCCAGGCGAGCGGCGTGGGGCCGAAGGCGAGATCGCCGACCCCATTTCGGACGTCCTGCTCGAGGAGGCTCGGGTGCGTGTACTCGTGCATGCGAATCGTGACTCCGGGATGGTGGCGGTGCCACTGCATCACGGCGTCCGGGAGGATTCCGATCGCCATCGAGAGCAGCGTCGCGACCTCGAGCTCTCCTGCTTCGAGCCCGAGCGCAAGTCGGGCCGCCGCCCCGGCTCGCTCGCTAGCCCGCACGGCCGCCTGAGCGTCGGCGATGAACGCCTTGCCCGCCGCGGTCAGGCGAACGCCTCGCGCCAACCGCTCGATCAGCGGTCCGCCGAGCTCGGACTCGAGGGCGCGGATCTGTTGCGAGAGCGACGGCTGAGAGATCTTGAGCCGGCGGGCGGCGCTCGTGAACGATCCTTCTTCGACCACCGCCAGGAACGCCGAGAACTGGCGCAGGTTCATAGGCAAATCCTATGGAGTCGAGAGCCTTAGCGTCTTTGACCTATCGTCCGCCGGGTCCTAAGATCCTGCGCGGGTGAGGGCGACGCGGCTGAACCACGTGTCGATCCATGCGGTCGACATGCAGGAGTCGGTTCGGTTCTACACGGAGGTCTTCGGGATGAGGCGCCTGCCGAGCCCCGACTTCGAGCATCCGGTCGAGTGGCTCGCCCTCGGCGAGCAGCAGCTCCACCTCTTCCTGCGGCCGACGGCCGCGCCGGCGTTCCACCACATCGCGCTCGACGTCGACGACTTCGAGGCTGCCTACGTCAAGGCGGGGGAGCTCGGGATCCACGACGATTCGACCTGGGCACCCGACGTGCGCGAGCTTCCGGACGGCTCCGCCCAGATGTATTTGCGCGACCCGGCCGGGAACCTGGTCGAGATCAACTGGCCGGACGTCCGCACCCTCGACCGCACGGTCGTCGCGTCGATTCGCCGGATCGAGGACGAGCGGCCCCAGAGCGACGAGGCGCGGCGTGCGTCCCTCTACCCAGGTCGGGAGCGAGCCGTCCAGGAGAGCGGCGCCGCGTGAGACGCTCTGTATCGATCGTCCACGGTCGCGCGTTCCTCGGGCGTCGAGCGGCGTCGGGCGGCGGCGGAGCCCGGCTCCGCCGGGCGGGAGCCGCCGCCGGCGAGGGGCGCGCGTGAGCACCGCCGAGGCAGCTGTCAGCCGCGCGCGCACCCAGGTGAGCCTCGCGCACGCGCGGCGCTACGCACCGTGGATCCTCGTCGGCGCGGCCGTCGCGTTCGTGCTCGTCTGGATCCTCTTCGCGGCACCCTCCTGCGGCGTTACCGGCTGCACGGGTGTCCAGACGAACTTCGGATCGGCGGTCCACGACCCCCAGGACTTTCTCGCGACGGTGCTGGACGGCGTGACGGCGGCCGCCCTCTACTTCGTCGTCGCAAGCGGCTTCACCCTGATCTTCGGCCTGATGCGCGTCGTGAACATGGCGCACGGCGCCTTCTTCCTGCTCGGCGGCTACATCGCGCTCAAGCTCCAGCGCGACTTCGTCGGCGGCGATACCTCCTTCGGCCTCGTCAGCTCGCAGGTGCACTTCTGGCACTGGATCGTCCCGGCTCTCGTCGCCGCAGCATGCATCGGCATCCTCGGCGTCGGGACCCAGCAGGTGTTCCTGCGCTGGAACCAGGGGCAGGAGCTCCGCCAGGCCCTGATCACGATCGCGATCGCGATCGTCCTCGCGGACCAGATGCTCGCGCACTTCGGCGGCACGGCCGAGGACGTCTCCTGGCCCGGCTTCCTGGACAAGCGCGTGCGCGTCCACGTGGCGGGCGTCCAGTACACGCTGACGCGCCTGTTCATCCTCGGCCTCGCGATCCTGATCGGCCTCGCGCTCTGGCTCTGGCTCAAGCGGACGCGGACGGGAATGGTGATCCGCGCGGGGGTCGACGACCGGCAGATGGTCTCAGCCCTCGGCGTGAACATCCAGCTGACGTTCGCGGTCGCGTTCGTCGTCGGCTGCCTGCTCGCCGGGTTCGGCGGCGCGATCGGCGGCTCCTTCGCGAGCCTCGCCCCGGGAGTCGACGCGAACTGGCTGCTCTACTCGCTCGTCGTCGTGATCATCGGCGGCATGGGCTCGCTCGCGGGGGCCGCGATCGGCGCGCTGCTGCTCGGCCTCGTCTCGAACCTGTCCTCTGCCTACCTGCCGGGGAACTACACGTTCTACTCGATCATCTTCACCTTCGTGCTGCTCGCGATCGTGCTCGCGTTCAGGCCGCTCGGCCTCTTCGGGAGGCCGGCGTGACGCTCCGGCGCGACGAGCTCAAGCAGTCGGTCGAGATCACGATCGGTCTGGGGGCGCTGCTCCTCGCGGCGCTCGGCCCCGTCGTGTTCAGCACGTACTGGGTCAGCTTCGTCCTCACCCAGACCTTCTTCCTCGGCATCGCCGCTGCCAGCCTGATCTTCCTCTCGGCCTACGGCGGGATGGTCTCGCTCGCCCAGGTCTCGATCTACGGGATCGCGGGTTTCGTGCTCGGCAACGTCGTCACGAACGGCAACTCGAAAGGTCTGAACCTCGGCTGGAGCCCCTGGCTCGGAGTGGTCATGGGGATCGCGGTCGCGACCGCGATCGGGTTCGTCTTCGGGGCCCTCGCGAACCGGAGCGCGGGCATCTACTTCCTGATGATCACGCTCACCTACGCCGTGATCGCGAACCTCTTCTTCGGCCAGGTGGCGACCTTCTCGGGCTTCGGCGGGATCAGCGGGATCACCGCGCCGGGGGTCGTGGGCTCGGTGCAGGATCACCCGAACCGGCTCTACTACATCTCGCTGGTGGCCGCGCTGCTCGTCTACCTGGCGATCAAGTACATCCTGCGAACGCCGTTCGGACTGACGCTGCAGGGCGTTCGCGACGAGCCGGTGCGCATGGCGTCGCTCGGCTACAACGTCCCCCTCCACCGGACAATGGCGTTCGGCTTCGCCGCGTTCATCGCCTCGGTCGCCGGCGTGCTCTTCGTCTGGTGGAACGGGCACATAGACCCGGCGTCGATCGACATCGGCAGCGCCATCGACCTGCTCGTGATCGCCGTGATCGGCGGGCTCTACCGGCTCGAAGGCGCGTGGATCGGCGCGTTCGCGTTCGTCCTGATCCAGAACTACGTGCGGACGGACAACCTGCCGGTCGTCGGCGGCACGTTCCACACCCTGATCGGCGTGATCTTCCTCGTGATCATCCTCGTCTCGCCGGGAGGGCTGATGGGGATCTGGAGCTGGGTCGCCGGTCGGGGTTCCCGGTTGTTTCCGGGCCCGGCGGCCGCACCCTCGCCGGCGGCGGCCCCCGTCGCCCCAACCGAAGCAGGGGCTCGCTCGACGCGGCCCGAGGGTCCTGTGGAGTGACGAAAGGAGGGGAGGACCGCACGACTCTGATGCGCTGCGGCGCAAGAGGTGATCTAGTTGTTCGGGTTCAACCCGAGGATTCCATCCAAGGAGGGCACTACATGACGTACGTCAAGAGCCGGCACCGGCGTTTCTGGCTTCCGGCGGCAGTGGCGGTGGCGCTGGTCGCGGTCGCGGCCTCCGTGGCCGCAGCATCGTCGACCAAGGCTTCGGCAACGCCGATCAAGATCGCAATCCTGTCGGACTGCCAGGGCGCGTTCGCACCGAACTACGAGCAGGACGTCGGCGGAGCGATCACGGCACTCGCGCAATTCGCAGGCGTGAAGCCGAAGAACCCGAACAAGCCGTCCGCGGGCTGGACCGGTGGCAGCATCGGCGGCCATCCGCTCAAGCTCGTCGGCATCGGGTGCTCGAACGACAAGGCCGACACGGCCATCAAGGAGACGCGGCGGCTGATGGAGCAGCTCGGAGCCGACGTGATGATCGGCCCGCTCTCCGGAGACGAGTCCGTCGCGGTCGCGAACTACGCGAAGCAGCATCGGAACAAGACGTTCGTGAACGGAACGGCCGGCGCCTGGGATACGACCGCCGCCGTGAAGGCGCCGAACTTCTTCCGCTACAACGGTGACGGGATCCAGTGGAACGCGGGCATCGGCGATCTCGCCTACACGAAGCTCCACTGGCGCAACGCCGCCATCATCATGGACGACTACAGCTTCGGCTACGCGTCTGCGGCCGGCATGATCGCCGACTTCTGCGCCGCCGGAGGCAACATCGTCAAGCGGGTGTTCCCGCCGCTGAACACGACCGACTACTCCTCGTTCGCCCGCCAGCTGCCGGGAACCGACAAGGTCGACGGCATCTTCTGGGCGGTCGGCGGCACGGGCACGATCCCCTCGCTCAAGGCCTACGAGCAGGCGCACGGCCAGCTGAAGGCGAGCCAGGTCATCGGCAACCTGTTCTTCTTCTCCTCGGGAGCCGACAAGCAGCTCGGCCCGCGGCTGAACGGCGCCTACGTCGGCGGCTTCGGCAGCTCGCC
>JBBRYP010000090.1:0-9237 GCA_038237515.1 Gaiellales bacterium
ACCGCCGCCGGCATGCTCGCCGCCGAACAACAGTTCCGACGGATCATCGGCTACCGCGACCTCGCCAGCCTCGTCATCGCGATCGAGCGTCACGCACTGCACACCACTCCCGAGACCCTCGACCACCAGGAGGTCGCCGAAACTCGTTACCGTCTGATCGTCAAGCAGGGACCGCCGCCCAAGTTCCACGACGATCCGGACATCCTCCAGGCCGCGCACAGCCGGGCGAAGACATGGTAGAGGCGACGGCGCTTCTGTCTCGACATGCCGCCGGCGCGCCTTCTCCTAAGACCCAGTTACTCCTCTTGCGAAGCGCCCGTCAGTGCGTCTTTCAGCTTTCGCGATACGAGCGTACGCAAGCCGCGACGGGCAATGCGCTCGATCCATTGGTTAGGTTGGCTCTCATCGAAGTCGGCCGGCAGGGAGAGCTCGGGAAGGAAAACCCTCGACCCGTGCGGAGCTCGCAGGTAGATCGTGTCGAAGAGGGCCTTTTCCGGTGTCGCCAGATAGCCGGTCTCTTCCGACCCGCGATAGCCGTCGAAGAGCGCGGGGGCGAGCTGATGGATCGAGTAGGTCCCGAGCGTGGTCTCGACCTTTTCGCTCGGATGCAGGGAGGCGACGTAGATCTGGCGAGGAATTTGCTCGATCATCCCGTGACGGGCGAGCGCCGACCAGAAGGAGACATAGGCCGGATAGGGCACTGTTAGGTAAGGGGCGAGGCGGAACGGCTCGATCTCCGACCCGACCAGCCACAGGCCGCGGCGCAGCCGCCGCGCGATACCGGCTTCCGCCAGTGTCGATAGGAGGTTGCTGGTGCGAGGGACCGATAGTCCCAAGCGGGCCGCTGCCTCACGAGTTTCGACGATCGGGCTTCCGATCCGCAGCAGCTCGCCGTATGCCTCCGTGGCTTTCATCGCGCCGCCAGTAGTCGTTCGACGACGAAATGCTGCATCTGCTCCCACACAGCCTCGTCGGCGTGGAGCTCCGCTACCTCAGGATCGAGGAACGGCAGCACCTGGTCGCGCAACGCGTCGAAGGGCAGTTCTAACGCTCGGTCAGCGGCCCTCTCCAAAGTTTCAGAGCCGACGGTCATCACCGGCGGCGGCTGCCGGCGGCAGAGCAAGTCGAGGTCAAACACGTCGCGGGCTTGCGTCTCCGATCGGTCGGCCAGGGCCTCGGCCTTCTGGTCGGCAGCAGCGTCGGCTGTGTAGTGCATGGCTGTCGGCGGGCGTAGTGCGTACGGGGCAACGATTCGGCCGGGTACGGCCTCGAGGCAGTAACGCTCCTCGCCGTTGCGTCGGCTGAACTCGATCTTCGTGCGCAGCGGGTCATGTCTGCCACCCGCGGCAAGGGCCACCTTCCAGCGCTGCGTCGTCTCTGTCTGCTTCGGTTTAGTGAACTCAGCGACCGCCAGATCTGCCCTGCGCAGCAGCGTCTCCAGGACGGGTGAGGAGAGAATCGCGTCCACTTTGTCTGCCAGCGCCCAGACCTCGATCCCCTCGGCGTCGAGGTCAATGTCCTCCGAGTAGCGGACACTTTCAAAGAAGTAGCGAAGGTTGGTGCCGCCTTTGAGGACGTATGAACTCTGGTCGAGGCGTGCCTGTAGGACCTGGAGGAAGGCCAGATGGAAGAGTTCGACGTGCTGGGCCTCGCGGAGCGGAGCCATGTTTTTAGGATTGTAGTTGTTTCGCTATAGCGAAACAACCTCGGCCCTAAGTTCCCTGGGCCTTCAGGCGGCAGACACGGCGCGCTGCCTCAAGAAGGGGAGTCACTTGCCCTGCGCACGAACGTGTTCTCGACAAACGTTCCTCCTGGGGAAGAAGCTAGGCTGCTCCCGGGCGACGCCGCCGCACCCTGCGGGCGAGGTCGTTTGCCCAGATCCCGAGGAACGCGCGGAACGCGGCGGGCACGAAGACGTCACGGCGGCCGTCGACGAGGACGAGATCGCCGACGGGCGTCAGCGTGTGACGCCCGCGCGGGAACGGGCTGTCCGGCGACGCTTCGAGCACCGCGACCGGTTCCTCGGCGAACTCCGTCGGGCTCAGGCGAGTGACACGCTGCACGGCGATCCGCCAGCCGTACTGCTTCGAGCAGTCCTGCGCCGGGCGGTAGAGGGCGCCTTCGTGGACGAAGGGCGGGCCTGCGGGCCGGGCGCCGCGGACGTCGGACTTGACCGGGTTTCGCGCGTGCGGCGTCCACGGCCCCAGGAGGTCGGCCGCGTGCCACGCCCGGAGCTCGACGTCCTCACGGGCGCCTTTCTCCGTGCACAGGAGCCACCACCTGCCGTCGTGGCGGAAGACGGTCGGATCCACGCCCGCGAAGCCCTCGAGGAGCACGCCGGCCTTCGACCAGCGGCGCGGGAAGTCGTCCGCGCGGTAGATCGCCACCTCGCCGGCGTCGGCGGTCTCCGGGACGCAGTAGACCGAGCCTCCATCTTCCACGAGGAACGGGTACGACATGTGCACGGGAAGCGTGATCGCCGCCTCGAGCTGCCTCGTGACGCGCCCGCCGGAGTAGTCGAGCGTGCAGACGTGCCCCCTGCTCTCGCGATACGAGAAGGACTCGCAGAGGATGTGGAGCGTCCCGCCGCGAACGACGGCGAACGGGTCCGCGAGGAAGCTCTTCCGACCCTCGAGCGGGAGCCACTCGATGCTGGCGTCGTTATAGCCTCCCGGGGCGAGCAGCGTTCCGATCGGCACGTTCAGAACGCCGATGTTCCACTGCGGGTGGCGGAAGAGTCGCTGCCAGGCGAGCTCTAGGCGCTTTCGGGTCACGCGGGCGAAGCGCAGACGGCGCGTCGTCAGCGGCGCGAGACGACGAACGTCGTCGTGCTCGACGGCGGCAGCATCGAGGTGAACCCGGCCTTCCGTAACGCGATCGGGGCGAGCTTCCGCCAGTTCTCTCGCGGGCTCGTTCGCACGGCGGCGACCCTGCCGAGGATCCGCCCGCCCGTTACAGCAAACCGCACGGTCTGGGTGCCCGAGGAAGGATTGACGGCGACGACGACGAGCTTCTTCGGCCCTCGGAAGGCGTTGACGAGCGTGGCGCCGATCTCCGGCGACGCCGCAACCCGCTGGTAGCCGGGCCGCACGAAGCGCGACCACTGGCCGGTGAGGTAGTAGATCGGGTTGTACTTGAAGCCGCGGTAGGCGCCGTGGTCGAACTGGATGTCGATCAGCGACTCGCCGCCGACCCAGTCGCCGAAGAACGCCCAGATGTAGTCCACGGCGCTAACCCCGCCGATCGTGATCAGCTTGCTCGTGAGCACCGACCAGTCGCCCGCGCTCGGCCAGCGGTCGTAGCTCTTCGAGTTCCACTCGGTCATCCAGATCGGGAGGCGGTACCTCGCCGCGAGGTCTCTGAAGTGGGCCCAGTCGCTCTCGCCGCCCTTGTAGATGTGGTAAGCGAGCGCGAGCACGTACTGCCGGGCCTCTGGATCCCTGAGTACCGCCTCGGCCCGCTTGTACGCCGCCACCGGGTTCTCGTCGTCGGGGACGACGAGCTTCGTCTTGAAGCCCGCCGCCTTCAACCGGCGGCCGAGCTGGACGACGACGTCGTGCATCCACTGCGGCGGGAAGCCTCCGGCGAGCTCGGGCTCGTTCAGCAGGGCGTATCCAGGCGGCTCGACGCCCTTCGATCGCCAGTACTCGAGGATCCTCATCGCATAGTCGACGTAGCCGCCCGGGTCGTCGGCGGTCATCCACTCCTCGATGTAGACCGGGCCCGGGAAGAACGTCCGGAGCCCGTACGCCCGCGCCTGCTTGACGAAGGCGACGTGATCCGCGCCGAACCTGCCGGTGAAGTCGAACGGCCCGTTGCGCCTCCGCTGGATCCAGGTGTTGAGGACCTGACGCGACCGGGTCAGGCCGAGCCGGCCGTAGACGGCTCGCAGGATCGCCGCCTGCGCGGCAGCCGGCACGTCCGTGTTCGGCGATCCCGACAGATGCGGGTCGCTCCAGACGCGGACGGACGAGCCGAAGCCCTGCATCACCTGGCGCGTCGCCCGGAGGTCGACACGGACGACCGAGGTTGCGCTCGGCGCCGCCGTGCCGTCACGTGCGACCGCGGCAATGACGCCCAGCGACGCAATACAGGTGAGGACGACGGCGCTGGCTAGAAGTCGGCGCACCGCGGCGCCATTGTAGCCGGGAGCCTCGAAGCCCCCGCCCCGGCGGCGTTGAGGCGCTACAGCGAAGATGGCGTCATGCGCTGCCCCGGTCTCGCCGACCTACCGCCGCCCCCGGCGGGCCGGACGGGCTGGCCATGGACGATCGAGACTCCCGCAGCACCGGAGCAGCACTCCGACGGGCAGGCGTGGCCGCGCATCACGGTCGCCACCGCCTCCTACCAGCAGGGAGTCTTCATCGAGGAGACGATTCGATCCGTCCTCCTCCAGGGGTATCCCGATCTCGAATACATCGTCGTCGACGGCGGCTCGACTGACGACACAGTCGAGATTCTTCGCCGGTACGAGCCTTGGCTCGCCTACTGGCGGAGTGCTCCTGACAGAGGCCAGGTGAGCGCCATCAACGACGCGCTCTCCCGCGCGAGCGGGCACTGGCGCGCCTGGCTGAACTCGGACGACTTCTACGTGCAAGGCGCACTCCAGCAGGTCGGCTCGGCCCCTGAGACCGCATCCTGGCTCGTCGGCTTGACGGGG
This sequence comes from Gaiellales bacterium, assembly GCA_038237515.1. Lineage (GTDB taxonomy): Bacteria > Actinomycetota > Thermoleophilia > Gaiellales > Gaiellaceae > JBBQDZ01. Next base: position 4,661 of record JBBRYP010000090.1, read on the forward strand.
TATGTCGACGCCGCGAGTCGACCGATCGGACAGTTTCCCGTGTCGTATCGCAGCACATCCCTCGTCGTCGAGCCGGCCTGGATCGACGTGCTCTGTGCCAAGGCGAGCGGCACTGCGCTCCCTCAGCAGTCGACCTTCTGGTCCGCAGCGGCGCACGAAGCTGTTGGGGCGCTCGATGAGTCGCTGGAGTACGTCTTCGAGCACGAGTACTGGGTTCGTTTGTCATACGCGGGCTTCGTGCCCGTGCTCCTCGATCGGGAACTGACGATGTACCGCTACCACGCGGCGCAGAAGACGCGCCCCTCGACGCGCGCCGCGGCGTACTTCGAGGAGGCCCAGGTCACGACGCCATGGCTCGATCGGTGCCCCGAGGAGTACCGGACGATCCTGCGCGCGTACCGCCGCCTCTGTAGCCGAGGGGGCTGGGTGGAGCGGGGGCGCCGTCTCGGCGGACGACTCGCTTCGCCACTACTGACGCGACGCCGTTCCGCCTCGACCACTTGAAGCGCAGATGACGACTACGATCAGACGGCGGCGAACGGTGCTGTTTCGACTCTCGGCCGCTCCCCGGGCACCTGATGCACATCGGCATCCGTCCAGTCACCGACCCTTCAGCCGGCGGTACCTACCAGTACGGCGTAACCATGATGGAGGCCCTCTGCCGGTTGCAGAAGAGGGAGACCCGGGATCGTTTCACCGTCCTTTACCACCCGGCCTACACGCTGCCCGTCCTCCCGGCCGGCTGTGTCGAGGGGTGGAGCTTGCGAGCCCAGCCGTACCCGCTGCGGAGCCGTCTGACAGATTCGGTTCGGAGACGGCTGCATCTCGGCAGCGCACCTCCGACCGGCGATTACACGGCCCGGACGCGCCCCGACCTCGGTCGTGCGATCCGCAGTCACCGGATCGAGTTGATGCTCTACCCGTCTCCGCTGCCCGAGTCGTTCGAGAGCGGAACCCCCTTCGTGATCGCGATCCACGATCTCCAGCACCGGCTCCAGCCCGAGTTTCCCGAGGTCTCCTCGAACGGGCAGTTCGAGCTGCGCGAGTACCTGTTCCGCAATGGCGCTCGGCACGCGACGCTCGTCCTCGCCGACTCCGAGGTCGGGAGGGAGGACATTCTCAACTTCTACGAGCCGCACGGCGCAACGCCCGACCGGGTGAAGGTGTTGCCGTTCCTTCCGGCCGTCTATCTGTCGACGCCGATCTCGCCCGAGGAGAAGCGGCGGGTGGCGCAGAAGTACAGACTCCCGGACCGCTACCTCTTCTATCCGGCCAACTTCTGGCCTCACAAGAACCATGCTCGGATCGTCGAAGCCGTCGGCAGGCTGAACTCGCAAGCCGGACTGGACGTGAAGGTCGTCTTCACGGGCACTTCGAGCGACGAGCTGGCGCGGAAGACGATCGGCGAGATGAGAACGATCGCGCGCCATTTCGACGTCGAGGACGCCATTCATCGGTTGGGCTACATCGAGGATGGCGATATGTCGGCGCTCTACGCGGGTGCTCGCGGCCTCGTGATGCCGACGTTCTTCGGCCCGACGAACATCCCCGTGCTCGAGGCGTGGGCCTGTGGCTGCCCCGTCCTCACCTCCGACATTCGAGGGATCAGAGAGCAGGTCGGGCGCGCAGGGCTCCTCGTCCGCCCGGACAGCGTCGACGAGCTCGCGAACGGTATCCGCAAGCTCTGGACGGACGACGCCCTGGGACGTGAGCTCGTCAGTCTGGGACACGAGCGACTGTCCAGCTACCGGCCCGAGGACTACCGAAGCCGTCTGGAGGCGATCCTCGAAGAAGCGAAGGCGCGTGTCTCCGCTGAGCCACCCTCGCCGGGCGTCGAGCGGTGATCCCCGTCAACGAGCCGGTACTCGGCGAGCTTGAGCTCGAGTACGTGACCGAGTGCATCACCACCGGCTGGGTCTCCTCGGCCGGGCGCTTCATCGAGGAGTTCGAGGCAGGGTGGGCATCGTATTGCGGCCGGCAGCACGGGGTCGCGGTCAACAACGGCACCGCCGCGCTCCAGGCAGCGGTCGCCGTGCTCGACCTCGAGCCCGGGGACGAGGTCATCCTCCCCACGTCCACGATCATCTCGTGCGCGATCGCAGTGCTCGGGAGCGGCGCCGTCCCCGTGCTCGTCGACTGCGATCCCGACACCTGGTGCCTCGATCCGCAGCAGCTCGAGGCGAAGCTCACGCCCCGCACCCGCGCCGTCATGCCCGTGCACATCTTCGGGCATCCGGTCGACATGGATCCCGTGCTCGAGCTGGCGGGGGAGCGCGAGCTGGTCGTCGTCGAGGACGCAGCCGAGGCCCACGGCGCCGAGTACCTGTCAGGGCGTGACGGCAAGGCGCCGAGCTGGCGGCGCTGCGGCAGCCTCGGCACGCTCAGCGTCTTCAGCTTCTACGCGAACAAGCTCGTGACCACCGGCGAGGGGGGCATGGTCGTGACCGACGACCCCGAGCTCGCCGAGCGGCTCCGCGCGTTTCGGAACCTGTGCTTCCAGCCGGGCCGGCGCTTCCACCACGAGAAGCTCGGGCTCAACCTGCGCCTCACGAACCTCCAGGCGGCGCTGGGTGTCGCCCAGCTGCAGCGGATCGACGAGATCGTGGCGCGCAAGCGCTGGCTCGGCGCCGGCTACACCAGCCGCCTGGCTGACCTGCCGGCGCTCCAGCTTCCCGTCGAGCGGCCGTGGGCGAGGAGCGTGTACTGGATGTACGGCGTCGTCGTCGCGGAGGAGACGGGGCTCGACGCCCGCGCGCTCGCGGGGAAGCTGCGTGAGCGCGGCGTCGAGACCCGCCCCTTCTTCCTCGGCATGCACCAGCAGCCGGTCCTGCGGAAACGTGGCCTCTTCCGCGACGAGCGCTACCCGGTGGCCGAGCGGCTCGCCCGCCAGGGGCTGTACCTGCCGTCGGGCCTCGCGCTGACCGAGGGCCAGATGGACGAGGTGTGCGATGCGGTCCACGAGGTGCTCGGGTGAGCGAGACCTTCGGCCCCGGTTACGCCAGCGCCTACGACGCGCTCTACGCCGACAAGGATTACGACGCCGAGTGCGACCTGGTCGAGTCGATCGTCGCCTCGTCCGAACCTGCGGCGACGCGTCTCCTCGACCTTGGCTGCGGCACGGGAGCGCACTCGATTCCCCTCGCCGGGCGCGGATACGTCGTCACCGGCGTCGACCGCTCCGAGAGCATGCTGGAGCGGGCCGAGGCGAAGACGCTCGCACTCGACGACCGCGCCGCGCTCACCTTCCGCCTTGGAGACCTGCTCACGCTCGACCTCGCGGAGCGCTTCGACGCGGCTCTGATGATGTTCGCGGTGCTCGGCTACCAGCACGCCAACGAGGAGGTCCTGGCGGCTCTCCGCTCCGCGCGAAGGCACCTCCGGCCCGGCGGTCTGCTCCTGTTCGACGTCTGGTACGGCCCGGCCGTCCTGCACGAGCGCCCGTCTCAGCGGGTCAAGACGGTTCCGACCGGCGACGGCGAGATCCTGCGGGTCACTTCCGGCGAGCTCGACACCGCCCGTCACATCTGCACCGTCAACTATCGGGTCTGGCGCCTGGGGGGCGACCGGCTGCTGGAAAGGGCCGAGGAGACGCACGCGATGCGCTACTTCTTTCCGCTCGAGCTCGCGCTCTTCCTCGAGCAGGCCGGCTTCGTGCTCGACCGGATCGGCGGCTTCCCCGACTTCGCACGCGACGCGGACGACACGACCTGGAACGTGCTCGCCGTCGCCCGGGCGGTCTGAAGCTACTTCCCCCTCCGCACGAAGTGACTTCGCACCAACGTGTTTCGCGGGGAAGTAGCTTAGAAGCGCTCCTTCTCGTCGATCCCCGTGTACGGGCCTTGCTTGATCTCCAGGAAGACGGTGTCCTCCAGCATCCGGAAGCCGTGCCCGCCGCCCACCATCAGCATCACGTCACCTGCCGCGAGCTCGCGCGTCGCGACCAGCTCGTGGCCGTCGTTGTAGATGTCCATCTCGCAGCGACCGCTGCGGAGCACGAGCACCTCGGAGGTGCCGGTCAGTCGCCGCTCGAGGTCGCGGTGCACGTGCCGCGGAACCTCGCCCCCCTGCGGGTAGACGATGTAGCCGACCTGCTGCTTGAACTCGGGGGGCGTGAGGAACGTCGTCCGGTCGGGCGAGAGCTCCGCGCGGATGATGTAGGCGAGAGGAACCCCGTCCGCGGAGATGACCTCCACGGGACCCGTGCCCTCGACCGCCGTGGGCTGCGCCGGCCCCACCGACCTTGCGGCGTCGCTCGTCCCGGTCACGTGCACATCGCTCCTCTCGTCTCCGACTGCCTCTCGCAGCATGCACCAGCGACCTGCAAAGTCAACGACCCTGGTGGATCGCGCACCAACGTTCGCCGGTTTCTGGCCCGCGATCAGCGGCGCCAGGGGGCGTCCTCAGTCGCCCCAATATGCTGCATATTGGGGCTCCCTGCGTCCTTCCCCGTGGCTTCCCTGCTCACGACCCAGAAAGTCCACCAACCTCGCCGGGCGACCCACTAGTGCGGCCTCTCATAACGTTCGACCGGAAACGAAGGGCAGGTGGAGGCCGCACTACTCGGCCGCTTCGCGGCC
>JBBRYP010000091.1:0-9012 GCA_038237515.1 Gaiellales bacterium
GCCGTTCACCCACAGCTGAATACCACCGTTGCCTAGCTCGCGATCTGGGCTCCCGCCGGGCAAGCCCGGCTCCGCCCGCAGCTGCCGATCGCCCAAGGAAGAGAAGTAGCTAAATCGTAGGGGAACCCCTGGACCCCCTCCTTCTGCGCCCCCGCTCGACCGGTCGTGCCTGGCCTCCCGCCGGGCAAGCCCGGCTCCGGCCGCGACGGCTCGTGAAAATTGAGACGTCACCTCGCCACTCATTCCCAGATGGAGCTACCGCGCCGGCTCCGGGAGGACGCTGCGGCGCAGGCGTCTCGGCGAGAGCGGAGCGCACATCGCGAGCAGCAGGGCTCCCGCCCCGACGATGATCCAGAGCGCGCTCGTGAACGAGCCCGAGGCGTCGCGGACGACTCCGAGGACGAACGGGGCGATCGCCGACAGCATGTACCCGGCACCGAGCATTAGCCCCGCGATCGCGCCCACGTCGGCGGGCCGCTCCGCGAGGTCGAGGGGAAGCGTCAGCACCATCGGGAACAGGGCACCGAAGGAGGCACCGATCAGAGCGGCCCAGATCCAGCCGCCCGACGGCGCGAGGACCGCGCCGACGAGCGCGGCGACGAGAACGGAGGCGGCGCCGACGAGATAGACGCGACGCGACCCGACCCGATCGGCGAACCAGGGGACGAGGAGAGTCGGCGGCAGCGCCGCCACGTTCAGGACGGCGAGAAGGGCGCCGGAGCTCGACTCGCTCCACCCGTGCTCGGCATAGGAGTCCGGCAGCCAGGCGTGGAGGCCGTAGTAGACGACGCTCATCAGGCCGAAGACCGCGACCAGGCGCCAGCCGAGGAGGCTGCGCCACGGGAGGCGCGGCAGGGCCGCCGGCGGTACGAGGCTTCGCTTCCGCGAGGGGGTGAACGCCAGCCAGAGAGGCGCGAGCAGGCCCGTGCAGAGCGAGAACGCGACGAGTGAGCCGCGCCAGCCCCCCGCCACGTGCGCGACGGGGACGGCAACTGCCGTCGAGAGGGCGGATCCGGTCGAGATGCCCGTCGCGTAGACGCCCGTGGCGAAGGCCGGCCGATCGGGAAAGCTCTCCTTGACGGCGACCGGCAGCAACGCGCCGGCGAACCCCATCCCGACGCCGACGCCGAAGGTCAGGAGAACAACGAGGGCAGCGCCGGGAACGACCGCGCGCGCCACGCCGAAGCACGCGATCAGCGTCAGGCAGCCGGCGATCGCCGCGCGCGAGCCGACCCGGCGGGACAGGTACGGAGCGGGCGGCGCGAAAAGGCCCATGCAGAGCACCGGGATCGTCCCGAGGAGACCCGCGACCGCGTGCGAGATGCCGAGGTCGTCCTGGATCCGCGGGACGAGCGGCCCGATCCCGACGAGCTGCGGACGGAGCGCGAGCGCGCTGAGGAAGAGCGCGGCGAGAAGCGCGCGCCGGCCCGGCCGCGGAGTCACCCGCCAGATGCTGGTGAGCGCTCCACCTAGAGGTCGATGGTCTCGTAGATCGCGCGCTCGCGCGTCTCGAGCCGCGGGATCGCCTCGCCGAACGCGAGCCGCTGGAAGTGCTCCGAGTCGGCGTGGGCCTTGTAGGCAGCCTCGTCTGCGTACTGCTCGTAGAAGAAGAAGATCCGCGGGTTCTCGGGGTCGCGGTTCGGGGCGTAGAGGAGGCAGCCCGGCTCGGCACGCGAGGCGCCCGCGAGCTCGGCGACGGCCGCAAGCACTGCCTCTTCCTCTCCCTGCTTCGCAGTCCACTTCGCGGTGATCACATAGGCCATGCGAATCTCCCCCTTCTGTCGTCCCGTGCGGTTCGCGGACGGGAGCAGTACCTTAGAGGCGATGCGCCTGGAGAACTCCTTCGAGGTGCCGGCGGGTCCGGACCACGCCTGGCGACTCCTGAACGACGTGCCGCGGGTCATCCCCTGCATGCCGGGAGCAGAGCTCGTGGAGGTGGTCGACGACTCGACCTGGAAGGCGACGATGCACGTGAAGCTCGGCCCGATCGCACTGCAGTTCGCAACCGACGTGACCCGCAGGGAGGCCGACGAGGCGGCAGGCCGGGCGGTACTCGCGGCGAAGGCGCGGGAGGTCAAAGGACGCGGCGGAGCCCAGGCGACGATCGAGTCTTCGCTCGCGCCGGCCGGTAGCGGGACGACCGTGACGATCGTGACCGAGCTCCAGCTCCAGGGCGCGGTCGCCCAGTACGGCCGGGGCGTCGTCGCCGGCGTAGCCGCGGAGCTGACGAAACGCTTCGCCGCCTGCCTCGCAGCGCAGCTCGAGCCGGCAGCGGTCGAGCCACCCGCACCCGAGTCAACCACGGCCGCCGCGGAAGCGCCGGCCCCCGCCCCTCCGGCGCCCGTGAAACCGGTGGGGGGCCTCGGCCTCGCGTTCGGCGCCCTCTGGGCCCGCCTCACCGGTTTGTTTCGGCACTGAGGTCCGCAGCCCCGTGGCCTTCAGAGGCGCCCGAGGCGGCCTGGCATCTCGCAGTAGACGCTCCCGCCCCTCGCATACCCCGCCCCTCGCCGCGACCGACCGGACTCGTTGCGCTCCGGAAAAGCCGCCCGCCCCACCCGCCGGAGAAGCGCTGTTACGCCGCGCGGACCGGGTTCGTCAGGCTGCCGACCCCGGCGATCTCGATCGTGATCTCGTCGCCGGGCTTCATCCACACCGGTGGGTCGCGGAAGGCCCCCACGCCGGCCGGTGTGCCCGTCGCGATCAGGTCGCCGGGCTCGAGGGTGATCGCCTGGGTGATGAAAGCGATCAGCTCGGCCACGCCGAACACCATGTTCGCGGTCGTCGAGTCCTGCATCGTCTCGCCGTTCAGGATGGCTCGGATCGCAAGCTGCTGTGGATCCGAAACCCGGCTCGCCGGGACCAGCTCGCCCACGGGGCAGAACGTGTCGGGCGACTTTCCGCGCGTCCACTGCTTGTCCGCGAACTGGAGGTCGCGCGCCGAGACGTCGTTCAGGCAGCAGTACCCCCGGACCGCCTCGAGGGCGTTGTCCGCGGAGACGCCGCGGATGCGGGAGCCGATCACGACCCCGAGCTCGGCCTCGTAGTCGATCTGCTCGGCGATCGGCGGGACGACGATTGCTTCCCCCGGACCGATCAGGGTGTTCGGCCACTTCGCGAACAGGAGCGGACGGTCGGGCAGCGGCGAGCCCTGCTCTTCCGCGTGGTCGCGGTAGTTGAGCCCGACGCAGACGATCTTTCCGGGACGCTCTATGGGTAGGGGCATCGGGGGAACTTACTTGACGCCCGGCCCCATGCGATCGCAGTATGGGAACCTCCGTGCGCCGAAGCCGTCTCCGTGAGCTGAACGAGGCCGAGGCCTACGCACGTTGCTACTCGGCCCGGGACGACACGGTGAAGATCATCCGGCTCGAGCCGCGCCGCCCGCGTTTCAAGACCCGCGTGTCGGGCGAGCAGCTTCGCAGGCTCTTCGAGCAGCGGCTCGAGAAGCGCGAGCCGCTGGCGAAGCCGTAGCAACCAAACGCAGAGGAGACATCCGTACGATCCGGCCGTGGCACGAGCGGAGGAGATCGTGGTCGTCGGAGCAGGCGTCGCGGGCCTGGCGACGGCGCGCGCCCTTGCGCGCGAGGGGGCGGCGCCGCTCGTCCTGGAGCAGTTCCAGGCCGGGCATGAGCGCGGCTCGAGCCACGGTACGAGCCGGATCTTCCGCCTTGCCTACGACGACGCCCGCTACGTGGAGCTCGCGAAGGCGGCTCTGCCGCTCTGGCGAGAGCTGGAGAGGGAGTCGGGTGAGCGAATCCTGGAGGACGACGGTGCCCTGGACGTGGGCCGCGAGCTCGCCGGATTCGCCGTGACGATGGAGGGGTGCGGGGTCGAGGTCGAGCGCCTCGACCCCGAGGCGGCGCGCAAGCGTTTCCCCGCGTTGCGCGTCGAGGACGACGAGGAGGTCCTGTTCCATGCCGCGGGCGGGACGGTCTACGCCGACCGGGCACTCTCAGCGCTGTGGAAAGGCGCGGCTGCGGGCGGCGCGCGGCTGGAGGAAGGCACGCGTGTCCTGCGGATCGAGGCAGGCGCGGGCGGGGCGCGTGTCGTGAGCGCGGCTGGAAGGATCGACGCCGCCCGCGTCGTCGTGACCGCCGGCGCCTGGGCGAAGGCCCTTCTCGAGACGGCAGGTATTTCGCTGCCGGTCAGCCCGACGCGGGAGACGGTTCTCCACTTTCCCTTCTACCCCGCGCCCTTTCCGACGCTCATCGACCACGGCCCCTATCCTCCGGGGCAGGCGGCGTACGCGCTCGCGTCACCCGGGATCGGCCTCAAGGCCGGCATCCACCAGGCCGGACCGGCCACCGACGCGGCGCAGGAGGGCGAGGTGGACACCGGCGCCGTGCGGGCCGTCACCGAGTGGGTGCGGCGGCGATTCGGGCGGGTCGAGGACGGGCCTGCCCTCGTCGAGACATGCCTCTACACGAACGCGCCGGACGACGAGTTCGTGCTCGAGCGGCACGGGCCGATCGTCGTCGGGTCGGCGTGCAGCGGGCACGGCTTCAAGTTCGCGCCCGAGATCGGCCGCCGACTCGCCGCGCTCGCCCTCCAGGACTGATGGCGGTTCGTAGCCTCACCGAGCCGGTCGTCGGCAGCGACACGGTCACGTTCACCTATCGCGACCCTCGGCGCCGGCTGACCGGAGTCCGGTTGGCTCACGAGCTTCGCGAGCCGCGCGCGCTCGAGTTCCGCCGCGCCCGCGGCACGGCCTGGACGCTCGATCTGCCGCGCCCCAACGCCGACCGCATGGAGTACCTGCTCGAGCTCAAGAACCGCCACGGCGGCAACGACCTCGTCTGCGACCCGCTGAACCCGCTGCGCGCGCCCGGGCCTTTCGGCGACAAGTCGGTGGTCGAGCTCCCCGGCTACGTCAAGCCCTGGTGGCTGGACGAGGACACTCCTCCCGGCAAGCTCGAGCAGATCGAAATACCAAGCCGCACGCTGAAAGCGACCGTCCCGGTAATCGTCTGGGCCGCGGCGGGCGCCGGCGAGGACGAGCCGCTGCCGCTCCTCGTCGTGCACGACGGGCCCGAGTACGCCGGGTACTCCGCGCTGCTCCGTCTGCTCGACGTCATGTGGGGCGAAGGGCGCATACCCACGATGCGCGCCGCACTGCTGCCGCCGCCGGGTGACCGGAATCAGAGCTACTCGGCTTCCGCCCAGTACGCGCGCGCGCTCGTCTGGGAGATCCTCCCAGCGCTCGCCGAGGCCGCTCCCACCCCCGACGAGCGACGCCTGCGCGTCGGCATGGGCGCGAGCCTCGGCGCTCTCGCGATGCTGCACGCCCACCGTCTCCACCCGCATGCCTTCGGGGCTCTCTACCTCCAGTCCGGCAGCTACTTCCGCCAGCGCTACGACCCGCAGGAGCGCTCTTTCGTGCGGTTCCGCCGGATCACGCGCTTCGTCGGCGAGATCCTCGGCGGCCGCGGCTGGTGGGAGCCGATCCCGGTGGCGATGACCTGCGGAACGGTCGAGGAGAACCTCGCGAACAACCGCGCCGTCGCCTCGGCGCTCGCCGACCACGGCTACGACGTCGCCTGGCACGAGAATCGCGACGCCCACAACTGGACCGCGTGGCGCGACACCTTCGAGCCGCACCTCGTCGAGCTGCTCGCACGGGTGTGGTCGTAGCGGGGACAGGCAAGGTTGCCTCGTCGCCCGAATGGTAGGCAATGTGCAACGGCAGGCGGCCAGCTTCCCGATCAGCTACCCATGAGGAGGCGCATCTCGTCGGCGATGCCTGCGAGTGCTTCTCTCCGCCCCGACGACGCAAGCCAGTCCCACAGCTCGATCCAGTGGTAGAGGACGTAGAAGTCGAGCGCCTCGCGCCAGCCGCTGCGGAGATCGCCGTAACCGTCGGCGAGTCCGGCTAGCGTCATCTCGCTGCGACGGCGCGAGTAGCAGTGCGTCTTCGCCAGGTCGAGCAGCGGGTCTCCCGCGAGCACGTTCTCAAAGTCGAGGATCCCCGAGACCCGCCAGCCGCTCCCCTCCGGGAGGACAGCACGTTCCCGTAGTGGCAGTCGTTGTGGCAGAAGGACGGGCGCGCGCAGCCGGCCAGGAGCTCTTTGCGCTCGGCAACGTGGCGCTCGACGCCGCGGCGGAGATCGGCGTCGCCGCCGAGTTCGTCGAACTCATCGAGCTTCTTGTCGAACTGGGTGCGCATGTAGTGGAGGTTCGTCTGGTGGGGTTGCACGACGCCTCTCGTGCCGACGTAGCCGAACTCCTCGAAGCCGACCTGGTGCAGCACGCGCAGGATCGTCCCGATCTGCCGGTTGATCTGCGCCAGCCGCTCCTCGTCGAGCTGATCGAGGATCGAAAGTGCGTGATCGCCTTCGAGCTTCGTCATCACCAGCACGTTCTGCGTGACCAGCGTCTTCGAGTCATCGGCAGCCAGGATCGCGGGCACCGGCGCAGCCGAGCAGTGTTGCCGCAGCAGGTCGTAGACGAAGATCTCCTTCTCCATCTTCCAGTAGAAGAAGTCCGTGTAGACCTTCACCACGACTGCGCGACCGTCGCCTGATCGCACCTCGAAGACGGCGCTGTTGTCACCGCCAGTCAGCCTGACAACGGTTTCCACGCGGAGGCTCAGGTCAGCCAGCGCGACCACCCTGTCCGCGATGGCGTAATCGAGATCGAACTCCTCGAGTGCCACTGAACGGAGCCTACGTCGTCCCCTTCTGCCCGGCCGGGGTTCGTTGCCTCGTCACAACGTGCCTTCCGGCGCTCGCTTACGGCCGTGATCGCGTACGCACCAGCGTAACCCGAAGCACAACGTCGTCTATCCCGAAGAGCAAAAGCCGTTTGCTCCGGCTGCGAAGGTCGGCTACCGGCCGAAACGGGCCGCGCGGCTCGACATACTGCCGCCGTGAACCGCCGCGAGCTCCCGATCGAGGACGTGCCCGTGCTCGCGTACGGGCACTTCGGGCGACCGCTCCTCGTCTTCCCCTCCGAGCAGGGCGCACCGCACGACTACGAGGCGAACGGGATGATCGAGTCCATCTCCGGGCTGATCGACGCGGGCCGGCTCAAGGTCTACTGCGTCTCGAGCTTCGACGCGTGGACGTGGGCGGCGCGCGAGGTGCCGACGGAGGAGCGGGCTCTGCGCCACGGGGCCTACGAGCGGTGGATCGCCGACCACGTCGCTCCGTTCGTCCGCGCCGACTCCGGCGGCTCGGCGGAGATCATGGTCACCGGCTGCAGCCTCGGGGCCTACCACGCGGCGAACTTCGCGCTCAAGCGAGCCGATCTCTTCCCGCTCGCGATCTGCCTCTCCGGCGTATACGACGTCGCCTCGGAGGGCTGGGGCGAGCGGGGCACCGCGACGTACTTCAACAACCCGATGGACTACGTCTCGCACCTCCACGGCGACCATCTCGAGTGGCTGCGCGACCGCATCAGCCTGCTGCTCGTGTGTGGGCAGGGGCAATGGGAGGACACGACCGGGGCTCTCGAGTCCACAACCCGGTTCGCCGGCCTCGCTGCGGACAAAGGGCTCTGTGTCGAGCTCGACCTCTGGGGGTACGACGTCCCGCACGACTGGCCCTCGTGGCGGGCCCAGATCGCGCACCATCTCCCCCGCTTCTGCTAGGCCCTCGATGCCCCGAACCCACCTCATCGGCCTGCTGCTCGGAACCGAGGAGGATTGGCCCCGCGCGTTCGAGCACGTCCTCTCGCGCGTGCCCGAGATCACCTACGGCGGCGAGACGCACGTCTTCAGCTCGGAGAGGATCATGAACGAGCCGTTCAACCTGCGCTACCGGCCGCGCTTCGCGCTCGTCATCGACCGCCTCGCCTGGTGGTACCACCTCCCGCGGGAGTGGCTGAAGAAGATCGCGCTGATGGACGACGTGTACCTCCTGAACAACCCGTTCACCTTCCAGGCGATGGAGAAGCACGCCGCTTACTGCGCCATGATCCGACTCGGCCTGAAGGTGCCGGACACCTGGCTGATCCCCCACAAGCTTCCTCCGCGAAGCATCCGCTTCTCGACCGCCACGGATCGCTTCGAGCAGATGGCGTCGAGGTACAACGCTGCGTTCGACCTAGACGCCGTGGCGACCGAGATCGGCTACCCGCTCTACATGAAGCCTTTCGACGGCGGTCAGTGGGTGGGCGTCACCCGCATCCGCGACGCGGCGGAGCTCCACCGCGGCTACGACGAGTCCGGCGAGCGGCTGATGCACCTGCAGCGGGCCGTGGACGACTTCGACGTCTTCGTGCGCAGCCTCTCGATCGGCGCCGAGACGATGGTCATGGACTACGACCCCTCCGTGCCGCTCCACGCGCGTTACCGGATCAGCCACGGCTTCCTGACGCCGGCGGTGGGGCACGAGATCGTGACCATCAGCCGCCTCGTCAACGCCTTCTTCCGCTGGGAGTTCAACTCCTGCGAGACGCTCGTGAAGGGCAGCGACGTGTTCCCGATCGACTACGCGAACGCCTCGCCGGACGTCGCTCTAACGAGCCTCCACTACTACTTCCCCTGGGCGATCAAGGCGCTCGTCAAGTGGTCGGTGTTTTGCGCAGTGACGCGCCGCGAGATGCGGATCAACCAGAACACGCGGCAGTACTTCGAGATCGGCGACCGCACCGACCTCGGCTACGGGGAGCGGCTCGAGGGCTACCGCCGACTCGCGGACGACTACTTCCAGACCGAGGAGTACGAGGACTTCTGCGCGCAGCACCTCGGCGGCTTCGACGAGGCGGTCGTCGAGTTCGTCGATAGCCCCGACTTCGACCGGCTGCTCGTCGACACGGTCCGCTCGACGTTCCCGACACACGAGCACGAGCACTTCGTCGCGCACTACCGCGGCATCCTCGGGGCCTGGGTCACCGACCAGCAGACCCCGGCCGCGACGGGCTGAGGAGGTTCCTAGTGCGGCGTCTCCCAACGTTTCGCTCGAAACTGAGGGTTCGCCGACGCCGCACTAGTCCGACCGCTCTGCGGCCGGCGGCCGCGAAGCGGCCGAGTAGTGCGGCCTCCACCTGCCCTTCGTTTCCGGTCGAACGTTA
>JBBRYP010000092.1:0-7026 GCA_038237515.1 Gaiellales bacterium
CCCTCGGCGATCATGCGCTACTTCGCGACGTAGACGCGCACGAGCTCGTTGACGCCCGGAGACAGGTCGTCTCCGTTCTCGCGCGAGAACGTCTTCACGTCGATCACCTTACCGCCCTCGCCGTGCGGGACCTTGAGCGAGGTGTCGCGGACCTCGCGCGCCTTCTCCTTGAAGATCGCGCGGATCAGCTTCTCCTCGGCAGTCAGCTCGGTCTCGCCCTTCGGCGTCACCTTGCCGACGAGCAGGTCCCCGGAGCCGACCTCGGCTCCGATTCGCACGACTCCCCGCTCGTCGAGGTCCTTGAGCGACTCCTCCGAGCGGTTCGGGATGTCGCGCGTGATCTCCTCGTCGCCGAGCTTCGTCGAGCGCGCGTCGATCTCGTACTCGTGGATGTGAATCGAGGAGAGGACGTCGTCCTTGACGAGCCGCTCCGAGAGCACGATCGCGTCCTCGAAGTTGTAACCCTCGAACGGCATGAAGGCGACCAGCAGGTTGGCCCCGAGGGCGAGCTCGCCCTGGTCGGTGGAGCTGCCGTCGGCCAGAACCTGTTCGGCCCCGACCTTGTCGCCGAGCCGGACGATCGGCTTCTGGTGGATGAGCGTCCCCTGGTTCGAGCGCATGAACTTCGTCAGGTGGTAGGAGTCCCGACCCTCGCGGGTCTCGACGACGATCTTCTCGGCGTCGACGTCCGCGACCGTGCCGGCCCGGTCGGAGAGGACGACGTCGCCGGTGTCGATCGCGGCCCGGTACTCGAGGCCCGTGCCGACGAGCGGCGCCTGCGTGATCATCAGCGGCACGGCCTGCCGCTGCATGTTCGCGCCCATCAGCGCACGGTTCGCGTCGTTGTGCTCGAGGAACGGGATCAGCGCCGTGGCGACCGAGACGATCTGCGCCGGCGTGACGTCCATGTACTCGATGTCCTTCGGCGCCGCGGTGACGGCCTCGCCCTCGCGGGATCGGCAGAGCACCTGGTCGTGGACGAACTTACCCGTCTTCTCGTCGACCGGCTCCGAAGCCTGGGCGATCGTGTACTGCGCCTCCTCGGCGGCGTCGAGATAGAGGATCTCGTCGGACACCCTGCCGTTCTTGACGACGCGGTACGGAGTCTGGATGAAACCGAATTCCGAGACCGTGGCCATCGATGCAAGTGAGCCGATGAGGCCGATGTTCGGGCCTTCCGGCGTCTCGATCGGGCACATGCGCCCGTAGTGGGTGGGATGGACGTCGCGCACCTCGATTGGCGCGCGCTCGCGGGTGAGGCCTCCGGCACCGAGCGCCGAGAGGCGCCGGCGGTGGGTGAGACCGGCGAGAGAGTTGGTCTGATCCATGAACTGCGAGAGCTGCGAGGAGCCGAAGAACTCCTTCAGCGCCGCGACGACCGGGCGAATGTTGATGATCGTCTGCGGCGTGATCGTGTCGACATCCTCCGTCGTCATGCGTTCCCGCACGACGCGCTCCATGCGGTAGAGACCGACGCGGAACGCCTCCTGGATCAGCTCGCCGACGGTGCGCAGGCGCCGGTTGCCGAAGTGCTCGTACTCGTCGAGCTCGCCGCGGATCGGGTCGCGGCTCAGCACCATCCCGTCGGCCGCGAAGTCCTTCGAGTCCTCGGGGATCCCGAGGTTCGTCGGCAGGTCGACGAGCTTGCGCACGAGCGCAAGGATGTCCTCGGTCGTGAGGACGCGCGTGTCCTCGGGGACGTTCACCCCGAGCCGCTGATTCAGCTTGTAGCGGCCGACCTTCGTCAGGTCGTAGCGCTTCGGGTCGAAGAAGAGCGCCCGCAGGAGGTTCCGCGCATTCTCGAGCGTCGGCGGCTCACCCGGCCGCTGCTTCTTGAAGACCTCGATCAGCGCTTCTTCCTCGCGCGTCGACGCGTCCTTCTCGAGTGTGTTGACGATGTAGAGCGAGTTGCCGAAGAGCTCGAGGATCTTCTCGTTGGACGAGGTGTCGAGCGCGAAGCCGGTCGAGGGATCCTCGGCAGGGAGCGCACGCAGCAGCGTGGTGATCGGCAGCTTCCGCTTCCGGTCGATACGGGCGTAGACGACGCCCTTCTTGTCGATCTCGAGCTCGAGCCACGACCCGCGGCTCGGCATCAGGTTGGCCGTGAAGACCTGCTTCGTCGCGTCCTTGGGCTCCATCAGGTAGGCGCCCGGGCTGCGGACGAGCTGCGTGACGATCACGCGCTCGGTGCCGTTGATGATGAAGGTGCCCCACTGCGTCATCATCGGGAAGTCCCCCATGAAGACGGTCTGCTCGCGGATCTCCCCGGTTTCCTTGTTCACGAACCGGACCGTCATCGAGAGCGGAGCCTGGTAGGTCAGGTCCTTCTCGCGGCACTCCTTGATCGAGAACTGCGGCTCCCCGAAGCGGTACTCGCCGAACTCGACGGCGAGGGTGCCGGTGTAGTCCTCGATCGGCGAGATGTCGTCGATCGTCTCGCGAAGGCCTCCTTCGAGGAACCACTTGAAGGAAGCCTTCTGGATGTCGATCAGGTTGGGGAGGTCGAGAACGTGCTTCAGGCGTGAAAAGCTCTTGCGCGCGCGAGGCGCAGCGACCCTCGTGGTCAAATGAAGAAGCCTCCCTTAAAAATGGTCGTAGGACGTGCAGGGCGGAACGGCGGCGCAACCCTCAAGGATAGCAACAGCGCGCCCCCCACCGCAAGCAGACGCTACGGCGGGGCCGCTGTGACCCTCGGAGTGTAGCTCGTATTGGTGGAAACGGTGGTCGAGGGTGCGATATTCCCGGCTGGCTGTCTCCCTTGCGAGCGCCTTTCGCCCCTCGGGGATTCCTTCGGGGGTCTTGTTCGGGTGCGAGGGTACGCGCTCCGGCCGCTTCGCGGCCTTGCCTTACGGGTTGTGCTAGAGCAGGCTGAAGCCTGCATCAGCAAGACTATTTGACCTCGACGCTCGCCCCCGCTTCCTCGAGCTGGGCCTTGATCGAGTCGGCCTCGTCCCGCGCGATTCCCTCCTTGACGGCGTTCGGGGCGCCGTCGACGAGATCCTTCGCCTCCTTCAGGCCGAGGCCCGTGATCGCGCGGACGACCTTGATCACCTGGATCTTCTTGTCACCGGGACCCGTGAGGACGACGTCGAAGGCGCTCTGCTCCTCGGCTGCCTCGCCGTCGCCGGCACTCGCAGCGCCGCCCGCCGCAGCGACCGCGACCGGCGCCGCAGCCGTTACGCCCCACTCCTCCTCGAGCGAGTTCTTGAGCTCGACGAGCTCGAGCACCGTCATCTTGCCAAGCTGCTCGACGATCTTCGCTGTATCCGTCGCCATCTCTTTAGCCCTCCTGTTCGATCGCGGATGAGCCGTTCCGGCTCTCTCCGCGCGCCGCCTCCGTTACCGGGGCGGCTGGGTTTGCTGTTGAACCTTGCTCCTCGAGCTGCGCGATCCGCGCCTCGAGGACACCGACGAGATCGCGCAGCGGCGCCGTGAAGAGACCGACTATGGCGGTCAGGGGACCGGCGACCGCCCCGACGAGCTGGGACCGCAGGACCTCGGTCGGCGGCAGCGTCGCGAGGCTCGTCACCTCGGCCTCGCCGATCGCCGCACCGTCGAGCAGCCCCCCGCGAATGGTGAGGACGCGAGTCGTCCGCGCCGCGTCGGCAAGCGCCTTGGCGACGGCCACCGGGTCACCGCCGGCATCGAGGAAGGCGATCGCCGTAGGACCCTCGAGCAGCGCCAGGACCGCATCCGCGCCGGCGGCTTGCGCCGCCCGCCGCGTGAGCGTGTTCTTGACGACGGAGAAGCGCGCGCCGTGCTCCAGGAGCTTCGAGCGGAGCCGGTCGATCTCCGGCATCGAGAGCCCGCGGTAGTCCGCGACGATGAGCGTCTGCGTGCCCCGGAGGCGCTCGGTCAGCTCCTCGACGATTCGCTCCTTGTCCTTCTTCAGCATGCTCATCTCCTCCTGAAAATGACCAGGGCTCGCGTGGGCGAGCCCGGAGGAAGGTACGGAGCTTCCGTCGGACCGCCTCGGCTGGGCTTCCGCCTCACGGCTGCCAGCTGTCTCGGGCGAGCGTCCAGGTCGATCGTTACGCCGAAACCAGCTCCCTCGAAGAATCGGCCCCGGCCGATTCGTCCAGCTCGTCGACGATGCCGCGAGTCCTCGCCGGATCCACGTGGATGCCGGGGCCCATCGTCGTCGTGAGCGTGATCCCGTGGATGTAGCGACCTTTCGCGGCAGCGGGCTTCGCGCGAACGAGCTCGTCCACGAGCGCCGCGTAGTTCTCGACGAGGGCGCGCTCCTCGAAGCTGCGCTTGCCGATCGGCATGTGGATGTTGGCGCCGCGGTCGGTCCGGTACTCGAGCTTGCCGGCCTTCGCGTCCCGGACCGCCTTGCCGACGTCGAAGGTGACCGTGCCGGTCTTCGGGTTCGGCATCTTCCCCCTCGGCCCGAGGATGCGGCCCAGCTTTCCGACGACGCCCATCAGGTCCGGGGTCGCGACCGCAACGTCGAAGTCGTCGAAGCCGCCCTCGATCTTCGTCGCCAGGTCGGCGGCACCCACGACGTCGGCGCCCGCCTCCTCGGCCTCGCGCGCCTTCTCGCCCTCGGCGAAGACCGCGACGAGCTGCTCCTTCCCCGTGCCGTGCGGCAGCATCATCGTTCCGCGCAGCTGCTGATCGGCGTGGCGCACGTTCAGACCGAGGCGGACGTGCGCCTCGACCGTCTCGTCGAAGCGGGTCTCCCCGAGGCCCTTGAGAAGACGGACGGCCTCGACGGGCGTGTAGAGATTCTCGCGGTCGATCTGCGCGCGCGCCTGGCGGTATCGCTTTCCGTGCTGGCTCATGGGCGGCCTAGTCTAGCGGCGAGTGAAACGCCCGCCTCCGGCGCGAGCGCGAGCGCGAGCGCGAGCGCGATGTTTCTCCGCGGCCCTCCTGAACCACGATCGGCTCCGCTTCGCTTCGCCGGGTCGAACATCATCTCTCGACCTCCACGCCCATGCTGCGCGCCGTCCCGGCGATCACGAGCATCGCCTGGTCGACGTCGCGGGCGTTCAGGTCCTGGAGCTTCGTCTCGGCGATTCTGCGCACCTGGTCGCGGGTGAGGCGCCCGACCTTGGTGCGGTTCGGCTCGGCCGAGCCCTTCTCGAGAGACAGCGCCTCCTTGATCAGCACCGCCGCGGGCGGCGTCTTCGTGATGAAGGTGAAGGACCGGTCTTCGTAGACCGTGATCTCGACCGGCGTGATCCGGCCGTTCTCCTGCGCGGTCTGGGCGTTGAACGTCTTGCAGAACTCCATGATGTTGACCCCGTGCTGCCCCAGCGCGGGACCCACCGGCGGGGCCGGGTTCGCCTGTCCGCCGGGAATCTGGAGCTTGATGAGTGTCAGAACCTTCTTCGCCAAGGCGCGCCCTTCGTCAGTCGATCTTCTTGACCTGGTCGAAGCCGAGCTCGACCGGGACCTGGCGCTCGAAGATGTCCACGAGCACCTTCAGCTTCTGCTGGTCGCCGTTCACCTCGACGATCTCGCCGTCGAAGTCGGAGAGCGGACCGGAGGTGACCTTGACCGACTCGCCGAGCGAGAACTGCACGGTCGTGCGCGGACGGTCGCCCGCGGAGGCGCCGGTGTGGAGGATGCGATCCACCTCGGGCTGGGACAGCGGCACCGGCTTCGAGCCGGCCCCGACGAATCCCGTCACACCGGGGGTGTTCTTGACAACCGACCACGCGTCGTCGTTCAGATCCATGTTGACGAGCACGTAGCCGGGAAGCACCCGCTTCTCGATCTGCACCTTTTGCCCGTCCTTCGTCTCGATCACCTGCTCGGTCGGCACGACTACGCGCCGAAATCGCGGCATCTGATTCATCGAGACGATCCGGTGCTCGAGATTCGTCTTGACCTTGTTCTCGTGCCCCGAGTAGGTATTGATCACAAACCACTGAAACATCGTCGAGACCTCGGCTCTATCGGAGGAAGACCTTCTCGACGAGGCGCTTGAAGACCTCGTCGGAGGCGTAGAGGTAGAAGCCCACGATCAGGCAGGCGATCAACACGACGACGGTGCCTTGGATGACCTGGCTCTGACCCGGCCACTCGACCTTCTTCAGCTCCGCCCAGGACTCGGAAACGAAGCGCTTGCCGCCGGAGCCCGGAAACCGCCGCCCACCGGAGACCGGAGGCGCAGGCGGCGTGCGCCCCACGTCGCCGCCGTTCGTGGCGGGGCGAACGCGAGCGGGCGGCACGGCGGCATCGGCGGTCTGAACGCGGCGCGCGCGGCGCTCCTCCCGGGTCTGCCGCGCCACTAGCGCGTCTCCCGGTGCACCGTGTGGGTGCCGCACCAGCGGCAGAACTTCTTGAACTCGACGCGGTCCGGATGGTTCCGCTTCGATTTCTCGGATTGGTAGTTCCGCCGCTTGCAATCGGTGCAGGCGAGCGTGATTGCGACTCTGACTCCGGTCTTTGCCATCTCGTGTTGAGTGAGTTTCGGTGAACGAGGGGGAGTAGCGGCGGGTGGATTCGAACCACCGACCTGCGGGTTATGAGTCCGCCGCTCTAACCGCTGAGCTACGCCGCCCCGCGCCGCGCGAAGTGTAGCTAATCGTGGGGGAACCCCTGGTTCCCCCCCGGACCCCCCTCCTTGCGACCGCCCACTGCGTCCGAGCCGCGACGGGGCCAGTCACTCGCGCACCCCTGCGACCGTCTCTTTTCGGGTTGAGCCTCCCGCCGGGCAAGCCCGGCTCCGGCGGCGACCGGCCTCGCAAACCCGGGCGGACCGGGATGGAGCAGCCCGTCCCCCCGAACGGCGATGGAGAGCGTCTGTGCCCAGTGGTCTACCTCGGCGTCCTTGGAGAACCATTGGTATGCACGAGCCGGAAGGCGAGTGCACGTGCCTGGAGGGGGCGAAGGGGGGAACTCCGTTCCCCCCTTGGAGCGGAGGCGAAGCCGCAGCGATAACTCCCCGAGTCGTGTAGCGGCCGGGGGGGTCTCGGGGGGCGAGAGCCCCCGGAAAGCGAAGCGACTTACCCTCGATCCACCGAGCGGTCGGGCCTGGTTCGTCCGAGCTGATCGAGAGAATGACCTCCTGAG
>JBBRYP010000093.1:0-6944 GCA_038237515.1 Gaiellales bacterium
AGTGAGGCGCTAGCTCGCTCAGGCGCCGGTTTGCCGTTGACTGCACCGGCGGCGGCGACGACAATGGCGTCTCCGGCTCCTTGGCGCCGGTGGGCACCGAGGGAATCACGGCGAAGGAGGAATCTCGGATGAAGAAGCCACTCCTACTCGGAGCGCTGGTGGCGGCGCTCGGCGCCTCGGCGGCGCTCGTGGCGGCCGGCGGCGCCCCCAGCGCGACGGCGGCTCGGGCGACGGCCGCGGCGGTCGACTGCTCGCGCACGATCACGCTCGGCTTCATGGGTCCGACGACGGGGCCGGCGGCGTCCATCGGGCAGGAGCTGCGGGACTTCTCGATCCTCTACGCGGAGAATTGGAACGACTCGGGCAAGAAGCCGAAGATCGACATCGTCCAGGGCGATACGCAGTTCGATCCGGCGCAGGCGTCGACGATCGCGCAGCAGTTCGTGTCGAACGGGAATCTGCTCGGCGTGATCGGCCCCGGCGGGAGCCAGGAGGTGCTCGCGGTGGGGCGGATCTTCCAGCGGGCCGGAATGGCCTTCTCCGTCGCCTCGGCGACCCGGAAGAGCCTGACCATCGGCAAGACGAAGGTGAAGGGCCTCTTCCGGATCGCCGCGCCGGACAGCGTCCAGGCGAAGTCGACCACCGACTACATGCTGAAGCGGCTGCACGTGAAGCGGGTCTTCGTCCTAGACGACCAGTCCGCCTACAGCGTCCCGCTCGCCGAGGCCGTCTCGAAGATCCTCGCGCACGCGGGGGTGAAGGTCAGCCGCTCCTCGGTGGCGCAGAAGCAGTCCGACTTCTCCTCGGTGATCACCGACATCCCGGACGGAACCGACCTCATCTACCTGCCGATCCAGTTCCCGGCGAAGATGGAGCTCCTCGGCCAGCAGCTGAAGGAGCAGGGCAAGAAGATCACGCTCTTCGCCTCGGACGCCGGCTACTCCCCCGACTTCAAGATCGTCGGGTCGTACTTCTCGACCTTCGGCCCCGACGTGCGGACCTATGGGCCCGCGCAGAAGGTGCTCGCGTCGTACTACAGGCGACACGGCAAGAACGCGCCGCTCACGACCTTCGGTCCGCTCGCCTACATCTCGGGCCAGGTGATGGTCGGCGCGGCCGTGCGGGCGTGCAAGGACGGCTCCGCCGACCGGGCCGAGGTCCTCCGCGAGATGCACAAGACGAGCCTGAAGACGTCGATCATCGGCGAGCCGGTCCGCTACACGGCGGACGGCGACCGGATCGGCGGGAGCTTCTTCACCTTCAAGGTCACGGCCAAGGGCCCCGTCACCGTCCGATAACTGCCGGCACGGCATACGGTCGGCCTCCGGGCCGGCCGCACGCCGTCGCCCGGAGGAGGGAATCGCCGCGTGGACTGGGACAAGCTCATCCAGTTGCTCGTGAACGGCGTCACCCTCGGGAGCGTGATCGCGCTGATCGCGCTCGGGTTCTCGATGGTCTACGGAGTCCTCAGGCTCCTCAACTTCGCGCACGGCGACGTGTTCATGGTGGGGGCGTTCATCGGGTACTTCGTCCTGACGTGGTTCGGGGGGCCGACGTCGCCGTCGATCCCGCTCCCGGCCGTGATCGTCCTCATGTTCCTGTCTGCGATGGTCGGCTGCGGGTGCCTCGGCGTCGTCGTCGAGCGCTTCGCGTACCGGCCGCTCAGGAACGCGTCGCGCGTCGCGCCCCTGATCTCGGCGCTCGGGGTCTCATTCCTGATCCAGAACTCGGCGCTGCTCGTTTTCGGCGCGGAGATCCGCAGCTACGACTCGTTCGACTTTGCGAACGGGGCTTACATCGTCGACGGGATCCACTGGGGGCCGCTCAACGTTTCCGTGCTCCGGATCCTCGCGATCGCGGCGGCGGCCGCACTGATGGTCGTCCTGACGCTCTTCGTGGCGCGGACGAGGCTCGGCAGGGCCATGCGCGCCGCCGCATACGACCGCGAGGCCGCTGAGATGATGGGCCTCGACGTGGACCGGGTGATTGCGACGACCTTCTTCATCGGCTCGGCGCTCGCGGGAGCGGCCGGCGTGATGTTCGGCCTCGTCTACAACAACATCTTCCACTACATGGGCTTCGAGTCTGGGCTGCTCGCGTTCACGGCCGCCGTCGTAGGCGGCATCGGGAGCCTTCCCGGGGCGATGCTCGGCGGGCTCGCGATCGGGGTCGGTCAGGCGCTCGCGACCGGCTACCTTCCGCAGGGCTCGACATTCCAGGACTTCTGGGTCTTCGTGCTCTTGATCGTCGTCCTCCTCGTTCGGCCGAGCGGACTGCTCGGCCGGCCCGATGTCAGGCGCGTGACCCCCTGAGCCGCAAGCCCGCGCCCCGGATCGGCGTCGACGAGTGGGTCGCCGAGGCGGCCGAGCGGACCGAGCGCGGCGGCGCCCTAGGGCGGCTTCAGCGGGAGTTCGAACGCGTGCCGTTCGCCGGGCGGCTGGGGCTGCTGGTCGCAGCCGCAGCGCTCTTCCCGCTCGGAACGGGCGACGACTACCTGCTCCGCGTCGGGATCAACACGCTGCTTTACGCCCTGCTCGCCCTCGGCCTCAACGTCGTCGTCGGCTGGGCCGGCCTGCTCGACCTCGGGTACATCGCCTTCTACGGCTTCGGAGCCTACTGCTACGCCTTCCTCTCTTCGAGCCACTTCGGCGCCCACTGGCCGACGCTGCCCGCGATGGGTGCGATCGTCGTGGCGACCGCCGGGCTCGGCCTGCTCCTCGGCCTGCCGTCGCGGCGGCTGTTCGGTGACTACCTCGCGATCGTGACGCTCTTCTTCGCCGAGATCTTCCAGACGCTCGTCACCAACGCCGACCGGATCACGCTTCCCTGGAACGGCGGCCCGACCGACATCACCGGCGGCCCGAACGGGATCGTCGGGCTCGACAACATGAGCTTCTTCGGACTCCACGTAACGACGCCACGCGGCTACTTCTACGTCGGGCTCGTCGCGTTCGTGCTCGTCGCCGGCGCGCTCCATCTGGTGGACGGCTCCCGCACCGGACGGGCGTGGCGCGCGCTGCGCGAGGACGCGGTGGCGGCTGAGCTGATCGGCACGCCCGTCAACCGGCTGCGTCTGCTCGCGTTCTCGTTCGGCGCCGCCGTTGCCGGCCTGACGGGGACGATCTTCGCGGCGCTCCAGGGAGCGACGTTCCCGGCGAACTTCGACCTCGCCGTGCTCGTCACCGTCTACGCGATGGTCATCCTCGGCGGCGCCGGCAGCCTCTGGGGCGTCGTCTTCGGCGCGGTCACCGTCAACGTCGTCCTCGAGATGCTGCGGACGGCCGGGCCGGCACGGATGCTCTTCTACGGCGTAACGCTCGCGGCGCTCGCCGCCTTCCTCCGCCCGCGCTGGTGGTCGCCCGTCGTCGTCGGCGGGACGATCGCCTTCGGATTCGCCGTCCACGCGATCGTCACGGCGGCATGGCCCGGCGGGATGTCGAGTCACCACGGCTTCACGGGGCACTGGGTGGTGCTGCTGAAGAGCCCCGAGCACACCGGCAACGTCGCCTACGGCGCGCTCCTCGCCTCGGTTCTGCTGCTCACCCTGCTCCGACGCCCGGCGAGGTTCCTCGCGCTGATCCCGGTGCTCTACCTGGCGGCGTTCGTCTGGGAGAACCGGCTCGTCGTCGAGCCGAGCATCACGCGCCTGATCCTGCTCGGCTCGCTGATGATCGCGCTCATGGCGGCGCGGCCGCAGGGCCTGCTCGGCCAGGCGCGCAGCGAGCTCGGGTGACCGCGCCCCCGCCGCTCGGCGGCTGCGGCTCGTCAACGCCCGCCCAGCAGCGATCCAGGCGCTCGAGGGAGTAGCCGGGATGATCGAGGAGCCGCGCCTGTATCCGTATCTGTCCGCACGTGCCAACCTCGAGCTCCTGGCGGCGCTCGACCGCGGCGGGTCGGCCGCCCGCCATGCTCGGCAACTTCTCCAGCTCGAGTGATCGGTGCACAAACTGACTTTGGCGTGGACGCTCAATCAAGCTTCTCGACGAGGATGAGGACGCCAAGCCCGATGAGGGAGATGGCTGCGAGACGCTCCGCCCACTCGCCCGCCGCGGCGCCGAGACGCGCTCCGATGCGAAGCCCGATTTGTGCGGCGAGGAATGCCTGCGCGCCGATCAGCACAACGGCGAGCACGATCGAAAGGTGGAGCAGCCCGATCGTGAAACCCATCGCGAGCTCATCGAGGCTGATGCTGATCCCGAGCCCGATCAGCGCGAGCCCACTCCGGCTCGAGAGGGAACCCGCCTTGGCTCCCTCTTCGCTTTCCTCGTGGAGGAGCATCCAGGCGCCCAGAGCGAGCAGCGCGGCTGCGGCGAGGTAGTCGGCGACCCGGCCGATCGCGCCGCCGAGTCCACGCCCGAGCAGCAGCCCGACGACGGGCATCGTCATCTCGAAAAGGGACATCAGCAGGCTGGCTTTCAGCCGCTCCCGCCTGGGCAGGCCGCGCAGCCCCAGCGCGGCCGAGACAGCGAACGTGTCCAGGCCGAGCGGGAGGACGAACAGGGCCAGCTTCAGCATCCTGGGAGCCTAGGCTGAGTGGCCAGGCCGACTCTCCGCGGCGATAGCGGAATGCGGACTGCAGGTGTCTCGTTGGGCCTGGCAGATGAAGCCAGTCGGCATCCTTTACGAGCACCCGCAGTGGTTCCTGCCCCTCTTCGCGGAGCTGGAGCGGCGCGGGATCCCCTTTGAACGCATCGACGCCGCCAGCCTCCTCTTTGATCCTGCCGACGATGTCGCCCGCTACTCCCTCGTCGTGAATCGGATGAGCCCCTCCGCCTGGACGCGGGGCAACGATCGAGCGCTGTTTTCAACGCTCCACTACCTCGCCTACCTGGAAGGGATGGGTACTCCCGTCCTCAACGGCTACGCCGCTTACCTCCTCGAGCTCTCAAAGGCCCGGCAGATCGCGCTCCTCGCCCGGCTCGGCATCGAGCATCCACGGACGCGCGTGATCGGTGACCCCACCCTGGCGCTCGAGGCCGCGCGGGATTTCGAGTTTCCCATCCTCGTCAAGCCGAACATCGGTGGGAGCGGCGCGGGAATCGCCTCCTACGCCTCCCTCGAAGAGCTGGCTGCGGCTGACGTCGAACTCGGCGTCGACGGCACCGCCCTCGTCCAAGAACAGCTCCCCGCGAAGGCGAGTGCGATCGTACGGATCGAGATCATCGACGGCCGGTTCCTGTACGCGATCCGGCTGCTTCTTACACCCGGGAGCTTCAACCTGTGCCCGGCCGACTACTGCGAGCTTCCCGGAGTGGTAGACGGTGTCTCCGTCCGAGGGCTCCCGATCGAGGCCTTCGACCCCCCCGAGTGCCTCGTCGAGGACGCGCGACGAATCATCACCGCAGGTGGGTTGGATCTCGGCGGGGTCGAGTATCTCGTCAACCGGCGGAACGGGAGGGCGACCTTCTACGACATCAACGCGCTCTCCAACTTCGTCGCGAACGCAGAGGAGGTGATCGGCTTCGACCCGTTCGTACAGCTGGTCGACCTGATCGCCAAACGCGCCGCCGCTTCGCCCTTTCCAGCAACCAGGCACCCGTCAGCCGTCGCGGCATCGTAGACGTCCACACCTCGGGGCGTTGACGATCTGCCGCCCGTCAGCCGTCCGCGCGCTCAGCGTCTGATCTCGGCTCTGCTCGAAGGGGGGGAGTTGTGCGTGTGTGATCTCGCGGCGGTTACCGGCCTTTCGCAGACGGCCTGTTCTCACAACCTGCGTCTGCTGCGCTCGAGTCGGCTCGTCCGCTATCGCAAGCAGGGCCGAAATGTCTATTACTCGCTGGACGACGCCCACATTCGCCTCCTCCTCGACGTCGGCCTCGAGCACGTCAAGCACGGAGGTGAGCCGCGTGGCTAGCGGGGAAGCGGCGGTCTGATCCAGCTGACGCCGGCCGGCAGGCGGAGCGCGCCGGCGCTGCTGACGCCTGCTCGGCTCGTCGTCGAGGACAGGTTGCGCCTGGAGCGGCGGGCGCGGCTGCTCGCCTGGGGCGGGATCGCCTGGCACGTGATCGAGTTCGCGATCGCAGTCGCTGCTGGAGTCGCGGCGGGCTCGATCGCTCTGGTCGGGTTCGGCGCCGACTCGCTGATCGAGGCGCTTGCAGGCTTCGTCGTCCTCTGACTGTTCACGGGCCGGCGGATTGGTTCCCGTGGCGCCGAGCGGCGAGCGCAGCAGTTGATCGCGGGCAGCTTCTTCCTCCCCGCCTATGTCGGCGTGGAAGCGTCGCGGACGCTTGTCGGCGGCGGGCATCCCTCGACCAGCTGGGTCGGCGTCGGCCTGGCCGCGTTCACGGCGCCGGCGATGCCGCTGCTGGCGATCGTCAAGCGTCGCGTCGGGCGGGCGTTGCAGTCGGCGGCGACCGTGAGGGAAGCGTCTCAAACCCAGCTCTGCGCCTATCTGTCGGTCGCTCTTCTGGTCGGTTTGCTCGCGAACGCGCTGCTGCGCTGGTCGTGGGCTGATCCAGCCGCCGCCCTCGTGATCGCCGCAGTCGCCGCGAAGGAAGGCGTCGGGAGCTGGAGAGGCAAGGGCTGCTGCGAGGGATGCTGCTAGATGAGCTCGCTCGATCGTGCCCGCGAGGACGACCCTCGCCCAGAAGAAGGCGAGCACCCGTGAGCGAGCACGCACACGCCGGGGCGCACGCCGCCGATGGGCAGGAAGCCCGCGCGCACGCCGGCGGCGGCCATTCGCACGTTCAGGTCAGCGCCGACAGCGACAGCCGCCGGCTCGCGGTCGCCCTCGCGCTGATCGTCGTCTTCATGGCCGGTGAGGTGGTCGTCGGCATTCTCGCCCATTCCCTGGCTCTCCTCTCCGACGCCGCTCACATGCTGACCGACGCGGGCGCGCTCGTCATGTCGCTCGTCGTCATCCGCCTCCTCCGGCGCCCGGCGGGCGGCAACCTCACCTTCGGTTTGAAGCGCTCCGAGATCCTCTCGGCTCAAGCCAACGGGGC
>JBBRYP010000094.1:0-6837 GCA_038237515.1 Gaiellales bacterium
CGACGCTGAAGAAGTCACACGCGATCATCGACTCTGCGTGGGCGCGAAGAAACTGACGCCAGCAGAGCTCAGCCCGTTCGCCCGCAGGAGGTACGCCAGCCTGCCGCAGGATCGTCCGAACGGTCGTTGCGGAGACCTGCATGCCCACACCAGCCAGCTCAGCGACGATCCGCTGATAGCCCCAACGCGGGTTCTCACGGGCAACCCGCAGGACGAGTTCGCGGGTGCTGCTCGAGATCCGAGTCCCCCGGATCTTCATTAGCTATCGGCGGGAGGACGCAGCCGGCGAGGCGGGCCGGCTTCACGACAACCTCGTGAGCTCCTTCGGGTCGAGCCAGGTGTTCATGGATGTGGTCAACCTGCAACCGGGGGACGACTTCGTCGAGGAGATCAAGGACGCGGTGGGGGCCTGCGATGTGCTGGTCGCAGTGATCGGCAGGCGCTGGTTGAGCACGGAGCACACCTCCGGCGGTCGACGCCTGGACGAGCCGGAGGATTCCGTGCGGCTGGAGATCGAGGCGTCGCTGGAGAGGAACGTCCGGGTCGTGCCGGCCCTGGTGGCGGGCGCGGCGATGCTGCGGTCGTCGGAGCTGCCGGAGTCGATCGCGGCGCTCGCGGGCCGGCAGGCGGTGGAGCTCTCCCACTTGCGCTGGGCGCACGACGTCGGACGTCTGGTCGAGGCGATCAAGCGGGCGGGCGAGGCTGGGCCGGCGCGTCCCCAATCGAGTCCGCCTCCACCCGGAGAGCCGCCCCCTGTGGGTCCTGAGCCGAAGTGTTGGTCGAGCTCCCTCTCTCAGGGAAAGATCCCGCCGTCCCGGTCGACCGCCACGCGGACAGAGGTGCGGAAGCCGATCAGGAGCTTCGACCAGTAGCACATCCCCGGACGTAACCGAGGCGCTTCAACAGCCCGCACCGTTCGGACGGCGCCAGCCCGAGTGCCTCCCGGATGTTTGGCGTACCGGCCGGACGGCAAACGTGTACGGGAGGGATGCGAATTCACCGCAGCCGGGTCCGTGTCTTGATCCTGACCGGGTTGTGTGCGCTTGCCGTTGCCGGGGTCGCTGGATCGGCGCCCTCGGTCGCCCCGGTTGGCCCTCCCACTTCGACCGGCACGGGCGGCGCCGCTGCCACCGTCGAACGGTTGGCGACGGAGGCGGCGGTGGCGACCTTGCGCAAGGGTGGCAACGCCGTCGACGCCGCCGTCACCGCGGCGGCGGTGCTGGGTGTCACGGAACCGTTCTCCTGCGGCGTCGGCGGCGGCGGGTTCATGGTCGTCTACACGCCCGGCGAGGCCGGCAAGCATCCGCACGTCTACACGATCGACAGCCGTGAGAGGGCGCCGGCGGCGATGACCCCGACTTCCTTCATCGAGAACGGGACGCCGCTCCCCTTCAACGACGCGCGCTACAGCGGGCTTTCCGTCGGCGTGCCCGGGACGGTGCGCGCGTGGAGCGATGCGCTGAAGAAGTTCGGGACGATCACGCTCGCGCAGGCGCTCGCGCCCGGCGCGAAGATCGCCCACGACGGCTTCGAAGTTGACGCCACCTTCAACGACCAGATCAACCAGAACCTCGACTACTTCGACGACGTTCCCGCCACCGCCGCGCTGTATCTCGACGCCGACGGCACAGCCCGCGACATCGGCTCCACCTTCCGCAACCCCGACCTCGCCAAGACCTACGACCTGATCGGGAAGGGCGGCGCGGACGCCTTCTACGCCGGCGCGATCGCGGGGGCGATCGCGCAGGCCTCGACGCAGCCGCTGCTGGCGCCGGCCGCCAACCACAGGTTCCGTCCGGGCGTGATGACGACCGCCGACCTCGCGTCCTACACGGCGCCGCAGCGCGCCCCGACGCACGTCCGCTATCGCGGTCTGGACGTGTTCAGCATGGGCCCGCCGTCGAGCGGCGGCTCCACGGTCGGCGAGGCGCTGAACATCCTCGAGGGTTACCCGCTGTCGACGTTCTCCCGCGAGCAGGCTCTGCACTTCTATCTCGAAGCGTCGCGCTATGCGTTCGCCGACCGCGGCGCCTATCTGGGCGACCCCGACTTCGTCAAGGTGCCGCTGCAGGGATTGCTCTCGAAGGATTTCGCTGGCACTCGGCGCGCGCTGATCACCGACCGAGCCGCGCCGGGCGCCGTCGCTCCGGGAGATCCGCTGCCGTTCAACGGCAGTGCCGCGCTGCGCGGGGAAGCGTCCGTGACCGAGGCCCGGCCCGGCACGACGACCCACATCACCACCTCGGACCGGCATGGCGATGTCGTCTCCTACACCTTCACGATCGAGTCGACGGGCGGCTCGGCGCTCGTGGTGCCCGGCTACGGCTTCCTGCTCAACAACGAGCTGACCGACTTCAACTACGACTCGACGACCCACCCGAACCGCGTGGAGGGCAACAAGCGGCCCCGCAGCTCGATGGCGCCGACGATCGTCCTGCGGGAGGGCAAGCCCTTGCTCGCGCTCGGCTCGCCCGGCGGCTCGACGATCATCACGACGGTGCTGCAGATCCTGGTCGACCGGCTCGACCTCGGCCTGACCCTGCCGCAGGCGATCGCTGACGCGCGCGTCAGCCAGCGCAACGGCGCGTCGAGCTCACCGGAGCCGGCCTTCCTGCAGACGCCGGAGGCCTCGGCGCTGCTCGCGCGCGGGCACAAGTTCGGCTCCCCGGCCGAGATCGGCGCGGCGACAGGAATCGAGTTCCTCGGCGGCAACCGGACGCTGGCCGCCGCCGAGCCGGTGCGCCGCGGCGGCGGCAGCGCGCTGGTCGTGACACCCGGCTAAAGGACCTAATCCCGCGGCGGCGAGGAGCCGTTTTCACCACGACAAAGTGTCGGGGCGCGCTCGCGGCACGGCGGAGAGCTGCAAGGCCGGCGCAGGCAGCGATCCCGTGACCGACATGATTCAGCGGAATGTCGCTCGACACGGTCGTCGTCGTCGCCGGGGGCTTGAAGCCCGGAGTCCGCGCGCTTGCCTCGGTGCCTTCCGGCGCGCCGGTGATCGGGGCGGACCGGGGTGCGGAGTACGCGCTTGCCTGCGGGCTCCAGGTCGAGGCGGCGGTGGGCGATCTCGACTCGATCTCCCCAGCCAGCCTGGCTGCCCTCGGGCGTGCGGGTGTGCGGATCGAGAGGCACCCGGCGGCCAAGGATGCGACCGATCTGGAGCTGGCTCTCGAGGCGGCGGTGGCCCTCGGGCCGCGCCGGATCCTGGTGGTCGGCGGCGCCGGCGGGCGCCTCGACCATTTGCTCGCCGAGCTGTCGCTTCTCGCCTCCGAGGCGTTTGCTGGCGTCGAACTCGACGCGGCCCTGGGTCGCGCGACGGTCAACGTCGTGCGCCGCGAGCGGTTGCTGGTTGGTCGGGTGGGTGAGCTGATCTCGCTGCTGCCTCTGCATGGCCCCGCTCTCGGCGTGGCGACGGAGGGTCTCGTCTACCCGTTGCGTCGCGAGACGCTGGCTCCCGGCTCGACCCGCGGCGTCTCGAATGTGTTCGCCGCGAAGGAGGCGCGCGTCGCCCTCGAGAGCGGCGTCCTCCTGGCGGTACGACCGGGCAGCTAGCGGATCGCCCTGAGTCCTCGCGGGCAGCGACCCTGGCTGGAGGTCAGCCGCGGGCGGTACAGCGCCTTGGCAGAAAGCGCGTGCTCAGGACGGCGCTCGCGGCGATCGGCTTCTCGATCAGCGACCGCGCGTGCATCCAGCTGCCGAAGCGCTGCCACTGTTCGACTCGCAGGCAGCCGATCCCGTCGGGGCCGGCGAGGAGGGCGAGCGTCGCGGGAGTCGCCCGCGCGAGGAAGGCGGGCTCGGATGCCGTGACGTGGCGCAGGATCGCGAGCGCGCGCCGCGGGTCGCGGCGCGCCTGCGCCGTGCCGGCGAGGAAGGCGCCGATGAATCGCCCCACCGTCGACCGATAGGTCGGATCGGAGCGAAGCCGCGACGAGCTCGCGACGAGGACCAGCTCGTCGTAGGTGGGTACGCCGGCACGGTCGACGGGGATGACGGTCGGATGGAGCCCGCGCTGCTCGAGTTGGATGCCCTCGACGTTGCGGTAGACGCCGAGCACGGCGTCGACCTTGTGCGCGAGGAGCGCGGGCAGCAGGTTGTAGCCGACCCCGACCACCTTCACGTCCTTGCGGGTGAGGGCGGCGGAGCGCAGCACGGTGTCGAGCATCGCGTAGTCGGACGGGACCCCGGCGATCCCGACCGTCCGCCCGTCGAGATCGGCGATCGAGCGGATCGCCGGCTCGATCGCGATCATCGAGTTGAGCGGCTGCGGCACGACGGCGGCCACGGCGACGACGGGGAGCTTCTTCGCGGCCGCGAAGAAGAGCTCCGGCTCGTAGGAGATGGCGAGGTCGCTCTTGCCGGCGGCGACGAGCTTCAGCGGTGCGGTCGGGTCGGACGGCGCGCGGATCGAGACGTCGAGGCCTGCCTTCCCGAACAGGCCGGTGTCGCGCGCGTAGTAGAAGCCGACGTGGTCGGGGTTCGGGGTCCAGTCGAGCGTGAGCGTCGCCTTCTGCCCGCCGGCCGGCGCTCCGGAGACGAGGATCGCCGCCACCGCGAGGAGGGCGACGGCGGTCGAGCGGTTACGCACGGGCGCCCTTCCGCTCCCAGGGCACGACGACGCGCTCGGTCAGGGCGACGAGCGCGTAGAGGCCGAGCGCGATCGCGCAGAGGACGAGGACGGCCGCGAAGATCCGTCCGGTGGCGAGCGCCGGCTGGGCCTGGAGCATGACGAAACCGAGCCCGGACGAGGAGCCGGCCCACTCGCCGAAGATGGCTCCGACCGCCGCGTAGGTGGCGGCGATCCGGGCGCCGGAGAAGATCGCGGGCAGGGCGCCGGGCAGCTCGACGCGGCGGAAGATCGCGAGCCGGCCCCCGTGGAGCGTGCGCATCATCCGCACGAGCTCGGCGTCGGTCGCGCGCAGCCCGTCGACCGCGTTGACGACGATCGGAAAGAAGCAGACGATCGCGACCACGACGAGCTTGGGCGCGATCCCGTAGCCGAGCAGGATCGCGAGCACCGGAGCGAGCACGACCGTGGGCACCGTCTGCGAAAGCACGAGGATCGGCAGCAGCGCCCGGCGCAGCGCGGCCGAGAAGTGGAGGAGCACGGCGAGCGCGAGCGCGAACGCGACGGCGAGCAGGTAGCCGAGGGCCACCTCCCGCGCGGTGACGAGCGCCGCCCGTCCGAGCAGTCCAGCGTCGGCGCGAAGCGCGGAGGCGACCGCCGTCGGGGCGGGGAACAGGTAGTCGGGGACGCCGGCGGCCCGGACGACGAGCTCCCAGACGCCGACTGTGGCCGCGAGCAGGAGAGACGGCGGCCAGACGCGCCTCATTCGATTGCCTCCAGGGCCCGCTCCCGCAGCTCGACGAACCCAGGGTTTGTCACGACCTCCCTGCGCGGGCCGTCGCGGGGGACATCCACGTCGAGCGCGGCCGTCACGCGTCCGGCGGCGAGCACCACGACCTGCTCGCAGAGCAGGAGTGCCTCCTCGACGTCGTGGGTGACGAGCAGCACGGTTCGCGGCTCCTGCGCGAGCGCCGCCGCCAGCCACTGCTGCAGCTCGGCCCGGGTGATCGCGTCGAGCGCTCCGAACGGCTCGTCCAGGAGCAGAACCTCCTTGCCGGCGAGCAGCGTGCGCAGAAACGCCACCCGCTGCCGCATCCCGCCCGACAGGCGTGCGGGGGACAACCGCTCCGCCCCGGCCAGTCCGAGCCGCTCGAACAGCGGCGCCGCCCGACGGCGCGCCTCCGCTCGCGGCAGACCCTGGTTCTCGAGTGCCAGACAGGCGTTGTCGAGCGCCGTCCGCCACGGCAGCAGACAGTCGCGCTGCGGCATCAGCGCGCAGCGGGCAAGCCGTGCGGCCGCCGAAGCTGTGCCGCCGACGGACACGGTGCCAGCGTCCGGGTCGTCCAGGCCGGCGACCAGCGAGAGCAGCGTCGACTTGCCGGCGCCGCTCCGGCCCACGATCCCGAGCCGCCCCCGCACCGGCACCTGGAGGTCGACCCCGTCGAGCACGTGCTTTCCGCCCAGCACTCGGACGACCCCCTGGAGCGCGACCCCGGAGATGCCCGCAACCGCTGCAGTGTCCGCTTCGAGGATCGATTGCGACATACGCTCCCTTCGCCGGCATGACCCGGATCAGGTTCCACGGGTACACGCAAGGAAGCGTTCTCTCAGCCCCTCACACAGGGGCTCCCCGGTTCGCACCGAGTCTAGTGCGTCTGGGTGCTGCAAGACCGATCCGCGCCTCGGCCAGAGCGCGCGGATGCTCGATCTGCCGCTGCGATGAATGGCGACGTCGGATTATTAGGGGCACGACGCGCTCGCGCTCGAACGGCCGCCGCTCTCGCGTCTGCCGCGCTGGACGCCGGTGTGATGTCAGATCATCGGACAGATCGTCGCATTCGCCTTCTACGTGCCCGCGGCGTGGCTCTGCTGGCGGGGGCTCGGGATCGGCGTCTACGGCTTGCTGCTCGTGCTGGTAGTGCGCGGCGCAAGGAGCGCAATGTGCTCGACCACCTCGGCGAGCGACGGCCGCTCGTGAAGAGACGACTGCGCAAGGCATGGGCCGAGCCCCAGCAAGCTCGCGCGCCCGATCAACTCCGCCAACTCGCCAGCGAGCTCGAGCACACCTATTGAGGCTGCTACGCTCATTTCCGCCTGAGAAAATCAGGGGAGGAAGGATCGCATGAGCGACAACCAAGAGCCGATCTTCGATGTCGCCCAACTCGCGCACGTCGAGATCCTCACCCCGGAGCCCGAACGCACACTGTGGTTCTTCGAAGACCTGCTGGGTCTTCAGGAGACGACCCGGGAGGGGCAGTCGGTCTACTTGCGCG
>JBBRYP010000095.1:0-6311 GCA_038237515.1 Gaiellales bacterium
ACGTTCGACCGGAAACGAAGGGCAGGTGGAGGCCGCACTACTCGGCCGCTTCGCGGCCGCCGGCCGCAGAGCGGCCGGAATAGTGCGGCGTCGGCGAACCGTCAGTTTCGAGCGAAACGTTGGGAGACGCCGCACTAGCGGGGCCCCGCCTTCTTCTTCAGCGCCGCCGCCACCTTCGCGGCGGCCTCGCGAAGCTCACGCTCCTGGCGATCGTCCTCGGAGACGCCCTGGAGCAGGACGATCGTCTCTCGCTGGGGCGACCCGTTGCGGAGGCAGACGATCGCGAGCCGTCTGACCGCCTGGTTGTCGTCGGTCGTCAACATCTGGTGGAGCAGCGACCGGAGGGAGTTGACGCTCGCAGGCCCGTCGCGCGAGAGGCGTTCGAGCGAGACGAGCGCGGAGCCGCGGCAGGCGGGGCTCTCGTCCTCGAGCCCCCGACGGATCAGCTCGGCCTTCTGGCGGAAGCGGAACTGGCCAATGGCCCGATACGCGACTGCACGCTGCCGGTAGTCCGCACTCCGAACGGCCGCTTCCAGCTCGTCGGCCCAGTTGGAGCGGAGCGTCGCGAGCTCGCGCTCCGACCCCTGCTCGGCGAGCGCGTCTGCCTGCGCCGCCGCCTCGGCGAGCGTCAAGCGAGCGCGGAGAGAGAGCGGGTGCCGGGACCGACGTAACGAGCCGAGGGCCGGAAGAGCCGACCCGTCTTGCGCTGCTCGAGGATGTGGGCTGACCAGCCGGCCACGCGGGAGCAGGCGAACATGGCCGGGGCGAGCGGCGGCGGGATGTCGGCGACGTCGAGGACGACGGCCGAGAAGAACTCGACGTTCGTGGGCAGCACTCGCTCGGGGTGGCGCTCGGCAAGTTCCTTGAGGGCGGCCTCCTCGAGCGCCACCGCGACCTCGACCCGCGGAGATCCGAGCTCCTTCGCCGTCCTCTTGAGGAGCCGCGACCGCGGATCCTCTGCGCGATAGATGCGATGGCCGAAGCCCATGATGCGCTTCCCTCTGTCGAGCGTGTCCTTGACCCACCGCTCCGCGTCGCCCATCGCGGCGACCTCGTCGAGCATCGGGATCACGTACGCGGGCGCACCGCCGTGCAGGGGGCCGGAGAGCGCGCCGACCGCCGACGAGAGCGCAGCCGCGCAGTCGGCTCCGGCGGAGGCGACGATCCGGGCGGTGAACGTCGAGGCGTTCAGCCCGTGCTCGGCGGTGCAGATCCAGTAGGTGTCGATCGCCTTGACCGCACGCGGATCCGCCTCGCCCCGCCAGCGCAGGAGGAACTTCTCCGCCATGGTTTCGCCCCGGTTCACGACCTCGTCGGGGACGTCGTCGTCATGGCCGTCCGCCCGCCGCGCCGACCGCGCCACGATCGCCATCATCTCGGCGGAGAGACGCCCCAGATCCTCGCGGGTCTGCTCGGCGTCGATCTCGTTCAGCTTGCGGAGCTTCCACTCGCTCGAGAGGCGCGCCGTCTCCGACTGGAGGTCGGCTGGCGCGTTCCCGCTCAGGGCCTTCGGCGTGTATCCCTCCGGGTCGGGCATCCCCGGCTCGAGGCTCTCGTCCACCAGCAAGCCCCAGACCTTCTCGTACGGAACCTGCCCGACGAGATCCTCGATGTCGACGCCGCGATAGCGCAACGAGCCTCCCTCGCGGTCGGGCTCCGCGATCTCGGTCTCGACGGCGACGACGCCCTCCAGCCCCGCCTTGAAATCGTCGGTCATCGGCGTGGACTGTAACCCGCCCCGATAGAGTCCCGCGCCGGATGGCCCACCGCGTGACACTCATTCCGGGCGACGGAACAGGCCCCGAGCTGACCGAGGCGACGCGGCGGGTGCTCGAGAGCACAGGCGTCGAATTCCACTGGGATCTCCAGCACGCCGGCACCGACGTGATGGATCGGTACGAGGGAAATCCGCTGCCCGATCAGGTCCTCGAATCGATCCGAAGGAACGGCGTCGCGTTGAAGGGACCGATCACGACTCCGGTCGGCGGCGGCTTCCGCTCGGTGAACGTCGGCCTGCGCAAGAGTCTCGACCTCTACGCACAGGTGCGCCCCTGCCGGTCGTACCCGGGCGTGCGTTCGCGCTTCACCGACATCGACCTCGTCGTCATCCGCGAGAACACGGAGGATCTTTACGCCGGGATCGAGTTCGAGGAGGGAACCGAGGACGCCCGCGCCCTCATCGCGTGGCTCGGCGAGCGCGGCGGGCAGGTGCGCGGGGACTCAGGGATCTCGATCAAGCCGATCTCGATCACCGGGACGCGGCGGATCGTCCAGTTCGCGTTCGACTACGCGCGCCGCTTCGGCCGCAAGAAGGTCACGGCGGTGCACAAGGCCAACATCATGAAGTTCACCGACGGGCTCTATCTGCGAGTTGCGCGCGAGGTCGCCGCGGAGAACCCCGACATCGTCTTCGACGACCGGATCGTCGACAACATGTCGATGCAACTAGTCCAGCGGCCCGAGGAGTATGACGTCCTCGTGCTCCCGAACCTCTACGGCGACATTGTCTCCGACCTCTGTGCCGGCATGATCGGCGGGCTCGGCCTCGCACCCGGTGCGAACTTCGGCGAGGAGGTGGCCGTCTTCGAGCCCACGCACGGCTCGGCGCCGAAGTACGCGGGGCAGAACAAGGTCAACCCGATGGCTGAGATGCTCTCCGGAGTCCTGATGCTGCGCCACCTCGGCGAGTTGAGTGCGGCGGAGCGCCTCGAGCGAGCGATCGCCGAGGTGATCCGCGAGGGCGAGAGCGTGACCTACGACATGAAGCCGGCTCGCGACGACCCGACCGCCGTCGGCACGAGCGGGGTCGCGGACGCGATCATCAAAGGCCTTTCTCGTCAGGGCGAGAGAGGCTAGAGAAGCGCGGATGAGGAGAAAGATCACCGTCGTCGGCGCCGGCAACGTCGGCGCGACCTGCGCACAGGTGCTCGCGCAGCGCGATTACGCGAACGTCGTCCTCGTCGACATCAAGGAGGGCCTGCCGCAGGGAAAGGCGCTCGACATCAATCAGATGGGCGCCGTACTCGGCTTCGAGCCGACGGTCGTCGGGTCGAACGGCTACGAGGAGTCGGCCGGCTCGGAGGTTGTCGTCGTCACCGCGGGCCTCCCGCGCTCGCCAGGAATGAGCCGCGACGACCTGGTCGCAACCAACGAGAAGATCGTCGGCTCCGTGACAGCGCAGGTTGTCGCCCAGAGCCCGGACGCGATCCTGATCGTCGTCTCGAACCCGCTCGACGCGATGTGCCACGTGGCCAGGAACGTGTCCGGCTGGCCGCGGGAGCGCGTCTTCGGGATGGCCGGAATCCTGGACACCGCCCGCTTCTCGGCCTTCATCTCGTGGGAGACCGGCGCCTCGGTGAAAGACGTGACCGCGATGGTGCTGGGTGGCCACGGCGATCAGATGGTCCCCGTCGTCTCCGCGACCAGCGTGGGAGGCGTGCCGCTGGCGAAGCTCGTCGCCGCCGACAGGATCGAGGCGATGGTCGAGCGGACGCGCAAGGGTGGCGGAGAGCTCGTCAACCTCCTCGGGACGTCCGCGTGGTACGCGCCGGGCGCAGCCGCCGCACAGATGGTCGATGCCGTGTTGCTCGACGAGAGGCGGGTTCTCCCGTGCACCGCCTACCTCGAGGGCGAGTACGGCATCGACGGCCTCTACATGGGCGTCCCGGTGAAGCTCGGCGCTGCCGGGATCGAGGAGATCGTCGAGCTCGACCTCGGCGAGCAGGAGCGAACCTGGCTCCAGGAGTCGGCCGCCGCTGTGCGGGAAGTCGTCGGCGTCCTCACGACATAGGTCCGTCGCAGACGTGACCAAGGCGGATGACGGCGGCACGCGTCGCGAGGCGAGGACGCAGGGTGTGGCGACAGGCGGGCCGACGCAGGGCGCGTCACGGCGGCGCGGGGCGCGTGCCACGCGTGCCGGACGAGACCGTGAGGTGGGCGGAGCTACCGCCCCAGCGGCCCGCCGGCGCAAAGGCGGCACGAATTCGTGGCAGAGGCGGTGCCGCTTCGCCGGTACGATCGAAACGGGCGGAGGGAGGAACGAACTCCACCCAGGGTGGGATGTGAAGCTGGGGGCTGCGGCGTGGAGCTAGGTCTAGCCGGCCGCAGCGCGGTCGTCTGCGGCGCGTCGTCGGGCATGGGTCTCGCGATTGCCGAAGCGTTCGCGCGCGAAGGGGCCGAGGTGGCGATGTTCGCGCGCCGGCGGGACGTGCTCGAGGCTGCAGCCGAACGGCTGGGCGCGCTGCCGGTTCGGGGCGACCTCACCGTCCCCGCCGATCTCGAGCGCCTCGTCGCGCGCACAGTCGACGCGTTCGGCGGCATCGACGTCCTCGTCCTCAACGGAGGCGGCCCGCCCGCAGGCCCTGCTCTCGGGCTCGAAGACCAGGCGGTGGAGTCTGCGGTCGAATTGCTGCTCCTGGCGCCGGTCCGGCTGACGCGGCTCTGTCTGCCTCATCTCGAGCGGAGCGGTCGCGGCCGCGTGATCCTCGTCCAGTCGTCATCGATTAGGGAGCCGATCGACAATCTGGCCCTCTCGAACGCGGTTCGTCCGGGGGTAGCGGGCTGGGCGAAGACGCTCGCCCGGGAGGTGGCGGCAAAGGGCATCACGGTCAACACCGTCGCGCCAGGTCGCATCGACACCGAACGGCTGCGAGCCCTCTACGGGCCGGAGGGACCGGCCGCGAACCAGCTCTCCGCGATCCCTCTGCGCCGCCTCGGCCGCCCGGAGGAGATCGCGAACGCCGTCTGCTTCCTAGCCTCGGAGCAGGCCGCGTACGTCACCGGAACGGTGCTCGCGGTCGACGGCGGCCTCGGCAGAACGCTCTTCTGATGCCGAGCCTGCGCGCCTCCCTGCGGCCCTCGCGGCTCCTGCCAACGCTGCTCGTGGCGATGGCGGTGACCGCGCTCGTTCTCTGGCTTGCGCCGTCCAACAGCTACCTCCTGCTCCCCGATCGGGCTCACGAGGTCGCACCGAAGGTGCACGTCCAGGGCGAGAAGCCGGATCGAAGCGGCGGCGGCATCTACTTCGTCGACGTGATCGAGCGAAAGGCGAGCCTCCTCGAGCGGCTCTTCCCCGGCGTTCGCACTGGCTCCACGCTCGTGCCGGGATCGGCGCTGAACCCGGGCGGGGTGAGCGACTCGGCCCGGCGGCGGGAGGACCTGCGTCAGATGGTCGAGTCGCAGTCGGTCGCGGCGGCGGTCGCCCTGCGGGCGCTCGGGTACAAGGTCACCGCTCGGCCGATCGGCGTCCGCGTCGCAAACGTCTATGCCGACGGCCCAGCCGCACGGCTGCTTCGCCCGAGCGACCTGATCGTCGCCGTCGACGGGCAGGCGATCCACAGGCTCGCGCAGCTCCGTGCGCGCATCGGCGCCCACCGGCCCGGGGAGCGCGTGCGCCTGACGATCCGCCGCGGCAGCGAGGAGCAGGTCGTCGTGGTGAAGACGGTCGCAGACCCGCAGAATCACTCCCGGGCGATCGTCGGCATCATCGCCTCGCAGGCTTCGAGCATCCGGTTGCCGATCAAGGTGCAGATCGACCTGGGGAGCGTCGGCGGACCCTCGGCGGGGCTCGCCTTCGCGCTCGACATCATGGAGGAGCTCGGCCGCGACGTCGACCGCGGCTACCGCGTCGCCGCCACCGGCGAGATCGGCCTCGACGGAAGCGTGGCACCCATCGGAGGCGTCCGCCAGAAGATCTTCGGCGTCCGCAAGGCTGGTGTCGACATCTTGCTCGTTCCGGCTGGGGAAAACGCGCGGGAGGCGCGGCGCCATGCGGGCGGTGTCCGCGTGATCGCTGTGAAGACCTTTCCACAAGCGTTGCGCGCACTGGCAACGCTGCCGCCGCATCGCTGAAAGTCCCTGCTCTTCGGGTGATTCAAAGTCAACGGAAAGAGCACTATTTTCGGCCCTCAGCGCCGACTTGCGGGGATGAAGGGACCCTATGATCCCGCCTTGTCTCGGGCAGTCACAACGTAGTGCAAGGGGGAGAATGAACAAAGGTGCTATAGCGACGTGCGATGACTGCTACTTCGGAAAAGCGGGCCTCTGCGCCCTCCGCACCGGAGTCATCTGCCCCACCTTCCGCCTCGCCGCCAGGACCGGAGCCCTGGCGCCGCCGCGCCAGGCGACGCTCGTCGCACGTCCCGCCTTCTCCGGGCGCGTCGTGGCGGCCGCTTAGAGCTGCTTTCAGAAAGAGGTCGGCTGCTGATTGCGGGGGTGGGTGGAGGGGTCGTGCAGCGCCCGCAGAAGAAGCCATGTTTATGACTTTCAAGTAGGAAGGGACCGGCTTCGTGGGGGCGAAGCCGTCGGCACCT
>JBBRYP010000096.1:0-5196 GCA_038237515.1 Gaiellales bacterium
CAACGTTTCGCTCGAAACTGACGGTTCGCCGACGCCGCACTATTCCGGCCGCTCTGCGGCCGGCGGCCGCGAAGCGGCCGAGTAGTGCGGCCTCCACCTGCCCTTCGTTTCCGGTCGAACGTTATGAGAGGCCGCACTAGCTGCCTGCTCAGGAGGTTGCTCGGTGGATCGAGGCTAAAGGCCGTTCGCAGCTGCTTGCCTACCATCTGATGTTCGGCCTCGACTACCGGTAGCTGAACGGGAACTCGGGCTCGACCCCTACGAGGGCCGCAGCTACCTCGGTTTTCGCCACCAGTGCGCGCTCGTCACCTGCGTGCGCCTTCTCGACGCTCGAGCGTCTACGCCCAAAAGCGCTGCGGCCAGCCTGACACTGCCGCAGGCGGTGCTTCTCCTGCAGCCCGCCTTCCGCTGTTGGAACCCGATTCGTTACAACACCATCGGACGACAGCACCTCGATAGCGCACTCGTCTCGAAGGGTTTGACCCGTACCGCGACTTTGGGAACTCGCCCGGGCGCCTGCGCAACCGTTGCGCCTTTGGGCCCGGCCGACCGCAGCGCGACGGTACGGACAACCCGCGGCCGGGGATCAGCGTCCTGGCTGCGGGTTGATTGCCGCTCGAGCTGTACGCGATGGGAGAATCGGCCTCGAGACGATGTGCGTCGGCGGCGATAAAGAAAACGAGCTGGTCGTGGTGCGCCCCTCGTGAACGCGCTGCCACGCCTCCGGCGCTCGTGCCTGGCGGTTCCTGCGTCCAGCCCGAAGATGCTCGCGAAGGCGGCGGGGCTGCCGGCCGATCAGGTCTTCCTCGACCTC
Organism: Gaiellales bacterium; assembly: GCA_038237515.1. Taxonomy (GTDB): domain Bacteria; phylum Actinomycetota; class Thermoleophilia; order Gaiellales; family Gaiellaceae; genus JBBQDZ01. The sequence goes on from JBBRYP010000096.1 coordinate 815, forward strand.
GAGGACTCGGTCGCGCCCGGCGAGAAGGGCGACGAGACCCGGGAGAACGTCGTCCGGGCGCTCCTCGACGGCAATTGGAGGGCGCCGACGCTGGTCGTCCGCGTGAACTCCGTGGACACCCCCCACTGCTTCCGAGACATCGTCTACGTGGTCGAGCGTGCCGGGCGCCGGCTCGACTGCGTCATGCTTCCGAAGGTCGAGGACGAGACGCACGTCCACTTCGTCGCGCACCTGCTCGGCCAGCTCGAGCACTCCCTCGAGCTCGGGCGGCGGATCGGGATCGAGGCGCAGGTCGAGACTGCGCGCGGAGCCGTCAACGTCGAGCGAATCGCGCGGGCGAGCGACCGCCTCGAGACGCTGATCTTCGGTCCCGGAGACTTCGCGGCTTCGATCGGGGTGCCGCAGCTGACGGTCGGGCTGATCGAGCCCGAGTACCCGGGTGACCAGTGGCACTACGTCCTTTCGCGAATCGTCACGGCGGCGCGCGCGTTCGGGCTCCAGGCGATCGACGGGCCCTACGCGGCGATACGCGATCTCGACGGGTTCCGCGAGTCCGCGCGGCGCTCGAAGCTGCTCGGGTTCGACGGAAAGTGGGCGCTCCACCCGGATCAGATCGAACCCTGCAACGAGACCTATACCCCAGCGCAGGAGCAGTACGACCGCGCGGAGCGGATCCTCGACGCGTACCGGCGCTCCACGGAAGTCGACCGGGTCGGTGCCGTCATGTTCGAGGGCGAGATGATCGACGAGGCTTCACGGAAGCTGGCAGAAGCGTTCGCCGCCCGCGGTCGCGCCGCCGGACTCCGCCGACCTCCGACAGGAGGTGATGGAGCTGACCGATGACGCGCGAGAACCCGCTCCCAAGGCGTGGCGAGGCCGGTTCCTCGAGGATTTCGACGTCGGCGACGTCTACCGAAGCCGGATCGGCCGCACGATCACCGACGCAGACAACGTGTGGTTCACAGCGCTGACGATGAACACGAACCAGATCCACTTCAACGTCCCGTACGCGGAGCGGACGGAATTCGGCCGGCCGCTCGTGGTCTCCTCCTTCACGCTCGCTCTCGTCCTCGGCCTCTCCGTCGCCGACACGTCCGAGAACGCGGCCGCGAACCTCGGCTGGAAGGAGATCAAGCTTCCGAGACCGGTCTACGCGGGCGACACGCTGTGGGCGGAGAGCGAGGTGACGGAGGTGCGCGAGTCCCGCTCCCGGCCGACCGTCGGGATCGTCTCCGTCCGCACCCGCGGCATCAATCAGCGGCGCGAGGTGGTGCTCGAATTCACGCGCTCGTTCATGGTCTACAAGCGCGACGCCGCGGAACTGAAGGATCTCTTTCCCGTGACCACCGAGGAGTGGACGGTCTGATGGCGGCGGTGCCGCCCGAGCAGCGGGAGCTGATCGCGGCGGTGCGGGACTGGGTGGACCGCGAGGTCATCCCCAGCGCGTCGCGGCTCGAGCGGGCAGACGAGTTCCCGCACGCGCTCGTCGAGGACATGAAGGAGCTCGGCCTCTTCGGCGTCACGATCCCCGAGGAGTACGGCGGGCTCGGGCTCGATCTGACGACGTACGCGCTCATCCAGGTGGAGCTCTCCCGCGGCTGGATGTCGCTCTCGGGCGTGCTGAACACGCATTTCATCGCCGCCTGGATGATCGAGACCTTCGGGACCGACGACCAGCGCGCGCTCCACCTCCCCCGGATGGCGACGGGCGAGCTGCGTTCGGCCTACGCCATGACGGAAGCGCATGCGGGCTCCGACGTGCAGGCGATCCGAACGCGCGCCGTCCGCGACGGCGACGACTACCTGATCACGGGCCAGAAGATGTGGTCGACGAACGGCCTTCGCGCCGGGATGGTGATGCTGCTTGCAAAGACCGATCCATCCGCGGATCCTCCGCACCGGGGCATGACTGCATTCGTCGTGGAGAAGGAGCCGGGCGTTCCTGAGCAGCCGGGACTCGTCATCCCCCCGCCCCTCGAGAAGCTCGGCTACAAGGGCGTCGAGTCGACGGAACTCGTCTTCGACGGCTTCCGCACGCCGGCAGGCAGCGTCCTCGGCGAGAAGGAAGGCGACGGGTTCAAGCAGTTCATGGCGGGGATCGAGCTCGGGCGCGTGAACATCGCAGCACGCGGCGTCGGCGTCGCCACGGCAGCCTTCGAGCACGCGATCCGGTACGCGCAGGAGCGCGAGGCGTTCGGCAAGAAGATCGCCGAGCACCAGGCGATTCAGCTGAAGCTCGCGGACATGGCCACGAAGATCGAGGCGGCGCGGCTCCTGACTCTCGAGGCCGCGCGGAGAAAGGACGCGGGCGAGCGGGCCGATCTCGAGGCGGGAATGGCGAAGCTGTTCGCGAGCGAGGTCGCCGAGGAGGTGGCGGTCGAGGCGATGAGGATCTTCGGCGGCTACGGCTATTCGCCCGAGTACCCGATCGAACGGCTCTACCGCGACGCGCCCCTCCTGATCGTCGGCGAGGGAACGAACGAGATCCAGCGGCTCCTCATCGCCCGCCGCCTGCTGGAGCGGCACGGCCTGTAGAGCGCCGCAGCGCCGGCAGACCGCGGGCGTGGATCGCCGCCACTGCGGCGATGCGAGCGGGTCCAGCGTGGAGATCGGCGTCACCGGGCGATCTGGCCGAGGCGCTTCCACACCTCCGGCGCGCGGTCACTCGCCGTCCCGCGCGCGTTCGAGAATGACCTGGTACCGAGACGCGCCCGGTCGCCTCGGCCGCGTCGCGGCCGTTCGTGTAGAACGCCTGCCGTGCCCTTCGATCAGTATCACGAGCCGCCCGCGGAGCTTTCCGAGGAGGCGCGGACCTTCGCCCGGATCTGTGCGTCCCTCATCGAGGAGGGCGAGGCAATCGGCTGGTACGAGCAGCGTCTCGCGCTCGAGAAGGACGACCAGGCCCGGGCGATCATGGAGAACGCACAGCAGGAGGAGTTCAAGCACTTCGGCATGGACCTCGAGTTCCTCCTGCGACGAAAGCCGGTCTGGCGCGAGACCCTGCGCGGCATCCTCTTCTCCGAGGGAGACATCGTTGCCCTCGGCGAGGAGGCGGAGGAGGAGGCGGGGTAGCGCTCGCCGGCAAATGCCGCCTGCTGCACGCCGCAGGCACGGACGAGCGGCAGGAACGGCGCGTCGTCACCGTCCTCTTCGCCGATCGCGCGGGCTCCACGGCACCCGGCGAACAGCTCGACCCGGAGGATGTCCGCGACCTTCAGAACGACCTCTTCGAGTTGCTGCACACGGAGGTGGAGGGGTTCGGCGGGACGACCGAGAAGTTCGTCGGCGACGCCATCCTCGGGGTCTTCGGGGATCCCGCAGGCGCACGGGGACGATCCTGAGCGGGGCGTTCGGGCCGGGCTCGCGGCCCGTGACAACTTTCACCGCCTTCGGCGAGCGCGTGCGCGACACCTACCAGGCCGCGGTGCCTGCGGATCGCACCCGGCCTGACCGCTCCGATGATCGGCCGGCACGAGGAGCTCGCCATGCTCGATGCGATTTCGGCGCGGGTCGCCCGTGAGCGCGTACCGCGGCTCGTCACACTCTTCGGCCAGGCCGGCGTCGGAAAGTCTCGGCTGCTCGCCGAGCTGCTCGGTCGGCTGCCGGGCGCCCGGGTGCTGAAGGGGCGATACCTACCCTACGGGGAGGGCATCACCTACTGGTCGCTCGGCGAGGCGGTGGAGACCGCGGCGGGAATCCTCGACACCGATGCAGCCGACGTCGCGCTGGAGAAGCTTTGGGCCGCCGTCGCCTCCGTCCTCGGCGACGCCCACGACGAGGTCTTCGACGCGATCGCCTGGACGATCGGCTTCTCCGTCCCAGGCTCGGCGATCATCGGTGCCGACCCCGAGCAGATTCGGCACTCGCTGGCGGACGCGTGGCAGCGATACGTCGCCGCGCTGGTCGTCGAGAGCTGACCGTGCTCGTCGTCGAGGACGTGCACTGGGCATCGACAGCGCTGCTCGACCTCGTCGAGCATCTTGCCGAGACGCTCGCCGAGAGCCGCGTGCTGCTCGTTTGCACGGCCCGGCCCGAGCTCCTCGACGTGCGGCCGGCCTGGGGCGCGGGGAAGCAGAACGCCACGACGCTCGCGCTCGCACCGCTCTCTCCGGACGAGTCGACGATGCTCGTCTCGTCGCTGCTCGGCGAGGCACAGGTGCCCGAGGATGTCCGGAAGCCGATTCTCGAGTCAACGGGAGGAGGCGGCCTCTTTCCTCACCGCCCTCGGCTGCGTCAACCCGGTCTAAGAGCTGCTTTCAGAATGAGTTCTTGAGTCGTCGGTAGCAGACGATGCAGCAGCCGAGCGCGAGTAGTGCCTCGTGGATGTCGGCGCGGCGGTCGTAGCGGACGAGCAGGCGCTTGAGCTGGTGCAGCCAGGCGAA
>JBBRYP010000097.1:0-4761 GCA_038237515.1 Gaiellales bacterium
ACCTTCGACCGGAAACGAAGGGCAGGTGGAGGCCGCACTACTCGGCCGCTTCGCGGCCGCCGGCCGCAGAGCGGTCGGAATAGTGCGGCGTCGGCGAACCCTCAGTTTCGAGCGAAACGTTGGGAGACGCCGCACTAGCTCTCGAGAAGCCCATTGGTTCGAAGCTCGCCGAGGAAGCTGTCGACGTCGCACCTCGCCTGGTCGCGCTCGACGTCGAAGGCGTCGACAAGGGCGCCGACGAGGTCGTCGTGCGTGGCTCCCGCGGCGAGCCGTTGCCAGAGCAGCGCTCCGGTGCGATTCGTCCCGAGATAGACGGATTTCCCCCCGTCGAGCGCGACGATCTCTCCGTCCAGCTCCCGCCAGCTCAGATCGTCGCTGCGCAGCCGGAGCTCGGTCAACTTCAATGTGGAGGGCGATTCGGCGACGGATCGACGATCGACCCGTCGCCGCAGAGTGCGCTCGACGCCTGTCGCTTACCCGGACTTCGGGTGCGGGAACGGCGAGTCGTTGATCGAACCGGTGCGGCCGCCCTTGGTCAGATCCTGGGCCGGGCCGAGCACGATCAGGGCGGGAGCCTCGTACGCGCCCGAAGACTTCTTACCGGTCATGACGGTCGCCCCTCTTCTCGAATTACCACCTGACAGCACTGTCAGGGTACTCCAGATACCGCTCGACCGCCAGCGCCGAACGCATAGGCGTGGACCCCGCGAAAGCCCAGGTGGTCCTTGCAAGATGAGTGCCGTAGGGGCGAGCAACGCCTTCCTTGCACGTACCCTTCATTGATGCTGGACCGTAGGTGCCTGCGAGGCGCGGGGTGACGAAAACCCTGCGGAAGCCGGGTTTCGCCCGATCGTGAGTGCTGTCCCCGACGCCCCCGCGAGCCTTGCCAACCGGCCAGAAGGGGCTGCGGCGGAGCTGCCGGAGCCGCCGGCCGGAGATTTCGTGGTCGAGGCCGCCGCTGTCACCCGCCGGTTCGGGCAGCAGGCCGCACTCGACGGCGTCTCGCTGCGGCTGCAGCGGGGCGAGATCCACGCGCTCGTCGGTCCGAACGGCGCGGGCAAGACGACGCTTCTCCGGGTGCTCACCGGGCTCGTCAGCGCCGACGGCGGATCGGTACGCGTGCTCGGGCTCGATCCCGACCGGTCGCCGCGCGAGGTTCACCGCCGCCTGGGCGTAGTCGGGTCGGGGTCGCGATCCTTCTACCTCCGCATCTCCGGCTTCGAGAACCTTCTCTTCTTCGCGCGGTTGCACGGCCTCCGCTGGCGCGCGGCGGCGGCGCGGGTCGCGACCGTCCTCGAGGCCGTCGATCTCTCCGACGCCGCCAGGAAGCCCGTCGCCGCGTACTCCACCGGGATGCAGCGTCGGCTTGCCATCGCCCGCGCTCTGCTCCCCGAACCGTCGCTGCTGCTCATGGACGAGGCGACCCACGATCTCGATCCGCACGCCTCGGCTCGCGTGCGGGAGCTCGTCACGAACGCAGCCGGAGCCGGGGCCGCGGTCCTGTGGACGACCCAGCGGATCGAGGAGATCAAGGGCTTCGCCCGGAACGTGACGCTCCTCGACAGGGGGACCGTCCGCTTCACCGGCAGCGTGCCGCGGCTTCTCGCTCACGCCCTCCACAGTCAGTACCTCCTGCGGCTGTCGTCCGCACGCCGGCCTCCGACACGGCTGCTGAACGGCGAGACCGTCGTCGGCACCCTCGCGCCGCACGACGCGGACGACGAGCACTACACGCTGACGCTCGCGGGCGAGGCGACGCTCGGCGAGGCCCTCGACGCGCTGCTGGCCGCGGGCACACGCATCCTCAGCTGCGCAGAGGCTCGCCCCTCGGCGGAGGAGGCCTTCCTCTCGCTCCTGCGCGACCGGCCGGCATGAGCACGGTGGCGACGCCACTTCGCCGTCGCGGCGGCGCCTTCGAGGAGGCGGCGAAGTTCGCAGCCTTCGTCCGCCGCGACGCGCTCATCGCCTGGAGCTATCGGGTCGCGTTTGTCTCCGACTGGGGAAACCTCGCCTTTCAAGCCGGGCTCTTCTACCTCATCGGGCGCATGGTCGATCCGTCGAACTTGCCCACCTACGGCGGCAGCCGCGCGACCTACATGGAGTTCGTCGCGGTCGGGATCGCCGTCACGGCCTTCATGAGCCTCGCGCTCGACCGTGTCTCGAGTCAGCTGCGCCAGGAGCAGTTGACGGGAACGCTCGAGGCCCTGCTGCTGACGCCGACCACAGCGACGACGATCCAACTCGGGTCGGTTGCCTACGACCTCCTTTACATCCCGGTGAGGACCGGGCTCTTCCTCGCCCTCGTCGGTTTCGGGTTCGGGTTGCGATTCCACGCCTCCGGAATCGCCCCCGCGGCGCTCATCCTGGTCTCCTTCATTCCCTTCGTCTGGGGCCTCGGCGTCCTCAGCGCAGCGGCGACCCTGACCGCGCGCCGCGGAACCTCTGCGATCAGCTACCTGATCACCTTCATGACGATCGGGTCGGGCGCCTACTTCCCGCTCGGAGTCCTGCCGGGCTGGCTCGAGGCGGTGGCACGGGTGAACCCGGTGACCCTCGCGGTGGGCGGCATGCGGCGTGCGCTCCTCGCCGGCATCGGCGGCGGAGAGTTGCTGCGTGCCCTCGCCCCGCTCGTGCTCGCCTCGGGGTGCTCGGTCGCCCTCGGAGCTGCGGCGTTCCGGTTCGCGCTTCGCCGCGAGCGACGCCGCGGGACGCTCGGGCACTACTAGTGCGGCGTCTCCCAAGGTCTCACCGGAAACCGACGGCACCCGACGCCGCACTATTCCGGCCGCTCTGCGGCCGGCGGCCGCGAAGCGGCCGAGTAGTGCGGCCTCCAAGTGACCTACCTTCGTTTCCGTTCGAACGTTATGAGAGGCCGCACTAGGCCGTGAACGCAGATCCCGCCGACCACGGATCGATCGCCGCAGCTCTCCCGGCGGACGAGCTGCCGCTCTGGCACGCCGTCGGTCGCGTAATCGACGCGGCGCCGACACTCGCCGACCTGCGGGCACACCGGCTCCACCTGCTGGCCGCAAGACGCTGGCGCACCCGAGGATCGCCCGTTCCCGAGGAGCTCGCAGCGGCGGAGCTGGCCGCCGCACGCGTCACCCTCGCTGCGCCGCTCGTGCTCGAGCGGATCCGCGCCGCCTGCGAAGGACCGCTCGTGCTGATGAAGGGATACGAGCTCGCCCTCCGCTATCCGGACCCGGCGACCCGCCCGTTCGACGACATCGACCTACTGGCGGAGAACCCGGAAGCGGTCAGCCGCGCTCTTCGCGCCGCAGGCTTCCAGCCGCTCGGTGAGGACGACGCGTATTACCTGGGGCGCCACCACCTGCGACCGCTCTTCCTGCCCGATCTCCCGATCGTGGTCGAGGTGCACCGGCGACCGGAATGGGTGTCGTTCGCGCCCACGCCGGCGGCGAGCGTACTGATCGAGGCGGCGGTCCCGAGCCTGACGGGCATCGGCGGCCTACTCGCGCTGGCGCCGGCGCACCACGCCCTCGCCGTGGCGGCTCACTCCTGGTCCGATCTGCCGCTGCGCAGGATCCTCGACCTCGTGGATGCTGCCGCGGTCGCAGCCGACGCCGCGCCGGGCGAGGTCGAGCACTGGGCGCGAGCCTTCGGGATCGAGCCGCTCTGGTCGTTCATCCGTCGCGTCCAGGACGCTCTCTTCGCAGGGGCGCCGCCACCAGCTTCGTTGCGGCTTTGGGGGGGCGCCTTCCTGCGTGTCCAGGATCCCAGCGTCGCGGAACAGCACAAGCGCCGCCTGCTAGCCGCGTTCGCGGTGCTACCGGCGCACAGGGCGCTCGCTCAGGTCGTCGCCGGGCTTGTTCGCACGGCGATGCCGGAGGAGGGCGAGCCGTGGTCTACGAAGCGCCGCCGCGCGCTGCTCGCCCTACGGCACCGATCCACCCCTCGCAGCGCGCATGACCGGGCGGTTGCGGAGCAGATTCGGCAAAAGACCCCCTAAATGGTTTCTCGTGGCGCTCTAGAATCGGGGCATGCGTAAGGGAAGTGCTGCCGCGCTGGCGGGGGTTTGTGCTCTGACGCTTCCTGCCGCGGCGACGTCCTCGGCGACGTCAACCGCCTACACGCTGACCGCGACGAAGCGGTGCCTCGTGGCGAAGGGAGCGCGCGTGACTCCGGTACAGTCGATCGACCTGCGCTTCAAGGCGCTCCACGACCTTGCTCAGCGCAACTCGTTCCAGGCTCGATCGAGCCTGGGCACGGTGGGCCTTGCGTTCGCTCGGAGCTCGCGCGACGCCGCTTTGCTCGCGGAGCTGATCCGGGTGCCCCGCGACCCCTACCATGTCGTGCTACGCAGGAATGCCTTGCTGATGTTCCGGACCCGATCGAAGCCCGCCTTCGACGCAGCCGCTACCTGCCTTAGGGGCCTGTCCAAGAAGTGAACCAGGGCGCCTGACAGGCGTCACGCGCCTCGATGCGCGGCGTCCTCGGTCGCGCAGATATGCCCTGCATATCGACGCTCCCTGCATCCTTGCCTCGAAACGCGTGCCGCGTGTCATCCACCCGTGGCCACTTTCCGGACAGGCCCGTAGGCCCCGCTCCTAGGGGATCGTGTAGCTGACGACGAGCTGCGGGGGTTTGCCGCCCTCGAGCGAGGAGAACTGGACGTAGTTGTCGCCGGCGGGCTGACCGCCGTCGATCGCCAGACGCAGCCCCGTCAGCCCCGTCCTCGACACACTCGCCGGGTTCTGAAGCGCGAAGCTGCTGGTCGACCCGGTCGCGATCGCGGTCACA
>JBBRYP010000098.1:0-4419 GCA_038237515.1 Gaiellales bacterium
GCCTCGATCGCCGCCTCCTTGTCCTTGCGGACGCGCTCGATCTCCTCCTCGAGCTCGCGGTAGCGCGGGGGTGCGCTCATGTTGCGGATCCGCATCCGCGACGCGGCCTCGTCGATCAGGTCGATCGCCTTGTCCGGCAGGTGACGGTCCTGGATGTACCGGTCGGCCAGGATCGCCGCGGCGCGCAGTGCCTCGTCGGAGATCTTGCAGCGATGGTGCGCCTCGTAGCGGTCGCGCAGGCCGCGCAGGATCTGCACGGTGTCGTCGACCGAGGGCTCCTCGACTCGGATCTGCTGGAAGCGCCGCTCGAGGGCTGCGTCGCGCTCGAGGTACTTGCGGTACTCGTCGAGCGTCGTGGCGCCGATCGTCTGCAGCTCCCCGCGCGCGAGCGCCGGCTTCAGGATCGAGGCTGCATCGATCGCGCCCTCGGCCGCGCCCGCGCCCACGAGGTTGTGGAGCTCGTCGATGAAGAGAATGATGTCTCCGCGCTGGGTGATCTCCTTCATCACCTTCTTCAGGCGCTCCTCGAACTCGCCGCGGTACTTCGAACCCGCTACGAGCGCGGCGAGGTCGAGCGTGTAGATCTGCTTCCCCTTCAGGAGCTCCGGCACCTGGTTCGCCGAGATGCGCGCCGCGAGGCCCTCGACGACGGCCGTCTTGCCGACGCCGGGCTCGCCGATCAGCACCGGGTTGTTCTTCGTGCGGCGGGAGAGGATCTGCATCACGCGCTCGATCTCTGTGAGCCGGCCGACGACCGGGTCGAGCTTGCCTTCCGCGGCCTGCTTCGTGAGGTTCCGGCCGAACTGGTCGAGGAGCTTCGAGCTCTTCGACTTCTCGCCGGGCGCTCCACCGCCGCCCTGCTGCCGCCGGCCCGGCCCGGAGAGCATGCGGATGATCTCGTTGCGGATCTTCTCGGCGTCCGCGTCGAAGTCGAGCAGGATCCGCGCCGCCACGCCCTCGTTCTCCCGCACCAGCCCGAGCAGGATGTGCTCGGTGCCGATGTAGTTGTGACCCAGAGAGAGCGCCTCCCGCAGCGCGAGCTCCAACACCTTCTTCGCGCGCGGGGTGAACGGAATCTGTCCCGAGGTGACCTCGTCGCCCTGACCCACTATCCGCGCCACCTGCGCGCGCACCTCCTCGACCGTGATGTCGAGCGACTCAAGCACCCGCGCGGCCAGTCCCTCCTCCTCCCGGAGCAGCCCGAGCAGGATGTGCTCAGTCCCGATGTAGTTGTGCTTCAGCGCCCGCGCCTCGTCCTGGGCGAGGACGACCACCTGGCGTGCTCTCTCCGTGAAACGTTCGAACAAGGCCCTCGACCCCCTTTCAGCTGCTCTCAGTCGAAGGTTCGCGCATGGTAGCCGACGCGCCGCGGGTCGCCGTCGAGCCCTCTGCGCGAGGCTTCCGGGCCACCACGAGAACATTCGCCGCCAGCGCCTCGAGGCCGAAGGCGTAGAGCAGGAGCTCGTAGAGGGCGCTCAGCACGTAGAGCGGCAGGAAGAACGCGAAGTAGTCCGCCTGGTAGTAGCCCGCCTGGAGCTCGAGAAGGTGGAAACCCTCCCGTTCCAGGAGCCTGCGCATCGCCGGTGCCGAGCACTCGTCGTAGTAGGCGGGGAAGCCCTGGATGCCTTCCGATCCGGGCATCAGCGAGTGCAGCAGGCGACGCGAGACGCCGCGCGGCAGCACCCGGTTCAGCATCGCGAAGGGCGCCCAGCGACCCGGGAACAGATGGATCGTCAGACCTTCCTCCTCCAGGACGGTGCGGCAATTGGCGATGAAGGACCTGGTGTCCGGCAGATGCTCCAGAACCGAGCTCGAGACGACGAGGCGCGCCTCACCCGCGCGGAACGGCAGCTCGCGCACGATGTCGGCCACGATCGTCTCGTCGACGTCTGCGTTGTGGCGGAGCTCCTCGTCCGAGACGTCGACGGCGACGATCCTCGCCCCGCTGCCGGGGCGTCTGAGGGCGGCGAACGGGCAGGCCTTGCCCCCGCCGACGTCGACGACGAGGCCGGGAGCTTCGAAGGCGGCCATCGCAGCCGCCACCCGCTCCGCGTACCGCGTGCGGGGGTTCGTCCGCGCCTGGGGCAGACGCCTCTCGATCACCCGGGAGGCAGCCGTGTTCGCACGGACGAAGCCGACGACGGCCGCGCGGGTACGGCTCATGGACGGTGAATGGCCGGGGCTTCCTGTATGAGTGAGGGCGCGGGCGCGGAAGGGGACGCGAGGGCGACGGCCATTCTCGCAGGCGGCGCGGCGCGCGCCACCGCGATCCGAACGCTGCCGCTCGGCTCGCTCGTCGTCTCGACTTTCGCTCTGGCGTGGGTCGCTAACGGCTCGATCGCCGCGGTCGACTGGCTGCCCTACGCCGTCCTCTGCGCACTCGCGCTCGGGATGGTGCTGCTCTCGGGAGCGGCGCAGGCGCCGCCGCGCACCGCGCTCGCTGCGCTGGCCGCGCTCGTCAGCCTCGCCGCCCTGGCAGGCATCTCCGCCGGCTGGTCGGCGGTGCCGACGCTGGCCCGCGACGAGTCGCTGCTGACCGCTGCGTATGCGGTCGCGTTCGTCCTCCCGCTGCTCGTGCTGCGCTCCCGCGAGGAGGCGACCGTCGCCTCAGCCGTGGCGGCCGCCGGGCTGCTCGCGCTCGCGCTCGCGACGGCGACCGAGCTCCTCGCGCGTGGGAACGCGCCGGATCTCTTCGAGGAGGGCCGGCTGAACTTCCCGATCGCGTACGCGAACGCGCAAGCCGCCCTGTTCCTGCTCGGGTTCTGGCCCGCCGTCGTACTCGCCGCGCGCCCGGGCACCCGTCGGATGATCCGGGCGGTGTCCGTGGGCGCCGCCGCTGCACTCGGCTCGGCGGCGTTGATCGCGCAGAGCAAGGGCTCCGTCATCGGCCTCGCCGTCTCCGCGATCGTGCTTTTCGCCGTCTCACCGTTACGCCTGCGGCTGCTCGTGCCGACCTTCATCGCGGCCGCCCTCGTCGCACTCGCGGCGGCGCCGCTGACCGCGCCCTTTCGCGCGCACGGTCCGGCGGAGCTCGACCGCGCAATCCGCCACGCCGGGCTCGCGGTCCTGATCGTCGCGGTAGCCGGGATCGCAGCCGGCTGGGCCTACGTCCTCGCCGACTCGCGCCTCGAGCTAAGCGAGCGCGGCCGCCGCCGGGCCGGCCGCGTCGCCGGCCTCGCAACGGGGCTCGCGCTGCTCGCCGCGCTCGCGGCCTTTCTCGTGGTGGTGCACCATCCGGAACGCTTCTTCGCCGACAAGTGGCACCAGTTCAAGACCCCGCCCGCGCAGGAGACCGGCGGGACGCACCTCTTCGTCCTCGGCTCGTACCGCTACGACGTCTGGCGCGTCGCCCTCGGCGAGTTCCGCGACCATCCGGTCGCCGGTGTGGGAGCGCGCGGATTCGGCCCCGCCTACCTGCGCGACGGCGGAACCTCCAACACCCCCGCGCGCGCCCACTCCCTACCGCTCGAGGTGCTGTGCGAGGAGGGGATACTCGGCTTCCTGCTGCTCGCCGGCGCGGTCGGCATCCCACTGGCTCTGGCGGCCCGCGGCGCCCGCCGCGGCTACGTCGCGGCGACGAGCGCCCTCGCCTCCGGCTCGTACTGGCTCGCCCACTCACTCGTCGACTGGCTCTGGACCTTTCCCGCGCTCGGGATCCCCTTCTTCCTGCTGCTCGCACTCGGGGCCGTCTCCGGGCGCCAGCGGGCACGGCTCGCCGGGAGGGTCTCCTGGCCAGCCGGAGGGGCTGTGCTCGCCGTCGCACTGCTCGCCTTCGCGCCGCCGTGGCTCTCGGCGAAGCTGACTTCGAAGGCCGTTGACGGGAAGGGATCTGCGACGACCGAGCTTCGCTGGGCGCGCCGTCTCGACCCGCTCTCGACCGATCCGCTCGTCGCCCGGGCGCAGCTCGCCTCATCCCCCGCGCGGGCGGTCGCCGCCCTCGACCAGGCGGTCCGCAAGGAGCCGCGCTCGGCTGCACTACGCTACCTGCTCGGGGTCGCGCTCCTCGATGCCGGCCGACGTCGCGACGCGCGGCTGCAGCTCCAGCGGGCCCACGAGCTCGCCCCTCGCGACGAGCTGATCGCCGGCGTGCTCCAGCGAGCGCGCGAGCAGCATTCTCGCGAGTAGTTCCGCGCACCAGCGGGTACCGCCTCTTCGTGCTGAGAGCCGTCATTGCCGCCGCGTTCGCCGCGGTCGGCGTCGCCGCCTCGGCTGCGTCCGAGTCGCCGCCGCAGCCGGTGACGACGCCGGACTTCAGCAACGTCCACAGCTTCGAACCGGCGTGGTCGCCCGACGGCACGCGCCTCGCCGTCCAGCGGATCGTCTATCCGCAGCAGCTCCCGCGGCCACAGATCGTGGTGATGAACGGCGACCGCTCGGCGCCGCACCGCATCGGGACGGGCTTCTACCCGACGTGGTCGC
>JBBRYP010000099.1:0-4063 GCA_038237515.1 Gaiellales bacterium
AGCGTGGCGCTCCACGTGCCGGGGACGTCCCGGGCCTGGCCGCCGTTCACGAGCACGACCGCTCGCGTCTGCTCCGGGTTCGTGACGCGGATCTCGGCGCCGGTCGACAGGCGGTTCACCGCTGCTGTGGCGACCGTCACCCGGCGGCTAGTGAACGGGGCACTAGGCGGCCCGGCTTGCACGAGGCGCCGCGAGCGCTGCGACGAGCTCCTGCAGCTCACGAATCGCGGTCGGCTCGAGGGAGTAGCAGATCTGCGTTCCCCGTCGCCGCGTCGTGACGAGCCCGGCTTCCCGCAGCACCTTGAGGTGCTGGCTGACCGTGGGCTGGCTGACCCGAAAGACGTCCGCGAAGTCGCAGGCGCATGTCTCGGGCTCGGCCGCGAGCCGGAGGGCCATGGCGAGCCGCACGGGATGACCCAGGGCCTTCAATCCCCTCGCACTGTCGCTGTCCGACCGCATTCGCCGCCGAGAATATCGGCATTCTCTAATATAGGCGAGTGCCTATAGAGGCTATGGCAGAGCTCGAGCGCCTCATGTCCCTCGCCACCGGCGACGAGAAGCACTCGGCGAGCGCCACCTCGACACTCGATGTGCTCTACGTGCTTTACGAGCACGTCCTGCGGGTTGACCCGGCGAATCCTGCCTGGCGCGACCGCGACCGCTTCCTGCTCAGCAAGGGCCACGGGCCGGTCGCGTTCTACGCCATCCTTGCACGCAAGGGGTTCTTCTCCGAGGACGAGCTGCGGCGTTTCCTGCGCTGGGAGGGGCGGCTCGGTGGCCATCCGGATCGCCTGCAGGTACCCGGCGTGGAGGTCTCGACCGGATCGCTCGGGCACGGGTTGGCGATGGCGGTGGGCGTCGCGTACGCGCTTCGTGCGAAGAGCCTCGACGGTCAGCGGGTCTTCGTGCTGACCGGAGACGCCGAGCTGAACGAGGGCTCGAACTGGGAGGCGATCCTGCATGCGGGAGCACGCCGCCTGGAGAACCTGACGCTCGTGGTCGTCGACAACTCGAGCAGCAGCGTAACGATGGGGTCGATTGCGCAGAAGCTCGCGGCCTTCGGCTGGAATGCCACGACAATCGACGGACGCGACCACACTGCTCTGCGCGAGGCGCTCGTGCCCCGCGCCGACGGGCCGACTGCGGTCGTCGCGACGATCGAGCCGTGAGGGTCAGCCTGCAGCCGACTATGCGGGAGCGGGCGGCGGCCACCGTCGTCGAGCTCTTTCACGACGACCCGACGGTCGCCGTCGTCCTCGCGGACGTCAGCCTCGACCTCTTTGCCGACGTACTGCAGGGCGATCCGCGACGCGCCGTGAATGTCGGGATCATGGAAGGAACCGCGGTCGGCGTGGCGGCAGGCTTTGCACTGGAGGGCTTCCGGCCGGTCGTCCACACGATCGCACCTTTCCTCGCCGAGCGTGCGCTCGAACAGATCAAGCTGGATTTCGGCTACCAGTGCCTCGAAGGCCTCTTCCTGACCATCGGAGCGTCGTACGACTACGGCACCTCGGGCATGACGCATCATGCGCCCGGCGACGTCGCGGCGCTGTCGACGGTCCCGGGCATGGAGATCCTCGTGCCGGGCGGCCCGGGCGAGGCCGCCGAGCTCGTCCGGCAGACGTACGCGAACGGGCGCCCGACCTACATACGAACGAGCGTGGCGGCGAACGCGGAGGATCGCAAGCTGGGCCTGGGCGGGCTGACGCTCGTTCGCGAGGGCCGGGACCTGACAGTAATCGCCGCCGGCCCGCTCCTCGATCGCACGCTCGAGGCCGTCGCCGACATCGACGCCACCGTGCTGTACGCGACGACCGTGGTCCCGCTCGACGGTCAGATGCTCCGTGCCGCGGCAGCCCCGGCTGCCGAGTTCCTCGTCGTCGAGCCATTCTACGAAGGCACCCTCGCTCCTCAGGTAACCGCGGCTCTCGCGCACCGCCCGGCGCGGATCGAGTCAGTCGGAGTGCCCCGCCGGATCATCAGCCGCTATGGCTCGTCGGAGGAGCACGACCGGGCGCTCGGCCTCGACGTCTGCGGGATCCGCGAGCGCGCGCTAGCTTTACAGAACTCTTAGCCGCCTCTTAGCCTCGCCTGTGACTCTTGACCT
This sequence comes from Gaiellales bacterium, assembly GCA_038237515.1. Classification (GTDB taxonomy): domain Bacteria; phylum Actinomycetota; class Thermoleophilia; order Gaiellales; family Gaiellaceae; genus JBBQDZ01. The sequence goes on from JBBRYP010000099.1 coordinate 2,108, forward strand.
CGCCGTGTCTACCGGACGGAACGAGACCCCTACGCTTCCCGCCGCGACACGGCTGGGCATCGCGCGGCCCCGAGCCCGTGAGTAGCACCCTGACACGGCGGGTGAGGAGGGCCATCCATGCGCCTCGCCCGCTACCCCTCCTCGCAGCGCTGGCGGCGGTTGCGGCGTTTCTCGCCGCACCGTCCGCCAACGCGGCGCAGCACCGGCTCGAGAGCCCGAAGGCAGCGGAGATCGCCCGCTCGGGTGACAGCGTCCGGTACGCCCGCGTCGAGTCGGTCAGCGCGCGGCTTGCCGCCGGCAGCGAGTACTGGGGCGGCGACTACATCGCCTCGACCGGCGAGCGCGTCAAGATCTACGCGGCGAAGGACTATCCCGAGGATCCAGCTCTCGGCCAGCGCTGGGCGAACTTCCTTGCCGGCCTCGTCCACGGCAGCGAGCTGCCCGGCCTCACCACCTATCTCGTCACGCCGCTCGAGGTGCGCTCGGTGTGCGGCGCCGGCGCGCTTGCTTGCTACAGCGACCGGAAGTCGACCCTGATCGTGCCGGGCGAAGACAGCCCGAACGTCTCGGTGGAGGCACTGATCACGCATGAGTACGGCCACCATGTCGCCGCCCACCGCCTGAACACGCCCTGGCCCGCCGTGGAGTGGGGCACGAAGCGCTGGGCTAGTTACCTGCAGGTCTGCCGCAACACTCGCGACAAGACGATGTTTCCCGGCGCGGAAAGGCGGAGTGAGTACGACAGAAACCCGGGTGAGGGCTTTGCCGAGACCTACCGCGTGCTGAACGAGCGCCGCGCGGGGATCGCCGAGGCGCCCTGGGATATCGTCAGCCAGATTTTCTACCCCGACGAGACGTCGCTCTCGCTGCTCTCGCAGGACGTGACCGAGCCCTGGCGCGCGAACACGTCCTCCACACTTTCAGGTGCCTTCTCCGCCGCTGTGAAGAGCCGCAGCTTCCCCTTGACGACCCCACTCGACGGTGCGTTTCGGCTCAGCGTGCGGGCGCCGCCGACAGGCCGGCTTCGAATCGACCTCTACTCTGCGTCGGGCACGCGCGTAGCCCGCTCCACGACGCCGCGCGCATCTGCGAACGCCTCCATCTCGACGACCGTTTGCGGCACGCGCGCCTATCGCGCGACAATCACCCGGGTGGCCGGTTCCGGCAGCTACCGGGTCGGCGTCTCGCAACCCTAGCCTGCGGCTACGCGCAACCTCGTGCGCCTCCTCGTAGTCGATGACGAGCCGGCGGTGCGGGACTCGCTGCGCCGGGCGCTGCTCCTGGAGCGCTACGAGGTCGACCTGGCCGCAAGTGGCGACGAGGCTCTCGCCCGTCTGGAGAGAAACAGCCAGCCGGACGCGATTCTCCTCGATGTCCTGATGCCGGGAACGGACGGGCTCGAGGTTTGCCGCCGGCTTCGCCGCTCTGGCAACCTGACGCCGGTTCTCATGCTGACCGCACGTGATGAAGTGGCCGACCGCGTCGCGGGACTCGACGCCGGCGCCGACGACTACCTCGTCAAGCCGTTCGCACTCGAGGAGCTGCTCGCGCGGCTCCGGGCGCTGCTGAGGCGGACGGTGGACGAGTCGGGCGAGGTGCTTCGCTTTGCGGATCTCGAGCTTGACCTCTCGACCTACGAGGTCAGGCGCGGCGGGGAGCCGCTCGAGCTGACCAGAACCGAGTTCACGCTCCTCGAGCTCTTCCTGCGCAACCCGCGGCAGGTTCTCACTCGGTCCGTCATCTTCGATCGCGTGTGGGGGTACGACTTTGGTTTCGGCTCCAACTCGCTCGACGTCTACATCGGCTACCTGCGCCGCAAGACGGAGATTGACGGCAGGTCGCGCCTGATCCAGACCGTCCGCGGCGTCGGCTACGCGCTCCGGGAGAGATGAGCTTCCGGGCCCGGCTCACGCTCGTCGCCGCGCTCGCCGTCGCGGTTGCCGTCGTCGTCGCATC
>JBBRYP010000100.1:0-3306 GCA_038237515.1 Gaiellales bacterium
CCCTCAAGGACCTTGACGAGCGCGGCGTCGTCCGGATCGGGGCGGAGGTCGGCTCCGGCGACCTGCTCGTCGGGAAGGTGACGCCGAAGGGCGAGACGGAGCTGACCGCCGAGGAGAAGCTGATCCGCGCGATCTTCAAGGAGAAGGCGCGCGAGGTCCGCGACACCTCGCTCAAGGTCCCGCACGGCGAGGGCGGGAAGGTGATCGACGTGAAGACGTTCTCGCGCGAGAACGGAGACGACCTGTCTCCGGGCGTCAACGAGCTCGTGCGCGTCTACGTCGCGAAGAAGCGCAAGATCGCCGAGGGCGACAAGCTCGCGGGTCGCCACGGCAACAAGGGCGTGATCGCGAAGATCGTCCCCGAGGAGGACATGCCGTTCCTGGAGGATGGTCGGCCCGTGGACGTCGTGCTCAACCCGCTCGGGGTGCCCAGCCGGATGAACATCGGCCAGATCCTCGAGACCCACCTCGGCTGGGCCGCGGCCCACGGCGTCTTCGAGGAGGCCCGATCCAACGGAAAGGCCGGCAAGGCTGACCTCGTCAAGTTGCCTGACCCGACACCGATCGCGACCCCCGTCTTCGACGGGGCGACCGAGGCGGACGTCGACGGTGCACTCGTGCGCTGGGTCGAGCAGAACGAGGATTCGCCGATCAGCTTCGTCGTCGACAAGAGCCGGCCGACCGGGCGCTTCTGCTCCGGCAAGGTCCGCATGTTCGACGGCCGCACCGGCTCGCCGCTCGAGCAGAAGATCACCGTCGGCTACATGTACATCCTGAAGCTCCTGCACCTCGTCGACGACAAGATCCACGCTCGTTCAACGGGTCCGTACTCGCTCGTCACCCAGCAGCCGCTCGGGGGCAAGGCCCAGTTCGGCGGCCAGCGCTTCGGCGAGATGGAGGTGTGGGCGCTCGAGGCCTACGGCGCCGCGTACACGCTCCAGGAGATGCTCACCATCAAGTCCGACGACACCGTCGGGCGGGTCAAGGCCTATGAGGCGATCGTCAAGGGCGAGAACATCGCCGAGCCGTCGATCCCGGAGTCGTTCAAGGTGCTGCTGAAGGAGATGCAGTCGCTCGCGCTCGACGTCAACGTTCTCTCCGACGAGGGTCGCGAGGTCGAGGTGCGCGAGGAGGACGACGAGCTGCTCCGCGCCGCCGAGGAGCTCGGAATCGATCTCTCGCCCGGGTCGCTCCGCGCGGCTGGGCGCCCGCCGAGCGCGGAGGAGGCCGAGGAGGGCCAGGAGCGCATCGACGAGGACGGCGAGGTGCCCCTCCCAGTCGACGAGGTGCTCACCGATCTCGCCGACATCGACGTCTCGCCAGGCGAGGAGGCCGTCGAGGAAGTAGAGGCGCAGGCGGGCCCCGTCGCCGGCCTCGACACGGCCGATCTCGAGGTCGAGTAGATGGAGCCCATGCCGATCCCCCGGCCCCGGGCCACGCCGCTGCACGCCGGCTCGCCAACTTGCCGCAACGACATTCAGAAGAGAGGCGAACGCACTTGATCGACATCAATGACTTCGACGCGATCCGGATCGGTCTCGCGTCCTCGAAGCAGATCCGCGACTGGTCCTCCGGTGAGGTGACCAAGCCCGAGACCATCAACTACCGGACGCTCAAGCCCGAGCGCGACGGCCTCTTCTGCGAACGCATCTTCGGTCCGACGAAGGACTGGGAGTGCTATTGCGGCAAGTACAAGCGCGTCCGCTACAAAGGGATCATCTGCGAGCGCTGCGGCGTGGAGGTGACGCGCCAGAAGGTTCGGCGCGAGCGGATGGGGCACATCGACCTCGCTGCGCCCGTCTCGCACATCTGGTTCTTCAAGGGCGTTCCGAGCCGCATCGGCTACCTGCTCGACATCGCCCCGCGCGAGCTCGAGAAGGTTCTCTACTTCGCCGCGTCCATCGTCACCGCGGTCGACGCGGAGGCGCGCCAGAAGGATCTCGCCGACCTGGAGGACAAGGTGCGGGCCGAGTCGGAGCGGATCTACGTCGACCGCGACGAGAGCCTCGCCGCGCTCGAGGACCGGCTTGCACGCCGGCGCGACTTCTTCACGAAGGGGAAGGAGCGCGACTTCGACGAGGACGACGACTTCTGGGGCCGAGGCCTCGCGAACTGGGCCGAGGAGCAGGGGCAGCCGCCGCTCGAGGACGCACGCAAGCTCGTGAGCGGGCTCTTCGTGGAGGTCGCGAGCAAGATCACGACCGAGGACTCGAAGAAGATCCGCGAGCTCGTTCGCAACGCCGCGATCCGCGAGGATCGCAAGCTCACGCCGCGCGAGCTGGATACGGTGGCGAACGCCGCGATCCAGATGCGCGAGGCTCTCGAGCCCCTGCGCCGCGAGCTCGAGAAGGCGAGCGGGTCCAAGAAGGGCGCGATCACGAAGCACCTGAACCGCGTCACCGAAGGGCTGCTCTCAGGCGAGGCGCTGAATGCCGACGACCAGGCGATCGTGGCCGGTGTCGAGGCCAAGAACCTCGACCGGGCCCGCGACCTCGGCAACGGCCTGCTCCGCGACGTTCTCTCGACCGCCGACCCCGAGGCGGACGCCAACGTGCTCCGGGAACTGACGAACGACCTCTGCCTGCGCACTGACGGGCGGATCCAGAAGGAGGATCTCGACTCGATCATCGCCTGGGCGCTGAAGGTCAGGGAGATGTACCTCGACATCGAGTCGCGCCGCGAGGACACGCGCGAGGCGGCGGTGGAGGCCGTCCGCCGGCTCGAGCAGACCTGGCAGCTCTTCCGGGACCTCGAGGTGAAGATGGTCGTCAACGACGAGCAGATCTTCCGCGAGCTGAAGGACCGGTTCGGCTCCCCGTACGGCTTCGGCGTCTACTTCCGGGGCGGCATGGGTGCAGAGTCGATCCGCGAGCTGCTGAAGGATCTCGGCCTCGTCGCCGAGGCGAACCTGCTTCGCGCCACGATCAAGAGCTCGAAGGGCCAGAAGCAGGCGCGCGCGATCAAGCGGCTGAAGGTCGTGAACGCGTTCATCAAGTCGGAGAACCGCCCCGAGTGGATGGTTCTCGAAGCGGTTCCGGTGATCCCGCCGGAGCTTCGCCCGATGGTGCAGCTCGACGGCGGCCGCTTCGCGACGAGCGACCTCAACGACCTCTACCGCCGCGTGATCAACCGGAACAACCGCCTCAAGCGGCTGCTCGACCTGGGCGCGCCGGAGATCATCGTCAACAACGAGAAGCGGATGCTCCAGGAGGCCGTCGACGCGCTCTTCGACAACGGCCGCCGCGGTCGCGCCGTTACCGGCCCGGGCAACCGGCCGCTGAAGTCGCTCTCCGACATGCTCAAGGG